>JBBRQM010000066.1:0-18860 GCA_038226395.1 Pyrinomonadales bacterium | reverse complement strand
CGGGAAAATGCTGCGACTCGTCCCATTCCATAACATGCGGTTTGATCTCGCTCTCGGCAAATTCGCGGATGCTGTATTTTATCTGCCGCTGCTCCTCGGATAGTTCGAAATTCATAGATTTAATAATATAACAAAACATTATAATGACATAACTTTTTATTCGTAGGCAAATTTTAGTCTTAAAAATTTCGAGGCTTGCGGTTAGCCGGATGGTGTAACAAAATCAAGACTATGGATTGGAGTGAAAATCTGCTGACAACCGACGACCAGATACGTGAATTGCTGCAAAACACTAAAACGATAGGGGTCCTTGGTATCAAGCCCGAATCGTATGCGAATCAACCTGCTTATTACGTCCCAAAATACATGGCCGATCACGGATACGACATTATTCCCCTGCCGGTTTATTACCCGGATGTAACGGAGATAATAGGAAAAACTGTCTATCGTGATTTGAACCAAGTTCCCGTCGAGATCGATCTGCTAAACGTTTTTCGCCGTTCGGAAGACATCCCGAAACACACTCTCGAAATTCTAGCCAAAAAGCCAAAGGCCGTCTGGTTTCAGCTTGGGATTCGCAATGACGAGGTCGCCGAAAGACTCGCTGAAGCAGACATAAAGGTAGTCCAGGATCTTTGCCTAATGGTCGAGCATCGAGTCCTTTGCTGAGGCCTGCGTGAAACAAGGCGTAACTCGCACGCCGAATAGGATACCATCACTCACGTTGGATATTACGTCTTAGTTCTGGCACAAAAGACTTGCCAGTGTTGCGAGAACGTCGCAACTAACGTGCGGGCTTCTGCAACGGAGGGCGAAACAGATCGATATCTTCTTTCGTCAGCGGCCGATTTGCTCCAACAGCTAAGTATTTATCGGCGATCGGGCCTATCGCGACACGTTTTAGCTTTACGACGGAATGCCCGATAGTGTCGAACATCTTGCGGATCTGTTGGTTGTGTCCCTCGTGAAGCGTGACCTCGTACCAGCCGTTTTTGTCGGTAGATTTTAGCTCCTTTATGTCGGCGGGGGCAGTTTTAAACCCATCTTCTAACACAACACCGCGCCGTAATTTATTGATCGCGACCGCCGTCGGCAATCCCTTAACCTTTACCTCGTAAACCTTTGGTATCGTCCGTGACGAAGCGACAAAATTTGTAAAATCGCCGTCGTTTGTGAGAATAATCAGACCCTCGGTATTGTAATCGAGTCGTCCGACGGGATGCAGACGCCCACGACCCTTTACAAGATCGGTGACAAGTTTTCTCCCCTCCGGATCGGTCGCGCTCGACAGATAACCCTTTGGCTTGTTGAGCAAGATGTAAACATTTGAACGATTTTGCAGTTTTGTATTTATCAGCTTGCCGCGAACTTTTATGTGGTCTTTCTCGGGGTCAGCTTTGGTGCCGAGTTGGATAACGATTTTGCCGTTAACGGTCACTTCGCCCGCAGTGATAAGACCTTCAGCGGCTCGCCGCGAAGCGATCCCGGCCTGTGCGATTAGTTTTTGCAGTCTTTCTTGCATAGATTTATCTTAACGCAAAGGCGCCAAGACGCTAAGACGCTAAGACGCAAAGAAAAACAAAAGCAAACTTTGCGTCTTTGCACCCTTGCGACTTCGCGTTAAAGTCCCTGTGTTAAATCTTCGAAGTCTTCGATCGACGGAAGTTCAGACAAGTCTTTCAGGCCGAATTGAATAAGAAAATCCCTTGACGTGCCGTATTGCATCGGGCGGCCGACAGTTTCCTTGCGGCCTTTGGCGACAATAAGCCGTTTATCAAGAAGGGTTTTGATGGCCGATGCCGATTGGACGCCACGAATATCGAGAATTTCGGGCACGGTGACCGGCTGTTTGTATGCGATGACCGATAGCGTTTCGAGCGAAGCGAGCGAGAGTTTTGCCGACGGACGAGTCTTTAGGAATCGCCGAACTTCTTCATGAAATTCGGTCCGCGTAGCTAGTTGCCAGCCGCCGGCTATCTCGCGTATTTGCAGGCCACTCTCACGCGATTCATATTCACGAGCCAATTCCTCGACCGCCGCCTCGACGCTCTCTCGTTCTTCTTCCAAAACCTCGGCGAGCAACTTCGTCGTGATTGGCTCGTCGGCGACAAATATAAGAGCTTCGACTAGAGCGACAATCTCAGCCGCTGTTCGTGTTTGTTTTTGCTCAACTTCCAAATCCATAGTGTAAATTTTACCGCAGAGACGCTGAGACGCGGAGAAGCAAATCTTATACTACCTCTGTGGCTTCGCGTCACTGCGGTTCAAACTTTCCTCAAAATAATATCGCCAAATGTCTTGTTTTGCAGCAGTTTAATGCCCTCGGTGCGGACGATCTCGAGTACGGCGATAAAGGCCGTGACTAGCTCACGTCGCGTCCTCATTTCCTCAAAAAATTTAGATATGCTAATCTCGCCGGTGTCGAATATTCGCTGCTTCAGGCTCTTTATCATATCTGAGAGCGAGACCTCTTCGCGTTCGATCTCCATTTTTATCTCGTCGATGTGGCGGGCGGCAATCTTTTGAAAAATGGTCAACAGATCAAAAACGGAAGCGTCAACCTCTGCGTTTGTTTCATCCGATTCGATAGCCCCGCGTGTAAAAACGGCCTGCTCGATGGTCGAACGCTCATAGAGCATCCCAGCGGCGGTCTTGAATTTCTCGTATTCGAGCAGCCGGTCGACCAGCTCCTGACGCGGATCGTCGATCTCTTCGTCCTCGCCAACTGTCTGATCACGCGGCAGCAGCATCTTCGATTTTATCTCGATCAGCGTTGCGGCCATCACGAGAAAATCGGCCGCAATCGAGATATCGAGCCGCTTCATTAGCCTTATGTATTCGAGATATTTTTCGGTGATACGGGCTACGGGGATGTCAAAAATATTAGCCTGTTCCTGTCGGATGAGAAATAAGAGCAGATCCAGGGGCCCGGCAAAATCACCGATCTTGATCTTCAGTTCATCCGTCGAGCCGCGAACGATCTGTGCGCTCACCTCATGAAAATCGAAAGTATATTGTTCCTGATCTTCGGTCAAAATTGTGAATTAGTCCTTATCGACATCGACGGCATGTTTTTTGAGATCTTCGAGACTGACGACGGTCAATGCGGCTTCATGGGTCGATTCGAGGACGAGCTGCGGAGCCATACCGTCGTCTAACGCCTGACGCCAGCGAAGCATACACAGACACCATTTGTCGCCGTCCTTTACACCAGGAAAAGCATACTGGGGCATCGGCGTCGAAAGGTCATTGCCAACCGCCTTTGAATAAGCCAGAAACTCGTCGGTCGCCAAGATACAGACCGTGTGGCGGCCAGTGTCATCAGCCCCCGTGCGGCAATAACCGTCACGATAAAAACCAGTCATCGGATCTGTGCAGCAGATTTTCAATTCGCCGCCGAGGACATTCTTAGGTTTGGGATAGTGTCCGTTCCCGTTTCCGTTTGTGTAACTCATAAGAATATTTTGCCACAGAGTACACAGAGGTCACAGAGCAGAGATTCGTAAAGGCCCGGATGAAGCCCTATTTGATCGATTTTCCTTTTTGCTCTCTGGTTCTCTGTGGCTAATTCTGTATTAGATCGAGAGCCCGTTCTATCGGTCTTGCGATCACCGCTTTTTCGCCAACGACGACTATCGGACGGTTTAAGAGGCCGGGATTTGCGACAATGGCCGCGATAACCTCGCTTTCGGGGGTTTCCGGCGTAAACGCAAGTTCCTTAAACTGCTTTTCGTTCGTCCGCAGCAACCCAAACGCCGGGATCGTGAGTTTTTTGACGAGTTCACGCAAATGTTCCGCCGTCAGCGGCTTGCTGAAGTAATTTACCGATTCAAAATCAATGCCGTTTTCACGAAACAGCGTAGCCAGATTTCGGCAGGTCGTTCAGGTCGGCTTTTCGTAAACTGTGATCTTTGGTGTCATAAAAAGAGTCAGGCAAGAGCTAATTCAGGAATCTCGATCTCGACAGACGTCAAAATGTCATTGACCGATATTTCTTCGGTTTCGAGCAAATAAGAGTTCAGGCTTCGCGGTATCGGAAGTATATCGCCGTTTTTAATTATTCCTTCAAGGTGAAAAGTGATAGCGGAGCGCATTTCGGCAAGTGTTACCTCTATGGTTCTACCTGTTGCAATACAGCCGGGCAAATCGGGTGAATACGCCGAATAATTACTTTCCCCTTTTTCGATCACTACCAAAAATTTCGCTTTCATAATCGCAAACCTCGTAATTATTTTAGACCTGCCTGTCGCAAAATGCTACGTTCCGTTTTCGGATGTACTTCGTCGCTCGGTTGACCTGCGATAGTTACCGTGCCGGGTTTGGCCGGATGGTGATACTGTCGACGGTTCCCGCGAGTCCTGCTGAGAATCCAACCGTCTTTCTCGATCGTTCGTATAATCTCGCGAATCTTCAATTTGGATCATTCGATTCCCATCTTTCTGTACACGATCTTTAGCGTAGCACCAGCGACACTTTTTGCCTTCTCGGCACCGCTCGCAAGTATTGTTTTTAATTGCTCGTCATCAAATTGCTTTACCTTTTCCTGAAACGGCCGCAGGAATTCGACGACGACATCGGCCAATTCGGATTTGAATTGTCCATAACCTTTGCCTTCAAAATGAGCGACACAATCATCTGCGGATGTCCCGGTCAGCAGATGAAAGATTGTCAGCAGATTTGTGATTGCTGGTCGCGTCGGGTCGAAATTTATCTCGGTACCGGAATCGGTAACGGCCTTTTTGATCTTTTTTGTGATAGTGTCGGCATCATCGAGCAAAAAGATCGAGCCATTAGCGTTCTCGTCCGATTTTGACATCTTTTTTGTCGGGTCTTGGAGCGACAAGATGTTTGCACCGACCGGCGGGATGTATGGATCGGGAACCTTGAAGGTCTCGCCGAAATCTCGGTTAAACCTTTCGGCGAGATCGCGTGTCAGTTCCAGGTGCTGTTTCTGGTCTTTGCCGACAGGGACGAGATCGGTCTGATAAAGCAAAATGTCAGCGGCCATCAAAATCGGATATATAAACAGGCCGACGCCCGAGCGCTGAACGTTTTCCCGTTGCACGGCCGATACGGCGAATTCAAGGGAACGGTCAGAGTAAAGCGTTCGAGTCATTTCCTGACCGAACCTCTCAGATACTTGACCCGCCTCGATTAATTCTTCACGAGAAACCGTAGCCCCCTCTCCTAAAACGTATACCTCGCGTCCAATTCGCTCGTATTTTTCCTTTTGTGACTCAGTTAAACCCGACTTCCGTGCCTTGTCCTTAAACTGCGTCATCCGCTCAAGCTCGCCCATGCGGGAAATGCAAGACAATATCCAGGTCAGCTCGGCGTGCTCAGGAACGTCCGACTGGATAAAAATAGTCGATCTTTCTGGATCGATACCTGCCGCCAAATAGATGCGGGCGAGGTCGAGCGTTTTTTGCCGTAAAACTCGCGGGTCCTGCGGCAGCGTGATCGCGTGGAGATTTACGATGCAGTAAAACGACTCATACTCGTCCTGCAACGCGACCCAGTTTTTGAGCGCGCCGAGATAATTGCCGATATGTAGCTGACCTGTCGGCTGCGCGCCGCTGAAAATTCGTTTCTTCATTATCTAAACCAAAAGAATATAAATGAGAGCATAATAAAACGGCGTAATGATAAAGCTGATCACACCCATATAAAGCAGAGCCATCAAAATGATAAAGCCATATTGTTCCAGCATTGCGAATATCGGCTGAAAGCTTTCCGGTAGGAATGTCGATAATATCTTGCTGCCGTCAAGCGGTGGAAACGGCAGGAGATTGAATACAAACAGCGATAGATTCAACCTCATCAAATTACCGACGAGGATCGCGAAGGGGTTTATGCTCTGGCCAAAAAAATCGCCGACCTGAAAACCCTGCGTCATCATTATTTTTGCGGCAACGATGCCAATCGCGAGTAAAATCAGATTTGCCAAAACGCCCGCGATCGAGACCATCACGTTCGCGAGCTTATAATTTGTCCATTTCCGCGGATTCACTGGCGTAGGTTTTCCCCAGCCAATCAACGGGATCCGGCCAAGTCCGCCGCCCATTGCGCCAAAAATGAAAGCTAGAGTCGGTATGAGCAGCGTTCCGATAGGATCGGTATGCTTTACCGGATTCAGTGTAACGCGGCCAAGCATATACGCCGTGTCGTCGCCAAATTTGTATGACATCCATGCGTGACCCGCTTCGTGAGCCGAAATCGCGAGAAGCAGAACCACAAGATAGATAACCAAATTACTGACTAAAGTGATCGGATCGATGCCGCCCATAGTTAAACCTCAATACGCTCTGCCAAAACGCGGTAAGACAAGTATTTTATTGTCTTTAAGCCTAAATTGTGCCATTCTTTTAGTTCAAAATAAAATCGGCATTTTGGAATTAGGTGGCTGCAAACCGCCGTGAACGCTATATTTTATGCAGAACCATATTATCGTCATCGCCAGTGAGTATAAGGGCGTCGAGTTTATCGAGGAAGCTCATACCGCCGGTTGGAATGTGACGCTTGTGACCAAAAAGAAAGTTGCCGGATATGCGTGGCCATGGGCTTCGCTAAATGAAGTCAGGACGGTCGAGGACGAAGCTGGCGTAATGGATTACGTCCGTGAAGTAACAAATATATCTGGTTCGCGAGCCGTAGATCGCATTGTCGGCATGGACGAATTCGATGTGCTGACTGCCGCAATGGCCCGTGAGCATCTCAATCTACCCGGAATGAGCCGCTCGCAGGCGCTTCGATTTCGCGATAAACTGACGATGCGAAATATCGCGGATAGCTCCGGTGTTCCGTGCCCGGAATTTATCGGAGCTTTTAATTCCGGGCACATAAATCAATTTCTCAACAAGGTTCCCGCGCCGTGGATCGTCAAGCCGCGACATGAGGTATCGGCCTTTGGCATCCGCAAATGTGAGAGTGCCGAGGATGTTTGGAGCGTGCTAACCGATCTCGACAGTCGCAACAACTGGCGCGATCACCCATCGCAATTTCTGATCGAGCGTTTTATCGAGGGCCGCGTTTTTCATATCGATTCGGTCGTCGAGGGCGGCAAGGTAGTGGCCTGCGGTGTCAGCCAGTACGGCACGACGCCTTTCAAGGTCTCGCATTACGGCGGTGTTTTTACATCGTCGATCGTCCCATACCGGGCAAAGGAACGAAAAGAACTCGAGATATTGAACAAGGTTCTTCTGATGGCCTTTAAATATCAGCAAGGCGTTTCACATGGGGAATTTCTACAGAGCGAAGTGGACGGCCAATTTTACCTGCTCGAGGTCGCCTGCCGCGTGGGCGGCGCCTATATCGCAAATGTCCTCGAACACGCCTCGGGTTTTAACCTCTGGCGTGAATGGGCAAAACTTGAGACCGCAACGGAAGAAAACCCATACAAGTTGCCAAAGCTGAGAAAAGATTTCGCCGGAATCGCCCTTGCCCTCGCCAATGTCAATGAGCCTGACACGTCGCATTACACCGACGAAGAGATCGTCTATAAAGTCAATAAACCAAAACACGTCGGGCTGATCTTTCGCTCAACAAAGCAAAATCGGATTGATGAGCTTATCAGCCTCTACACCGAACGGATAACCCATGATTTTCTCGCTGTCGCTCCGGTAAAAGAACGCTATGATGACTGACGAGCTTTTTATTCTGAACAGCCTCACGTATTCTAAATCTTTTTATGCCCTCACCCGACGATAGCTATACCGGTCCGCCCTCGATCCTTGACCATGATCTCAACAAGCATTTTCCTGCATTGTTAAAGTTTGAATCAACGGCTGAGATGGAGGTATCCGAGCTATACAAGCAGATCAGTCCCGAAGTCGAGCGGGTGATGAATGCGGTAGTGGTAGAGTCGAGAATACTAACCACAGAGAGCACAGAAGACACAGAGAGTCGAAATCCAAAACCCAACATACAAAATACAAAATCGGTTTCGGCTTTGGCCTGGAATCTCGAACGTGGCATCCGCTTTGAAGGCATTGTCGATGCCCTCAAAAACAACGAGCAGCTAAAAAAAAAGGACGTTCTGCTGTTGAACGAGCTTGATTACGGCATGGCCCGCAGCGGTAATCGTTTTGTCGCGCTGGAAATCGGCCGCGAGCTGAAACTAAATTACGCATTCGCCCCGGTTTATATTCCTTTACAAAAAGGGAGCGGTGTCGAATCGGACATGGCCGGCGAAAATACCGCGTCGATCCACGGCGTCGCGATGTTGTCGCCGCATCGGATGAAAAACGTCCACGCCGTGCCGCTGCCAAATGGAAAGGACAAGATGTGGGGCAAGGAAAAGCGGCTCGGATATTTGCGCGCACTTGTGGCCAACATCGAGCATCCGGCAGGGGAGTTTCGTGCCGTGACTGTTCATCTCGATGCACATTGCTCACGGGCTCACCGGCACAAACAGATGAAGATAATTCTCGACCACATCGACACGCTGACGCCGCTTCCCGTCCTTATCGGTGGGGATTGGAACACGACCGGATTCAATGCGCAAAATTCGGCCCGCGCGATTATGGGCTATTTCCGTCGGGTAGCTATGGGTCCGAAAAATGTAGCAAAAAATCACCTGCCTTATCCGGAACATTTTTTTGAGCGGAGGCTTTTTGGCGAATTGGAATCGCGCGGCTACAACTATAAATCGCTAAACAATATTGGCGTTGGGACGCTTCATTACGATGTCGGGAGCATAGAAAAGAACACAAATCTCCGCGATTGGGTGCCCGAATGGTGTTTCCCATTTATCTTCTGGGCGGCGGGGCGCGTCGGCGGCAAAGTATCGGCGCGGCTCGATTGGTTTGCAGGAAGAGGAATTACCGTCGCTCCCGGCACCTCGCCGCAGACGATCGGCGAGCTCATTGACGCCGAAGGTTTCCCGCTATCCGACCACGACGCGATCGCCGTGGATTTTCGTCTGAAAGATTAGCCGCAAAAAGGCTCAAAAAGCGCAAAACAGAAAGGGCAGTTCTTGTTTTACGTTTTTTGAGCCTTTTTGCGGCCAATCCTCTTTTGTGGTCTAATTCTCGTATGGAAGTATCATTTTGTCAGACGATCAGCTTTAATGCTGACACATTCGATTATGAATCCGTTGCCTCAGACAACGGCAACGCAACGGTCATCAAGTTTCCCGTCGATCAAAAGCTTTACAGCCCCGGCGACGTCGTCGTAGTGCTGGGCGGCGGCGAAGAGATCACCTTTCACGGCATCATCGGCAAAATCGAGGACGGTTATGCCTTTGCCTCCGACCCAAAAGGCTCGCTGCTTCCGGCCGGAGTTCAATAACTTTGTTCCGTTCCGGAACAGTGGAACATCTGGAACAGGTGAAACACCGACTTGAAACTCGGAACTCTCCACTCTAAACTAGTTAGGCCGGGGATGTAGCTCAGTTGGCAGAGCGCTGCGTTCGCAATGCAGAGGTCGCAAGTTCGACTCTTGTCATCTCCACCAAAGATCAAAGGCTTGTCGCTTTAGGCGACGAGCCTTTTTCTTTTGCTTAAAGCAAATATCCCGAGCGTTGCGAGGAACGCGAGGGCGGCGGCGATGGTCACGCCGTAGAATGCGTAGGTGTAATCGCCGAGGGCCCGGTCGGCGAGGTAGCCGGTGATGCGTCCACCGATGGCGGCACCGGTGACCTCGATGAGGGTGATGAGGCCGAGGATCTTGCCGATCTCACGGCGGCCGAAAAAGTCAGCGGCGAGACGCTGGAGTAGAACCCACGTCCCGCCATAGCCGATGGCAAAAGGCAGCAGAAACAGCAGAGCGTTCGCGGCGGTCAGATCGAGCAAAACCAGCGACGATAGAAACATCAGTAACGCAAAAAATACCATCACGCCGACCGCGCGGAATTTATCACTCAGATAACCAGCAAGAAATTTGCCGCCGACACCTATCGCAAACAACGCCGATTGGCCAAACGCCGCAGTCGATGCCGAAATGCCGATCTTTGGCGTCTGAACATAAAGAATAAATTGTTGAAGCACGACAAATATCGGATAAAAGACAAGCGCCGCGCAAAGCGCAAAAACCCAGAACAAAGGCGTTGCGAGAGCCTGTCGGAAGGTCATGCCATCTTCTTGGGATGTAGTAGTGGCAGCAGAACCAGTGGCATTAGCAGTTGCTGTAGGCAGATCGGATGGTTTTTCTTTTACTAAAATGATAATTGCAGGAAGCAGGATGAGCCAGACCAGGGCACTGACGGCGAGTAATGCGGTTCGCCAACCGTAGCTTGCTATAAGCGGTGCAGCCATCAGCGAGACAATCGATCCGCCGAGGCTGGTACCTGTCAGGGCGATGCCGAGCGCCGTTCCGCGGCCGGTTTGAAACCAATTTGACACGAGCACCACGCATGGCGTCACGCCGACAAAACCCAGCGACGCACCCATCAGAAACCGCGCAAGATAGACCATCTCGGCTGTCGCTGCCTGCGAGTGAAGAGCGAGGCCGCCGCCGAGCATCACGCAACCAATCAACATCAACATCTTTAGCCGAACACGGCCGAGCAGCCAACCGCCTATCAGCGAGAAAACACCCGACATCAGAAATGTGATATTAGCGCAGTTGGCGATAAAGCTCTCTGCACGTCCGGCATCAACAGCACCGATCAGAACAAAATCTTCGCGGATCGGTTTATAAAACGGAGGTAGCCCACCTATCGCCAAGCCGTTGCTGACGACCAGCGCAAGCGTCGTTACAAAGACAATAACCCACCCAAAGGAAAGCCCGCTACGCCTTGTCATTTTGCGGTTCTTGTTTGGCTTCTTTTCTATTATCGTGTTTGCTTTTCGGATCGGGGACAATCTCGGAACTTTGGAGAGCTACGGCAAGTTCCCAAAGTTGATCCAGTGTGTGCATTCTATTTGTAACAGCCTCGGGCGACATATCAACTTTCATTTTCCAAACCTCTCAAGTATTTTAGGTCGATCAGGTCTTTGTCGCGACCAGCCTTTTCCTTCATTACGATCATTCCTTTTGGAGACACAACCCAGTATTCGCCTTTGTCCCACCTTACTTTCTGTCGGTCTTTCCACACGTCCGCAGTTGACTCAGTAACAAGCAAAAAATCGACGGTGACGAGAGTTTTCGTGTCACTATCCACTTTCGAAACACGTCGGATCCTGGTTTTCCCCCCGTCAAAATCAAGCGGCAATCCCTCAATGTCAAAATCGTGTTCGGCAAGAATTTTTCGGCAAACATCCAAATCCTTTGCGAGTATAAGAAAGTCTATGTCGGTTGTTGCTCGGAGAAAACCATGAATCGCCATCGCCCAGCCGCCGCAAACGGCATAGTCGATCCCCTTCGCATTCAGATCATCAATAAATCCGACAAATTCATCTAACAGTCGTGCCATTTGCTATCCGCCCCGATGATATTCTCGCACATAATCGGGAATTTCTGTCGTTGGATCGAGTTTTGTATCGGCAATCGGTGCTCCCGGCTTTAGGGTTAGCGGCAGAACTCCGGCCCAGACCCCCATCGAATAATCTTGGTCATCGTCAATCGGATCGCCGGTGCGGATCTTGGCTGAGGCTTCAGTGATCGCTAGACGCAGGACGCTTGTCGCCTTTAACTCAAGTACGCTCGGCCAGCGAACATCGGCCCAACGCCCGGGAACTATTTGCTCAGTAAATGCTTCGAGTGCTTTGTTCTTTTCATCTGCGTCTGTGACCATTTCGGCTTTGCCGAGTATTACGACCGAGCGGTAATTCATTGAGTGGTGAAACGCCGAGCGGGCCAGCACGAGACCGTCGATCAGCGTAACGGTTACGCAAACATTGACGCCGCCAGCCAGCGTTTTTAACATTCGGCTAACCGACGAACCGTGGATCATTAAATCATTGCCGATTCGAGCAAAACTTGTCGGAATGACGCAGGGCTGGCCGTCCGCGACAAAACCTACGTGACAGATAAATGCCTCGTCGAGAATGGCGTTGATTATCTCGCGTTGGTAGGAGCCTCGTTTTGGCAGGCGTTTAAGCCGCGTGCGTTTGGTTTGAATTATTTCTTTATCCATAAGAAAAGATTTGCCCGCGAATCACGCAAATAAAAGCGAAAGTAAGAAACTCTTTTATTCGCGTCTTTCGCGTAATTCGCGGGCGAAAGGTTTATTTTGCGTTCATCCAATTGTCGCCGACGCCGATTTCGACGATGATCGGCACATCCAGCTTTGCGGCGGATTCCATTTCACGTTTGATGAGGACTTTGGCGGCCTCGACCTCGCCTTCCGGAGCCTCGAATAATAACTCATCGTGAACCTGCATTATCATTTTGGTTTCGAGCTTTTCACGTTTTAAAGCATTAGCAACCCGGAGCATCGCGATTTTTACCATATCGCTGGCGGTCCCTTGGATCGGCATATTGATCGCTTCGCGTTCGGCTCGTGAGCGGACGGCGAAATTGCGGTCGTTGATCGACGGGAAATAGCGGCGGCGACCAAATAACGAGGTGATGTAGCCCTTTTTGCGTGCCTCGCCTGGTATTCGATCCATATATTCGCGGATGCCTTTGTAGGTGTTGAAGTAATCGGCGATAACCTGTTTTGCCTCGCTGCGGCTAATGCCGACCCGCTGGGACAGGCCAAAGGCTTCGACTGCGTAGGCGATGCCAAAGTTGACGATCTTGGCAAGCCGCCGCTTTTCCTTCATCTCCTTTTCGGTCGTCGCACCAAAAACGAGCTTTGCGGTTTGCGAGTGAATGTCCTCGTTATTCTTAAACGCCTCAAGCATTCGCGGGTCCTGCGTGATGTGGGCGAGGATGCGCAGTTCGAGTTGCGAATAATCGGCTGAGATCAGCTTGTTGCCTTTTTCAGGAATAAACGCCTTGCGGATACGCTGGCCGAGTTCGGTGCGGACCGGGATGTTTTGCAGATTTGGCTCGGTTGAGCTGAGACGGCCGGTGGCGGCTACGGTTTGATTCAAGGCCCCGTGAATGCGTCCGTCGGCGGCGATCATTTTTGGCAAAGCGTCGGCGTAGGTCGCGCGGAGTTTGTCGAGCTCGCGGTAGTCGATGATGTGCTGGGCGATGTCGTAGGTCGCGGCAAGCTCGACCAGGACGTCGTGGCTCGTTGAGATCTGGCCAGTAGCAGTTTTGCGGCCCGTTTCTATGTTTAACTCGCCAAATATCTCGCCGACCTGCTTTGGCGAGCCGATGTTGAATTCGCGTCCGGCGATCGTGGTAATTTTATCTTTTAGCGATTCGAGTTCTTTCGAGATAAATTCCGAAAATACCGTCAGGCTCTCGCCATCGACCTTCATGCCGACAAGCTCGATGTCAGCGAGGATCGGAATGAGCGGCAATTCGATCTCGGCATAGACCTTTTCGAGTCCATTTTCGCGAATCTTTTCTCTCAGGATAGGTGCGAGACGAGCAACAAAATCGGCATTTTCAACCGTGCGAAAGGCCGCTTCGTCAAAGCCATCAGGCACTTGATGAGCGGCGTCAATATCGGCGTAGATCTGAGCGAGAAATGGAATCGGATAGCTGGCACGCGTCGAATCTAGCAAATACGCGGCAATCAGAACGTCGTCTTTCACCGATTCGGGTCTGATGCCCATGCCGAGCAGAGGGCCGAGATTTCGTTTTTCGTCGAAGGCAGATTTTTCGAGAAAACCATTGGTCAGAATGTCTTTGAGAGACCCAGACACCGCATCGACACCGCCGGAGAAATTCTCAATATCCACATAAAAAGCCTCACCGTTGCCGAGGCCGATGCCGATGCCGTGCGGCGGCTCTTTGCTAAAACAGCTCGCCTTTTCATTGGAATTGGCGTCATTTCCGTGAAAGCTCCAGCTATCAGTCTCAAATAGCCGTCGGGTAAGTTTATCCAAGCCGTCGCGGTCGTTGATCACCGAATACTTTGCCTCAGCCACGTTTCCCCCTGTCGCGGGAAGATTATCAAACAATCCACCCGACGATTCCGGCCCGCTGAATTCAGGGAAAGATGCCACAGCATCGCCCGCAAATTCCTTAGTCAAAGATGTAAACTCAAGTTCGCGGAAAAGCTCGTAGGCCTTTTGCCGGTCGGGCGTGCAATGTTCCAGGTCTTTGAGATCAAGCTTGACCGGGACCTCGCAATGAATGGTCGCTAGTTCGAGGGATTGTTTAATAATGTCCTGATTGTTTTGCAGGCTTTCGCGATAGGTTTTGTGCGTGATCTTTTCGGCGTTTTCCATCGCTCCGAGAGCCGAGCCGTATTCGAGGACGAGTTTCAAAGCTCCTTTCGCTCCGATGCCGGGCGCGCCCGGAATATTATCGACCGGGTCGCCCATTAATCCGAGCAAGTCGATGATCTTGTCCGGCGGGACGCCGAATTTGTTTTTGACCCAAGCCTCGTCGCACCATTCTATGGCCGGGACGGGCACTTTTCGTTTCATATTTTGGGAATTGCTCCGCATCGCAATGATGTGCGGATCGCGGACAAGCTGGCAGAGATCCTTGTCGTTTGAGACTATCACCGTCTGCATATTTTTAGTGACGATTTCCTGCGCAAGCGTGCCGATCACGTCGTCGGCCTCGAAGCCGTCCATTTTTACAATCGGAATACAAAACGCCTCGCAGACACGCACGATAAAGGGTAACTGGCTGGCAAGATCGTCGGGCATAGCCGCGCGGTTCGCCTTGTAAGCCGCAAACGAATCGTGCCGAAATGTCGGCACCATCGTGTCAAAAACTGCGGCGATATACTCCGGCTTTTCGTCATTTATCAGCTTGCGGAGCATATTTGTAAACACAAAAATGGCCTGCGTGACCTGCCCATTGCTGTTTCGCAAAGGTTCCTGCTTCATACCCATCGGAGCAAAAAACGCCCGGTATATATGCGACATCGCGTCGATCAGAAATACTCTTTTCATCTGTTTGTTACCTTAATGTTGAATGATAGATAAAGCCGTTTGCAGATACAAGCCGAATGCGGCAAGACACCATTTTTTGACATTCGTTTGACACCTAAATGACCGTAAGATATTCTTTACGTTCGCCATTTGGCGGGTGAAGCGAGGTTTAGTTTTGTTTTGACCGGTTCGTCTAGGGGTTAGGACACCGCCCTTTCACGGCGGCAACACGGGTTCAAATCCCGTACCGGTTACCATCTTAACGCACGAGTTTTGCATCATACTACTTAAACCGATTCGCTTGCCACTCAAGCGAATTTTTTATTTTGGGAGATAAATGCTGAAAAGAGCCACGACAATTTTATTTTTTTCGCTTGTTTGCGCGAGTGGCGTTTTTGCACAATCACAGACTAGCGCCGCCGACACGGTGATGATTCTGCCGTTTGAAAACACATCAGGCAAGCCCGAGTTTAACTGGGTCGGCGAGAGCTTTGCCGATGCGCTCTCCGATCTGCTAAAAATTCCAAATTTGAATGTCGTATCGAACGAAGAGCGAAAGATCATTCAACAGCGTCTGCGAATACCGCTTATAAACCTTCCCAGCCTTGCCACATCGCTCAGGCTCGCACGCGAGAGCAATGCAACACTGCTGATCGCGGGAAAATACAATATCATCCCCGCGCAGGCCGAAACCACGGCGACGATCACCGTTACAGCACGCATTATTCGTGTCAACGAGGGCCGATTTATCAGCGAAGAGCTGCCGGACGGACGCCGCGTTACCCGCGACATCAATCTCACCGACGCCCTCGGCAATCTGCAAACGGTGCAGGGACAGATCGCCTATCAGATCCTCTATCAGCGCGATAAAGCGTTGCCGTTCTCGCAGAATGATCTGGTCGTTGCCGCCAATAAAGTACCGGCTCGCGCATTTGAGGCATATATCAAGGGGCTGCTCGCATCCGGTGCCGAGGCCCGCGAAAACTATTTCAAAAATGCACTGCGGCTTTATGCCGATGCGACGCCCGATAGCGTGTATTCTGATGCCGCGCTCGAGCTTGGCCATCTTTATCTCGATCAAAAAAAGCAATCCGAGGCGATAGATGCATTTGAGCGCGTGATCGGTGCCAGCCAGCAATGCCGCGAAAAGGCAAAAGCCGACAACAAGGCAGCTCAATGCGGCGACGAAGGATTTGCAGAGGCTTCGTTTTATATTGGGTTGATCCTGTGGCAGCAGGGCAATTATGAGTCTGCATTGGCTACCTTAAGGCCGCTCGCCGACGATCTGAAACTAACCACTGTTTACAACGCGCTCGGCGCTATAGCCGTCCAGGCGTCTCGCGCGGAAAAGAAAAATCCGGCAAAGGCCGCCGCTCAATTGACCGAAGGGATCGACCTGCTAAAAAAGGCTGCGGATTCGGCTCCCGACGACCGGAATGTCAGATTTAACTATGCCTTTTCTCTGTTCCTGAGCGGCAATATGGCCGAGGCGGCGACGCAGCTACGCTCGTCAATCGCTGCAAACCCGCGCGACGGCGAGGCATATTATATTTTGTCTAAGACTCTGGACTCTTTAAAAGATCCGACAACGGCAGCTATCAGGGACCAGGCCCAGCGGATGTTGACTGATGGTAATCGCTTTGCGAAACTCGAAACCGAATGGCAAAGATCGCAGACGGTCAGTGAAATTGGTCTGCGTGTCGAAACTCCCTCCCGCAAGGATTTTGTCGCCGTAGTGCTGAGCCGCAAACCCGCGTCAGGTGGCCAGCCGCAGATGAACGAGACGGATACGCTGCTCGCGCAGGCACGCATTATGGTCAAAAACGGCCAGGACGATGATGCCATGGCCGCTCTCCGCCGCGTGCTGGCGAGCGAGCCGATGAGCGCCGAGAGCTATCTGCTGCTCGGCAAGATCCATCTTCGTCGCGGTGATATCGATCAGGCGATCAGTTCGTTCAAAACGTCTGTATTCTGGGACAATCGGTTGATCGATGCTCACGTTTCTCTCGGAAAGATCTACATCGAAAAAGGCGATTGCCTACAGGCCAAAAACTACGCTGCGTCAGCACTCGAGATCGACGGCGAAAACGCAGACGCCGTGGCGTTACAAAGACTGTCAGAACGCTGCTCGAAATAGGGTGCTTCGCACAGTCAAGAGTCTGGAGTCGAGAGTCTTAAGTCGCAAATCGAACTGAATTCCAAAAATATTTTAATTGCAGAAGCCAGTAAACACAGGCTTTTTCTTAATTTCTTTTACTCTCGACTCTCAACTCTCCACTCTCGACTCATTCCGTGGCACGCTACGTGCATTATACATTCGCGGCTAGCTTGATAACTTAATCAAGACCCCGCCGCCATCACTTCGCCGAGCGCGGTTTGCCACTGTGCTTGAACCCTTCCGAGCGTTCCTTCAGTTGTCCTTCCTATAAAAAGCCCGATCCAAAAGGTCGGGCTTTCCTTCGTTTTACGCCTGTATTTATCGGTATTAATGTAAAACTGCCATTTTCGTTCAGTTTGATCTGTATTATCTGCGGTTGGCATTAGCCAATCGTGCAGCCTGACTGAATCCGTGCACTCGAATCGGTCAAATGACAGAATCTGTCACTCGCGAATGACGTATTTTGTCGTTTTGACCGATTTAGCGATCAATTTGGTTGGATTTGAATCACCCGTACAAAGTATCTGCTAAACTACGGCAATGAAAATCCCGCTTATGGGAAAACTCTTGCCGTCTTGGAAGAATGCTTTGCTTGCGATACTCGCGGCAGCACTGCTCATTCTCGCGTTTCCCGATTTAGAATTGTGGTTTCTTGCATGGTTTGCACTCGTCCCGCTTATGTGGGCTATCGAGCGTGAAAAGGCGTCCACCGCAAAGTCCTTCGTCCTCGGCTGGGTATTCGGCACGATCTTCTTTTTCGGCACATGCTGGTGGCTGACGTTCGCGCCGATCACATACGCCCATTTTCCTTGGCCACTCGCGTATTTTTTGATGCTGTGCGTGTGTCTGATCGTCGGAGTCTTTCCGGCGATCTTTGCGGGCATATTGTCGATCATGCTGCGAAAGTTTGGTTCGTGGGCATTCCTCGCCGCGCCTTTTGTTTGGGTTTTTACGGAGTTTTTGCGTTATTGGGTAACCGGCAATGACTGGAATGCAATAGGTTACTCTCAGGCGTTTGCTCGGGCTACTAACTACCTTTGGATCTCGATCTTTGGAACGACGATAATAGGCACTTCGATGATCGGAGGAGTACTAATTGTGAGTTTCATAGTTGGATTTGCAAATGCTGTCCTTGCCCATTTTTCGGTTGTGAGAAATTGGCGGATTTTTGCCGCCTTCGTTCTGGGGTCTTCAGTTGTCCTCTTTGGACTATTTATGTACGCGTTGACTGGCTCGGCGGATAGCGGTCCCACGCAAATCGCACAGGTTATCGGTGTGCAGCCGAATGTTCCGATGGCCGGCTTGGATAGCATTAGATGGGACCAGCTTCGTCAGCATCAGGTCGAAATGGTGGAAGCCGAGATCAAAAAACTACGAACAACGAACAACGAGCTACCAACGACCGTTATTTTGCCTGAATCCCCGATGAACTTTATGTACTCGGACGACCGCGAGTTTCAGCAATTTATCGGTGATTTCGCCCGTAGAAATAACGTCAGAGTGCTCTTTAATTCAGCCGAGCCGGATAAAGGGACGGCCAAGTATTTCAACTCGGCGGTGATGGTTGGGCCCGACGGAAAGGAAGTGGCCGAGTATGATAAAATCTACCTTCTGCCGTTTGGCGAGGCGGTGCCGCCTTTTTTGGACGGAATCGTGCCGGGATTTGTCGGCAATTTTGCTTACGGGCGAAAATACGACCTGTTTCCGGTCGGCGATGCAAAAGCGGGCGTGATGATCTGCTTCGAATCGCATTTCGGAGAGCTTTCGCGACATTATGTCGCAAACGGCGCAGACTTGATAATTGAAATGACAAACGACGGCTATCTCGGCCCGACGCCCGTTTTGCGACAGCATCTGGCAAACGCCGTTTT
>JBBRQM010000065.1:0-19356 GCA_038226395.1 Pyrinomonadales bacterium | reverse complement strand
ATTGCCGCCGTTTTTGACATAATCGAGCAGGCGTTGGTTATTGGCGACAAAGTCGGGCCGCGTTTCGGACGCACGGATGCCTACAACAATAGTGTCGTATTTTGACATGTCGCCCGACGCCAGATCCTTTTCCTCAAGCATCGTCACCGCATCGCCCATCTGTCTGATCGCATCCGGCACATCGTCGCCGCTGCCCATAATGTATCCGACTTTGACAGGCACGGTCTTTAGATCGAGAACATTCACCGCAGTCTCGGCCCGAGTGTAAAAACGATGGGTCTGGATATGCGGATAGGCGATTGTGTTCATCGTTTGGTTAAAAACGGCTTCGCCGACCATGGCAATCGCGGCGATATTGTAAGTGCCGGGTTTGGTTTTCGCAGGTATAGTCACCGTGAACGTCACATTTGTCTTCTCGCCCTTGGATTTGAGGCTGAAAGTGTTTGAATTCGTTGTAAAAGGCCAGTCTTTCGCCGCGTTGATGTTGAGACTCGCGGTTCCCGACACTGCTTTCGCTGAATTATTCGTAATGCTCATCGTCAGGTGCCGCATCTGTGATTTATCGCTCTGGGGAACTATCAGGAGCTTTTGATCGACGCTCACAGACAGCGCCGGCACAACATTAACTTCACGCCGTATCTCACCACGTGCTGGATCAGCGAAGCGGTACTTAATGAAACTAGAGAATTCAATAGATTTACCGCCGATATCCACCACGGTATAGGCACCGCCGCCGTTCCCGCCAAAAGGAAAGTTTTGCGGCGGATAAAATCCCCAAGCTGGCCATTCAAAGAGGTCTGACTGTCGCGGATTTTCAAGCCAAAATGGCTGAGTTGATTTCTGGTTCTTCCCTACCTGAACAGTGAAATACTCACTCGTAGCTGCTGTCTCGCGTCGAAAACTCGTTTGCGCAGGGCTATTTGATGCATCGGCCTTGCTCATACTCCATGTTTCGGGAAAACAACACAATCCCGTTTTTACCACTTTCGCGTCTATACCTGGCGGCACATAAACTTTTATTCCAGTCAGAAAACTCTCGCCCGCAACCACAGTCTCTGAATCAGCCAAAGCATCGAGCCTAATGCCACTCGCTCTTTGAATCGCGTCTTGAAATTCGCGACGCTTGTATGCAAGATCTATTGGTAAGTTGCCATGGTCATCCATCATTGTATCAATGGCAGTAAATCCATTGAAAAGAGCTGGAATTATCTTTTCGGGATGATACGGATCGTAGGTTTCGACAGCTTGCTTAGCGGCGGACATGATCGTAGCGTAGGCCGAACTTTCGTCCTCGTCCAATAACTTGCGGGTATGTTGAGTTGGTCGTCTAATTTTTGTGTCCAAGCCGTCAAAAATGTTTGTCTCGTGGAGACCCTTTGCTGCCCCTGAAAGAATCAGTCCTGAAAAGCTGTCGCCATGAAATTCGATCCGGCCTTCGCCCTGGGAGCGGTGGAGGCTGCGGCCTTCCATTGCGATCTCGAAGTAGGTGCGGCCGAGGATAGGATCGTAGGTGCCGGTGTTGATCCTGAGCGTCGGCTCGGAATTGTCCTGAAAGCCGGTCTCGACATAAAACTTTTTGACGGTCCACGGATCGCCCGCGTCGGTGCATTGCGCGGGATCGGCGGCGGCCTTAACTGCGATCGGCGAGATATAACCGGCGAATTGATGATGCCCGTGGCCGTCGGCGGGCGTTCCCGAAAAACGCGAGATCACGACGAGCGGACGAAACGTGCGAATCGCTCGAACGGTATCGCACAAGATCACCTTTTCATCCCATTTTTGCCTGGCCTCTGCCAAAGTTTTTGAGAATCCGTAATCAAAGGCGCGAGTGAAATATTGCTCCGCGCCGTCGAGCCGCCGTGCTTGCAAAAGCTCTTCAGTGCGGATGACGCCTAATGACTCGAACAGCTCCGGGCCGATGATATTCTGCCCGCCATCGCCGCGTGTCAGGCTGAGATAAGCAGTGCGGGCATTTTCACCGCGTGCGAGATATGCGAGCAGCGCCGAATCTTCGTCGTCCGGGTGAGCGCCGATCATCATCACGCTCGCGGTCGTGTTTAACCGCTTGAGAAGCTGGCCGAGACCGATCGCTCCGTAATCATTTACGGGCCTCACCTGCGCCTCCGTCAATGGAGCAAAAATCAAAAGAAAAATTAGCCACAGATAAATGCAGATGGACACCGATTTGTAATTTATTCTCATGATTGCAGACATATTGTTTTTGACTTCAGCCGATCTGTGTTTATCAGTGTACATCTGTGGTTTCTCCCGTGTTTATTTCACCAAATGGAAATTCCTTTCTAATATAAGAACGAACGAGATAGATAATTGATCCGGCGACGATCAAAACAACGGCGTATTTTATTTCTTTTTGGAAATCCTTTCGGCTAAAAAGAATAAACAAAAATCCATTCAGAGCTATGAGAGATGGCAAAGGGTAAAGCCACATTTTAAACGGCCGGCGCATATTGGGCAGTGTTCTCTGTGATCTTATAAGTCCGAAGATTTGAGCTAAAAACTGAATCATAATACGAATCACGACCAATGCCGCGATGACATCGGCGAGTTTTAGAAAACAAAACAACGCGGCGATCCCGCCCATTATTAGCAGTGAAACGTACGGGAACCGATGCTTCGGATGAACCTTTGAAAAAATCTTAAAATAATTGCCATCGAGCGACGCCGCATACGGCACACGCGAATATCCGAGCAATAACGAAAAAACCGACGAAAACGCCGTCCACATTATCAACGCTGTAGCTATTAGCCCCGCCGTGCTTCCGTAAAGTTTTTCCATCAGCGCCGAGATGACGAACCGCCGCGCGTCGGAATTTGCCGTCTCGCCAAAATCCCGCCAGGGGATCACGCCGAGGATCGAGATGTTCATCACAATATAGATCGCCGCGACAAGCAGGATCGAGTAAATAATTGCCCGCGGGATCGTTTTTTCCGGGTCTTTGACTTCGCCGGCGAAGAAATTTACGTTGTAATAACCCCAGTAATCGTATACCGATATTAACAATGCCGAGCCGAGCCCAAGGAAAAACTCAGGCCGCAGCGTAAATGCGTCCGGCGGAAAATCAAAAGCGATCGCCGGATTAAAATTGGACAGCCCCGCAAAGATCACCCAAACGATGGTTATCATCACGCCGATCCACAAGAATTTTGATAATTTCTCGATAACCGTGATCTTGCGATAGAGTAAAAAAACGCAAAACAGACAGATACCGATGGCGACAAAGGTCGAATACGATGCCGAAATGCTCGCACCCAGATCGCCCAGTAAAGGAATTTGCAGTGTGACATCTTTGGCAAACAAACTGCCTGACAAGCCCGGAAACGCATAGGTTGCATATAATGCGAAACCAAGACAACCGGACGCAATCGAGAGCGGCGCCGAAAATGTCAATTGCCAGATAAACAGGAACGACATGACGCGTCCCCATTTTTTCTCGCCGTAAATTTCCTTTAGATAATTGTAAGGACCGCCGGATTTAGGCATCGAAGCACCGAGTTCGGCCCAGACCAGCCCGTCACAAATGACAAGCAAAGCGCCGAATATCCAACCGAGCATCGCCTGCGGGCCGCCCATCGCCGCGATGATCAGCGGCATCGTGATGAATGGCCCGACGCCGATCATATCGATCATATTGAGCGTCGTAGCGCCGGTCACGCCGACACCGCGGATCAGATTGTTTGGAGTTTCCTCTTGCATTGCGAAGCAACTAAGAAGCCCTTACTTACGTGCGGGCTACTGATAGGTTTACGTCCTGTGAAAACCACGTTCGATATCCTTCATAGCGAGCCGCAGAATTATAGGGCGTCCATGCGGGCACGTCGTCGGCGAGGTCGTTATCAACAACCGGTCGATCAGCCAACGCATTTTTTCGGGCGTGAGTTTCATATTGATCTTGACCGCCGCTTTGCAGGCGAGGCTCGCCGCGATGTCGTCCCGCATCGTCGTTTTGGCCCCGCCGCGTTTATCGACATCGATTGAATCCAATATCTCGGCAAAAAGATTGCGGGCCTCGGCGGCCGCGAGATCGGTCGGAATGCTCTTGATCGCGACCGTCCGGCCTGAAAGACGCATTAGGCCGAAACCGAGCGATTCAAGATCATCCTCTATCAAATGAAAAGCCTCTGACTGCGCCGGAGAGAGGTCGATTGTCTCGGGCAAAAGCAAATTTTGTGACTCTATTGCTTTTTCGGTCTCGCTCTTGCGATATTTATCAAACAGTATCCGCTCATGTGCGACATGCTGATCGATCAATAGCAAGCCTTCATCGTCGACCGCGATAATAAAACTCTCATGCAGTTGTCCCAGTGGTTGTATCCGCGACGCCGAAAGCTGCTTGACCTCTATCGATTTCGTCAAACGCTCAGCCGAGTTAACCGGCGGCAGCTCAGCATAACCGCCGGGCGTCGCTAAACCGCCCTGCCAGGTTGGTTGCTGCGTAGATGACGATGATGCCGAATCGGCCCGCATTTCTGCGGCCTGCTCAAATTCCGCGGAGAATAACTCGGGTTCCACGATCGGCTCATCTATATTTGCTTCCGGCGCGACGACATTATCAGAAAGCGCAGCCTCCGGGATCGACTCTGTGTATGATCTAAGATCGGAGAATTCAGTGTCATGATCGCTCACGGGGAAATCCATCGTCTTCTGCTCACTAAACGACATTTCGTCAGAAACGGTTGTCGTCTCTACGGAAACGCCCGGATCACCGGAAACGACCGCTGCTTCGCCTGTGATACCTGCACGAGCGAGCGAGTTTCTGATGGCCTCGGCGATCACATCCTTGACGGCCTCGCTGCGGCGGAAACGCACCTCGGTCTTGGCCGGATGCACATTGACGTCGATCTCCTCATGCGGGATGTCGAGAAACAGAAATGCGACCGGGTAAACCCCGTGCGGCAGGATAGATCGAAAACCGTCAGAGAGGCCGTCGGCGATCGTCTTGTCACGAACAAAGCGTTTATTTACAAAGAAATACTGTGCGTCACGGGTGGTGCGGCGCTCGCGCGGAGCCGAAACATAGCCCGAAACACCGGCGACAAATTCACGCCCGCCTTCGACCGGCAAAAGGCTTTCGAGCAGATTGCCGCCAAATATCTGGAACGCCCGCTCGCGCAGATCCTTGGCCGGCGACGCGCGCAGCACCTCACGGCCGTTATTTGTCAGCGTGAACGCGATCTCAGGATGGGCGAGAGCGTAATGGGTCACGATGCTCGTGAGATGATAGTTTTCGGTCGCCTCGGAACGCATAAACTTTCGCCGGGCCGGTGTATTAAAAAACAGATCGCGGATCGAGATAGTCGTGCCGGTATCACGTGCGGCATCCTTTACATCGAGCAATTTGCCTCCCTCGACAACCACACGCGTTGCTTCAGGGTCGATTTCGGTTTTTGTGACAAGCTCAACCTTGGCAACCGACGCGATCGACGCGAGAGCCTCGCCGCGAAATCCGAGAGTCGCGATCCGCGCGAGATCTTCGAGCGTTTTGATCTTTGATGTGGCGTGACGTTCAAACGCGAGGATCGCGTCGTCGCGGTTCATGCCTTCGCCATCGTCGCTGACGCGCATCAGACGGCGGCCGCCGAGTTCGATGTCAATCTGCAAGCGCCGCCCGCCCGCATCGATCGCGTTTTCGACAAGCTCCTTGATAACGGACGCCGGACGCTCGACCACCTCGCCAGCCGCGATCTGGTTTGCCAAATTATCAGGTAAAACCTTTATCTTGTTCATCTTACAAATAAACGATCTGGTGGCTCCGTTCGTTGATGTCGGTTGCCGCATACATCCACTCAATAAAATATGGTCCGTAATTATTAAAAAATGTTGCGATATTGAGCGTGCGTTCCTGAAGATGTCCGTTTGGCAAAAGCGAGTCGAACATAGAGTCGAGCTGACGACTGAGAGTCTCGTCGCGAAGCACGTGGGCGTCGTAAGCCTTATTTCGCAGGGCGGCAATATGATAAATAATCTTTCGCCGCCTTGTCGCCAGGTTTTCGGCAAGCGTTGGATCGACCTGAGAAAGTTCGCGGTTAAGACGGTTTAACTCGGTATTGATCCGTTCCTCGACATCGGCAAACAACGCGGGTGTCTCCGGCGACAGATACTCATCAACGATCCGCCGTCGAATGTCGTCTCGGCCGTTGAATAGATCGGCAAATTCTAGACCGAATTTCTCCATCGTTCTGCCGTGTTTTGCCTCGACGATGGTAAAGCTCTGGCGGTGGAGAATTGTCGTCGCCGGACGCTCTAAAATGCGGTAAACCTCGCTGTTTTGAGCAAAATAAGCGACCTCGGCCCCTCCGCCAAAATAACAGATGGTCGGGAGCAGATAATCCTGCACCACCGGACGAAGCATCACCCCGGGGCTAAAGCGTGAAGGTTCATTCCCGGCAATTTCGCCCAGTTCGGCCAGTGTAAATTCGCGGCGGTCGGCCTTTGACCGGTAAACCCCATTCCCCGCATTTCTCAAAGCTGTTCGCTCACCGCCGTCCGTGTGCCAAAAGAGCGGAAAATAATCATCCTCGACCAACACTTGAGCGTGAAAACCATCGCTAATGAGTTCCCGGCTTCGCTCTACCAGGCGTGCGACAATCGCCTCCGACCGTTCTATTGCTTTCACGTATATCGGGCCCGCGAGTTTCTTTACTCCGGCGTGGAGCGGATCGATCAGGATCAGGCCGTGATCGCGAAACAACGCTGCCAAAAGCCTGGCAAAGGCTTTGCCAAAAAACTCACCATCGAGATATGACTCCGTTAGCAGACGTTTCAATTCCACCGAGAATTCGGTTGGCGGCAATGACGTTATCAGCTTATCTATCACATCTGAGATCGAATCATCTATCCCGATATCGCCTACCGGTACGGTCGCGGCTGATTCAGTCGCTCGATACGCAAATTCATCAAGTTTCCCTTCCCTTCCGCGAACAGTCGCCGTCGAAACCTCTTTGAAATCATGATCTTCGGTCGCTATCCAGAATACGGGTACGGCCTTCTGCCCGTTTTTCGATAGACACTCAGCCATTTTTATCGCCGACAGAGCCTTGTAGATGGTATAAAGCGGCCCGGTAAACAATCCTGCTTGCTGTCCCGTCACGACTGCGACGGTGTCCGGTTCGCGAAGCAGATGTATGTTACCCAGCGATCTCTCACCAGATCCCGCAGCCCGGTTGATCTGCTCCAGAGCGTCGCATAACTCGGCGCGGTTGACCGTGTAATTTGACAGAACGTCGGGAATTCTCGATGCCACGTCCATCGGCTTTGCAACGGCATATGGATAATATTTAGTTAGCGATAGCGGATCGTTTTGATACTGGGTAAAAAGGAGCGATTGGTGGGGAATGGCGGAAAACGGCAGGTTCGCCGTTCGCAGATTGATTGTTCCGGCCATGGAGGGACAGGCGATATTTTGCGTCAATGTTTTTGGCTCCCAAACAAGTCAAATTATAGAATTGAATCCTGCAACTTCCAAGTTGGAAACAAAAAAGAGACGGCCCCGCGTGGAGCCGCCTCGTCGCAAAAAAAAAGCGAGGCTTCAATTTCCGGTAGCCGGATTCTTGGAATCTGTCGTTACCGCTTCGGATTTTCGCTCGATCCGGTAAACGCCGGACGAATGCGTTCCGGCAAAAATGCGATTCGGATCCGTTGGATCAAATGCCATCGTCCATATCCGACGACTGGGCAAACGCATATCTTTTGTATCGACGCGTTTCCACCTTTCACCGGCGTCGGTTGAGATAAACAGGCCGCCGTCGGTCTCGATCGCACTTGAGATTAATATCTCATCCGTATTATTAGGATTTATTAGAATGCTCGTGAAATTGCCAAGCGACAGATTGCCGCCGCGTTGTTTCCACGTCTGCCCGTCATTGCGGCTCAGATAAAATGTCTGGGTCGTCCCGACATAGATGTAATCGGGACGTTTCGGGTCCGAGACGATCGAGCTAACCGGAACGTTGTCAACCGCGCCGCCGGTTTTGCTCCACGTTTTGCCGTCGTCGCGCGAAACGACTACACCCGATGTCGCCGTTCCGGCCCAGATCGTCTGAGGCCGCGCCGGGGAAATATGGATCGCAAAGATATTATCGTTAAGCCCAGCGCCAAAGGCGAGCTTTTCCCAGCCTTTAGAAAGGTCGTAGCTGCGATAGATACCGTTGTCGGTGCCGGCAATCAGCCCGTTTTTGCCATCTTCGGTAAATGTCAGCACCTTTACCTTTTGATTCAAAATAAGGATCGGCTTTGCCGCTTCAGCCGCTGCCTGGGCGGGCGTGAGCGTCCGTTTAGCGACAGCGATTTGTTTTACGGGTCTTCGAGTCGCAGGTCTATGAATGGGTGGTTTTACAGCCGGTTTCGCAGACGGAAGCAGCGCCCATGAATTTCCCCGGTCAACCGACCGGAAAATACCGAGGTTTGAGCCCAAATACATCAGATTCGGGTTTGTCCTGTCTTGTGAAACCACAAACGGGGTAACGCGGTTTACATCCAGATTGCGTGCCTGCTGCCAGGTCTGGCCGGTGTCGTCGCTGATAAAGAGAAATCCGCCGCCCGTTGCGATATTGTGAGTCGCCGCGTAGAGACGGTTAGGCCGCTGACTGTCGGGCGTCACCGAGTAAGTAAAACGGCTGCTAAATTTTTCATTTGTCTGGACAAAATTCCGGCCGCCGTCATTTGAGACCATGACGCCGTAATTATTCGTCCCGATAAATACACGATTTGGCTCGTCCGGGTGGACCGCTATTGAGTTGATCTCGAGATTTCGCTGCGTCGTCAGCGACCACGAGACCCCGCCATTTGTGCTCATCCAGAAACCTTCGGTCGTGGCCGCATATATCGTCCCGGCAATCGTCGGATGCTGCATAATGTCGCGCGTCCGACGCGACTGAGAGGGAATGCCCTGAATTTTCTTCCACAGCTCGCCTGAATTGCGTGATTCGTAAATACCGCTGCAGGCCGAGGCTATTATATGCTCTGGATTTCGCGGATCAAGATTAACCGCAAAGACGTCAGAATCATCGATCATCCCATCCTTGATAAGCCGCCAATTTTTCCCCGCGTCCACAGACTTATACGGGCGCCACCAGGTACCGGCATATATAGTACTCGTGTTGCGCGGATCAACGGCCAAATCCTCAACCTCGGTCGGCATTGTCGAGGACGAGATCTTTTCCCAGTCGGCTCCGGAATTCTTTGATCGCCATACGCCGTCCATCGTGCCGACAAGCAGGACATCAGGATCAAATTTTGACTGAGTCATCGAATGGATCGACTCGTTTCTTAGTTCCTTAGATTCCTTCCAAGTCACACCGCCATCAGTGGATCTAAAAAATCCGCCGGGGGCGACGTGCCGGTGACCCGATGTGTAAATGATCCTGGAATCGCGGGAATCGACAAATAACTGGTCGAGTATTAACTCCGGCTGATTCAGATTTACAAGCAGCCGCCATGTCTTGCTGCCGTCTTCGGATGTCCAGACCTGGCCGTCAAGCGTACTGATATAGAGCCGGTTCTTGTCCCGCGGGTCGATTGCGATCACGCGAACATCACCACCATTTGGCCCCAAAACCGCCCAGTCGTTAAACTTTCCCGTGCCGGACTCAGTGTCGGATCCCGCCGAAAAAATAAAAATAGCCGCGGCGTGTAACATGACGATCGCCAAAATGATAGCGTGGATTGATCTGTTTTTCATTATTCTAGTCATAATCGATAATTCAATAAATTTCGATCCGTAAAGGACATAGCGATTTGTTGCGGGGAAGACAGAATATTCACATCCCTTCAGATGAAGGAAATACACTTTGCGTTTGCGGCAACCTTAACAATAAAATCGCTTATCGTCTCGGGCTTGCGGCGTTCGCAGAACCAATAAACGCTAGTTTACACAAATTGTCGTCCGAATCAAACAAAATAGGAAAAGAAAAAAGCGGTTGGGGCTTAGTGATGATTGCCCCAACCGCTAGTCTAATGTTTGCATCTCTAATGAGATGCAAAGCTGTGTTCATTATGGAAGTGGCTTGTCAGCACCCGGAGGCACGAGCCAGAAGACCGTGTCTATGCCGGAGCCCTTATCGGGGCCGTCGACAAATGTAACGCGGCTGGCGTCGTATTTACGGAATGTGATCGCCTTCATGATCTGAGCTCTGCGAGCCTTGATCTGTGCGGGCGTTCCGTAATTGATGATATAGCCCTGAGCATTCGGATTGTTATTCAACTGGATATAGAAGTTGTCAACCCGAGCCTTGATCTGATCATCTTTCTGAGCACCGAATTCATCGATCTGAGTCGCTTTGTCCAAAGGAGTGACACCACCGGTCTCAGACCCTGTGGACGGGCAGTTGCAAGCTGGATCGGTTCCGCTAAGTACAAATGATGCGGTAACGTTATTACCGGCCATTTCCCTAGAGGTCCGAACCGTGATGCTGGGTGTTCCCTGACCCGACTCGATCGTTCCCGCCGAAACCGTCCAATTATAGGTATAATTTCCGGTTCCGCCGCTCACGTTAGCCGTAAAGGTCATCGTATCGCCCGGTCTCGTGATACCAGACGGGCCGCTGACACTTAATGTCGGGCACGAACACATCTGCTCGCAGTCGGGACATTCCTGAACGGTGACGGTCTTGGTCTGTGTCTTGCCGCAGATGCCGCATCCGTTATCGACGCCGGCTGTGATGGTATATGTACCAGCCTGAGCACCGCCGAGATCCCATTGGACATTTGCACCGGTGCCGACAATACGTCCGCCGGACACGGTATAGTTATATACAAGCACATCATTATCAGCCTGGCTCGCCCGTGTGGTGACATTAACTGTCTTGGCGTCATTACACGCCCCGGAACGCGATCTATAGCCCGGACGGCATGGCAGCGAAATGGTGCTGGCCGATGTATCGAGAGCATCAACGTTTGCAAACGCTCTGGGTATGCTATCCTGACGCTTATCACGCCTGCCGACCCAAACTTGGGCGATCAGACCGTTTGCGTCATCCGAAGTCCTAAAGCCTGCCGGTACGCCGTTGGAAGTATTGGAAATCGTCTGCGGGTTGCAAACCGTACCTGGACGACAAGGCACTAATGTCGTTTGCGTCCGCGAATTGTTACTAAAGAAATCCTTGTTCTGCTGGTTCATGTTGCGGCGGTATGCAACGCCTATGCCCCACCAACGCTGCGGATAGAAGCGGAGACCACCGATAAGATCCATCGGATTCTGTTCAAATGCATTTGGCGTGCGGCCACCTACATAATGCAGATCGCGGAACTCAACTATCCATTGAAAATGTTTGTTAACCGGGAAATCTGCCGCAACTGAGGTCTGCAGCTCATCTCCGCGATCAAGTATGGTAAACCTGCCCGACGGGAAATTGGCCTGAACGCTGCTGTTGTGGACAAGGCCGATATTTGCAGAAAGATTAGCCCACCAGGCAAGCCTTGCATCCACAAAAAAGATCGCGCCGATATCGCCACGATTCCCGCCTGTTCCAGATCCTTGTTGAAGTTGGCTAAAGCCGCCCAAGCTGGTGGCCTTATCCACATTCCAACGATAGAACGCGACAACTCCATATCCAACTGCTTTATTTACGTTGTTAAACCGAATTTTGGCACCAACCTCGAAATCATTGATAGAGGACTTGCCAAATCCCGTGTTGATAAACGGAGCATCAGGCAAATAAGACGGTGCTGTCGTAAAGACGGTTGGAGCTGTACCAGCGGGTGCACCGGCCAGAGTTGTTAGCTGAACGGTCGAGAGCACTACGCCGGGTAGAATGCTGCCGAAAACGGATCCAACTCCCGGGAAACTCGCGGCACCTCTTCCGGAGCCGCCGATTGGCGGGCCTAGCAGTGCGTTGCCGTTATTATTAAATCCGAAAAAGTTTCCAGAAAAGAAGGGCAGCGGTATGCCAAATGTGCCGGCATTTCCCCCCATAAATGGAAAAGAAACAAAAGGTGCTGTTCCTGTCGGGCGAAACACCGCCAGGCCTTGAAATGGGCCAACCGATGATCCCTGCGGGGCAAGCACGATTGCCGGGCCGCTCGTCGCAACACCATTTATGTTAAGCAACGAATTAGGCAGATAAAAACTTGAAAGGTTTGCCGGTGAATTAACCTTGGTGCGCTGATAGGTGCCGACATTGACAAATAATTCAAAGTTATCCGTTACGCCGATCTGAAAGCTCACCGGCCATTTGGTAAGATCGACATCGCCCGGATCGCGGTCATAATTACTGTAGGCTGCGCTTATGGTGAATTCACCCTTTCTAAGAGTCTGTCCGTCATAGACAGTAAAAAGCCCAGTTGGGCCACCAACCGGCCCCCCGGTTCCAACAGTAGATGTAGTATTTCTGGTATCTTTTGCCGACCTTAAGTTTTGAGCGGCCGCCGAAAATACAAGTGTTAGCAGTAATAGCGTCGCAAAGAACGCCTTGTAAGCGAGTTTCATCACAATTCCTCCGCCGAAAATAAAAAAATCAAATTTCAATTTGTAGTTGTTGAGGAAAAACAACACCTCAAACTTCCTTCAATAAAAAAGCTACCTAATTATTGCATACAGTGAATATCCTGCCAAATCGCAATGATAGTTATATCAGCGTTTTTGCAAAACAAATTAGGCTTCACCCCAAGTTATAGACGAGTAAAACACAAAAGTCAATAAAAAACTTATAAAAACTTTCATTTTTCTTGCCTAAACCTTAAACATATCTTACCGAAATCATATCGAAAATCAAGTAATATTAATCTGTTAAGGAAATTTTATGCATATATCCCCCGCATTCTTGTATCGTATGCGACCCGGTCAATCGCGAGCATATATGCAGCCGTGCGCGTATCGACATCATGCTTTGTCGCATAATGACAAAGTTCATTGAAACTCGCGACCATTTTGTCCTCAAGACGAGCGTTCACCTCGGCCTCGGACCAGAAATAGCCGATCCGGTCCTGAACCCATTCAAAATATGAAACAGTAACCCCGCCGGCATTTGCGAGAATATCCGGTATCACGAATATACCTTTGTCATGTAGTATCTTGTCAGCCTTTGGCGTCGTCGGGCCGTTAGCTCCCTCGGCGAGGATCTTGCATTTTATACGATCGGCATTTTCCGAGGTAATCTGATTTTCTGTCGCGCACGGGGCCAGCACGTCACATTCGATCTCAAGCAGTGATTTGTTATCAATAAAATCAACCCCAGGATAGCCTTCGAGAGATTTATTCTTTTGTAAATATTCTAATACCGCCGGAATATCGAGACCGTTATTATTATATATGCCGCTGCCGACATCGGAAATGGCAACCACTTTATACCCCATTTCATGCATTAGCAGGGCTCCAATGCCGCCCACATTGCCCGACCCCTGAACGACCACGCTCGTTTTTTCGGGCGTGAGGTCAAATCGTTTTATCGCTTCATTTACCGTAAACAGAACGCCTCGTCCGGTCGCCTCGCGCCGGCCCAGAGAGCCGCCGAGAGCGACCGGTTTGCCGGTGACAACCGCGTTGACGGTATGCCGCACGTGCATAGAATAAGTATCCATGATCCAGGCCATGGTTTGTTCATTGGTGTTCATATCCGGGGCCGGCACATCCTTGTCCGGACCGATAAAGTCAATAAGCTCAGACGTATATCGTCTCGTCATGCGTTCGATCTCGCCCAGGGACATCTGTAATGGATCGCAAATTATCCCGCCTTTTGCACCACCGAATGGCACGTTGACCACCGCGCATTTCCACGTCATCCACGCCGAGAGGGCCTTTACCTCGTCAAGCGAAACGTCCGGCGCATAGCGGATGCCCCCCTTTGCGGGGCCGCGGGCAAAATTATGCTGGACGCGAAAACCCTCAAATACCTGTATATGCCCGGTATCCATTCTGACCGGAATGTAAACCTTTAATTCACGACTTGGCACACGCATCACGGCGTAAAGGTCTTCCTCCAGATTCAGCAATTTGGCGGCGCGGTCAAAACGCTCGCTCATCGCCTCGAAAGGGTTTTTCTCGTCGCTGCCGCGGAATCGCCGCATTTCATCAGCCATCGGATTTGCCATCGTAAAAAATCTCCAAAATATCGAGCTTATTTATTGTCTAATCTTTTCTTTTCGCACACTCATGATATACATGCGTCCAACATAACCCAGGATCGCCGCATCTGACCATCGTAATGCGGTCATTTTCGCAAACAAACTATAATATTTGCGGCGCTCTCAATTTGAAAATCTTATCTTACCAAAAAGACAGAACGCAAATGTTTGGACGTGAAAAATACCAAAGCTGCCGACGAATATCTTATAGACCTTTGACACGGCGAATGCTAACATTTAGCCACGGCTTCAGTACGATGTACCAAATTTCGAATAGCTTTTTTGTGGTGTTGCGGCAATCAACAGCGGTCGCGGTTCTGTTCGCATTCGCAATACTTTTTCTACATGCATTCGCCCAGGCACAGGACGGCGATACGCCGGACGATGCTGTCGCTATCTTTAATCAGGCTCAAACTATTCACGAAAAAGGCGACCTTCGCGGAGCGATCGAGCTTTACGAAAAGGCTCTCAAGCTCGTGCCCGAATTTCCCGAGGCCGAATATCAGCGCGGGGCCGCTTTACTCTCTCTCGGTAATGCCGTTGAAGCCGAAAAAGCCTTTCGACGCGCCGTCGAGCTTCGCCCCGAATGGACGCTGGCATTGACGAGCCTCGGCTCGATCCTCGTTGATCGACGGGAATTCGCCGAGGCCGAAAAGATATTGACAAAGGCTATCGAACTGGACACACAGAACTTTCCCGCTTTTGCCGCGCTCATCGATCTGAGGCTCAGGACAAAGGCATCACCAGACACCCTCAAAGAGCTGCTCGCAAAAATCACTGATTTGACGGCGAAGGCAAATCCAACCGCAACTCTCTGGACGGCACGGGCTTCGCTGGAAACCGCTCTCGGCTCACGCGACGCCGCCAAAATGAGCCTTGCAAAAGCCACGGCAATCGACCCTCGAAACAAATCCGCGTGGTTTCAGATCGCGGACATTGCCATTGCGCAAGGCGACATTGCACGGGCAAACGAAGCCGCCGACACGCTCGAAAGATTGTCCGCAAATGCCGGGGCCGTCAAGCTTTTGCGGGCAAATATTCTGGCGCAGGATGGCAAACCGGACGAGGCTATAAAGATGCTGGATTCGATCACCGAGCCGTCCGCCGGAACCGCCGAGCTTCGGGCAAGGATCGTCGCGGCTACTTCGACAAGCACGTTGGAGTTGGAAAAACAGCTTGAAACCGAACCTAAAAATGCCACGATTCTCGGGCGGCTCTGCTCGCTTTACCGCATCCCCGACCCGGTCAAAGCTCTCGGTTATTGCCGTCGTGCCAATGAGGCCGAGCCGAAGAACATAAATCACGCGATCGGTTACGGAGCAGCATTGGTTCAGTCAAAGCAATTCAATGCGGCTGTCGATATATTAAGAAAGATCATCGCTGTCGCCCCCGACAATTGGACCGCCCACGCCAATCTCGCGACCGCCCTGCTTGAGCTACAGCGGTTTGCCGATGCGAAGACGGAATACCAGTGGCTCTCGTCCGCACAACCAGGGGCGGCCGCGCCATATTACTTTCTCGGCATCACACACGACCGGCTGGGCGAATATATGGACGCGATGGCAAACTACCAACTATATTTAAAACTCGCCGACCCGATGAAAAATCAGCTCGATATTGATAAAGTAAATCTGCGGTTGCCTGTCCTCCAGCGGCAGATCAAGGAAGGCAAGGGGAAAAAACAGTGAAGAGTGGAGAGTGGAGAATGGAGAAAAACAGGCGACCGGGACCTTTGTCCGGGCTGTTCGTGCCGGTTTTCTTCTTTCTTCTGCTCTCTACTCTCTACTCTCTACTCTCCACTTCCGCTGCGGCTCAGGACGATCCGCCCGACTCGGCTCCGCCTCCGTTAAAGGCGATTTCTAAGGACGAGCGCAGGACTCTCGATTCCGAGACGATCCCAAAAATGCGGACCGCGACTGACCTTCGTTTAATGGATGCCCGGATTGCGGATGCCGAAAAACAGAACGCCGCTAAAGATTTCGACGCGATGTATAAGGATCTCGGTGCCTTTCAATACCTGATTGATGACGGACTTATCTTTTTAAAGGGCCTCGATCCGCACGACAAAAAAATGCTCGACTATTACAAACGCTTCGAGATCGGCCTGCGCGGATTTACGCCGCGGATCGAGTTGATCCGCCGCGAGTTGCCGACAGAGTACGAGCCTTATCTCGGTCATCTTTTAAAATATGTGCGCGAGGCCCGCGAAAAGGCGCTCGATCCGATGTTCAGCGACACGGTAATTCCGGTCGTCAATAAAAAACCATTATGAAACTGCTAAGTGAAATGAGATTGGAGAGTGGAGAGTCGAGAGTCGAGAAAATATCTACGAGTCGTTGGCTGGTAAAAATGGCTGCACGGCTTTCATTTCTGATCCTGCTCTCTACTATCTACTCTCTCCTCTCCAATCCGGCCTGCGCCCAGCGGCACGATTACATGACCGACGAAGAGGTCGAGATCATCCGCAACGCGCAGGATATCGACACCCGCATCGACGTACTGACCAAGATGATCGACCGGCGTTTTGCCGTGCTAGGAATCGATGTTGGCGGTTGGAAAGGCCCGTCAAAAGATACCGGCGAATGGGGCCCGCCGCCAAAGGGCGAGCGCATAGAGCTTTTCTCCGACATCAAACGCCTGCTGCAAAAAGCGATCGACGACATCGATAATCTCAACGAGTTTCCCAATTCCGCAACCGTCCGCGATATGAAAGACCGCGACGACGCCCGCCGGGCCAAAGAGGACCCGCACCGATTCTCAAAGGCCGTCAACGCTCTCGCCAAAGCCGCCGGGCGCTACAAACCGCCGCTCGTCGCCGCCCTCGACGCCACAAAAGTAGAAAAGGACAAAGGCCCGATCCTCGACGCCATCGATTCATGCAGCGAGATCATAATCGCCGTCGAGCGCCTTCCCGGCTCCGGGCATTAAAAGGAAACGAGTAGTTACTTAGTTCTTAGCAACTCTAATAAAGATAGATAGCTTCGCGTATAGCAGCGCAAATCGCTGATGCGGCTGTGCCGCTCTATTTGCGGTGAAGCTATGCTTCATCGGACAAACTACCAATCCCCACCGAGGCTTCGCCTCTGGTGGCTTAGCCGCAACATACAGCGAGAACTCCAAGGAAAAGCGGAGCTTTTCCGCAAATAGACGGGCAAAGCACGGAAGAAACCTCTAAACTAAAACATCATTGATCGTCCTTTTTTGGCGGAGATGGGACAAAATTATAGGTCAATATGCTGCTAACTTTTACGGGCTGGCCGTTTAGAAGCGTCGGGCTAAACTTTGCTTCGCGTGCCGCTGCCGTCGCTGCCGCCTGTAAGAGCGGATGTCCGCTGACCGCTTCGGCTGCGACAACACTGCCGTCTTCGCCGATGGTGATCTTGACCATGACGGTACCACCCGCACGAACCGCTCTGGCTGTCGCCGGATATTCGGGCTTTGGCAGGGATGTGGCTTTCCCGTTTAGCACCCCGCCGGAAACAGTGCGGCCGAGTGATTGACCATCAATATTAACGCCCTTCATCTCGGTTTTAGAATCCCCAATTAAGGCGTCCTGACCGGATTTTGGATCAAAATTGTAAATCAGCTTTCCCGTTATTTTTACCGGTTCGCCCCTTAAAAGCGTCGGGGGAAATTTTGTCTTCCACGCCGCGTCTACAGCCGCTTCGCTAAGGCTGGGATCGACGGGGACGGAATCAAGCTTTGCGCCGTCCTCCGATTTGCGCTCCCGCTGGTCAAACGGCTCGGCCTCGGCGGCTATTACCTTCCCCGTTTCATCAATCGTCACATTTACGCCTATCTGACCGCCGATCCCCGACAAACGAGCGGCTTCGGGATATTCGGGTTTGGCCGGGCGGGACGCCTTGCCATTAAGGATGCCTCCTTTAATTACTTTTGCCGGCTGAGCTCTTACGCCGGGCAGAAATAAAAAGAACGCAAAAAATATCGATATACAAATGGAAAACAAAGTCTTCATCAGCATATTCCTCCTGTAATTGTAGATTTTATCACTACTTTTTGAAAAAAACCCACTCAAGACCTATTTTTTTGCAATAAGCGAGTTTGCCCCATTCCGGCGTGCAGATTTTTGCTGAGATCCGCTTTTTTTATCGGTCAAACTTGTGCCTCATGGCTTACTCCTTTACATTTATTATCTATGTCACACGAAATCTTGAAACAGACGCCACTCAATGCGGTGCATCGCGAGCTTGGCGGCAGAATGGTCGATTTTGGCGGCTGGGATATGCCGGTGCAATATCCGGCTGGCGTAATCGAGGAGCATATGCGGTGCCGGACGCAGGCCGGGCTATTTGACGTGTCGCACATGGGCGAGATTTGGGTGGACGGCCGCGACGCGATCGCTTTTGTAAACCGCCTGACGACAAACGACGTTACCCAGCTCATCGACGGCCAGGCGCATTACTCGGCGCTGACCAACGAGCACGGCGGCGTGGTGGACGATCTGCTCGTTTACCGTTTTGGCGAGCAAAAGCTTTTATTAGTAGTAAACGCCGGGACTACCGAAAAGGATTGGGAATGGATCACCGCCCATCACACCGCCGAGGACGACTGCTCCTTAACAAACGCGAGCGGCGAATTTTGTCAGATCGCCGTTCAGGGGCCGGATGCCCTCGGCATCGTGCAGCAGCTTACCGAGACCGATCTCGCCGCGATCCAGTATTACCATTTTACCGAGGGCTGGGTGGACGGCGTCGAGTCGATCATCTCGCGGACGGGCTACACGGGCGAGGACGGCTTTGAGATCTACGCCGCACCCGCACGCGCCGACCAGCTTTGGAACAAATTTTTGGAAACGGGCAGCTACGGTTCCGAAGGCGGGATACTTCCCTGCGGGCTTGCGGCTCGTAATACATTAAGATTAGAATCCGCGATGTCGCTCTACGGCCACGAACTCGGCGACGACATCACGCCGCTCGAGGCCAATCTCGGCTGGATCACCAAGCTGCAAAAGGGCGAATTCATTGGTTCGGCTGCATTGGCTAGACAGAAAGAAACGGGCCTGACCCGCAAGCTCGCCGGTTTTGAGATGACCGAGCCAGGCATCGCCCGCGATGGCTTTGACGTTTATGTCGGTGACGAAAAAGTCGGCACCGTGACCAGCGGTTCGCCCGCACCGCTCCTGAAAAAGAACATCGGCCTCGCGTTTTTGCCGCCGCAGTTTACAAATATCGGACAAGAAATTAAAATTGATGTCAGAGGCAAGCATTTAAGCGCCCGGATCGTGCCGACTCCATTCTACAAGAGACAAAAATAGTTTT
>JBBRQM010000064.1:0-19858 GCA_038226395.1 Pyrinomonadales bacterium | reverse complement strand
TCGAAACCGTATTTTTCGAGCAGAAACCGCACTTCGGAATAGCCGATCGGATTTACATGCAGCCCGATCTCCTCCATCCCCGGATATTCACGGCGGACGCCGGCCAAGGCCTCGGCCGAGAGCGGTTTAAAATGCGATGTATAGCCGTTCATAAGCCATTTTAGCCGCTCCTCAATATTCATAATATTTGGCACAGAGACTATCAAACGGCCTCCAGTCGTGATGAGACGAGCAAATTCGCTGATCGCATTTGTGGGGTTCTGGATGTGCTCCAGCCCCTCGACACAGATGATGTTATCAAAGCTCGCGTCATCATACGGCAGCCGCGAGTCTAAATTTCCGGTACGAATTTCGACTCCGTCGAGCTTGAATATCTCAGGATAGAGATCGCAGCAGGCGACATCGTAACCAAGCCGCCGGAGCCGCAATGCCAAAGCCCCTTCGCCCGCCGGAACGTCCAAAAGACGGCCAGGTGCTCCGTCGCGAAGTATCCGTTCGACCGAATCGTAAATTGCCGCGTGGGCAAGTGCAACAGGCTCTGTCATACATTATAAATATGCTATCTCGGCAACCTCGCCGCGTTTGAGCATTTGGCCGCGCGGTACAAAGATAAGCGAATCGGCGCGCGAATAGCCGATAAAATCAGACGACCCCTGCCATTTTAACGGATGCGCGATCAATTGACCCAATTTATCGTTTTCGAGCCGCGACGGCAGATACGTGTCACGCTCGTCGGCGGCCTTTGCGTCCGTCGCTAGGATAGCAAAGCCCTTACGCAGATCGGTAGCGGCCGCACCTTGCATTTGCAGGATCGCTTTGCGGACAAACAAGTGAAACGTGACCACCGCCGAGACCGGATTGCCCGGCAGTCCAAAAACGAGCGTCTTGCCGAGACGCGCGAAAACTGCAGGTTTGCCGGGCTTTAGCCTTACTTTTTCAAAAAAAACTTGCGTACCGAGTTGGTTGAGAACGGTTTTTGTATGGTCGTACTTTCCGACCGAAACACCGCCGGTGATTATCAATATATCCGCATTTTTTGCCGCATTTTTTATTTGAGATTTCAAATTTGAGATCTCGTCTTTGGCAATCGGGAATATCCTGGTTTCCGCTCCGAATTTGCGGCAGAGCACATCGAGCATAACCGAATTGGAATTGCGGATCTGATCGCGGCCAGGCTTTTTTGTGATCTCGACGATCTCGCTGCCGGTGCCGAGGATAGTTACAAGTGGGCGTTTGGCGACTTTGACTTTTGCATAGCCAAACGCGGCGAACGTGGCGATCATGTTTTCGGTGATTACTTCGCCAGATTTGAAAACGGTCGCGCCTTGTTTGATCTCGCTGCCTTGTCGGACAATGGAGCGGCCTTTTTCGACGGGCGCAAATATGTAGATCATCTCGTCACCCTCGTCTGTTCCGTTCCGGAACACTGGAACAGGTGGAACATACGGAACAGACCTCTCGCGAGTCAGTTCGATTTTTTGCACCGAATCGGCCCCTTTTGGCACTGGCGCACCGGTCATGATCCTTACAGACTCGCCGCGCTTCATTATTTTGTGCCAGCCTTTCCCAGCGGCGGATTCGCCAACGATCTTTAGTGTTACAGGAGCATTTTTTGTATCCGCCGCAATCACCGCAAAACCATCCATCTGCGACCGGTCAAACGGCGGCAGATCGGCGTCGGCGACGATGTTCTCACGCAAAACACGGCCTACGCCATCAGCAAGATTGATTCTTTTTCCGCCGAGCAAGCCGGTTTCACGATCTATCATCTTTAGGGCTTTCGAAATCTCTAACATCGCTGTAAATCACCAGCAGTTTTCGCACAAAAAGCGGCGAAATGCTAAAATCCTCTTTTGAATTTACTTCCGAATCTTATCATAACCGATTTTTTTGAGAGGAAAACTAACAACGTGATCGAATTTGAACTGACCGAAGAACATATTGCCTTGCAAAAGACCGTCCGCGAATTTTGCGTGGGTGAGGTGGCTCCGTATATCAAGGAATGGGACGAAAAACAGTATTTCGAGCCGAAAGTGTTTGAGAAAATGGCGGAGCTTGGGCTGATGGGCGTTTGCATCCCTGAGCAGTACGGTGGTGCGGGGTTTGACTATATCTCGCTTGGGATCGTCTGTGAAGAGCTTGAGGCGTGTGATACGTTCCTTCGCGTGGCGATGTCGGTGCATGTCGGGCTTAACTCACTCAGCATTTATAGCTGGGGAACCGAGGAGCAGAAACAAAAGTATCTCGTTCCGCAGGCAAAGGGTGAAAAGATCGCGACCTTTGGCCTGACAGAGCCTAATGCCGGTTCGGATGTTGTCGGGATGCGTTCGTATGCAAAACGCGATGGCGACGACTGGATATTGAATGGCGAAAAGATGTGGATCTCGCTGGCGGATGTGGCCGATCATTTCCTGTTTTTCTGCTGGACCGATCAGGAAAAACAGAAGGTGCGTGATCATACGGGAATGAGTTGTTTTATTGTTGAAAGAACAATGCAGGGATTTTCAAGCGGGACGCTACACGGGAAGCTGGGAATTCGGGCGGGCAATACCGGTTTTTTCTCGCTACAGGATGTGCGGATTCCGAAAGAGAATATGCTCGGAAACGAAGGCGAGGGCTTTAAGATCGCGATGTTTAGCCTCGAAAACGGACGCTATACGGTCGCATCAGGTGCGACTGGCGTGATTCGTGCGTCGCGCGATGCCTCGGTTGCATATGCAAATACCCGCGAGGTGCAGGGTCAAAAGATCGCAAATTTTCAGCTTGTAAAGCAAAAGATCGCCAACATGGAGGCCGATTATCAGATGGCGCATCTGCTCTGGTTAAAAACAGGCTACCTCAAAAATATGGGTATGCCTTCGGCACGAGCTGCGAGCCTTGCAAAATGGCAGGCGACGATACGCTCGGAAACCGCCGCGTCGATGGCGATCGAGATTCACGGGGCGAACGGCTATACCAACGATTATCCGGTCGAACGCTATTTGCGTAACTGCAAGGCCGCCGTTATTTACGAAGGAACCCGCGACATTCACACGCTGATGCAAGCCGATTGGGCATTGGGAATAAAGAAAGAAAAGTCGGCCCGGGTGATTCTGCCGCCGTATGCGTCCGGAGCATCCGCTTAGATTGCAGAAGCCCGCTCGTAAGCAAGGGCGTAACATCCAACTTGAGTGTTACGCCCTTGCTTACGAGCGGGCTTCCGCAATGTGGCTTCTATTTGGCTTTGTTAGAGTTGCCTGCTGGAGGTTTGCCGAGGTCAAGCACAGGGCTGCCGCCTGTCAGCTTCCATTCGCCGTTCTCTTTGACAAAGCTGGTTTTGACCCCATTTGGGTATGCTTCAGTCCGAACCTCGGCGATGGCCTTATCGCCAGTGATCTGCTCGTTGCGAACCTCACACACTTTCCCCGATATTGGTTCGTCCTCAAGATATTTGCTTATGGTTTTGACCTTTTGTTGCTTCATCTGTTCCTCGAAGTACCGAATAGCGTCCGATGAGTAAATCCTTCGAAGCGCGGCCTCGTCGTTTTTGACGCGTGCATCACAATACGCCTTATAAACAGGGGACAACGTTGGGGCGTTGTTTGTGGTCGATTCCGGCGTTGGGGTCGGAACGAAGAGAGGATTGTTGTTCGTGTTGGTCTTTGGCGTATTTGTGTTGTTTACGATATTTGTATTTGGCTGAATGGTTCCGCCGCCGCATCCGATGAAAAACAAAGACATCGCTAAAGCTGTAAAAAGAATAATGACTCGCATAATAAAAAAGCCGTCTCCAATCAAAATCGAAATGACGAGTATAATAAATTTAGAGAAATGAACAAAACCGCTCAAACCGAATTGCACCGCATATTCCTGATAGAGCGTCTGCCCGAGCCGCTGACGCCAGCGAGCAGCCATATTCAGATATTCGACAATTATATCGAAAACACACGCCTTCGCTTGCGGCAGATCCGCGACCCTTATTCGCGCGGCTGGATGCGTTTATTACAGCAGCGATTTCCTGTCATCGACGGTGAGTTTACGGCTACCAAACTTGCCGAGATTCATTTGAACGAAGCGGAATACGCGGTTTTTGATCGGTTTGAGGTCAGGGAAATACGCAAGAACCGATATTTTCACGAGTTTGACCAGATGTCTTTCACTTTTGACGTTTATCTCGGTGACCTTTGGGGATTGAACATGGCGAAGGTTGATTTTGAGCGACGGGAACAGATGGAAAATTTTCTCGCGCCGCCATTTGCGGTCTTTGAGGTTACAAACGACCCGTTTTTCACCGGTGAGAGTTTAGTAACAAAGAAATTCATTGACGTTCAGGCCGAGGTTGCCCATATAGGCTCAATGACACAAATCGCTGTCGAAATTGCAGACGAATAACTAAAAAATCTCTACGTTCCCCGCGGGCTCCGCGTTTAAGATTTTTTTTAACGCTGAGACCGCTGAGTTCACAGAGATTAAGAAAAACTATTGTTTTCGCGGCTGCGGGGGCACGGCGTGTTCGAGAGCGTCGTAGATCTGGAGATACATCTTGGTTTCACGCGGAATAAGCACTGTCCAATTTGATCCACCCCGATTGATATATCCGGCGAGCTTGGCAGGATTTGAATTATATCCCGCCGCCATAAGTTGCGGCTGCGTGGCAATACCTGTCAGCATCGCATTTGTGATCGAGGGGCTCGCCGAGAGGTCGTTCCACGTCATCTGCATATACAAAAGCATCGCCTCGGTGGCATTTACGTGATTTCGCATCCCCTCGACAAAATCAGGCATCAATCCGGCGCCTGAATATCTCGAACGGATCATCCGGTATGTCGGCGGTATCATCTGAACCATACCGCCCGCCCCCGCCGAACTGACTGAATAGCGAAATGTCTGTCCCTCGTTCAAAGCATAGAGCGTAAAAATGTCGTTAAAGATATTCGGCGCAAATTCCGTGCGGAACCGCAGATGATCGACGTGCTCCACCGTCGCCAAACGCTCGGCGATATCGGCGACCTTTGGCTGAATGATGTAGCCTTTTTCACGCAGCCGGTCACGGGCAAGCTCGATCACATTGTGAACATAAAAACGTCCGGCGCTGACCACCTCAGGCGTCACAAGGCCGGGATGCGTGGACATATAATATGCCGTCTCGATAAAATGGCCGCCCTTTTCGACCGGATACTGGATCAACAGGGGAAGCTGGGGCTGGCCTTTTTCGTCAGTTACCGCTATCGGCGTATTTACTCCGTTTGCACGAATTGTGCGGCTCGTCATCTGATGTCCGTTGGATGAAATCGCAGCCGTCGATGATCCCGTCGTCAGAAAAGCGTCCTTGGTGATAACGATGTAGTCGATCTTTTTATCCTGCCAGTCATAAAAGGCGATACGCACGAGGCTCGTAGCAACTGCCGGAACGACCGAAGCGATCGTCAGAGGCTTGGTCTGCATTTGACGTTTAGCCTCGGCGATCTTCGACTTGATCTGAGCAAAACTCAATCCTTTATATGTCAGATTGCTGGCCTGCGAATTTGGCACCGGATCACCGAATGGAACCGGCGTGGATGTTGGTCTCGGCAGCGGCGTGGGCGTTCTGGCCGGCTGGACTGGCGGCATTGTATTCGTGACAATTACTCTGGACGGCGTCGGTTTTGGCTGAAACTGTTCGGTTTGCGCAAATGCATTAAGAATGAAAGCCGATGAGACAAAGAGACCAATACAAATGAGTTTTTTCATAATAAATTGTCTGGAGAGATCGCTGTGGAAATGTATAAATTCCCAACGATTAACGGTCAGCAGATATAAGATTCGCTCATAACATATCCGGTTGTCAACCAATTTTGAAAAATTTATTGCATATACAACTAATGCTTATGGATATTGCAGGTTTGTTTCGTGTCGGGGCATAATGTATAACTAAGATTTTCGCGGGATCGCTTGCGCTTTCACTTATGGAGAAACTCTTTGGAACGGATGGGATTCGCGGGCTCGCAGGCGAATTTCCACTTGATGAAAAAACGGTACGGATCATTGGGGCATCGCTCGCGCGGCAATTTTGCAAAAAACTTTGCCGTACTCCCCGCTTTATCACGGGTCGCGATACACGCGAATCGGGCGAGTGGATCGAGATGGCATTTCACTCAGGGGCGACATCAGAAAACGCAGTTTGCGACTCGGCGGGCGTCATTACAACACCCGGCGTTGCGTTTTTGACTAAGTCTATTGAATATGATGCCGGGATTGTAGTCAGCGCGTCGCACAATCCTTATTACGATAATGGCATTAAAATTTTTCTTCCCTCGGGAATGAAGATTGACGATGCGATTGAAAAACTTATTGAGGAAGATATCCAATCGGATAAAGCCACAGACAGCATTGACGGGCCGATGATAAATTCGGGGTCAGAAGTGTTTTTTCGCGTAGCGTATTCGATGCATTTGATCGCGGTCGCCAGCAAAATAAAAAATAATAACGAATTTAAGATCGTCATAGATTGTGCAAATGGTGCGGCCTCAAAGTTCGCTGCTAAAATATTTAAAAGAGTTGGTTGCAGCGTGGTCATAATCAATAATGACCCCGACGGACGCAACATTAATGAAAACTGCGGCTCGCTGTATCTGAAGAATTTGCAAACAAAAGTTTTAGAGGAAAAGGCCGATCTTGGCGTGGCGTTGGATGGCGATGCCGATCGCGCGTTGTTTGTCGATGAAAAAGGAGATACCGTCGATGGTGACGCGACGCTGTGGATTTTGGCAGGTTATCTAAAAGATCACGGAATGCTCGCAAACTCGACAGTTGTCGCGACCGTGATGAGCAATATCGGGCTCGAACTTGGCCTCAAATCCAGAGGGATCAGTTTGCTGCGAGCTAATGTCGGCGACAAATACGTCCTCGAAAAACTGATCGAAACCGGTTCCGAGATCGGCGGAGAGCAATCGGGTCACATCATATTTCCCGAGATCAGCCTGGTCGGCGATGGAATGATGACGGCTTTGCTGCTGCTGCGGGCGATTTGCGAAAAGGGCGTCACGCTTTCACAGGCGACTGACGGTTTTGTCAGTTATCCCCAGATTCTATTAAATGTAAAAGTTCGCGAAAAGCGGCCATTTGACGATTTGCCGGAGATCGCCGCCGCCGCCAAACAGGTTGAAAATGAGCTTCACGGTGAAGGCCGTCTGCTGCTTCGTTATTCAGGCACCGAAAACCTCGCCCGCGTGATGATCGAAGGCAAGGATCAAACATCTATCGAATCTCAGGCCGGGCGGCTGGCCGGCGTGATCCAGAAAGCGCTCGGATGAAACCACAATCACTAAAAATTAACTTCGCGCGCGATGCCGCCGGTTACGAGATCATGATCGGCCACGACATGCTCACCGGTTGCGGCAAATGGGCTCGGAAAAGTCTGGGCAAAGACGCCGGTAAGATCGTAATTGTCTCAAATCTGACGGTTTTTAAACTTTACGGCGGACAGGTGGAAAAATCGTTGCGTGATGCCGGGTTTGACGTTTTGAGCTTTTTGTTAAAAGACGGCGAGCAGCACAAAACCTTGCGAACTGCCGAAGCCACGCTCAAATTTTTTGCCGAATCGCGTGTGTCGCGAACCGATGCTGTAATTGCTCTCGGCGGCGGCGTGGTCGGCGATCTGGCGGGATTTGCGTCGGCGATCTATCTTCGCGGCATTGAGTTTTTGCAGATACCGACGACGCTGCTCTCAATGATTGATTCGTCAGTCGGCGGGAAAACTGGCGTGAATTTGACATTAGGCAAGAATCTGACCGGCTCGTTTCATCAGCCTCGCGGCGTTCTGATCGACACGACAACGCTGAAAACGCTGCCGCCGCGTGAACTGACCGCCGGCTTTTGCGAGGCCATAAAACAAGGAGCGATCAGCAGTAAAAAACTGCTTAAACAAACCGATAATTTTCTGACGGCCTTTCCCGTTGAAAGATTCACCGAAAATCACAATAACCCTAATTTCAAATCTGAGATCTCAAATCTGATATTCGCGAATATTGAATTTAAGGCCAGGATCGTCGCAGGGGATGAGCGTGAGTCGTCGAAAAGAATCGATTCGCGGTCACGCAAGATACTCAACTTTGGTCACACGCTAGCCCATGCGCTTGAAAAAGTGACGGATTATAAGTATCTCAGACACGGCGAGGCCGTCGGCTATGGTATTTTATTTGCTGCTGAGCTGTCAAAATCGCTTGCTTTGTGTGGTGAAAAAGATGTAAAATTGTTGAACGATGTTGTGCATCGTGTTGGCCCATTGCCGCCGCTTGCAAACATCGACCCGGAAGAAGTGTTTGAGGCCTTTAGATCCGACAAGAAAAATCTCTCCGGTTCGCTCCAAATGATAGTCTTGAAAGGCATCGGCAAGCCGATGATAATCACCGAGAAAGATATTCCGCAAACTACTCTCCGGCGAGTCCTAAAACAATTCTTGAAGAAATGGTCGTAAACATTCTGCTCCCTCATTTCAGGAGAAACGATGAAAAGTATAAATGTTGTAAAGAATCGTGAATCCGAACGCGGAAGCGCTGGGGTAAAATTCCTCATTATTTTAGCGGTTCTCATTCTCGCCGGAAACGCAGGGTATAACTATATTCCTGTTGCATATGAGGCCGCAAGCATGAAATCCGACATGGAGACGGCTATTTTGCAGGGAATGGCTCTCGCTGGAAAAATAAGTCCCGTTGATAATGTAAAAGCCCGCATACTAAAGGCGGTTCAGGTAAATAATATACCTCCTGACGCGTTGATCGACGTTCGTCAGGTCGGAAATGTGGTCACGGCTCGGGTCGCTTATACAAAACCCGTCAATATTCTTCCGTTTGGTATCTACAAGTATAATTACACTTTTGACTACACAGCGACGCCGACCGGATTTTTGCTAAAACAATAGAATTAGACAGTTGCTGCGAGAGCCTGTTGGATCTTAAGTGGTTGTATTCGAATCAAACTTTCAGGGGCGTCAGCGAGCCAGGTTGTCGGGCAAACGCCGCAGGTAGTGCATTTTTCGACCGCCGGGCAGGGCAGGCTTGAGAGAGACTCAAGTGCCTTTTCGTGCTCAGTTTTTAAAAATTCAAACGATAGTCCCGAATCGACGATTGACCACGGAAGAAATTCATCGTAACTGCGGTTTCGCGAGGTGTGAAACGCAGCGTCGATACCGGTTTCGAGCAGCGCGCGATTCAGATCGCCTCCATTCCTTGCCGCAGCATCGATTGCTCTAGCGACAGTCCGGTCGCCTGAGGAATACAGCGCCTGTTCGTGAGCGATACGGGCGGACATAAAACGAACCTCGACATTTGGTATCTTGCTGAGGCCTTTACAAACGTATTTGATACGTCTTTTCAATTCCTTTTCATCACAAATTGCATTCCACTGCAGAGGCGTGTTTGGCTTTGGCACAAGGCCGTTTAGCGATGGGATGATCTTGCCGGCTCGTCCAAATTTCTTTCCGGCTTCGAGCATTCGATTCTTTATTCGCTCGACCAGCACAAACATTTCGTCGAGATCTTCGTCTGTTTCGGTTGGCAGACCGACCATCATATACAGCTTGACGGTCAGCATTCCGCGGTCAAATACTGCCCCGCAGATATCGACGATCTCGTCGTTTGTCAGATTTTTGTTGATGACGCGGCGGAGGCGGTCGGAGCCGGTTTCGGGAGCGACGGCGATTTGTTGATCGCGGGATTCGACCAGAGCATCGAGCAATTCATCGGAGATCTGATCGAGCCTCAGGGAAGAGACCGAAATGCGATAATCCATCGCCCTCAATTCACTCAAAATGGTCGATATTTCCGGGTGATCGCAGACGGCGGTCGAGACCAGACCGATCTTGTTCGTTTTCGAACGCCATTCGGCCGCCTTGGCCAAAATATCTTTTGCCGGGACGACACGCGGCGGATAGTAATTATAGCCTGCCCAGCAAAAACGGCAGCCCTGTGAGCAGCCGCGAGAAATTTCGACAAGCAACCGGTCGCCCATCTCGGCTTTAGGCGACCAAATAGCCGTCGAAGGGCAGAATACATCTTGATTTTTAAGAAAGTCTGCAAGCTCGGTTTCGCCGCGTTTCATCGCACGTCGAAGCGTGCCTTCCTTCGGATTGACGGCCGCGAGAGCTCGGCCGACTCGTTTGGGAACACCTTTTTTATTAGGTATGTAGTCAAAAACTGTGCCGTCGTCATTATAAATTACGTCGTAAAGCGAAGGTACGTAAAATCCGCGCCCGATCTTTGCCAGACTCAACAGAATGTTATTTTTTGTCTCGTTTTCGATGATCGCGTCGACCAACTGGAACGCGAGAATCTCGCCTTCGCCGACCGCAATTACATCGGTGAAATCCGCGATCGGTTCCGGATTGAGGAACGACGCTGCACCGCCCATAATGACTAGCGGATGTTTTTCATTCCGTTCTTCGGCCCAGACCGGAATATCCGAAAGCCTAAGCATTTTTGCCATGTTCAGATAATCCGTCTCGAACGATATTGAGAACGCGACGACGTCAAATCCCTTTACGCTTGCCTGAGTTTCGAGCGACATCAGCGGGGTGCCCGTTCTTTCGTAGTCGATCAATTCGTCCCTGTCAGGCAGGAAAACGCGTTCGCAAACGAGGCCTGGAATTCCATTAAAAAGCTCATACATAGTATGAAAGCCGAGATTAGCCATGCCGATCGCGTGAGTATTCGGGTAGCACAGGGCAATGCGGAGTTCGCCGCCTCGGGAGACGACATAGCCTTGCTCGGAGGCGAGTTTCCGTTTATAGCTTTCGATGATGCGTTTGCTCATTATAATTCCAAACTTTCAGATTAACAGACATAGACGCTTGCAACAAACAAAATCGACGAGCGCTTGAGCGTTCGTCGGGTAATGAAAAAACGACTTAAGACAATCTAGTCTTTCTTTTTGTCGGTCTTATCTTTAACGCCGGGCGTGACGTAAAACGGCTTGTGCTGCACGACGTAGTTTTTATCATCAAACTCGCCGTCTCCTTTTACATCAACCTTGACCTGAAGTTTGTATCTTGTGCCCGGCGCATGTTTTTCGGTCAGGTCGTAGGAAAGGGCATACTCATTGCGGAGAAGTGCATTGATCGAACGCAGATAGTCAGGTACCTCACCCTCAAATGTCATCGCGTAATGCTTGCCGCCGGATTCGGATGCGAACGTATTCATCGTGTTCTGAGCCTGCAAAAACGACATCCTGCCGGGGAATCCCATGAGTCCATCGGTTTCGCCAAGCCGATCCTCGTATTTCTTATAAAAAAGGTTGCCGGTGCTGATGATATAGATGGGGACTCCGGCTTCCTGTATGATACGCCGCATGTCGCCGTAATTTATCTTGCTAAAGGAATCGATTCCTGACGCTACGAGGATGATCGCGCGGCGTTTGGATTTAACACCGGCCATACCGCCGTATATCGCGGTCGGGCTTTTGGAATTTTCCAAAACGACAGAATCGCCCTTGCCGCCAAGAAGAGCAAATTTTAACGCATCGAAGAGATTAGATTCGTTAAAGCCCGGCTGATTTCGCAAAAGGAGATTGATCGTCTGATTGATGCGGGCAGGATCGTTTGTAAAATCGGTGATGGTCGTCGGATGCAGATCAAACGCGATGACTGATGCATAATCGTTTGGCGGCTTGATAAAACTGGTCAAAAACTGTGCCGCTGGCCGGATCGCCTCAAATGTGCCAGGCTCGAAAATGCCGCCGGCTGCCCGGCCAAGAGTCTCGGATAAGCCGCTGTATTCGACGATGAGTGTGACGGTGATCGGAGCTTCAGGCGTCGCAAAACCGGTAATATTCTGCTTGATGCCGTTCTCAAAAATGGCAAAATTTTCTTTTTTAAGACCAGTGACGATCTGGCCGGTCTTTTTGTTATATACGACCGTCTCGATATTTACGACGCTTGTATCGATTTTTTCAACCGTGGGGTCAACAATCGCATTTTTCTCTTCCTCAGCCCGTTTTTTTTCTTCGTCGGCTTTTTTTTGCTCCTCTGGGGTCAGAGGAACCGGACGCTGATTTTTTTTGGTGGTGCCGGTGCCGGGATCCTGCCTTTGCGGTTTTGACTGAGCAAAACTAATGGTATCAAGCACGAAAAGCGCTGCGAAAAACACCCCAAACAAAGTGAAAACCGTCCTGCCAAAATAAGCGACGCGCATAGTTTTTTCCTTAATCAAACGAACTACGATGTTAGATACAAATTGTGCGGCTTTGGTTGGTATTAATCAAGTGGGAGCTTTTGAGATTAATTGCCGTCGTCGGGGATAATCTCTATTTTCACATTGAAAGAGCCGGTGTTGTCGTCGAGAAAGCCCTCATTGATGCCGAGGAAGAGGGCTCCGTCACGGGTGGCGGTAAATTCCCGCTCCGCGCCGATGTATATAAAATCGTTATTATCGTCGCCGATGACCGCGATGAGTGCGCCGGTGGCAACGTTTTTGAGCAGTTTTTTATCGTCGTTGAGGTCAGGATTGCCGGAGGCGGACGTAGTTTGGCCTTTGCCGAGATTGACATTGCCCTGGCCCGTTATGCGGATGCGCTGGCCTTTCTTAACGACCCAACCGGTGTTTGTCCAGCCGTTGTTGGTATTGTCGGCAAGCACCTTGATATTCCATGCGATCGGCTTCATCTTTTCGCCGATGGGCGTTGGTTTGGTGACTTCAGGATCGTCCCTGATGACCGGATCGGATGTTACTACTGTGGTGTCTGGGATCGTGCGCGGCTTTTCATAGGAAGTGGTCGTGGTCGTTGGCGAGCCTGTAGCAGTGTCAAACACGATCGATTCGATCTCGGCTGCAGTGAAAGTCAATTCGCGGCGGCGCGAGCCTTCGCCCATCGCGATGACAAATTTGCCGCCCTTGTAGCTGATGATCCTGCCTTTGATGATGCTGCCGTCCTTGAGACGGATAGTGTCGGCAAATGCGAGGCCGGTGAGCGAAAACACAAGGAGAAGTGAGGCGAGGGGACGCAAAATACCTGATCTAAACAACATAATTTCCTCCGGCGGCAGCGTGAACCTTAAAATAAAAACAATCTGCAAAAAACGACGTGTCGTGCCCTGCGGTGAATTGATGATAAAAGGGTTATATTAGTTGCAAATTTTGAAAGGCACGCTGGTTTCAAGAGCGATAATACACAATTTAGCTAAAGTTGTAAATGACTATTTGCAGTGTAGGTTGTTGAAAATAAAACGATTGCGGCGTGGCGTCGCGTTGCTTTTGGACGAGCATCAAGATCAATTGCGAGACGGCCTTTGAAAGGCAGAGAGCTATTATGTTCAAATTTGAGATAATATTATTCAAGTTCGCAAAATCCTTTTAGTAGACTTTGGCTGAATAAAAAGGAGATGAAAAATACTATGAAAAAAATTCGCTTTTTACCGCTGATAATGTTTTTGGCGGCGGGTATAGCTTTCGCTCAGGATGAAGAATACAAAGGCATGAACGGCACGGCAAAGCCTTCGTTTCAGAAATCTTCCGATACGGGAACATGTTTTATTTTCAGAGAATATGTTGTGAAAACAACTCAAAACGAAGGGGAAGGGGAAAACGTTGCGGTTTATAAGCAAAAGAGTACGACAAATGGGGAAAGTGGTTGTAAAACCACGGGCGAGCCTAATATATATATCGAAGATTTTGCGAATAATTCTTTTTTCGGAATTTCGGGCGCGTATTTTTTTATAGACACCGGTACGTCTGTGGAATCGCGCGAACTGTTGATCTACAGTTTAGCCACCGGTGACTCAATCATGACCGAGTCATATAGCGGAGATCCCAAAGTAACCGAAGGGAGATTTGTGATTTTTGATTCACCCTCTGACAAAAAAGGTCCGCTTGCGACCTGTAAAGAGGCGGCGAAATGGAAACGTGAAGGTGGAGGTGTCGGTTGGGTCCAGGGAAAAAAGCTGGATCTGCAAACGCTGAAAAAAGTAAGTGTTGGGGGACTTCGTTGCGTATATATGCAGTAAGCAGGACTAATTTGGAAAACCAACTTCTTCAATCTCTATTCGACGAAACCGAGCGCCGGCCGATGACTGTATCGGAATTGAGTGCCGAGGTGCGGGGCCTGCTCGAGCGGCAATTTGCATCGGTCTGGGTCGAGGGCGAGGTCGTAAATTTTGTGCGGGCGGCTTCGGGGCATTGGTATTTTAATCTCAATGACGGGAACGCCCAGATCAGATGCGTTTGCTGGAAGGGGACGAATTACCGCATTCGCTTTCGGCCCGAGAACGGTATTAGTGTTCGCGTCCGTGGAAAACTGACAATTTATGAGGCCAGAGGCGAGTTTCAGTTGGTCGTCGAATCGCTCGAGCCTGCGGGCGAAGGCGCGCTTGCGGCAGCTTACGAGCAGGTGAAGGCTAAACTCGACGCCGAGGGGCTGTTTGGCGAGTCGTTAAAGCGTCCGCTGCCCTTTTTTCCAAAACGGATCGGCGTGGTCACCAGCCAAACCGGGGCCGCTTATCATGATATTTTTAATGTGCTGACACGGCGGGCGCGATCAGTAAGCATTGTGCTGATCCCGGCACAGGTGCAAGGCGAGGCTGCGCCGGAGAGTATTCGCGGGGCTGTTGAAAATGCGAACCGGTATAATTTATCTGTCGCAGATGGCGAAAGGATCGAGGTACTAATCGTCGGACGCGGCGGCGGCTCGGCGGAGGATCTGTGGGCATTTAATGACGAGATGCTGGCACGGGCGATCCGAGCCTCTGAAATTCCGGTGATTTCAGCGGTCGGGCATGAGATCGATGTGACGATCGCAGATTTTGTCGCTGACTTACGCGCCGCCACGCCATCGGCGGCGGCCGAGATAGTTGCGGGACGCGAGGAAGACATAATTCACGATCTATATGCCTGTGAAGATAGGCTTATATCGATCATGGAATACAGGATGCTCGGAGCTGTTTCGCGGACGCGTGAGGCGATCGGCGGTTTGCAAGTTGGATTTTCGGCATCCGTGCAGTGGGCAAAAACGCGTTTTGCAGACGTGGCATCGCGGCTGACACCTGCGACATTGACCGCCAAGACCGTGGAAATCGCAAATGCTATCGGAATGCTCGATCAGCGAAGCGTATCGGCGGTTGATCGTGGATTAAAGCTGCGAGCCGAGGCTTTTACGGTGCAAGTGGCAAAGCTCGACACGCTCTCGCCGCTCGCCGTGCTGACGCGCGGTTATTCGATCACGCAGACCTCTGACGGTGGTATTTTGCGAGACGCATCCAAAACAAAACCAGGCTATAAATTGAAAATCCGTCTTGAGCGTGGGAAACTTAACGCTGAAGTTTTATCGACGGAAGAGGCGTAAACATTAAGATGTCAAGTTTTAGGGTCAATCTGACCGACAGCGAGCCCAGCATACCAGATGCGGCGGACAATGTGCCGCGAGATTCACCTGAGATTGATAAAAAACCGGGCGCGAAAAAGGGCAAGACCGGGAAGGTATTGAGAATCGCCGCGATCTTGCTCGTTTCCATCGGCCTTATAGCTGCGGTCAGTAGTTACCTTTATTGGCAGAGTCTCAAGGGGACGCCGCAATACTCGCTTGCCCTGCTTGTGGATGCGGCCAAACGCGACGATCAGGCAGGTATCAATGAGGTTATCGATGTGGATGCGGTCGTCGATGATTTTTTGCCGCAGGTCACGAATAAGGCGGTAGAGCTTTATGGGAAAGGGCTGCCGCCAGCGAAAGTTGAACAGGTCGCAAAGCTATCTGCCCCTCTCGTCCCGGCCATCAAAGATCGCGTGCGTGCCGAGTTGCCGAGATTGATCCGCGAAAGGTCGGAAAAATTTGGTAATGTGCCATTTATACTGATGGTTCTGGGTGCTACTCATTATCTCGACATCTCTATAACGGGCGATATTGCACAGATAAAAAGCACAAAATCCGGCGCTCCGCTGGAGGTAAAAATGAAGCGAAACGGGAAGCGTTGGCAGATCGTCGGCGTCAAGGACGAGCAGCTCGCGACCCAGATCGCGCAAAAGATCGGCCAGCAAATGATTGCGATCGCCGCTAACGGCGGGATCAACAAAACCATAAATAAGCTTGGCGTAAAGGATATGCCCGGCCTGCTAAAACAGGCACAGGATATATTAAACAAATAATTATGGAAAAGTCATTTGAAACATCACTCGCCGAGCTCGACCAGATTGTAGGAAAACTCGAAAGCGGCGATCTGCCGCTCGAGGAAAGCCTTGTATTATTTGAAAAGGGAATTAAGCTCTCACGCGAATGCCGGACGCGCCTAACAAATGCCGAGCGCCGCATCGAGATCCTGGTAAAAGACGCCGATGGCGGGATTGGGATCGAAGAGTTCAACCCCGAATCCACGCGGTAATTAGCCTTCACTACTAATGTATTGCGACAAAAGCGAACACCACAAACATCAATACAAACGCCAATATACCAACCACGACAAAATATATTGCGATGCCGGTAGTGTTATCCTTGCCCGATTTGCCGTTATATTTATAACCGCATTTAAGGCATTTGACGTGCGACAATAGTTTGGGGCCGAGGGCTCCGCCCCACCATGTAAAGTTTAGGGTTTTTGGGTCTGCCGTTCCGCACTTAGGACAGGCAAAATAATTTGTGGCCATACCTACTGATTATCTATGGTTTGGGTGGAGCGACGACGAGTTTCTTTTCCATAAGGCTGCACTGCTCTATGGTGCTTGACGGGTCGATGGCCAGGCTGTCTATAACCACCTGTTGGATCTTGCCATCCCTATCAACTACGAAAGTAGCGCGTCGGCCGAATTGCCGCTCTTCGTTATATAAGCCGTATTGTTTTGTCACATCACGGGTCCAATCGCTCAGGAGCTGAAAAGATGTCACGCCTATCTTATCGGCGAACGCCGCGTTTGAGAACCGCGAGTCCATGCTGACACCGAAAACTTTTGTATTTGCTGCGTCGAATTTTGAAATACCAGACTGGTAGTTCTGAAGTTCCTTCGTTCAGCCACCTGTGAAGGCGAAGACATAAAATGCGAGGACCACGTTGTTCTTGCCGCGGAAATCGCTGAGCTTCACCTTATTCCCTTTGAGGTCAGGCAGCGTAAAGTCCAGAGCCATATCGCCGACCTTAAGTTTATCATACGGTGCCGGCGTCGGTGCCGGTTTTGGCGTCGGGCCGGCAATGGGAGGCGTAGGTGCGGGCGTTCCCTGACCGAGAGCGGCAACTACAAGAGCGGCCACAATTGCCGCAATATGGATAATTCGTTTCATAAAAAATAACTCCTAACGCGGTTATCGCCGCGAACTGAATATTCGCAATATATACCAAAATAGCAGCGCAACGCTGGCGAACAGTGATAAAGCAGCAGCAACGTGCTGGTTTGTGTTAAATCGATGCATGACCTGCGAAGTGTTATAGAGAATCGCTGTGCCGGCAAATGCCACCATTAAAAACGCAAACACATTGCCAATCGAAAAGCCAAAAATCAGGCTTATCACGATAAAGCCCATTGCCGCAAAACCGCCAATTGCAAGTATCGGCGCGAGCCACGAAAAATCCGCCCGCGTCACAAAAACCGTTAGCGTCAGACCGGCAAACAGGGCGAGCGAGACAATCCCGGCCTTGAGGATAACGGTTGCATCGCCGGTAGCATAAGCCGCAATGTATAGAAGCGGAATAAAAATTACCGCCTCGGCAACGATGAAAATCCCGAGACCGAAATACTGCACGGCGGTCGAAGTCTCAGACACTGCCCATTTATTGGACAGCCAAGAGATCAGCATAAATCCGCCGAGCACGGCAAACCAGCCGAGACGTCCACCGGCAAAGAAAACCGTGACGATGGCTCGGGCGATGCCTGATGCGAATAAAAAAACCTCAAGGCCGATAAATGCCAGGATCGCCACCGCGAGGAGCGTGTAAGTCCTGCGAATAAATGTTGCCCGATCCGCCGGGGCGGCCTCGGCTACAGAATTGCCATATGTGGTTGTAAAATCTTCCATTTTTATACCTCGACCAATTAGATGTTTGTAAAAATGAACGCTTTGCCCGGTTTAACCGCCGTTTGAAGCGCGGGAGCCGCGAAAGATCGAATCGACGCTCCACACGCCCGAACCCCGCGAGGCGATATAGAGAAATGCAAAACAATACAAAACGGCTATTTCACCACCATTCATGATCGGGAATGCTCCAAGCGGCTGGTGCTGCCAAAAGTATGCAACGGCCATCTCACCGCTAGCCAAAAAGGCAGCGAGTCCCGCGAAAAATCCGATCATGATCAAAAAGCCACAAACCAATTCGATAATACCCGCTACAAAAAATATGCCAACGGCCGCTCCGGCTTGCTTCGGCGGCGGCCAGCCAAACAGCTTTTGAGTGCCCCACATCATAAACAAAAATCCGAAAACGATTCTATATATAGAGTAAATGTATGTCGAGTAACGTCCGAGAAATCCATCCATTCAATTAGCTCCTAATTCTTATAAGAATTCCGAAACAGTATAGCGCAGACAGCCGTAAACGACGAAAACGGCATACTGTGACAGACGCGATGTTATTATAGGGCTTTATTGAACTTTATGCAGATGTAGCCCCGACTATACCCGATCCTTTTGCAGCAATAATGTCGATCTTTTCGATCTGCGGCGGCTCGGCAAGCAGCTCGGCGGCGTTTGCCATGAGTGCCTCAGCTACTTTTCCATTCAAATGAGCATCGCGGCCTTCGTCGCCCGCAAACGTGTCAAAAATACCAAACGTATTTTTGCTAAATTTCACCGCATACCACGTAACCGTAAGTGGCTCTTCATTAACAAGTGCTAACCCGCTGTTCAAAAATGCCTCGACCTCGGCTTCCTTGCCGGGTTTAGCCCACAACTTTACTGCCAATCCTTTTGTGATCATAATATCCCCCTTAAACTAGTCTGCTTTAGAATCGTAGAATATGATTTTATGAGCTTAATAGCAAGATTATCCTTCTTCTGGAGACTGATCCCGCGAGTGGGCAAAGGCTTTTGACGCCGGTTCGCCGCCTGTCATCTGCATTGAAACAATCATCTGACGGCCTTCTTCTTCGAGGCCGGATAGCTTATATCCGAAATAAGCCGAGCCTAATATACATACGCAGCCGCCCAAAGCGACAGTTTCAGCCGCGCCTATATATCCCGCGAGCGTGCCAGCCAGCAGTGCACCGAACGGAGCAACCCCCATAAACATCATCGAATAAACCGACATCACACGGCCGCGAAGCGCGTCTGGAATCATCGCCTGAACAAGCGTATTTGACGATGACATCTGGGTCATCATCGAGAAACCAACTGGAATAAGAAAGACGACGGATAGAATGAAACTGCGGGATACCGAAAACAGTATGAGGCTTATACCGAGGCCAGCACTGGCAAACGCGATCCATCGCCCGAGGCCGAATACTTCTCTTCGAGAGGCCAGCGTCAATGCCGCCAACAACGCTCCGAGTCCGCTGGCACCCATCAGAAATCCGAGCGTGCTCGATCCGCCCCCAAGATATTGATCGGCAAAGATCGGCATCAAAACGGCATAGGGCATTCCCATCAGGCTTATCAATCCAAGAAGTAAAAGCAGTGCCAACCGGTTTAGTCTTAAAAACATATTTAAATCCCTCGGCAATATGCGAGAACGTCGTGCCGACACGCGGCCGCCTAAAATGCTTGGTCTTCATCATGAGCAGCCCAGTTATTACCGCTATATAACTCACTGCATTACCAAAAAAGCACCATCCCTCGCCGACCGCCGCGACCAGAATTCCAGCGATCGCGGGCCCGACTATACGGGCACCGTTGAACATCGAGGAATTCAACGCTATTGCATTGATAAGGTCCTCTTTGCCCACCATATCCACCGCGAATGCCTGCCGCGTCGGGATGTCGAATGCATTCGCTATGCCAAAGC
>JBBRQM010000063.1:0-20025 GCA_038226395.1 Pyrinomonadales bacterium | reverse complement strand
CTGAACAACCAATCATCGACGAGATCCTGAAGTTTTTCTCAGATAAGCTTGAAGTGAAAACCAATGCGAAGGGTTTTGTTTTTGCTGCCTACAAAGCCGATTGGCTTGAACAGATTGGATTAAATAGCGGTTCACCTGATGAATCAAAGACCGCTCGAACACTTAAAAAGTTACAGGAAACTATTCTGCTTGAGTTCGGCAAAAAGCGGATTAAATTAGAGGCAAGAGTTGCAGAAAATATGCAGCTTAGGTTCATTGACAGAGATTTGAATCTTGAAGAAATAGTTGATACGTCAAGTTAATGGCCTTTGACATTTTGGATCGAGAATCTGGTTGTGCTTTCGAAATCAGTCTTGCCGATGCATTCGCCGAATTTTTCAAGGTTGTTTTGAAAGCCTTGTTAGATTCACGCGTTAAGAAGCTGTATTTCTGTATGCGGAACCATAACTATCAGGGAGCTGGAAAAAGCGGCTTCATCAAGGTCAACGATTCACCGATGGTCAAGCAATACATAACATTGGCAAGATTATATAAGCTTGAAATCATCTTGATGGATATATTTCCAGAGTGCAATTCTAGTTCTTAAGTCGGCGGAGCCGACGGTATATTTGTAGCCCACAGTGCAAACTGTGGGAAGCCATGAACCAAAACCGCGAGCCGTTGGAGACGGCGGCATAATCAACCCCACAAATCCCGTTCGTCGTATTCGACATCATTCTTGTCCAACAATGAAACAAATTCCGTCTTAAAATCGAATTCCTTGTGATGCTGTTCCTGATTCTTGATGTATTTCGCGACAGCATCAACATTCGAACGCGATACGCTAAACGCTCCGAATCCTTTCTGCCAAGCAAACTTCTTCCCGAATCGCTCCTTAACCCATCGCGATGAATTCGCTTTGACAAATCGCATCGCGTCGGAAATTGAAACATTCGGCAGCAACAAGATAAGGATGTGAATGTGGTCAGCCATGCCGTTGATAATGATCGGCTTGCCTTTCAACTCTTTGACCAGACCGCCCATGTAGGCGAAGAGCTCCGCCTTGATCTCATTCGTGATCAGGGGCAAGTGACCCTGCGTGCTGAAAACGACGTGAACCAATAAATTTGTATGCGTATGTGACATATACCTTATGTTATGCCGCCATCTCCGACGGCTCGATTGATTTGTGATTTTGATTCCCACAGTTTGCACTGTGGGCTACAAATATATCATCGTCTCCGACGGTTTTCCTACAAGCATCTAACATCTTCATCTGTTCTTAAGCGGAAAAAGCGGTAAGAAGAAAAGTCAGGGATACCCCGATATAGAATTTACTGCGCAAGGGCAGGCAGTCTATCTTGAGGTCAAATCCTACGGCGTAGGCAAAGGTGGCGGCTCGATGAGATCGTTCTATTTTTCACCATCTGACGATTTCAAAGTAAGTAAGAACGCCTTGCATCTTTTGATAGCTTTTGAGATCACTCGCAAAGCGGATGCGTCATTCGTCACAGGCTGGAAGATCATCACTGTGGACAATCTATTGGTCGACGTTAAGTATGAGTTTAACTCCAATAATCCACGGCTCTACACCGAACATTCAACTGAAAAGAAAATTCCGCTAGTCTAAGTAACGAAACCAAGCCTATTTCACAAACATGGCAAGGAAGGGTCGCGGTGCGGCCCTTTCTTGGCTGTTAAAAAGAAAACCCAGTCGCTGTCGCTCCCGGTTCTGACAAGTCGCTACGGCGTTGGTGGTGTTCCGCCGCCGGTATCTTTGTCTTTCTTTTTCGGGGCGCGTTCGACGTGGCAGGCGGAGCGCCAGTTGGCGAGCCTTTCTAACTGATAGTGGATAATGGACAATAGCCGGATTTCGAGCGAGTGCGGGCGACAACACTTTTTTCCTCTGTAGGGGGCACCGCCTCCTCCGAAGATCAGAATTAACATCCCGACGGTCGGGCACAGTCGCAGTCCTATTGAACCGTGCTGTTCATACGGGCGACAATCACATTCGTTATATCCGTCGAATCGTCCGCGTAGATCAACCCTGACTCGAACTTTCTAAAAACGAATGCATACTTCATCTCTTTTGCCACTGTGGTGATCACGGGCATTACCTTGGTGTCGATATCGCCGAGCATTTTGTCTCTGGTCGCATTTATCTCCCGGGTTGCATCGTCCTGAGCGCGGCGAAGAGCGTTCGATTTCGTTTCGAGTTGGGCCGGTCCGCCCGCGGGCCCTTTGCCCGATTGAATGGCCGTCTGGAGGTCCTTTATCTCCTGCTGCATCACGCGGAGCTGTTTCTCTTTATCATCCTGCATCTTTTTGAGCTGCGCGACCGCGGCCTTTCCCGCATTTGATGTGAGCAGGATCTTTTCCGTATCGACGACACCGATCCGGGTCGGCACAACCTGGGCCGTCGCAGGTGAACGATCGGGCCAGCATATCCACACCAGGACGAACGCGATGGCCAACAGGAACGGATATCGAAACGACGACAGACGGGTTGTTATGCTTTTCATAGTGAGGTCATTATAAGGTGACGATCTCTTATTTACCAATTGCCGCGCACCGGTCACAGCCATTCGCGCATCAGTCACAGCACTTGATGAACCGCACCTATTTTTTCTTCTTTTTCTTTGTGGCGGGGGTTGGCGTGGGTTTGCGGGAGCCGACGAGGACTTTTAGCTCGGACATGAACTCGGACACGTCGGCGAATTCGAGATAGACCGAGGCAAAACGAACGTAGGCGACCTTGTCGAGAGCCTTGAGGCGGCGCATGATGATCTTGCCGATCTCGCTGGTGGCGAGTTCGCGGTCGAGCGAATCCTGCACATTTTTCTCGACTTCATCGACGATCGTCTCAAGCTGGCCGGTCGATACTGGACGCTTCTCAGCCGCTCGAAACAGACCGGCGAGCACCTTGTTGCGGTCCCAGCCCTCGCGTTTGCCGTCCTTTTTGACGACCATATACGGGATCTCGTCGATGCGTTCGTAGGAGGTGAAGCGGCGGCCGCAATCGAGGCATTCGCGGCGGCGGCGGATCGAATCGCCGTCCTTCGATTCGCGGGAGTCGACGACCTTATCTTCTATATTTGAGCAAAATGGACAGCGCATAATAATGAGTCGCGAGTTTAGAGTTCAGAGTTCCGAGTTAAGACTCGGGCACAAAATCGGGTGAATCCGATTCGATTTCCCTCTCGGCATTTTCGCTTGAGAGCAGGCCGCGAAACCTTTCGATACTGATATCACCTCGAATAAAATAATATATACCAAAAAAGAGAGCCGGTGCGAAATATACGAGGTGCATTGCGATCGAAATGGCCGCCGCCTGATCTTGCCCGACGCCCAAAAGCAACAGACTTCCGCCAGTAGCCGCGTGAAAGGCACCTGCCGCGCCGCCCGGCGTCGGTATTAGTGAACCGAGCGATGCGACCACCATCACAAATATCGAATCCACAATGCCCATTTTCACGCCAAATGCCTGGATCACGAACCAGGTCGGGATCGCTATGGACAACCAGAGTGCCGTAGTCCAAAAACTGACCAGGAATATCTGGCGGGCGCTTTTTAAAATGTCGAGCGAAGCGGCGAGTTGCTTTAACAAGCTCAAAAAAATCAAACGCAGGCGGCTCGGGATCAGTTTTCGATCGGTTATTCTCGCAAACCAGCCGATGATCGGATCAGAATAGCGGTTATAGATAAACATCGCGACAAAACCGGCGGCGCTGGCCGCGAGCAGCGAAAGGCCGACGGTCTTGATCGACGCAAACTCCGCCGCCCGCTCTGGCGGCGGCTTAAACCAGATCAGGCTGACCGAAAAGAAAACTATCAGCGAGGCAAGGTCAAAGACCCGTTCGACAAAGATCGTGACCAGAGCGGCGCTCGGCCTGACGCGATGATCCCTCATCGGTAGCCACATTGGACGGACGATCTCGCCGGCCCGCCCGACAAAAAACATAGCGGCAAAACCGACCGTTGTCGTCGCAAAAAGCTCGCGCAGGCTCGACGGGGTGATCGGCTCAAGCAACACCCGCCAACGAACGGCGCGCAAAAAATATCCAAACGAGATCGAGAGCACGGCTAGGCCGAGATACCACGGATCTGCCTGCCGAAGGCTCTGGCCGACCTCCTGCCAGTCAAGATTCCGGCCAAAAAACCAGATAATAACGACCGCAAGCAGGAGCAGAATTATAAATTTTATGTATTTGCGCAAAGATTGATCTCTATAAATGCCGGAATAACAATAAACACAAAAGATACAGTATTTTAGCCAAAAGTCTAAATTTGCCGTCCCGAATACTGCATCCCCCAAGCCCGTCATGAGATTTGCGAATGAGATAGTCTTATTCGCACACGTCATATAGATATGGGGTTTATAGCGAATCAATGCTACAATATTTGCACAATCGCTTTGCCTTTGGAGTAGAGATACATCCCAGGAGAATTGATATGGGTAGAAAAATACTTGCCGTCATAGTCGCATTTATAGTTGCCACGGCGATTATCATGGTCGTCGAAATGTTAAATGCAAACATCGTAATGCCGCCAAGCGACGCCGTGATGAAAGATCCGGCAGCATTGCGCGAATTTATGGCAAACGGACCCGTCAAGGCATATGTCATTGTCCTCATCGGCTATCTTATAGCTTCGTTTGCTGGCGGATTTATCGTTACAAAAATGAGCCGCCGCGAAAGCCCCGGGCTGACATTGCCGATAATTATCGGCGTCCTCTTAACGTTGGCTATGGTTGCAAATATTGTCATGCTGCCCGGCCAGCCTATATGGTTCATCGCCGCGAGTTTTGTTATTTTTATTCCCGTATCGCTGATCGGGCATCGATTCGCTCGTTGAGGAATTTTGCCCGCGAATGACGCGAATAAGATGGATTTTCCTGATTGACGGGCAAAGCCTATGGCATTTAGATTTCTCCAAGAAAACTTACTCCGTCCGCGATCTTGACCCCGAAATTCTCTGCAACTGTCTGGCCGATATCGGAGAGCGATTGTCGTATGCCGAGAGCGACGCCGGATGTTGCCGATTTGCCGTAAACAAGCAGTGGGACGTATTCGCGGGTGTGGTCGGAGCCGTCTTTTGTGGGGTCGTTGCCATGGTCGGCAGTCATTATTAGCAGGTCGTCGTCGTTTAGGGCGTCGATGATCTCAGGCAGGCGGCGGTCGAAATGCTCAAGTGCTTTGGCATAACCCTCAGTGTCGCGGCGGTGGCCGTAAAGCATGTCAAAATCGACGAGATTGCTGAATACGAGGCCACGAGAATCGGCTTTGAGAGCTTTTATTGTTTGATCGATGGTTTGCTCGTTGTTTTTGGCGGTGAGGTCTTCGGTGACGCCCATTCCATCGTAGATCGAGGCGATCTTACCAATACATACAACATCGAGACCAGAATTTTTCAGTAGTGGCAGCAGATTATCGCCAGGCGGCGGGACAGCGTAATCGTGGCGATTTTCTGTGCGTTTGAAATTGACAGCAGTCGATCCTCGAAAAGGCCTGGCGATCACACGGGCGACCTCGTCGTCACCGTGCAAGATGTTCCGTGCGATCTCGCAGATCTCATAGAGGCGGTCAATGGGCACGATCTCTTCGTGAGCGGCGATCTGAAAGACGGAATCGGCGGATGTATAGACGATCGGCTTGCCCGTGCGGACATGTTCTTCGCCAAGCTGTTTGATGATCTCGGTGCCGCTCGCGGGAATATTGCCGAGCACGCCGGGTAGCGATGCTTTTGCCACGAATTCATTAATAATGCTGGGTGGGAACCCTTCAGGAAAAGTCGGAAAACCGGTTTTCAGGATAATTCCCGCCATTTCCCAATGTCCGGTCGTCGTGTCCTTGCCGTCGGATTTGAGCGTGCATTTACCGAACGAGCCGGTTGGATGCTCAACAGACACCAAGCCTTTTAAAGGCGTGATATTGCCTAAACCCATCTGCCTAAGATTTGGCAAATTCACCGTCCGCGATTCCAAAATATGCCCGAGCGTATCTGCTCCGGCATCGCCCCAGTCGGCGGCATCCGGCATCTCGCCGATACCCGCCGAGTCCAATACCATAAGGCAAACCCTTTTGAATTTAAAAACCATATTTTAATCTTAGAATAGATAAGAGACAGAATCTAATGTTCCACACTGTTCCATGTGTTCCACTGTTCCGGAACGGAACACGAAGGGTCATTGTGGAGGAGCTGTATATCCTTCACGAGTCCTGACTTGCGTTGTCTCCGGAACGCCTCTCAACTCGACCTTGATTTTGCGATATGTGCCGTCGTGCTTTTCATTGGTCGGATAATAACCGAGTGTGTATTTTGTCCCGATTTCATCCGCCACACTCTTGAAAGCGTTACGAGCCTCGCTCAGATCGCTTACAGGAAACACATTCCCGCCAGAAATTTTTGCCAGGTCGCTCATTTCATTGTCGGCTATTTCATACAGCTTTTTACTGATTGCAAGCCGCTCAAAATCGCCAAGCTGGCAAAAACTCACACTATTATCTATATTCCCTTTTGTATTAAATAATTTGTAATAACGCTTTATTTGCGCCCTTGAGAATCCCGTCGCGGACTGACAATCGCCGAGTAGGTTCTGTTCAAAAAATTCACGCGTATCGACCTTGATAAAGAATGTAATGATCCCAGAATGCCCGATCGAATCTTTGGCTTCGGCATAATCAGCAAGGCTTGTTGAATCCACACCGTCGGTCAGCGCGACCAAAGCCCGCCGGCCGCGAAATTCCTCTTTCGGCGGATCGCGAAACACCTTTTCGACCACCTGGACAAGCGAGTCGTAATAGGGCGTGCCATTGCTTGTCCTCGCGTTTTCTATCGCGGACTTTAATGACGCCCTGTCGCCAGTTAGCGGAATAAGCATCTCACTAATTGCGGTGTTTTGGCCATCCTTCCGGTCAGTGTTGAAGGCGATCACGGAGACGCGGTCGCCCGGTCGCAATGAGTCGATAAAATAACCGGCGGCACGCTGGATCAGTTTTAGATCACCCCGCGTCGAGCCGGAAGTATCGAGCAGCAACGCGACCTCGAACGGCTCGGCCGACGTCGAAAAATCCTCGATCTTCTGTTGCTTTCCGTCCTCATAGACTACGAAATTAGCTGCTTTGAGATCGCGGAGGGGCAATCCATTCGCACTCCTGACGGCCACCGGCACGTCCACAAGCTGCGTGTTTATGCGAATTACCTCGTCCTTGTCGCCAGGCTTTTTGTCCTGTGCGAAAGCTGCGCCGGAAATTCCAAAGCTAAACATTAGCCAGAGAAAAAACAAAATTTTGCGCATTTTTTCGGACACCTCTAATCGATTTTCTCCATTGTAACAAAAAAAAGATGCGGCACGCGTCAAACCAACTGTTGCGTTTGCCTCGATCCCGCTAAAATATGTTATGATTTGCAAAAGTCACCTTTTTCCGGCGGCCCATGCCAGTGATCGTTAAAATACCCGTTTTGCCCGTATGCGTTTTGTGCCCAGACGGCTTTGCCAATTTCACAGTTTTCAGGAGATGAAATGAAAAGAAAATCTATTTTGAGTATCCTTTTTGTAACAGCGATCGTCGTTTGTTTAATTTATATCGATCAAACTTCCGCGCAGAAGGGAAATCGGAAAGCTGAGAGAGCTTCAACGTCACCAGCCGCACTCACGTCGGCATTTACGCCGGGTAATTTGGTCGTATATCGCGTTGACGGAGGTGGGGCTGCTTTATCGTCTGTGGGCACGGCAGTTTTTCTTGATGAATACACTACGGCAGCCGGCCAGACTGCTCCGGTGCAATCGATCGCGATGCCAACGGCAGTAAGCGGATCCAATAAAAGACTTGTCGCAGCGGGGTCCTCAACTTCCGAGGGCCTTATGACGCGTTCGGTCGACGGTAATTACCTTGTGCTCGCCGGTTACGATGCTGATGTAGGCACGGCTGCTGTTGCCGCCACAACATCGGCCGCCACAAATCGAGTTATTGGCCGGATCGACAAGAATGGCGCAATCGATACTACGACGGCGTTGACAGACGCCATTAGCGGCGGGAATCCACGCGGAGCCACGAGTACCAATGGAACGGATCTTTGGCTTTCGGGAACAAGCAGCGGCGGCGGCATACGCTACGCCACGTTAGGGGCAACGACATCGACTTCGCTAACGACGTCTCCTACCAACTTTCGCGCAACGAATATATTCTCTGGACAACTCTATACAACTTCAGCATCGGGCGCATTTCAGGGCGTGAGCACGGTCGGAACGGGAACGCCTACAACGAGTGGGCAAACGACAACGATACTTCCCGGTTTCCCGACGGCTAGCGGACCTTCGCCTTATCAATTTGTTTTTTTCAATTCGACCATTATCTACGTTTGCGATGATAGAGCGGTCGCCTCGGGCGGCGGGATCCAAAAATGGACCTTTAGCAGCGGCACATGGACGCTTGTCAACACCTTGAACAACGGGTTGACGGCAGGATGTCATGGTCTTACGTTTACGACTAACGGATCTGGCCAGGCGGTTCTTTACGCTACCACTGCAGACGCTCTCACTAAGCTGGTTTCGGTTACCGATGATGGCACAGCCAGTCCAGGAGCGGCCTTTACTACCTTAGCTACGGCGGCGGCTAATACGGCGTTTCGCTCGGTCGCATTTGCTCCGGGAGCAGCCGTAGTTCATGTGCAGCACGTTCTCGATTTTAATGGTGACGGCAAGACGGATTTTTGCGTCGTCCGCAATAGCGGCGGTGCCGCGGCAAGCCAGCTTCGCTGGTTTTACAATATTAACGGGTCCAGCGCCGCAACGGCTGCGTTTGACTTTGGGTTAAATACTGATGTTTTGGTTCCGGCGGATTATGACGGCGACAGCAAAACTGATATTGCCGTATGGCGAGGTGATTCTTCGCCGGCATTCTATATATTACAGAGCAAGACTAATACGGTACGCATCGAACCATTTGGATTGGTCGGCGATGATCCGACGGTGGTTGCAGATTATAACGGCGACGGCAGCGCGGATGTTGCGGTCTATCGCCCCGGAGTCGGGGCAGGGGCTCAGAGCTTCTGGTTTTACCGGACGGTTTCCGGCGGCCCGATCTTTTACGTGCCATGGGGAACAACCGGCGATACCCCGGCACCGGGTAATTATGACACTGATGCAAAGGCCGATTTTGGGATCGTGCGAACCGAGGGGTTAAATCTCCGCTGGTGGACACTGACTGCGGCCGGGGTTTCAGACAGCTCAACCCTCTTTGGGCTCTCGACCGATAAGGTAGTCACCGGCGATTTTGACGGAGACGGCATCACAGACAAGGCTGTCGTCCGTTCCAGCGGCGGCTCTCTTATATGGTATTTAAAGCGAAGCACGGATTCGGGCAATGCACAGCTAACTTTCGGTCTAACCGGGGATACTCTCGCTCCGGGCGACTATGACGGCGACGGATTTACGGATCTTGCAGTTTGGCGTAACGGATTGTTCTATGTATTTTCTCCGGTCAACTCGACGGTTAACTATTTTCAGTTAGGGGCGGCTGGCGACCGCGTTCCGGCGTCGTATAATACTCACTCGCATCCCTAACTTGTAAATCAAACAAATAAAGCCCGGGCCGGAATCACATTCCGGTCCGTTTTTTTGCGCTGTAATTTCCATCTAATTTATATAGTTCATTACATGCACATAAATTTACTTTACAACTCACCATCTTCGACGGTTTTACAAACCCAGTGTGAAGACTTATGATTTACTTTTGGAGCGTTCAATGTTTCAATAGACTTGTTTGAAATTATAAAAAACCAGCAATCCTGGCTTGTCGGGATTCGGGCGGTCGCGTTGCCGTCTTTACACAAACAGGTACGCCAAACACTGATGCCGCGAAGAAAGTTTCGTCACACACTGCGGTTTGACTCGCCAAACGAACAATCCTTTCAGGAATACCTTGTAAACCAACCGACCCAGACGACCACGCGGACCGAGCTTTTGCGGCTGATCCGCGGCGGCGAGGATACGTACCTCGAGCTAAAGGTAAAGCTGTCAAATTCCGAACGCATCGCTCAGGGGATCGTCGCGCTGGCAAATACCGACGGCGGGACGATCATATTCGGCGTCAACGACCAACTGCGAATCGAGGGCGTCAGCAACCCCGAATGGGTGCAGACCGAGCTTGCCCGCATCTGCCGCGAAGAGATCGTGCCGCCAATCGTGCCGATGATCGACACCATCGCTTTTGACAGCGGCAAACGTGTCGTCGCCCTCGACATCGACGGCAAACGGCGTCCCTATCGCACTCGCGATGGCAGGTTTTATCTGCGTATCGGTGCCGAAAAGAGGGAAGTCGCGCGCGATGAATTGTCGGCGTGGCTCGATGAGGTTAAGCCGCTGGGATATGAGAACATCCCTTTACAGACGGTTAGGGAAGAGGATTTTGACGACGCTCTGCTGTGGTCTTTTGCAAGCGGTTTTGACGATAATGCGCCAAATCTTAGCTTATACAATACGAGTGATTTTCTGCGAAAGGATCTGATGCTCGCAGTTGGTACAACTGACGAGTTTTTCCCAACGGTTGCAGCAGTGCTGTTGTTTGGCAAAAACGAGCGTGTCGCCGATCTGCTGCCCAAATCGAACGTGACAATCGCAAGATTTTCTGGCATCAATGGGAATGCCCAATTGATCGAGGCGGTCGAAGTCAAAGGGAATCTGCATACGCAATACGAGACGATACTCGCGTTTATCAAGCGATACACCGATCTAGGCAAAGAGCGGCCAAAGCGAAAACTTGAGCTTGTGACTGATGCTGTCGTACAGGCTCGCGGAAACTATCATTTTTACTCCGCGAGCGAGGCGATCATAAACGCCCTCATACATCGCGATCTCGCTTTGCGCGACATCCGCACGCGGATTAACATCTACGACAACGCGATCGAATTTATCAATCCGCGACGGACGAACGGATTTGCGCCGACGGCTTCGCGGGCCATTTGTTATGGCATTACGCAGCGGCTAAATCCGCAGATCGCGGCAATCTTTTCGCGTCGCGAATACGGCATCAACGCCCCGCACGGCGGCCTGCCGATGATTCTGCGGCAATCGAAGCGCTTTTCAGGCAGTAAGCCTGAGATCTACATCGCGAATGACGAGTTTAAGATGAAAATATACGCGGCGTGAATATGGTGCGGAATTTAGTGCCATATTCGGCACTGATTATAGTATAAAATAGTTATGAACATCATACGCGACATTCAAACACTAAGTGAATTCAAGAAAAATGCTTCGAAACTTGTCAAGCAGGTTCAGGAAACTAAGCAATCCATTGTTTTGACAGTTAACGGTCAGGCCGTAGCTGTCGTACAGGACGCAGAAAGCTACCAGAATTCATTGAACGATCGGGAACTTGCTGAGTCCGTCGATGTTCTTAAGGAACGTATTTCCAAACTCCGGAAAGGCGGGGAACGCATACCGGCTGAGGAAGTGTTTTCGAAGATTTCTAAAAAATACGGTGTTAAGTTCGATTAGAAGCACGACTCCCTGGGATCGATATGGCAAGATTCAAGGTGTTCTTCGCGGCTGAAGCCGACGAGGAAGTGTTGAAGTCATACGAATGGGGTCTTTTGTTTTGGGGCCAGAACCAAGCCGACGCTTGGTTGCGAGACTTTTACATCTCCGTTATTAATCGGCTCAGCGAATTTCCACTAAGCTGCCCTCTTGCGCCTGAAAACGAATATATAGACCAAGAGGTCAGACACTATCATTTTGGCCGTTATCGAATAATCCTTGAGATACAAGGTGACGAGATTACGGTAATACGCCTTTTGGGACCGTACACGGATTTGCCCGGGGCAAAGGAAATGGCGCTCGAATAAAATGCTTGAAAAATCCGCGCCAAAGCAATTGGAATCAAATCGATCTCAAAAAAGTCTGTACTTAGCGATCTCAGTTGGTACCGCGTTAGTTTATTTTTTCTCAAACCCCAAACCGCAAAGCTATTACGATTACACATTTCGGGTCGCGGGCAATCTGCTCGGCGGCGGTATTGCATTTACTGAAAAGCAGCCATCGTGGCTGAATGAATTCGTGCCGTTCGAGGGGTTTTACTACTCGGTCTTTCCGCTAGGTGCGGTGATATCAATGATACCCGCGGCGTTTCTGAAAACGCTCGGAGCGATTACAGAAATGCCCGGAGCGTGGATCGTGGCGCTGCTAGCCGGGTGCGTTTGCCTGTTTTTACTCAAGATCGCATCGAAATACGAAACTTCGCTAGCAAGACAGATATTGTTAACGCTGGGCGTGGTTTTTGGCACGTTTATGTGGACAAATCTGACGTTCGCGGGTGCGTGGCAATTAGCGCTTGGTTTTGCGATGGTTGGAGAACTCGGGGCGATATATTTCACTGTTTATGATCGGCGGCCACTGATCGCAGGTTTGTTCTTTGCGATGGCGTTTGGCAACCGGACGGAGAATTTGCTGACCGCGCCGGTGTTTGTTTATTTGCTGTACCGGGAAGACCTTCACCGCAGAGACGCGGAGACGCGGAGCAAGAAATTTAAAGAGAAAGAAGAAGCCAAATCGGAGGGCTTTGAAATAGAATCAAAAAACTCTGTTTCTTCTCCGCGTCTCGGCGTCTCTGCGGTTCAATTCCGTCGTCTGGCCTTATTCGGCGCGGTTCCGTTTGTGCTTGGTGTTGCGACGCTGATATACAACTACATCCGCTTTCACTCGTTCACTGATTTTGGCTACGCGCGGATTCCGGGGGTTTTGGCTGAGCCGTGGTATCATCACGGTATTTTTTCGTTAACCTATATCCCGCGTCAGGCGTGGGAAATGCTGGTTAAATTGTGGGAATGGAAAACGACTTTTCCATATCTCGTGCCAAATGGTTTTAGCAGCTCGATATTGTTGAGTAGCCCATTTCTATTGTTTATCTTACGTATCGGGTCACGCGATGGCGCCCTCAAATTAGCGTCCTGGACGGCGGTCATCATCCTCACATTTCTGCTGTGGATACACGGGAACTCGGGCGGGTGGCAATTTGGTTATCGTTACGCGATGATACTGCTGCCGTGGTTTTTTGTTATCCTACTCGAAAGCGCTCCTAAACGCATTACGCCTGTCGAATGGGCGTTGTATGGCATCTCATTCGCCGCTAATGGGTATGCGACGTGGCTGTTTCATTGGACAGAGTACGTAAAATCATAATGTTTCTCGACCTCTCGCCTCTAAAAGTTTCCCGCGATTACCGCCTGCTTTTTACCGGCCAACTCGTGTCTTTTTTTGGCTCGATGATGACGTTTATTGTCGTCCCATGGCAGATGTACCAGCTTACTCGATCAAGCGCGATGGTCGGGTATATTTATTTGGCCGAATTTGTGCCGATGGTGTGTCTCGCATTTGTTGGCGGGGCAATGGCCGATTTTCTGGACAAACGAAAAATGCTGCGTCTGACCGAGATCGGGCAAACATCGGTCACCGCGATTTTGCTAATAAATTCGCTCTTGCCAAACCCGCAGGTGTGGGTTCTGTTTTTGTCCGTAGCCTTGCATGCCGGTTTTGCGGCGATACAGCGCCCGGCGTTTGAGTCGTTTATACAAAAGGTAATACCGCCTGAGTTGATGTCGGCGGTGATGGCTTTAAATTCGATCCGTTACAGTGTCGGGGCGATTGTCAGCCCGGCGGTGGCGGGCATCATTGCGACGCAATTTAGCGCGTCGATAGCTTACACGTTCGATCTAATTACGTTTATCGCCTCATTATGCGCGGTATTTCTTATCCGAGCCGTTCCGTCACCAGAGAATGCCGAGAAGCCAAGTTTTCAGTCGATCAAGCGGGCATGGAAATATGCCTTTAGCCGCCAAGAGTTGGTTGGCACATATTTTATCGACATTGCGGCTATGTTTTTTGCGATGCCTCAGGCACTCTATCCGGCACTGGCTGTGATTTACGGCCCGCAGTATGTCGGATTTTTTCCGGCTGCCATCGCTGCGGGTGCATTGGCTGCAAGCCTGACGTCGGGCTGGACGAAAAACGTAAATCGCCACGGTCTGATGGTGACGATAGCAGCGGTTTTGTGGGGCGTCGCAATAATATTCTTTGGCCTCATGAACAGCATCGTGCCAGCGCTGTTGTTTCTTAGTGCGGCTGGATTCTTTGATATGATCTCGGGTATATTTCGCGGTTCGATCTGGAATCAGACAATACCAAATTACCTGCGCGGCCGTCTCGCCAGCATCGAAATGATGAGCTATCTGACCGGACCTATGCTTGGCAGTGCTAAGATGGGACTTGTTGCTGAGTTTTATGGCGTCAAAACCGCGCTCGTGTCCGGTGGCGTCTTATGCGTGATCGCGGTTTTGGGTGCGGCAGTATTCTTACCAAAATTCGCCACTTATGACGGACGCGAAGGGGTGAAACAGAGGGAGCTTGAAGAAGCTGAACGTTCCGAGATGATGCGGGTATCCGAGGCAGAATTTTAGGCTACAGAGTTCACAGAGATTATTGAGACTTGTTCTTTATCATCTGTGCTCTATGTGGCAAAAAAAGGGATTTATGGCAATTTTACGAAAACGACAGATCGAAAATCTCGAACAACTGAGTGGAGAGGAACTTCAGGCGTTTCTCGATTCGCTCCCAGCCGGACAGGAAACGATCAGTGAGTTGATCGACTATGTGGAGGACGAATTGTTTGAGACAGAGTGCGATCACAGCCTGCGTCATGCCATGCGGTTCATGATGGAAAACCATCTCGATTTTGGCAAGATAACATCATGGCTAAACAACAACGGCGGCTATTGCGATTGCAAAGTAATGGAGCAGATAGCCCCGATATGGCGGAACAAGTTCGGCGATGATTAACGGCTGGTTACGACATAAATATGAGTCGATTTACTAATAGAAAAAGAGCGGTAACAGTCGTGAGCCTGTTCCTCTAATCCTTTTAATTTCTATTTTTCAATGGTCGGGATGTAAGGTTGCAAAGGTCGCAAACGCAGAGTTGGGGAAAAACAGGCAGTTATGGCAGCAGAATAATATTGAGAATTATAGTTTTACTTGCGAGCGCGTCATAGGAGGCACATTTTCCTACGTACCTGAACAAATAGAAGTCAGGGAACGAAAAGTAATTTCGAGGGCAACGATTGACATGAGTGAGCAATACAATTCCTACGACTGCTGTTCGGATATTGAAACAGTTGAGAAAATATTCGATTTGATCAAGAAAAGCTATGACGAAGGAAAAACAGTTAAGGTCACTTACAATGAGAAGTTCGGATTTCCGGAAAACAGTATTATTGATGATCGACGGGGGGCGGATACGCTATTTGCTGTAAAGGTCACTAACTTGAAAGTTAAGTATGACAATTTGAGTGACCACGATCTGGCTAAAGATGGTCGGCTATGACTAAGCCTTCAGTTTTAACATCTCTCTCAAATATTTCCCTGTAAACGAACCCTCAACTTTCGCCACATCCTCAGGAGTGCCGGTGGCGACGACGTGGCCGCCGCCGATGCCGCCTTCGGGGCCGAGGTCGATGACATGATCGGCCGTTTTTATCACGTCCATGTTGTGCTCGATAACGAGGATACTGCCGCCGTTGTCGATAAGGGCACGGAACGCGGTGAGCAGCTTGTTGATGTCGTCAAAGTGTAGTCCCGTCGTTGGCTCGTCGAATATAAAGAGGGTCTGGTTTGCGGTTTTTTGGGCTAAGTGCGAAGCAAGTTTTACTCGTTGGGCCTCGCCGCCGCTCAGGGTTGTAGCCGATTGGCCGAGGCGCAGATAGCCGAGGCCGACCGCGTCGAGCACCTTTAGACGCGAAACTAATTTGGCAATATCCTTAAAGAAAAGGATCGCTTCGCGGATCGTTAGCTGTAGGGTTTCGTGGATATTTTTGCCTTTGTATTTGACATCTAGAATCTCCTGTTTGAAACGCATCCCGCGACAGTCTTCGCAGGTGAGTTCGACGTCGGCCAGAAACTGCATCTCGATAGTTACCGTACCCGAACCTTGACAAATTTCGCAGCGGCCGCCCGGAACATTGAACGAAAAATGCGAGGCGTTGTAGCCTTTTGTTTTGGAAGCATTCGTCGCGGCAAACACCTCGCGGATCGCGTCGTAGGCTTTAATATAAGTGACCGGATTTGAGCGAGGGGTACGGCCAATGGGCGACTGATCGACGAGGATGATGTCATCGACAAGCTCGGCACCTTTTATTTCCTTGAAAAATCCGACGTGGCTGTTCCACTCGCCGCGTTTTTTCTTTAGCCCAGAGTAGAGAATGTCATGCACAAGCGTCGATTTACCCGATCCAGACACGCCCGTCACGCAGACGAGCATATCGAGTGGAATTTTGACTGAGATGTCTTTGAGGTTGTGCTCGCGGGCACCGATTATCTCGATCTTTCGGTTTGTGATCGGTCGCCGATTTTGCGGAACTTTAATCTTGGCGTCGCCGCGCAGGTATTTTGCGGTGAGCGACGTTTCAGATTTGAGCAAATTTACAAAATCACCCTCGAAAACCAGATTGCCACCCAATTCACCCGCGTAGATACCGATATCAACGATATGATCGGCCGAGCGCATCGTTTCCTCGTCGTGCTCGACGACCAGCACGGTGTTGCCGATGTCGCGAAGGTTTTCGAGAATTTTGATGAGCCTGGCGTTGTCACGTGGATGTAGGCCGATGCTCGGCTCGTCCAAAACGTAAAGTGTGCCGACAAGTAGGGAACCGAGGTGGGTCGCAAGCTGTATGCGTTGCGCCTCGCCGCCGGAAAGCGTTGCCGCGAGACGGCCGAGCGTCAGATAATCGAGGCCCACCTCGACGAGAAATTTTAGACGGCGGCGAATTTCCAGCAGCAATTTGTCGGCGATTTGGGCGCGTTCCTGGTCTAGTTCGAGCGTATCAAAAAATGCATAAGCGTCGCTGATCGACATCGCAACGATCTCGGGTAGCGAAAGTCCACCGATCTTTACATCGCGGGCTTCTTGCCGCAGACGCTGGCCTTCGCAATCTGGACATTTTGTGTAGCCGCGATATTTTGCGAGAAATACTCGGACGTGCAACTTATATTTTTTGGTCTCGAGCCACTGGAAAAAGCCCTTAATTCCGCGCCAGCCTTCGTCGCCGTAGATTATGCAATTTTGCTGAAAATCCGGCAGGTCGGCGAAGGGCACTTTCATGTCGATATTGGCCGATTCGGCGTATTTCACAAGCTCCTTTTGCGCCCAGGCATGTGTAGGTCTCGTAAAAGGCTCAATCGCACCGGCGTTAAGGGAGATCAAGGGATTTGGAATAACAAGGCCGTAATCGATGCCGATCGTGTTGCCAAAACCCTGACATGTCGGACAAGCTCCAAAGGGCGAATTGAAGCTGAAAAGCGTCGGCTCAGGTTCCTCGTATCGCGTGCCGTCGTATTTGCAAACGAATTGGTCGGAAAACCTCAAAGCCGGTTCCAACTTCCAAGTTACAGGTTCCAAGTTAAGAACAGATTCCGAATCAGAACTTGGAACCTGAAACTTGGAACTTGGAACTATTACAGCTGCATGGCCTTCGCGAAAGCATGTTTCAAGCGAATCGACTAGCCGTTGGCGAATATCGGGTGATGCGGCAAGCCTGTCGATCAGGACAAACGTATTGTCAAAATCGTCCAACGAGTAATCTTCGGGTTTTTGCAGCTCGATCATCTGGCCCTCGCGAAAAAGCCTGGAAAACCCTTGTTGCAGGAGCGAAATAAGAAAGGCTTGTGTGCTGAGATTCGTGGTGCTCGGCGAATGCTTGGATTTCGATGTGGAGCCCTTATTTACGTGCGGACTACTGACACGCGCGGTCTTTACGATCTGGCGAGAGACTTCTTCCTGAATCGGGAATAAGACGTAAAACCGCATGTCTTCTGCAAGTTCATTTAATATCTCATCCGCCGCCGATTCGGGCGAATCTTTTTTGACTTCGCGGCCACAGACGTGACAAATTGTCGTCCCGGCACGGGCAAACAGCAGCCGAAGATAATCGTAAATCTCAGTCTGTGTGGCGACGGTCGAGCGCGGATTTTTTGTCGTGTTTTTTTGGCGAATGGCAATCGCCGGCGAAATGCCGGTGATCTCATCGACATCGGGCTTATCCATCCGTTCGAGGAATTGGCGGGCGTAGGCGGAGAGCGACTCGACATAACGCCGCTGCCCTTCGGCATATAGCGTGTCAAAGGCAAGCGATGATTTGCCGGATCCCGAAACGCCGGTAATCACGGTTATTTTATTTACGGGGAGCGAAACCGTGATGTTTTTGAGATTGTGAACGCGAGATCCCCTGACGACAATCTGTTCCTCTTTTAATTTTGCAGCTTGCATAGATGGGATATTTTACCTCGGTGCAAAAGAGTATTTTATCAAATACCATTGACGGGGTAAAACTTAAGATCGGTGCGGCTTTTCTTTGTACAGAATTTGATTTATTATTCAGCAAAATAGTTATCTTGGTTATGCAGCTTCCGATACAGTTTAATCTTAATTCGATCCTTATCATTTTGATCGGGACAGCGTGCATAGTGGGCGGCGTCGCAATGGCGATCCGTCCTGGTGGTGCAAAATTTGGCGCGGGGCTTTTTTTAACCGGCGTCGGGAATTTACTGTTAGGAATGACAAATGGCTTTAGCAATCCGACACCAACCGGCCGGATTCTTTTCCGGATCGGGGCAACGGCCTATATTATCGGGGTTCCCATATTGGTATATGGTATCTACACTAATATGTAGTAGAATTATGCTGGCTTCGGGAGTGCCAAAAAAAAAATCTGGTTTTTTAAGGTTTTCCTGTTGACATCGACTTTTACATTACGTTATTATTTTGAAATAAATTGTTCTATTGGTTTTACACTTTATTCTTAGAAGAATTTGGGGGGATACATGTCAAGCAAAAAAAATCCATTAAGTCGAAAAGATGATATTGTCGTGCAGGAACTCGAAGGAGAGGTTCTGATTTATGACCTGAGGGCAAATAAAGCATTTTGCCTTAATGAAACTTCCGCATTGATCTGGCAAGCCTGTGATGGCAGCAAAGATATTCCGCAACTTAGCGAATTTGTCGGCAGCCGCCTAAATTCCAAGGCCAGCGAAGATCTGGTTTGGCTCGCCCTCGACCAACTGAAAAAAGAAAAATTGATCGAGAATATCCATGTTTCGGATGGGCGATTTACCGGAATGTCACGGCGTGATGTGGTTAAAAAGATCGGTCTTGGCACTATGATCGCACTGCCTTTTGTGGCTGGTTTAAATGCTCCGGTGGCGGCACATGCCGCTTCAGTTTGTGCGGGAGCGATGTGCGGGCGTACATTGGCGTGCATGACCCCATGTACTTGCAGCACACCTAGTGACCCATTTAATGGCAGCACTTGCGGTACAGGGATAGTTGAAATGAGTGCAGATAGTGCCTAACAATTCTGGAATTATGGATTTGTGACGGTTAAAATCCTCGACCGTTTAGAGGAATTGGATTTGAAAGCCGCAGCCATTACACAATGGTTGCGGCTTTCTTCAATTATGGCAGTGTTTATACTATTTTAGAAATATCCAATAATTTTCCCGGTTTCTGTGGATCTGTTAATTTCCTGTATAAAATGAAAGAAGATCAATTGGCGATAGATTTTTATTGACCTGAGCCTCCGTCAACTCATTTGGCGTCATGCCATGGAAAGCTTTATCTGTCAAAACCTATAATTTGTTGGATGATTTGCCGTTTGATATCACGGTATCTTTTTTTGAATTTCTAAATTTGCGATGCGGTGTCATTTGCTGTGCTATCCTGACGCGTGTAAAGGCAAATACCGGGCCAAAATTCTGCGGCTTTTCATCGGGGTGCGCAGGCAGGCTGAATGACCAATTACCCTTCTGGGCATTGAAAGTTACGCGAAATCGCAATTCGCCCGATCTCTGCTCGAATGGCTTAAATTCATTTATGCTCGCCCCCCAGCTCTGCGAACCGAAGGCGTCCATCTCGATCTCATCCGTAAATGTAGAATGATTGTAAACAGCGACAGCGTTGGCTTTTTTTAGTTCTTTCACTTTCCATGAAAGCGAGAGATTTT
>JBBRQM010000062.1:0-20200 GCA_038226395.1 Pyrinomonadales bacterium | reverse complement strand
GTTGACCATTTTTTCGACGTCTTCCTGGCCGTCGAGGGCGATCATGAAAAAGTCGTAGCTTGTCTTGAAACAGACCATCCCGTTGCCAAAAAACCAGACGCCTTCGAGCAAAGGGTTGCCGCCGATGATGCTGCCGATCGGGAAGCCGGTGATGTTTTTCGGGTCGAAAATATTAGTCATCATCACGGCGCCGGATGCAAATGAAAACGCTCCGAGCAGCGGCGCTCCGATTCGTTTTGCAATGTCGCGCTCAAACTGGACGCGTTCGGTGTCGGCCTCGGAAAGCTGGCCCTTTTCGATCATCTCTTCGCGGCGTTTGAGATAACCATCAAAATTCTCAGCCAGCTTTTTGACCGACCACGCCGGGATCGCCGAATTAAAAAGCCAATGTGAGCTAAATCCCGTAAAAACCACGCCAAGCCCGGCTCCGATAGCCATCGAAACGCCCGTCGTCGCTGCCCTAACGGGGTCGGCCTGCACCCAATCCGATGCTTTTTGAAATCCCTTTCGCGCCGAATTGAGCGTTGTTGATATGCTGGATCCGAAACCAACGACCTTGGATACGCGTTTTGCGTTTGTGCCGACCGAATCAACAGCGTCGTCAAAAAACTCGCCCGCCTTACCGGCTGCATCAACGACCACGCCACCGGCTTTTGATCCGGCGTCGCTTGCCACATCACGGCCCGGTTCGCTTGTCTTCCAGGCTATTTTCGCGGCATCACCGGCCGTGTTTATCACATCCTCGGCCACTTTTACGGCGGACTTGCCAACATCGCTCTTTTCGGCCTCGGTCTTGATATACTCGGCGCTTTTTTGCGCCGTCTCGACGACGACGCGGGCGCCGCCCTCAATCTTTTCTTTCAGGCCAAGCTGGGCATCTATCTCTTCAAATTTTTCGGTGGCCTTTTTCTGCCAGCGTTCAAATCTCTCTTTGTAATCGGTCATAACATTTTCCTCATCCGCGAACTCTCTCATTAAATACGCTCGAAAACGCATGATTGTTCGCTTTAGGTTATCATCGCGCTATTGAACGCCGGATTCAATAGATTTTTGCACGAGATTTGATATGCTAACGTTTGCGTATGCCAATCGTGAAGTGTCCGCACTGCGGCAAGGAAACAGAATATAACGGTAACGAGTTTCGCCCGTTTTGCTCGGAGCGGTGCAAATTGCTTGATTTTGGAGCGTGGGCGGACGAGGAGTATAATCTGCCGTCTGAGACGATGGATCTGACCGACGCGGACGTGGACGCGATCGAAAAGGCGATGGAGGAAAAACGATGAATGTAAACTTACTAATGTTTTTTGATGTCCCGCCGGTCCAGGGCGTTCTTGGCTTTTTTGCCGCCGTCGTGTTTTTTGTGATGTGTTTTGTAGCGGCGATCATTGCCTTTTTTGTGCTAAAGAAAACACTGAAAATGGCGAAGCGCCTTGCAGTGGTTGCCGTAATTTTGGCGGTTGCGGTTATTGGCGGCATATCTTTTATTTGGATCGGCGTAAAAACGTCACCACCTCACCAGTACCCGCCGCGGCAGCAACCAACATCTACCCGCACGCCTTAACACCGCCTATGCCTGACACCCAGCCCGATAAAAAGGTGTCCGTTTGGCGACGCTACCTCTCTCTGCCACGAAACGTGCTGGCGCTGAGCACGGTCAGTCTGCTCAACGATACGTCAAGCGAGATAATCTACCCGCTGCTCCCGGCTTTTTTGGCCTTGAGTCTCGGAGCATCGCCGTTTGTGATCGGTTTGATCGAGGGCTTTGGCGAGTCGGTCGCGAGCCTTTTAAAACTATTTTCCGGCTATCTCAGCGACCGTTTTGGCGCGCGTAAACTGCCTGTTTTTCTGGGTTATTCCTTGGCGGCGATAACGCGACCGTTTCTCGCTTTTGTGACAAGCTGGCCGCAAGTTCTCGTAGTGAGGATGACTGACCGCGTCGGCAAAGGCATACGGGGTGCGCCGCGTGACGCTCTGATCTCCGAGAGCGTCCCGGTCAAGCAGCGCGGATTTGCATTCGGATTTAACCGCGCCGCCGATCATCTCGGGGCGGTGTTTGGCCCGGTCGCGGCTTTTATCTTACTCTCGATCTTTGCGGCAAACACGCTCGAGCCGACGCTCCGAGAATACCAACAGGTCTTTCTCTACGCATCCGTTCCGGTCGTTCTCGGCCTGTTCGTGATCGTTTTCTTTGTAAAAGAGGATGCAAAGCCAGCGGATATCGACGCTCACCCGCCAAAGCTGTCGCTCGCCGGATTTGACAGTAATTTCAAACGCTTTCTCGTCTGTATAGCGTTATTTACGCTCTCGAACTCAACCGATGCGTTTCTTCTGCTACGAGCCGGTCAGGCTGGTATTTCGCCTGTCGTTTTGCCGCTCCTGTGGATGACGCTGCATGTCAGCAAGGTGATAAGCTCACTGATCGGCGGCGATCTATCTGACAGGATTGGGCGCAAAACGCTGATATTTACGGGCTGGCTTATCTACGCAATTGTCTATGCCGGATTCGCGTTTGTCACCGCGCCGTGGCAAGTCTGGCTGCTTTTTATCGTTTACGGATCTTATTTCGGACTGAGCGAGGGCGTCGAAAAAGCCTTTGTTGCCGATATGGTTCCGGCAAAGCGGCAAGGCACGGCATTCGGTCTCTACAATCTGGCTTTTGGCATCACCGTCTTCCCCGCGTCGCTGCTCTTTGGCCTCGTCTGGTACCAATTTGGCCCGGCGACAGCATTCCTCGCCAGCGCATGCGTTTCCGTCGCGGCTATTTTATTTTTAACTACTGTTAAAGCTGAAAAAGAGATTCAAACAGGATAGACATGATGAACAAGATAAACAATCCTGCCTATCCTGTGCATCCTGTTAAATTATTCGCAAAAAACTAATCGCTTAGCCGGATCGAGTTGATCATATTGCGAAAAGCGTAAGAATAATTTTGCGATTCGTCATCGGGGACGATGGTAGCGATGTAAAACAGGCCTCCATTTCGCAACTGGGCGGTATAGATAGTTACAATCTCGGTTCGTCCGGTTATCGGCGAGATTCCCGAAAGCCTGGCTGTGTAACCTCGATGACCGGCGATTGACGTTTGCGAAAGCGACCCCCGCTGACGAAGGTATGAATTGCCCTGTAGAATCTCGTTCACGTAATCCTGCGATTCGTTCGAAAGATCGTTGTTTTGGCCGCTGTAGGAACCGAGCATCACGCCGTGCGTTATCCCCTGCGCGCCATAAGCGCCATCGGGGGCAAATTGGACGTCGCCGCCGGATGAAAACTCGCGCCAATTGGACGGAACGTTGATCTGCACACCGCTCATTCCGGTGTATGCACGAATGCGCGATGACGGATATTGAATATTTTCCGAATACCGTCCCGAAGCAGTCGGGTTTTGCGAAGGGCCGTTTCCGCTCTTGACGTCTTTCTCAATCTCGGCCATCGAACGTGCTCGCGGCATCGCTCTTAGACGTGCCTGGATGCGCTCGAAATCACGCGTGATTTTATAAGGATTAGGCGAAACGTTTAGCCTCGCGGCCTCGCGGTCAATGCTCTGGATCCGGTTGCCCGGATCGGGGTGGTCGCTCAGCCATTGAGGCGTGCTGCGGCCGCCCTCCTGCTGCTGGATGGTTTTGAATACGTTGGCCAGATCGTGCGGATCGTAACCAGCGTTTGCCATAATCTGGGCGCCGAGGGTGTCGGCCTGCGACTCGTATTCACGGCTGTATTTTAGATTAAAACCCGCAGCGAAGATCTGGCCAAGCTGTGCACCGGCCTGGCCGCCGACCACCGCTCCGCCGAGGATCAGGCCGATCGTCCTGAGAGTATTGCCGGCGCTCGATTGTTTTGTGGCCTGAGCGGTTGCATGGCGCAGAGCGACGTGGCTGATCTCGTGTGCCATCACGCCGGCTATCTCACCCTCATTTCGCGCCGCTTCGATCATGCCTCGATCGACAAACATCGGCCCGCCGGGCAGAGCAAACGCGTTTATGTCGCGTGCGTTTACTATTTTAAACCGGTAATTAAAAGCCGGTTGATTAAACCGTTGCGGGATCGCGCTGACGAGACGCAGACCGATACGCGTAATATAAGCCGTCGCATCGGCATCATTGAGGATCGGAAATTGACGCTCGACCTGGGCCGCGGCCTGATTGCCGAGTTTAATGTCATCCTGTACTTTGTATTTATTATTTGGCGCGATGATTTGCGTCTGGGCGATCGTTGCCAGCGGCAAAATTCCCAATGCAGCAATCATTGCCGCCGCCATTATTCGTTTGCAAAAGATGCTTTTCATAATATTCTACTCCCGAGATGGATTGCTCGATGTTAAATCTCCGTTCCACATTTTATCAAGCGTTAGGCGCCCGGTTAAGATGAATCGCAGGCAATTTTGAGTTTGCCGCGATTCGTCGCCCGTTAATATTGTGATTATGTTAACGCGATGTTACAAATCGTCGGGTTAGACTTGCTCATGGCGTTCGCATATATTTAAATTCTAAATTCAAACTTTAGTAACGGAGCATCGAATAATGGCATTTTTTAGCTTTTTACCAAAAGAAGACCAATATTTTGAATTATTTTCGCAAATGACCGAAAAGATTCAGGAGGCGGCCAACATCCTGGTTGAAATGCTGCAGGCGTCAGACAAGGAGTTTGAAACCCTGTCAAAGCGAATCAAGAGCGTCGAGCACGAGTGTGACGAATTATCTCACGCCGTGACAACCAAGCTCAATAAATCTTTTATTACGCCGTTTGACCGCGAGGATATCTACACGCTCTCAATGGCTCTTGATGACGTTTGCGATTATATCGACGCGGCCTCGCGGACGATCGTGATGTACGACATACACGAGAATGACGAGTTTGCGCAAGCTCTTGGCGCAGTCATCCAAAAACTCGCGGGCGAGATCAACGGGGCCGTTTCCTTTCTCAAAGAGGCCCGCGGCATGGAGCAGCACCTGTTAAATATTCAACGTCTCGAAAATGACGCCGATGAGATTTATTTCCGGGCTATGGCGGATCTCTTCAAAAACTCGACCGACGCCGTGAAGATCATTAAATGGAGAGAGCTTTACGAAATTCTCGAAAACGCCACCGACAAATGCGAGTATGTCGGCAATATTATTGAAAGCATTGTTCTGAAGCACAATTAGAAGCTGACGCAAATATGGACGCACATTCAGTAACATTCGGCTTAGTTGTCTTCATCATCGTCGTCGCACTTGTTTTTGATTACACGAACGGGTTTCATGATGCGGCCAACTCTATTGCCACGGTTGTATCTACCCGGGTTTTGTCCCCACAGATCGCGGTGATTTGGGCAGCGGTCTTCAATTTTATTGCCTTCTTGATATTTGGGACTCTGGTAGCCAAGACCGTCGGCGGTGATATGGTTGACATGACCATGTTGTCCGAAGATTACAGGCTTTACGCGATTCTTGCGGGGCTGATCGGCGCTACGACATGGAACATCATTACCTGGTATATTGGCCTTCCAACATCGAGCTCGCACGCAATTGTCGGCGGATTTAGCGGTGGAGCGGTTGCGGCTCTTGGCGGTTTTGGAATATTGAAAGCGGCGGGCTGGATCAAAACGGCAATCTTCATAGTCGCATCTCCATTAATCGGTTTCACGCTCGGATTCATCTTTATGGTTGCGGTGTATTGGATATTTCGTAATACAGCACACTCCAAAATCGATAAAGGATTCCGCATAGGGCAGCTTTTTTCGGCGGCGGCTTATTCACTCGGACACGGTGGCAACGACGCTCAAAAAACGATGGGAATCATCGCGGCGGTACTGGCGGCTGGCGGCATATTATCTTATGGGCCTAACGGCTCGCTTCCGACAATTCCGCTTTGGGTTGTTTTGTCGGCTCACGCAGCCATCGCGTTAGGAACTCTTTCAGGCGGCTGGCGCATCGTTAAAACAATGGGTTCGAAGATCACAAAGCTTAAGCCGGTGCAGGGGTTTTGCGCTGAGACAGCCGGTGCTATGACTCTCTTTGGAGCGACCATGTTCGGCATTCCCGTCTCCACCACTCATACGATCACAGGGGCGATCGTCGGTGCAGGTTCCGCCAGACGCTTCTCCGCCGTAAAATGGGGCGTCGCCCGCCGCATCGTCTGGGCATGGGTGCTGACTATCCCGATGGCCGCCGGCATCGCTGCTGTGTCGTATTGGATAATCCTCGGAATTGCCCATGTTTTTGGCGGATAGCAGATGAGTCACAAGTTGCCGCAAAGATGTGCCGCCGAGTTTCTTGGAACCGCCTTTCTCCTTGCGGCCGTTGTTGGTTCCGGAATAATGGCCGAAAAGTTGGCAGGCGGTAATTTAGCGGTTGCTCTGCTGGCAAACACCGTCGCGACAGGTGCCGGGCTAGTTGCCCTCATTCTCACCTTTGGTCCGATCTCGGGAGCCCACTTCAATCCGGCGGTTACGCTTTGTGATGCATTCGCAGGGGGCATCGGCTGGCGGGATTCCTTTTTATATTTGGTCGCGCAAGTTAGCGGGGCGGTGCTCGGAACTGTCATAGCAAACTTGATGTTCGCGCTCCCCGCCATTTTGATTTCCACGAAGGCTCGCACAGGACCGGCTCAATGGTTCGGTGAATTCGTCGCAACTTTTGGATTGTTGACAGTGATATGGGGCACGTCGAGGCTGCACAAACCGCTAGTCATGCCGTTTGCGGTTGCCGCTTACATAACCGCCGCCTACTGGTTCACATCATCGACATCGTTCGCGAATCCGGCGGTGACACTTGCACGTTCGCTAAGTGATACTTTTGCAGGTATCCGTCCGGCTGACGCACCGGCCTTTATCTTTTTCCAGTTGCTTGGCGCGTTCTCTGCGACAACATTTTTCCGGTGGCTTCTCCCGGTCAAGACAACAGCGGAGATCATTCTACCGCACGATGGTGGAAATATAGAGTCATGAAACGACTATTATTCGTTTGCGTCGAAAATTCTTGTCGCAGTCAGATCGCCGAGGCGTTCGCACGTATTCACGGTGCTAAGAGTTTTAAAGCTTATTCCGCTGGTTCGCGTCCATCTGGAACAATAAATTCCAAAGCCATCGCAACAATGAAAGAGATCGGTTACGATTTAAGCCTCCATCTTTCCAAATCACTCGATGACCTCCCGGAAGTGCAATGGGATTTTGTCGCGACAATGGGCTGCGGCGACGAGTGTCCGCTTGTCCGTGCCAAACAGCGCGAAGACTGGCAGATCGCCGATCCGAAAGATATGCCGCCCGATCAATTTTGCGAGGTCCGCGACGAGATCGAGGGGAAGGTCAAAGCCGCACTCTCATCGCTTTCGTAGTCTGCAAGGGCCTCAAGCCGTCGTCTTTTTCCGAGTACTCGACTTTGGTGCGGCAACCGTCTTGGCCGGACGAGCAGTTGGAGTTTTCGACGGAGATTTTGGTGTCTTCGCGGTAACCGCCGGTTTCTCTACACTCTTCGGCGCTGGTTTGACCTCATTCAATTTTGCCTTCACCTTTACGAGCTTTTTCTTAGTTTTCGACAATTCGGCCTTCAACTTCTTTTTATTCATATCAGGGTCTCCTTATGTAAGGCGAACAACAGTGTACCCCATACCGCAGCAAAAGATGTTACAAAACGTGTTAATTTTTTAACACTGCTTCTGACCTCGCTTGCCTAACCACATCCAAAATAACATCATTTTCTTTGGAGGAACTGATGTCAGTCGTTATGGAAAAGCACAGGTTTTCGAAGATTTATCTCGTGATGCCCAATTATTTTTCTTTCAACAACTCATTTAATCTCCGGCGATACGATTGAGGAATTTCTCAAGTCGCCACGGCAGCCTGTAAATTTAACATCCTTTTAACATTCATTTCACTTCGTATTAACCTCGCTGCTTCATCCTGTCTCTTGCAGGCAAATAAATTTTTACATTTTTGATTGATCTGACGGTATGGAGATGGGCGTGAGCCTATCAAGACCACTGTCATTTCTATATACAAAATCATTTCAAAGGAGTGAACATGAATCCAAAAGTTTTTTTTCAAACGATCTTTATCTTTTTATTAGTTGTATTTTCTTCATTCATTTTTGTCACGGCGCAGTCTGAATTGGGCCGCATCGCCGGCACCGTCGTTGACAAAAACGGAGCCGTGATCGCCGGTGCCGCCGTTACGGTCAAAAACGAAAAGACCGGCGAGACGAGGGCCGCCACCGCCGGAAAAGACGGTGCGTTTCAGATCGTCGCGCTAAAGCCAACCGTTTATTCGATCACGGCTACATCCGACAATTTTGATCCCGCATCGCAAAAAGGGATCGAGCTGCTCGCCGGGCAAGAGGCAAATCTTGTGCTGACCCTACAGCCAAAGGGTGTCAACGTGCAGGTTGATGTCGTTTCCGGCGAAGAGGCGCTCGTTAATACAACGTCAGCGAGCATGAGCGCCAATGTCACTCCGCGTGAGGTCGCCGGGCTGCCAATCAATGGCCGCCAACTGTCGCAGCTTTACTTGCAGGCTCCCGGTGCGCAGAACGCCGCCGGCGGAACGTTTCAGGACATCAGATTTTCAGGCCGGGCCAATGAGCAAAATGTCATTCGTTACGACGGGGTCGAGGGATCGGCTATTATCGATGCCAGCCCCGGCAACCTAAATGGCGAGGTCCCTACGCCGTTTCGCCTGCAATCGAGTCTCGAAAACGTGCAGGAGTTTCGGGTCGAATCGAGCAATTTCCCAGCCGAGTTCGGCACCGGAACGGGAGGTCAGATCAGCGTCGTAACCAAATCGGGCGGTAATCAATTTCACGGCTCGGCGTTTGAATATCTTCGTCGCGACGGACTGGATGCACGAAACTTTTTTGACAACATCTCGCCCGGCATACCAAAAAGCAAACTCCAGCTCGATCAATTTGGCGGTTCGGTTGGCGGCCCGATAATTAAGGACAAGCTCTTCTTTTTCGGCAGCTTTGAAAAATACCGTGGCCGGTTTGGGCTAAATATTGTCGAGGCCGCACCGAGCCTGAGCCTTGCGGCACCGGGGGCACTCATTCCCGGAACTGCGAACCCCGTAAATCCGGCGATCCAGCCTTTTATCACTGGGTTTCGCTCACCTAATGCGGTCGTTGTCCCGGGCGGTTCGGCGGTCAACGGTTTTGACGTCGTTCAGCTTACAGATATGGAGCGAACGGACGAAAAAGCGTATGCCGGACGGCTCGATTATCAGGTCAACAGTCTCAATAAGTTTTACCTCCGCTTTTTCCGCGATGAGGGTAAGGATATTGCCCCAGAGGGCGTGTCGGGTCGTGTCATCACGATCTCGGCGATCCCTCAAAATGGGATTGCCGGTCTACAGTCGATACTCCGCAAAGACGGTTCGTTGATAAACGAGTTTAAGTTTGGCTACAACGGGGCCAAAACCCGTATCAACGGCTCGGCCCCAACTGTAAACGGCCTCGATTTTACAAACCTCACGCTCAACATCTCAGGCAGCGTGGCAAACACGGGCATTGCCGGACAGGGAACCTCAACAGGTATCTCGATCCCCGGGGGTCTTGTGCGTGCAAATTCGGCGACAAACGGTCGTGGCCAACCCTATACGCCGTATTCGCTCGGCTTTATCGACAGTCTCAGTTGGACAAGAGGCAAGCACAACGCCAAATTCGGCGGCGAGGTACGCCTGATCCGTCTCTACACCGACCGTCAGGGCGGAACGACATACACGTTCTCAAACCTCGCGGCCTTTTTGGCCAACACTCCGGCATCTGTCCAGTATCTCGGCGATGTCAGTGCACCGAGTCCGTTTACCGGTGGTCCCGGCGGCATCCGGCTCGCCAAACAGGAGTACTATATAGGCTACGCCCAGGACGAATGGAAATTGCGTCCGGGACTGACCCTCAGCTACGGGTTGCGTTACGAATATTACTCGCCGCTTCGCGAGGCTCATAACCAACAAATATTCTTCAATATTGACACCGGCACATTTCGGCCGGTGACGGAGCAACCTTACAAATCATCAAAGAGCAACTTTGGCCCGCGTGTCGCGGTCACCTGGTCGCCAAATCCATCTGGCAGCAGCTTTTTTGGCGGCGGCAAGACGGTGGTCCGCGGAGGATTTGGCATTTTCTACGGTCCCGGCCAGACCGAGGATCAGATCCAGCCGATCGAGAGCGACCGCATCAGCTCGACCATTACAAGCGGTGGATTGCTCGCGTTTCCAGCAAATATCCAGGGGATCATCGACAATTTTAACATCAACCCAAATAACCGCAGCTACCAGCCGAGAGCATATTCAAACAACTACAGCATCCCGGAACGCGTTTATTCATACACGTTTTCGTGGCAGCAGCAATTGCCCGGCAACCTCGTCGCAACGCTCGCGTATGTCGGCAGTCAGGGCCGCAATCTCTTCTTAAGGAGCGTTGCCAACCGCATTCTGCCGGGCCAGACGACGATAGTCAACGGCTCCAATATCCCGACGGGCGTCGGCGTCGTCAACCGTACCGATCCGGTCACGGGACAGGTGATCGGCGTCAACACCGTTCGCCAATTTAGCATCGTCAGCGGCACGTCGGTGCAAAATCCGTATGCCGAGATCGATTATAAAACGAGCGGCGGCAATGACAGCTATAATGCGTTTGAGGCCTCGCTCGTGCGGAGCTTTCGCAGCGGGCTGACGATGAACGCCCAATACACATACGGGTCAAGCAAGGGGCTGTCCAGCGGCTCAAACGAGGCCCGTACATCGGCACAGCTTCAGAATTTTGAGGCCGATCGCGGACGCAATAATTTTGACGTGCGACACACGTTTAACCTGAGCGCGCTATACGACCTGCCGGTCGGCAAGGGCAAGCGGTTTGACTTTGGCCGGGCGGGCAACGCGATCCTCGGCAATTGGGAGATCGGCACCATCTTTAACGCCCGCAGCGGCGTGCCCATCGAGGTGCTCGTCGTGCGGCCCGATGTCGTCGTCCAGTGTCAATTGGCGACGGGCTGTCCAAACGGAGCAGGCGGCACGTTTGCCAATGGATTTACTGCTAATCTGCCGAGCTTTGGCGCGAGCTTCCCGTCATTGCCAACCGGATTTATAGCCGTTGTCAACACGCCGGGCGGCGGCAACTCGCGTAATATCCGCCGGCCCGATCTGATCGCGGGCGTTAACCCGTATCTCAACAACGACCGCAATGTGATCAATCCGGCGGCGTTTGCGATACCGACGGCGGGCACGTTTGGCAATTTTTCGCGAAACGCTCTGGACGGGCCAGGTTTCCGCCAGGTGGATATGATCCTCTCGAAAAAGTTTCGGATTAAGGAAACTATGAATTTTGAATTTCGCACCGAGATCTTTAACATAACGAACACCGCGAATTTTGCCAATCCATCGGCGACGCTTAATAACGCTCTGCCGAGCCTGAGCTTTGCTGGCGGCGTCTATTCGGCCAGCACATCAAATGTGCTCCAGCCGGGAGCGGCGTTTACGCAAAATGCGGCCGGTTCTACATTTGGCCTGCTGCGTTCGACGGTCGGCCGCACGGTCGGTCTTGGCTCGAACCGTCAGATCCAGTTTGCACTCAGGTTCAATTTCTAATTCAAGGGGTAAAAAGGGGGGAAGAAGAGGCTCATTACAGAGTCTCTTCTTATCATGCTTCGGGAAGACCTCGATTTAAAGTATTTAATATTCTTGTAACATTTTGTTCATATCCATGTAAGGTACCGAGAGTAGAATTTCGCAAAGCTGTAGCAAATTATCTACAATTGAGGACAATATACAATGCGGCAAACCATACTGATTATCGAAGATGACGCTGACATCGCCGAGAGCCTCGAATATAATTTCAAACGCGAGGGCTTCCAGACCGTGATCGCGGAATCCGGCGAAAAAGGCCTACGGCTTGCTCTTGACGAAAAGAGCACGCCGTCGTTAATCATTCTTGATCTGATGCTTCCGGGAATGAACGGCATGGAGCTCTGCCGAAAGCTCCGTCGTGAGCCTTTGACGGAAAAGACCCCTGTAATCATGCTGACAGCCAAAGCAGCCGAAAGCGACAAGATCGCCGGGCTTGAAATGGGTGCCGATGACTACGTTGTAAAGCCTTTTTCATTTAAAGAGCTTATGGCCCGAATCCGAGCGGTTTTGCGCCGGGCCGAAACGGAAAGCGCAGCAAATTACAGCGATAATCACCTGACTGTCGATTTTGGCGACATGCGGGTCGCTTGCGAGGGCAATTCAGTTAAACTGACGCGAAAAGAATTTGCCCTGCTCGAAAATCTCATTCGGACAATGGGACGCGTTGCCGCCCGGCAACAGCTGCTGGATAATGTCTGGGGCTACAGTTATTTTGGCGACACGCGAACGCTCGATGTGCATATTCGCCGCCTCAGGCAAAAATTGGGAGAGTGCGGCGCCTGCATCGAAACCGTTGTAGGCGTAGGCTATCGTTTTATCGGATGTCAATGACGATTTTAGCAACATCCACTTCGCGCGCGGATTCACAGAGTATCCTGCAAAAAATCCTTGACGCCACGCCCGAGAGCGTTCTGGTCGCGGGCAAAGACATGCGTATCCTCGCTGTCAACGCCGCTGCAAATCGGGCATTTGCCACACAGGGCGGCCCGCTTGAAAATAAGCTGCTGAGCGAAATTATTCAGCATAAGGAATTGGAGGAGTCGTTTCGGACGACGCTCGACGAAAGTAAAACCTCTGATATCCATCTGGAATTTTCCGCGAAAGGGACACGCAAATATGATGTTCACGTAGCGCCGCTCGAGATTGACGGCAGCAGAATGGCGGTCGGCTTTTTTTACGATACGACTCAGGTTGACCGGCTCGAGACAATCCGTCAGGAATTTTTGTCAAATATCTCTCACGAGCTGAGAACGCCGCTTACCTCAATACTCGCCTTTGTTGAGACGCTCGAAGATGGCGGTCTGGAAGACGAAAAAAACAACCGTCATTTCCTGAGCGTGATACGTCGCAATGGCGAGAGAATGCGCAATCTGATAGCGGACATTTTGGAATTATCACAGATCGAATCGGGAAATGTTTCGCTACAGCTCAATGAAATCAAGCTCTCCCAGCTTGTTGATGAGATCTATACGAGTCTTTCTTCTATGGCGGCGGAGCGCGAAATTATCCTGGCAAACGAGGTCGGGAGCTCGTCGATCATTCGTGCCGATCAGTCCCGTCTCGAGCAAATGCTCACAAACCTCGTGGACAACGCGATCAGGTTTAACCGCCGAGGCGGATCTGTGACCGTAGCCGATAAGCTCCTCTCGGACAAACACAATATTTATGTCTCCGACACGGGCGAGGGCATTTTACCGGAACAGATTCATCGTATTTTTGAGCGCTTTTACCGCGCGGACCGCGCCCGTTCGCGCGATGTCGGCGGGACCGGTCTCGGTCTGGCGATTGTAAAGCACCTCGCAAAACTTCACCGCGGCGAGGTTTCGGTAACTTCCGCGGCCACTGTCGGAACGACCTTTACAATCGAGCTGCCGGTCGCATATCCCAAAGACTAATAACTGTGTGGACAGATAAGCCATCTTGCCTTAAATCACCCAAAGTGACATCATTTTTATAGACGAACCGATGGAAGCCCTTCTGGAAAAAGCACAGGTTTTAGAGGATTACCTCACGATGCCCGATGAGGAGATCGCCGGGCGGATCGAGGCGGCGCGCGATGAATTGGGCAAGCGCGTGGTCATTCTCGGCCATCATTACCAACGCGACGACGTTATCCGGCACGCCGATCTGACGGGCGATAGCTACCAGCTTTCCGTAATGGCGTCGCAGACCGAGGCCGAATATATCGTCTTTTGCGGGGTGCATTTTATGGCCGAGTCGGCCGATATTCTTGGCAAGGATTTTCAACGCGTCATTCTGCCCGATCTCGGTGCGGGATGCTCGATGGCCGATATGGCGACGATCGATCAGGTCGAGGATGCGTGGGAACAGCTTCGAGAGATCGGTGTTTTGGAGAATAAGGTTGCGCCGATCACGTATATGAATTCGTCGGCGCAGATCAAGGCGTTCTGCGGCCGGAACGAGGGCGTCGTCTGCACATCGTCAAACGCGGTGCCGCTCTTTGATATTTATTTAAAAGAATTCGACAAAATGTTCTTTTTCCCCGATCAGCATCTTGGACGAAATACGGGAGCAAAATTTGGCATCCCGCTCGACAAGATGGCTCTCTGGAATCCGCACGAAGAGCTTGGCGGCAACACAGAGGAGCAGCTTCACGAAGCTAAATTGATATTGTGGCGCGGGCATTGTTCGGTGCATGGACGCTTTAAGCCGTGGCATGTTGATCAGATTCGTAAGCAAATTCCGGGTGTTCAGGTGCTAGTCCACCCCGAATGCACTCGTGAGGTCGTCGAGTTGAGCGATCTCAACGGCTCGACCTCGTTCATTATCAAAACCGTCGAAAACGCACCGGCGGGAACGAAATGGGCAATCGGTACCGAGGTAAATCTCGTCAATCGCTTGCAGGATCGTTTTCCAGATAAAGAGATACGCCTGCTAGCCCCCGACCTGTGCATGTGCGCCACGATGTATCGCATCGCCCCGCAAAATCTGGCCTGGGCAATAGAAAACCTACTCGAAGACAATGTTGTAAACGAGATCATCGTCGATGACGAAACCAAACATTTCGCAGGCGTCGCTTTGGAGAGAATGATCAACCTTACGGAAGGAAAAAGTAATTAAACCGCAGAGACGCAGAGGAGGAAATTAAGAGGATAGACAGGATATACAAGATAGATCGGACATAAATACCGCCGTTCTGGTTTTCAAATCCTGTTTACCCTGTGCATCCTGTTAGAATTTTCTTTGCCTCGCTACGGTTAATAGTTTTATGCCTGATATAAACGAAAGACTGCCTGATAACAAACCCGGCAAATTTTATGTCGATAGCGGATGCATCGACTGCGATGTTTGCCGCGAAACCGCTCCCGAAAATTTCACACGTAACGACGAGAACGGCTATTCCTTTGTCCTAAAACAACCTGATTCGCCCGAGGAAGCTGCACTGTGCATTGACGCCTTTGAGTGCTGCCCGGTCGAGGCGATAGGTGATGACGGGAATTAAAGTTTATCGTCAGTCAGATCGGTTTTTCTCTTCCGCCGCAGCAGGGGGGTCAAATTCCATAAAATAATCCCCAGGACGATCGCTCCCACTATGACCCATGAGCCGCGACCAAGCCATTGATGTATCAGTGGCCATAAGTTGCCGGCCCAATGGCCAAGGATGGCGAAAACAACCGACCAGACAGCCGCTCCCGCAGCATTTGCGGCCAGAAAACGCCGCCAGGGCATAGCCGAAACGCCCGCAGCCGGTCCCCCGACGATCCGCAAAAGGGCAACGAACCGGGCGAAAAAAATCGTCAGCACACCATAACGGTCAAAATAACTCTCAGCCTTGAGAACACGCTCGGGCGTGACAAACAGAAAACCCTTACCCTGTGCCATTCTTTTTCGTAAGACTTCGCGTCCGAGCAAAAATCCCAGATTGTCGCCGATCACAGCTCCGCTAAACGCAACCAGAATTACCATCCACAAGCTAAAAACACCGCCGCCCTCGATGCTTGACAAAAAGCCGGACGCGACGAGCATTGTCTCGCCCGGCAGCGGCACGCCGGCGTTCTCGAGCATAATGCCAAAAAACAGCGCGGCATAACCGTATTGCGTAAGAAAAGCCAGGATTGCGTCACCGACATCGCCCATTAGCAAGCCTCCCAAGCCTGTTTTTCCGGCGCCCGCAACAAGCGCTGCATGTCGAATGAACTTACGGTTTTTATCATCATTGCGGCCTTGCCCAAACCGTTACTATAACATTATTTCGTCACTCAAAGCCTTAGGTGGATCATCCCTACACGGCTGAAACACTTGCTTTATTCCTGTCGGTCGAACAAAATAAAGTTATAGAGGTCTTATAGATGAGCGAAGTCGATAATGCGACAATTTCACGGATGAGGTGCCGCGAGATAATGACAAAAAACGTGCGGACGGCGACGCGCGAAATGTTTCTGCGCGAGGCTGCCGCGATAATGCGCGACGGCGATATGGGAGCCGTTCCGGTCGTTGACGGCGCTTTGCTCGTTGGGATTGTCACCGACCGCGACATCGTCATTCGCGGCGTTTCTGAGGGCAAAAGTCCCGATTCTCCGGTCGGCGATGTGATGACAGCCGAGCTTTTCACCGTCGGCCCCGAAGATTTCGTTTTTGAGGCCGTCAGACTGATGGGCGACAAGCAAGTCCGCCGCATCCCCGTCGTTGGAGCAAACGGCGAGCTAGCCGGTATCATCGCCATGGCCGACATCGCCCTCGAAATGGAAGACGAACGCGAGATCGCCGAAACACTTGAGGAGATCTCAAGTGGAGCGAGTTTTTGGGGTAGAAAATGACGCTTAATATGTTAAAACCCCTTTGTTTTATTATATTTCTGGCTTTGTCCGCTGCGTTTTTGTGTCCAGTGGCGGCGGGGCAGACACGTCCCACGGCTCAAGTGATCGCCGAGAGCGGAAACGCCGAGGGGATGTTGTACAGCAATAAACTGCTGGGATTTACTATTTTAGCACCGGGCACGTGGCATTATTTCAGCAAGGAACAAAACGACAACGCCCATGCCGCCGGTCGCGATGCAGTTCGTGCCAGTAAATCCGGCTTGTCTCAAGCGGAACAAGCCGCCCTCGACCGATCGATTGACAATACACAAATCATGTTTCAGGCAACGCCGCTGCCCCTTGGGGAGCCGGGAAATGCCGCTATATTTTCCTGTGGGATCGAGCGGCTGCAAACGGCCACCACTTTGGAAAAATATGCTCAGGCGAATAAAAAAATGGTGCTTATGACGCCAAGTGTAAAAATCACAAAAGACATTTATCCCGTAACATTTAACGGGGTTGGATTTTCCGGGTTTGAAACAGAAACCAGCGCGTACGGCAAAATTTATAGACAAAAGTATCTAGTGACGATTAGGCGAAGCGTGGCCCTCTTTTTTGTTACCACGATTCAAAATAATAAATACGATCAGATGCTCGATTACAGTCTAAAAACGATCAGATTCGGCAAGTGATCGCGCATTTCAGATTTGATATGGCAAAATCCACCAATCGTTATTTTCAATTCACCGGCTCTTCAAAAAAGGCGGTGGTGTCGGGGCGTCTTTGGTATCCGGCGGCGGACGTGTATCAAACGCCGGATGGCTGGGTCGTCAAGGTCGAGCTGGCGGGTGTCTCAGCCGATGAGATTGAGATCGATATTCAGGGCAATGCCCTCTACATCGCCGGCTGCCGTAAAGACAAATCGTGTGCCGCCGGCGTATCGTATCAACAGATGGAGATCACATACAGCAGCTTTGAAAAAACGCTCCGTTTCCCCTCGCCGATCGACGGCGCGACGATCGAGCACGAGTTTGAGAACGGGCTGCTGATAATAACTTTGCGGAAAGGAAAATGAATGAATCCACTCCGCGAACTCTGCGTCATACTCAGTGTTCTCCGCGTTGAAAAATTGCCAGCATACCTTTAACGCTGAGATCACAGAGAAACGCAGAGAACAGAGAGATTCTTATGGCTGAAGAAATAACACAGGAACAATTTAAGACACAGGAAATAAAGCTGCCTCAGCAGTTTGAGATAGCCGTTTTGCCGCTTCAGAATACGACGCTTTTTCCCGAGACTGTCGTGCCGTTGGCGGTCGGGCGCGAGCGCTCGACAAAGGCGGTCGAAGCCGCGCTTGCAACCCAGGAAAAGCTGCTCGCCTGTATCACTACCAAGATCGAGAACGTCACCGGCGACGACGCCAAGCCCGACGATCTCTACAAGATCGGAACCATCGTCAACATCAAGCGAATGATGCGAAACGAGGGGCTGATGCAGTTGATCGTGCAGGGTATCGATCGTTTCGAGATACTCGAATGGACAGGTGAACAGCCGTATCTAAAGGCAAAAGTGCAGATCCTGCCCGAGCTCCGCCGCGTCGACGAGGAAGAGATCGAGGCCCTCAAACGCAACATCCAGGGAATGATAACGGAGGCGCTTGCCCTCTTGCCACAGGTTCCGCCCGAGGTGCGCGTAGCCGTTTCATCGCAGGAAAATCCAGTCCAGCTCGCGTATTTTCTCGCCTCGGTTCTCGATCTTGGCGTCGAGACTGAGCAAAAAATGCTCGAGTCCGGAACGGTTGACGGCCTCTTGACGCTGACACATGCCGCGCTGGCGCGCGAGCTTGAGATCATGCAGATCCGGTCCAAGATTGCCACTGAGGCACAGCACGAGATGGACAAATCTCAGCGTGATTACGTGTTACGCCAGCAGATGAAGGCCATTCAAAAAGAGCTTGGCGATGACGAAACGGGCGAAAAGGCCGAGGCCGAACAGCTTCGAGATCGTCTCGAAAAGGCCGATCTGCCAGACGACGTCCGCAAAGAGGCGACCCGCGAGCTAAAGCGGATGGAGCAACTGCCCCAGGCCGCACCCGATTATCACGTCATCCGCACATATCTCGAATACATCCTCGAATTGCCCTGGCTAAAATCGAGCGAGGAAAAGCTCGACCTTAACGAGGCACGAAAAGTCCTGGACGAAGATCATTACGGCCTCGAGGATATTAAAGAGCGGATTTTAGAGTCGCTCGCCGTTGTAAAACTCCGGCCCGACTCAAAAAGCCCGATTCTGCTCTTTGTCGGCCCACCGGGAGTCGGTAAAACCAGCTTGGGACGCTCGATCGCACGCGCCTTGGGACGCGAATTTGACCGGCTTTCCCTAGGTGGCATGCGTGATGAGGCCGAGCTTCGCGGCCATCGCCGCACCTATGTCGGGGCGATGCCAGGGCGCATAATTCAATCGCTGCGGCGCGTCGGCGTCAATAATCCGGTGTTGATGCTCGACGAAGTGGATAAGCTCGGCAACGATTTTCGCGGCGACCCTTCGTCGGCATTGCTGGAGATTTTGGATCCGGCGCAAAATAATACTTTTCGCGATAATTACCTCGATCTGCCATTCGATTTGTCAAAGGTTTTCTTTATCGCGACCGCCAACCAGCTCTCGCCAATTGCGATGCCGCTCCGCGACCGCATGGAGATTATCCAGCTCGCCGGTTACAGCGACCGCGAAAAGCTAAACATCGCCAAACAGTACCTCATCCCGCGACAGATTAAGGAGAATGGCCTAACCGAGGATCAAATTGCGATCTCGGACGACGCAGTAAACCTTTTAACCACGCAATATACGCGTGAGGCCGGGGTCCGTCAGCTTGAGCGCACTGTCGGCAATCTCGCCCGTAAAGTTGCTCTAAAAGTTGCCGAGGGCTTGACCGAAAAGGTCTCGATTACCGCCGAGGAGATCAAGGGGTATCTCGGCCCGCCGCGTGTCTATCCCGAAGAGGCCCGCAAAGAATTGCCGCCCGGCGTTGCAACCGGCATGGCATGGACCGAGATGGGCGGCGAGGTTTTGTTTATCGAGGCGACCCTGTTGCCCGGCGGGAGCGGCCTCACGCTAACTGGCCAACTTGGTGAGGTGATGAAAGAATCGGCCCAGGCCGCCCGCAGCTATTTATGGTCGCACGCCGCGGAATTCGGGATCGATTCCGAAAAGATCAAGCAAAACGGCATTCACATACATGTGCCCGCAGGCTCGATTCCAAAAGACGGGCCGAGCGCGGGCGTTACGATGGCGACCGCGATGGCGTCGCTCTACACTGATCGAAAGGTGCGCTCCGATACCGCCATGTCGGGCGAGATCACGCTGTCGGGTCTCGTTTTCCCGGTCGGAGGTCTAAAGGAAAAGATCCTCGCCGCGCACCGAGCCGGCATCAGACGCATCATCCTTCCCGATCGCAATGAATCGGATGTCGATGATATCCCCGACGACGTCCGCAAGGAACTCGAGATCATCCCGGCAAAATGGATCAGCGACGTCCTCGCCGCCGCCCTCGAACCCGCACCATCCGGCAGCGGCGTAAAACCTGTCATCCTCCCCAACGTCGAAGGGCACACCGACAGCTCCGGCGACACTCTGATCGCAAAGGAACATAGTTGAGAGTTCAAACTTCAGTTTGTCTTTATTCGGAACTCTAAACTTTGAATTCTCAACTCTCAACTTTCTTACCTGACGTATGCATTTGGGACGGAGAGGTCGCCGGGGACTCCGAATGGGGTGATTGTTGTGGGGGTGCCCTTGGAGTTTTGGATAGACCAGGTTGAGACGGACGAGCGGAAGACGGCGGCGTCGAATTTGC
>JBBRQM010000061.1:0-20718 GCA_038226395.1 Pyrinomonadales bacterium | reverse complement strand
TGTATGTGACTCCAACTTGTTGACCCCAATCCAACGCGGAGTTGTAATAGTGAGCCATAAACCGCGTAAAGGCTGGTTTGAAAAACCTGTCACCAGGCGTTCCGTCAAAAAATATCAGACTCGGGTGGTAATAATTGACCAATTCGTAAAGATGCTCGGACCATTCCCGCATAAATTTTTCGTCCGGAGCACGGTTTGGGCCATCGGGCGAGCGGGTGCCATAGAGCGAAAGGCCCATGTCCTGAACATCGGACGGGTATTTCATCCCGCCGTTGAAAAAGTAATAATTCTCTCCACGGTGTGTCGATAGTCCAAAAACGAGTCCCCTTTTTAGCGTAGCGTCCTTGATCAAGGCAACGATATCTTTGTGAGGGCCCATTTTTACCGAGTTCCACGGGTTCATCTTGCTGTCGTACATCGCAAAGCCGTCATGATGCTCCGCAACCGGCACGACGTAGCGGGCACCGGCTTTCTGAAATAGATCGACCCAGTCATCAGCGTTGAATTTCTCAGCCTTAAACATCGGGATAAAATCCTTGTACCCGAATTTTGACTGGTCGCCCCAAACCTCGCGGTGATGATTGAATTCCTTGCTTCCCTGCATGTACATATTTCGCGCGTACCATTCGGAACCAAACGCCGGCACTGAATACACGCCCCAGTGAATAAAGATCCCGAACTTGCCGTCAATAAACCATTTGGGAAATTTGTAAGATGCCCGGATACTGTCGATTTCCGGCTTATAGACGTTGGTTCCTTTCACGGAAGCAGTAGAATTGGTATCAAATTCCGGCTTATTCTGTCCAAATCCGGCTGGCGCTATAACGGCGAGGATGAGATGCGCTAAGAGTAGAATCTTCGAGTACATACATTTGTAAGGAACAGATAACGTATATCCTGCCACGGATTTGGCATTTGGTGTCTATGCGAATGGATTAGTTCAGCGGCTAAAAGATACCGTATTATTTCAATACTTCAAAGCCAAATTTTTTCGATAGTGAATATATCCATCTTTATGAGAAACCACACCGCTTTTGTAGGGTTTGCGCTTCGTACGGCGTTTTTGATCTCCGCATCATTGTCCACTTTCGGCCAAGGCAATTTTTACGGCAAAACTGACCGCCAGCTCCGCTACCATCCCGATGGGACGGATTTTGTGGTCGAAAACGGTAAAGAATTTTTCAATCGGCCACTGTATGGAGGCAACACAGCGTTTCGCGTCGATGCCGGCGATAAACCCGACTTTTCGTTGTATCTGCCGGGCCGCGGAGGCAATTTGCGGTTTGGCATTAGGACCGCAAAGGGCAGTAAATGGCTAAAAGACGCGGACAAAGTAACCACGCGTTACCGTCCGGGTTCGATGGTTTATGAGATTCGCGACTCGCTGCTTGGCAGCGGTGTTTTGGAACTTACTGTACTGGCGACCTATGAAACCGAAGGCCTGCTAATTAAGGCGGAGCTGCGAAATGCCAAGGGTGTCGAGCTGGTCTGGGCGTTTGGCGGAGCGAGCGGCGAGCGTGGCCGTCGGGACGGCGACATAGGCACTGAAAAGGTGCCGATCAGCGAATTTTTTCAGCTAAAGCCGGAGTTTTGCAAAGACAACAGGTTTACGATCCAGGCGAATAATTTCATGCTCGACGGAAAGACATTGAAGATCCTCGGGACAATGCCTCCCGCATCAAAACTCTCGGTTGGAGATGCCGCGAACTGGGAGCACGTCGACAACCTGATCGCGTCGTCGGGAAAAGCGACCGAGACACCGCTGCTTTTGGGTCAGATCAGTTTGTCCGGGTCCAAAAGCTCTTATTTTTCATTTTTGAAAGGAAACGCGGCGGTCGTTTCGACTTCAAAAACTTTAAACGAATCGCAGCAGACAAACGACGTTTCCGAAAAGGTTTCTTCAGTAGCGGAGAGGTACGAGGACCTGTCCGCGAACTTTGAAAAGGCAGAAAATTACCGTAAATCGATCGCTGGACAAGTCGTTGTTGATACGCCCGATCCCTACATAAATGCAGCGGCTGCGTCATTAGGCGTCGCCGGTGACAGCGTTTGGGACGACCAGCAGTCGGGATTTATGCATGGCGCTGTGGCTTGGCGGACGAAGCTGCTCGGCTGGCGTGGGCCGTATTTGGGCGACGATCTGGGGTGGCACGACCGTATGCGGCGGCATCTGGACAGCTGGGCGTCAAAGCAAAACACTTCGCCCATAAAAGAAGGGCTTTTTACTCAGGATGCGACCGTAAATTTTGCGCGGAACGAGCCCGAGCTTCACAGCAACGGCGACATTTCGAATTCGCACTACGATATGAACATCGTTTATGTCGATGCGTTGATCCGCCACTTGCTGTGGACGGGCGATGTCGAGTTTGCCAAGAAGATGTTTCCCGTCATCAAACGGCATCTTGCTTGGGAGCAGCGTCTGTTTCGACGTGAATTCGGGCCGGACAAGTTGCCGCTGTACGAGGCATATGTCTGCATTTGGGCCAGCGACGACCTGCAATACAGCGGCGGCGGCGTCACGCATGCATCGGCCTACAATTATTATCACAACAAAATGGCCGCCCGGATCGCCCGTCTTATTGGCGAAGACGCGAGTGAATACGACCGCGAATCTGACTTGATCCTGCGGGGCATGAGACAAAATCTCTGGCTCGGCGACCGCGGCTGGTACGCCGAAAACAAAGATCTGCTTGGGAAACAACTCGTCCATCCAAACGCCGCCCTTTGGACCTTTTATCACACGATCGACTCCGAGGCCGCGACGCCGATCGAGGCGTGGCAGATGAGCCGGTTTGTGGATACGCAGATCGCTCATATTCCGGTTCGCGGGGCCGGCGTTCCGGCGGGCGGCTACTACACGCTGCCGACGACGAGTTGGATGCCTTACGCGTGGTCGACCAATAATGTCGTAATGGCCGAGGCGATGCATACTTCGCTCGGCTTTTGGCAGGCCGGGCGCGATGACGAGGCATTTAAGCTCTTTAAGGGCAGCATCCTCGACAGCATGTATCTCGGCATCTGCCCCGGCAACGCGGGAATGGCGACCGCCTTTGATATGGCACGCGGCGAATCGCAGCGTGATTTTGCCGACGGCATCGCGATGTCTTCGCGGGCTCTGATCGAGGGGCTTTTTGGTGTCAAACCGGACGCTCTTGCCGACGAACTCAACCTTCGGCCCGGCTTCCCCGCCGAATGGGACCGCGCCAGTTTGCACCATCCCGATATCGACATTTCATTTCGGCGAACTGGGCTAAGGGATACGTATACGATCAGTTCGCGCTTTCCGAAAGCGATGAGGCTGCGGCTAAATGTGGCTGCTTTCCGCGACCGTATTACGGAAGTAAGCGTAAACGGCAAAAAGGCCGATTGGCGTGTGGTCGATGGCTCAGTTGGCGTTCCGCGCGTCGAAATCATTGCACCGGCTGCATCAGGCAAATATGAGGTCGTCATCGTTTGGAAGGGCGACAAGCCAGAGACGGCGGAAAGCGAGACGGTCGTTGCAAAAGACGGACTACTGGAAGTTAAAACCGCCAGTGCGAAATTGCTGGAGATAAGCGATCCGCAAAACATAATAAGCCAAAATATAGCGTCCGGGGTAGGGGGACATCGCACGATTTTTGCCAAGGTCTCCCAAGGTGATATGACATGGTGGAAGCCGATCGCGATCGATATCAGGCCAACAGTTGAAATACTTCCGTCCGAAAAGCAGGATGCTGGATCATTGGCATTTACCGTCCGAAACAATACCACATCTCCGATTCACAAGACCGCAGAAATAATGGTTGGAACCCGCAGTGAAAAGATTCAGCTCAACATTCCGCCTATGGGTGACTCTGCCGTGCTAAGTGTCTCCGCTGATGGAGTCTTGCCGGGCGCGAATAAGATCTCGGTGAAATTGGACGATGGATACATGGCAACTGGCGTTGTCGCAAATTGGAAGCTGGTAAAGCCAGTTGCGAAAACGCTCGAACCGGTAGATCTTGACAGATATTTCAACGATAAAGTCACCAATATCTTCAAACATTATTACCTGAGTCCGCGTTCGTCGTTTGTGTCGCTGGCGATGCCGAAACAGGGAATAGGAAGCTGGGCGCATTGGGACGAGCAATTCGAGGTTGATGACACCGGTTTAAGAAAACTTGCCGGTCAAAACGAAGGGAGGATAGGTCTACCATCTGGCGTTCTATTTCAAACACCGCCAAACCCCGGTCAGAAAAACATAGCGTTTACCTCACAATGGGATAACTTTCCGAAGGAAATAACCATTCCGCTAAATGGCACTGCCTCGCACGTATATTTGCTGATGGCGGGTTCGTCCAACCAGATGCAGAGCCGGATGGATAACGGCGAAGTGATTGTTACTTACGCTGACGGCTCAAGCGAGCGGCTCGCGCTAAATAATCCCGTCAACTGGTGGCCGATCGATCAGGACTATTTTATCGACGATTACGCATTCCGTCGTCCCGACCCGCTTCCGGTCCGTATTGATCTGAAAACAGGAAGAGTTCGTGTCCTCGATATGGCGACCTTCAAAGGCAAAGGCAGCAAGGTTCCCGGTGGAGCAGCGACCGTTTTGGATCTGCCGCTGGACCGAACCAGAGAGATTAAGTCCCTTAAGGTATGTGCCTTGACGAACGAGGTGATTATTGGGCTAATGTCGGCGACTCTTGTTAGGAACTGATTCCATCGTTTCGCATCACAGAGCATCTCGCAGATCAACCAAGCGTCGATTACACGGAGCTTTCTACAGTGTTACTATGGTCACTGCAATGATCTCAAGACATTACTGTCCGTCAACCCGCCGCCCGGGCCGCGTCAAATGTCGAAAAGCCTGAATTACCGGCAGAGCGTTGCCGTCGTTATCAAAATAGCCGCGTTCGACTAGACCGCCGCCGGCAGCAGGTTCCCACCAAAAAACGCCCTTGCCACGTCCGTTTGGCGTCTGCATTACGATGTCGTTAACGGCGGTGAGCCATTTTGCTTGGCCCTCGGGAGTTTCGGGAAATGGCGGCGGAAAGTCTTTGAAATATTTGCTTGGCTTCCAATAGTAGCCGGTTTCGGCGAGGAAAACATCCTTACCGTATTCCTTCGCCGCGAACGCAAAATTAGCACGTAGATCCATCAGCGTCCCGTGCGACCAAGGGTAAAATGAAAAGCCGATGACGTCGTATGGTACGTCGTAAGTATTTAGCTTGTCGAAAAAAGTCTTGGTTTTCGGAATGTCGCCGCCATGATCGACGTGGATCATTATCTTCGGCCGCTTGTTATTGCCGCGACCGGCGTCAACGCCGTTTATCCCGGCATAGACGTAGTCGGCAAAATTACTCCAGTTTTCCGGCAGTTTGCCGTCGGGCCAGAGCATTCCGTTGCCGATCTCATTGCCGATCTGGACCATATCAGGCAGCACCTCAGCGTCGCGAAAAGCGGCGATTGTGTCGCGCGTGTATTCATAAAGCGCTTTGACACGCTCCTTGTGAGTCATTGCCTTCCATACATCAGGCGTCGGCTCATTGGTCGGGTCGGCCCAGCCGTTCGAGTAATGAAAATCGAGCAATAGTTTATAGCCCAGTCGTTTGGCCTCCTTTGCCATTTCGATCGTGTATTTGGTGTCATTCGGCAGTTTTGCCGGCTCGACGCACGTCCGCAGCCGTATCCAGTTGTAGCCGTTGTCACGGAAGATCTGCAGTCCGGGCTTGACCACGCCGCCGTCTTTGAATTTTTTGCCCTGCGACTCCAGCTGTCTTAGAAACGACATGTCAGCGCCGAAAGCATAATCTGACGACGTATATGGAATCTGCGCGTTAAGACTCAAAAACGAAGCAAGACAGATCGTCAAGATAAAACCTGTCTGTAATACAAAGCTCTTTTTCATATGTTTTATTTGCCAGCGGCCAGATCAGTGTTTCGATATCGCTTTGTCGCGCTCGGGATGCGCGGCTTCGCCGGTAAATCGCGCAAGCGTTAATCCGTTGACGTCCTCTGTTTCGAGCGCGCTGGTGAATTCCTGTGGCCTGTTAGCACCCCTTTCACTTTACAATTGTTGAGCGAAACGTTGTCGGCAACGCGAATATGAAAGCCCGGATTTCCGTGCTGCTCGATACCCGGCTGGGCCGTGGTCGGACGGTTATCGAATACGCCCCCCGGGTATTTGGTCCAGCGATCAATCGTCAACCCGACGTTTTCGAACTGCACGTCCCGCACACGGCTGTCTCTGCTGCCGGATACGCGGATGCTGTTTTCGGCTCGGCATGTGATATTTCGAAAGCGAATATCGTGCATGGTGCCCAACTTCGTTTGAGCATTTCTTGGAATCGCGGTAAGCGAAATCGCCTCACCGCGTCCCCACCACGGATCGGAATGGTAGCGCGAAACCAGCCGTATGTCGCGGAAATCAACATTGTAAATTTCGCCTTCGTCACGCAATTGAAGACAGATCCCTCGGCTGCTTGAGCGAATTTCGCATCTTTCGAACCGAATGTCGTAGATGTCCTGGTTCGTTTCGGTGCCTATCTTAACGCAAGCGTCCTGCGTCGTAATGACGCAGTCTTTAACAACAATATTTGATGACGGGCCGTAAGCGGTGCCTTGCCGCGTGGTTTTTATGACAATGGCGTCGTCCCCGCATACAATGTCACAGTTTCGTATCTCGACATCGCGGCAATGATCCGGGTCGATGCCGTCACAGTTAGGCACATCGAGCAGATTGCGTATCTTCAACCTGTCCACAAGGACTCGCTCGCAGCCGAGCATGTGTAGTCCCCATTCCGGTGCTTCGCGGATCGTAACGTCTTTTACCATGAGATCTTTGCAGCCCGTAAGGACGAATATCTTCGGCCTGAACGGTGCCGGACGCCACCATTCGTCCTTTTCGTCATAGCGGGTCATAAATTCCTTCGCCCGGCCGTTTATACTGCCGGTTCCGGAGAACGTCAGCCCATATGCGTCCTGAGCCGCGAGTACGGCCCCGCGATCGTAATGAGATACGTCCGTGCTCACCAAAAGCTCGGCGTCGTCCGCAAGATGAAAATCGATGCCGCCCTTCAATTGCAGCGTTCCTGTCAGATAGCGCCGTCCACCGCGAAGTAGTACCTGGGCATGCCCGCCCACCGCTGAGGCTTCGTCAATGGCCCTTTGAATACAGGCCGTATCGAGGGTTTTACCGTCACCAATGGCTCCATATTTACGGACGTCGAAAACATGCGTCGTATTGCGCACTTGATGAACACGCTTTCCAAAGACGGTTCCGACGCGAGCAACGCCCGCGATCGCTGCCCCCGCGGCTGCCTTGGCACCGAGACGTAACAAGGCACGTCGGCAGAAGATCGTATTTTTGTTTGTTGGCGATGTCATTTTAGAGAAGCCGTCAGCCAGAGCGATCGGCGCGAGAAGCTTCGCGCGTACTATTACTAAATGAGGGGAAGTGTTGTAACGCGAAGGTGCGTTGCCCCATACGGAACCAAGGTTAATGTTTTCTTCTGCCCGTCCGGCGACAGCTCTGCCGCAGTCGGCAAGGCTGCAGGATTTTGGGTACGCAGTTTGACATCGGTCGGCTGCGGATCCTTGATTGCCCGCCATGCCGATTCCCAACCTGGCAGAAATCTTAGCGGAACCTCGATGCTTACGGGAGTATTCGCGAAGGGGTTTTCGCTCATTCGCGTTTCACGAACCCGGAATTTGCTCCCGCCGGTAGCGGTCGCTTTTTCGAGTCCGTAACGCCATTCGCTTTGCGGGAAAAACTCTAATGCCGGGATTCCCTGGATGTAATGGCCCTTGAGCAACCTCTTTATTTCCTCCGTATCCTGCGCGCTTTCGACGCGTTTTTCGTCGATCTTGAGCGAATAGACGAGCGGCCCACGATTAACGCTCAGCGCTTTTCGGCCGAACCAGTTTTCAAGCTTGACCGCCATCGGCAGTTTTAACTCAACTACATCGCCGCGTTTGAATTTCCGCTTTAGCACCGCGAACGTTCCGGGACGGCAATCTGTCTCGGTTGATTTGCCGTTCAAGGTAACGGCTGCGGCGGAACACCATTCGGGAATCCGCATGTGAAGTGCAAACTCGACGGGCTGCGGCGACTGGATATCGAAGGAGACATTTTCTCCAAAAGGATAATTCGTTTGCTCGGTTATGGTAACGGCCTGACCGCTAACCGTCGTCTCGATCCGGCTCGGCCCATACAAAGCGGCAGCCAGGCCATCGTCGGTGCTCATCCACATCCGAGCGACGTAGTTTGGCATCAGACGGCTGACATTGCCCGAACAGCATGGCGTGTCGTGCGCCGCTCGATAGGCCATTCGCACAGGGCCGATCCGCGGGCAGGCAGTGTTTGAGGCGAGTACCTGGTTGGCACTCGAAAAATATTGGAGCTGTCTAAAATCCTTTGTGACAGCTCCCGGCAAGGCGTTAAACGCGGCCTGCTCGATCCGATCGCCCCAGTAGGCTTCGCCGTCCGCCATCAGCATATAGCCAAAGCTCCATGACCAGTCCGTAATGTCGCACGTTTCATGCAGCGAATTAAACGCGGTCGTGCCGAGCGATTCACTGCTGACCATGCCACCGTCGGGCATCAGGCTGTTGCCGACAACCTTGCGGTATAAGAGCTTGGCCAATTCGAGCGTTTGTGGATTGCCCGTGTGCGAATAAAGCAGAGGCAGCAGCTTGAGCTGCTCCGCAGACGTGACGCCGTGCTCCTTTATCGGGTCGGATCCGCGGATCTTATCGATGTGCGAGAAAGATTTCGGATCGTTCAGGAAAAAATCCTCGTACCGTTTTTGCGCGATATCGAGCAGGGCAGCATCGCCATTCAAACCGTATAAATACAATGCCTGTTCAAACCCATAACCGTCGCGGCTGTTCCGGGAGTATTCCCCCTTCAGGTATGTGGTTAGAACATCCGCTATCTTGGCCGAACCCGTAGCTCCATGCTGCGCCGTCAGGGCTCGTCCGACGACGGCGCTCGGCCAGCCCCAATAAGATTCGCCAAGATGGTCCGACCCGGAATGCTCTAGTATGAAATCGAGATTTTTACGCGAAAGCTCCTTGACACGGGGATTGTCGATCAAAAGGCTCAGCCGCGTGGCGGCATCGACAAAATAGCCGCTTTGCTCGTAGGGCCACCAAATCTGCCCGTTCGGAACTGCCGGCGGCGGGACCTTACCCGTGTACATACAGGTGTCGTATGGGTAGGCGAGGTCCTCAGGGTGACCGCCCAAGCCCACTGCCTGCCGCTCGAGCCAGCTCTTTATCCAGCCCTTAGGTCGAACGCTGCCTACCGGCAGCTCGCGAAAACGACCGTAATATTTCGGCTCATTGGAGTTGACCGAGGAGGAGCCGCCCAATACCAATGACCGTGCGCCGATCCCAATACCAGCGGCAGCCAGAAACTTGATCGCGTCCCGACGAGAAATTTTTCCCATAAACATTGGTTTGGATATTTGACAAGAATCTAACAGTGCAATTAGACGCTAGTCTCTACAGAAAAATATAATATAATGCCCATTTGTGTCTAACTACCTTTCATCAACGGGCTTCATCGCAACGTTAGCATGAAAGAACTCGACACCCAAACGCAAAGCAGGGTCGGCAAACGGTTTGTTTCAGGATACCGATTAACCGGAAAATTAATGGCAGACGAGCCCGGAAATCTCTTCCAGCTACGGAGCGGGAGTATTTGCAGATCTTGAGTGGCACATGCGGCTGTTACGATGTGATAATCGGACAGTATGAGCTGGATGGGCAATATATCTGCTACGACTACTGATCATGCCCGTTTCGCTAATAAACCGAACTTATGACGTATAAAGACAAAGTTGTTATCGTAACGGGCGGCTCAAAGGGTATCGGAAGAGGATGTGTGAGCGTTTTTGCCGATGCGGGTGCTAAGGTGGTCTTTTGTGCCCGCGACCGGGCCGGGGGTGACAAGCTCGCTCAAGAGCTGAACGCGCTTGGGAAAGGCGAGGTTTTTTTCGTTAAGTGCGATATATCGAAGCTCGATGACATACAACATCTTATCGATCAGACTTTCCAGAGATACGGGCGGCTAGACTGCCTCATCAACAACGCCGGGTGGCATCCGCCGCATCAACAGATCCATGATTTCTCGGTGCAGGATTTTCGTGATCTGCTTGAGCTCAATGTGGTCAGCGTCTTCGCCGCCTGTAAATTTGCGCTGCCCCACCTTCGCAAAACGGCGGGAAATATTATAAATATGTCGAGTCTCGTAGGAATTATGGGCCAGATACATGCTGTTACTTACGTTGCCACCAAGGGCGCGGTCACTGCTTTTACAAAAGCTCTGGCCATCGACGAAGGTGAGCACGGCGTACGTGTAAATTCTGTATCGCCCGGCAATATCTACACGCCGCTATGGCAGGAGGCGATCGACGCATCTGACGACCCGAAACAAACCCGAAAAGATGGGGACGAGGCACAGCTTATGGGCCGAATGGGAACCATCGAAGAGGCCGCTAAACTATGCCTCTTCATTGCCGCAGAAGCGACATTTACTACCGGTGTTGATCACATTATCTCCGGCGGGGCGGAGCTTGGATACGGACGCAAGAGCCGCGTATGATGATCGCTACCAAAAGGAGCTGGTAGAAATAAAACCAAAAATGAAAGCAATTGTCCTCGATTCACCGGGCCGGTTATTTCAATCTGAAAAGACCGACCTTCCCGACAAACTCGCAGCGAATGAAGCCTTCGTTCGTGTCCATTGCATCGGAATTTGCGGAACTGATCTGCACGCTTTTGAGGGAGTTCAGCCTTTTTTCAGTTACCCACGTGTTCTCGGGCATGAACTTGGGGTTGAGATACTTCGGATCGGCGGCGATCAGAATGGTTTAAGAATCGGCGACCGCTGCGCAGTCGAACCTTATCTTCATTGCGAAAACTGTGTTGCCTGCCGACGCGGAAAGACCAATTGCTGTGCGAATATAAAGGTTTTGGGAGTTCATGCCGATGGCGGGCTGAGAGAATCGCTGATCGTTCCGGTCAGCAAGCTACACCGTTCCGAATCGCTGTCACTCGAACATCTTGCTTTGGTCGAGCCTCTTAGCATCGGTTATCACGCAGTTGCGAGGGCAAGTATTGAAAACGGCGAGTTTGTTCTAGTCGTCGGTGCAGGCCCTATTGGACTTGCGGTGATCCAGTTTCTACAGCTTCTCGATGTAAAGATCATCGTAATGGACGTCAATACTGAGCGTCTGAAATTTGCAAGAGATCATTTCGACATCGCCGCGACGATCCAGGCCGACAAAGATTCGCTTGCCGAATTGAACAATATTACGAACGGTGAGCTTCCGATCATTGTCTTTGATGCAACCGGTAACCAGCAGTCGATGAACAACTCTTTTAACCTTGTGGCGGCAGGTGGGCAGATCGTTTTTGTTGGTTTGTTTCAGGGCGAAGTGACGTTTAATGATCCGAACGCTCATAAGCGTGAGATCACCCTGCACCGCAGCCGAAACGCGACCGGTGACGATTTTCGCAAGGTCATCTCGCTGCTCGAATCTGGTGTCGTAAACATCGACTCGTGGATCACTCATCGTATATCGTTTGACGAGGTAACTGACGAATTCGCATCGTGGCTTGACCCCAGAAGCAAATTTATCAAAGCTGTCATTAACATCTGATGGAAATAATCGATAGTCATCAACATTTTTGGAAGCTCGGGGCTTTTCCTTATGACTGGCTGACACCGCAGTCAGGCGTTTTGTATCACGATTTTCTCCCGATTGGTTTTGCCGACGTATTAAGATCGAACGATGTCCATCAATCGGTTGCAGTGCAGGCCAGCCTTTCGACTGAGGAAACCAATTGGATGCTGCAACTGGCAGAGGAAAATAAATATATCGCCGGTGTCGTCGGCTGGATCGACCTGCTCGCAACCGACTTTGAAGAACAATTACAAGAGATCGTCAAAGATCGAAAACTGGTTGGGCTTCGCCATCTTGTTCAGGATGAACCCGATCCTGAGTGGCTTTTGCAATCAAGGGTTGTGAAGTCGATCCGGCTGCTGGCAAAATACGATCTGACATACGATATACTGATATTTCCGTCGCATCTGAAAAGTGCCGGGCGTCTGGCAGCCGAATGTCCGGAAACGCGCCTGGTAATCGATCACCTTGCAAAGCCCGCTATAAAGAGTGGTGAGATAAAAGAATGGAAGACGCGGCTTAAAAAGTTAACCGCTTACCCTAACGTCTATTGCAAGCTTTCAGGCCTCGTTACCGAGGCTGACGTTGATAATTGGAACGCTGACGATCTGAGACCCTATGTCGATGCCGCTTTGGAATTGTTTGGGCCAAAACGCATTCTTTTTGGCAGCGACTATCCGGTTTGCCTGTTGGCGGCCTCATATTCTCAGGTGCTCGATGCATATAAAGGTCTGGTTTCTCATTTGAGCGATAACGAAGTGCAGGATATTTTTGCTTCGAACGCGAGACTGTTCTATAAGTTGAGAGGAAACGAATAATGTCAATATCACGTCGTCAATTTCTGTTAAGCAGCGCTGTTGGGTTAGGAGCTTTAGGCTTGCCGGGAAACACTCACGCCAGTTCAAATGTTCTTGACAGTAAGAAGTTTGAACCGACCTGGGAATCGCTCGGCGGCGGTTACCAAACTCCGGAATGGTATCGCGACGCTAAATTTGGCATTTGGGCCCACTGGAGCGCTCAATGCCAGCCGGAACAGGGTGACTGGTACGCCCGGAATATGTATATGCAGGGCCACGGCCAATATAACTACCACGTCAAAAACTACGGACATCCCTCAAAGTTTGGCTTTATGGAGATAAATAATCTCTGGAAGGCGGAAAAATGGGAGCCGGAGAAACTGATGAGTTTGTATAAGGACGCCGGAGCGAAATATTTTGTGGCGCTGGCCAATCATCACGATAATTTTGACAATTACAATTCAAAATACCACCAATGGAATTCGGTCAATGTCGGCCCGAAAAAAGATCTTGTCGGGATCTGGTCGAAAGCGGCACGCAAACACGGCCTGCGATTTGGCGTGAGCAATCATTCATCTCATGCTTGGCATTGGTTTCAGACCGCTTACGGTTACGACGGCGAAGGCGAAATGAAAGGTGTCCGTTACGATGCCGCGACTCTCACAAAAGCCGATGGCAAGGGAAAATGGTGGGACGGCCTCGACCCGCAGGAGCTTTACACCGGGCCGAATATTAAAATGCCGGACGGCATCTCGGGAGTAAAGGAAGTCAGAGACTGGATGGTTAAGAATACGGGCACCTGGCACGAGGATATCCCGCCCATGAATCCCGAATTCGCAAAAAACTGGTTCCTACGCTGCAAGGATCTCGTAGACAATTATCAACCCGATCTGCTTTATTTTGACGATACCTCGCTTCCGTTCGAACAGATCGGTCTCGATCTTGCGGCGTATTACTACAACGCGAGCATGAAGTGGCATAAAGGAAAACTCGAAGCCGTTGTCAATGCTAAAGGCATTAAGGAGGAACGCCGTGCGGCACTCGTCGAAGACATCGAACGCGGCCAAAGCGATAAACTGCGGCCGCACCCATGGCAAACTGACACATGTATCGGCTCATGGCATTATAAGCGCGAGATATTTGAAAAGAATCAATATAAGACTGTCAAACAAGTTGTCCAAACGCTGGTCGATATAGTCAGTAAAAACGGGAACTTGCTCCTAAGTATTCCGGTTCGCGGCAACGGCACGATCGACGAGCGAGAAGCAGAATTCCTGATTGGCATGGCCGAATGGACCAAGATCAACGGAGAAGCGATCTACGGCACGCGCCCATGGAAAATATTTGGCGAAGGCCCCACTGAAGTCAAGACAGGAATGTTTAGTGAAAAAGATGCCAAACCCTTGACCTCAAAAGACATACGTTTTACAACCAAAGGCGAAACGCTTTACGCCTTTATCCTCGGCGTGCCGGAAAGCGAGACGATTACCGTCAGGTCTTTAGGCTCGGCAGGAAAGGTCGAAAGGGTGAAATTATTGGGTATTGATGATGCCTTAAACTTTACGCAAGATAACGAGGGTTTAACTGTTACCGTGCCGCAACATTTGCCGGGAAAATACGTCTACGCTCTAAAGATCAATGGACACGGCATTACTTCTTAACGGTTTTGCTATTCCATAAGGAAAACCATTTCCAGTTCCGACCAATTTGCTCCCGCCTTTCGGTTTGGCAGACGTATCTGGCAAGGGTCTGTTTCTTTCCACCAACGCTGCGTTTCAGGATCAACGGCTATTGCCTGCATATCGGCGGCAAAATCGTCGCCCACGTATTCGAAATAGCTGAACAGATATTTTTTGCCTTCAAGTTCCGTTACATAGATCGAGTAGTTTTGGATATTTGATCCTTTTAGCCGATCCAAAACACTATCCCAGACATTAGCATGCAGCTGGCGATAATATTCTTCCATTTCCGGCTTTAACCCGATAACCGAGCTACATCTCAGAATTGACTCTGATTTTAATTTTTTCGGAGATAGATTCGTCTTTCCGTAAATTGGATTCATAAAGTTCCACAAAGGTAAATATTGACAATAATCTTGCGAATATTACTAATAAAAATTACAATCAACCTCGCAAAACGTCAATTGTGCCGATCCGGAAAGATCACTCATAAATCGCGGCGGCGGTGCGCTCGGCGGTCATAAACCTGAAATAAAATGCCGATCCTGGTTATTCGCAACATCAGAAAGAGTTTTGGCCAAACCGTTGCCCTTGACGGAGTTGATCTATCGCTCAAGAAAGGCGAGGTTCACGCGCTTATCGGTGAAAATGGGGCAGGCAAGAGCACGTTAATGAATCTGCTTTCGGGAGTTATACAACCCGACAGCGGCATCATGGAACTCGGCGGCAAAGCGTATAAGCCCGCGAACACAACTGACGCAAGAAGAAATCGTATAGCACTGATACATCAAGAGTTATCACTCGCCCCGCATTTGACCGTTGCCCAAAACATAATGATGGGAGTCGAAACTTCGCGGTTTGGATGGCTTGACCGTAAAGCTCTTTTTCGCCGTGCGGGCAAGGTTCTTGAGAATTTTGATCATCCAGACATAAGGCCTGAAAAGACGGTTGGAAGCCTTTCAACGGCTGCACAGCAGGTCGTCGAGATATGCCGTGCGATCGCGGCTCGTGCGGAGATCATTCTAATGGATGAGCCGACCAGCAGCCTGCAGCGCGACGACGTGCAGCATCTATTCCGGTTAATACGAAAGCTTAGTGCGGACGGGGTCAGTATTATATATATCAGTCATTTTCTTGAGGAAATACGCGATGTCGCTGATAGATACACCGTTCTGCGTGACGGCCGCACTGTCGCATCTGGCAAGATCGCTGAGGTCACTGACGATCTTCTGATCTCTCAGATGGTCGGACGGCCCGTAGATATGCTGTTTCCCCCGCGAAAGCCTCCCGCCGAACCGGCGAGAAACCTGGTAGAGGTGCGCGACCTTTCGGCCCCGCCTGTTTTAAAGAACGCGAGTTTTGAGTTAAAGGCTGGCGAGATACTCGGAATTGCTGGATTGATAGGCGCGGGGCGCAGCGAAATGGTTAAAGCTATTTTCGGGCTTGAAAGATCGGAGTTCGGCAAACTCTCGTTCGCTGGTAACCCGTTGTCCCCCGGTCGCTCAACGCCGACGGATCGCATTCGTCAGGGTTTCGGTTATCTTAGCGAAGATCGTAAGCGGGAAGGCCTGGCGCTAGATCTCTCAATTGCCGACAATATTACGATGACGGGGTACTCGTCATGCTCGAAATTTGGGTGGCTCAATCTGCGTCGCCAACGAGGCCAATCAGAAGAATTGATAAAAGGACTCGGCATACGGGCACAAACACCTACACAGCCCGTTATGACACTATCAGGCGGAAATCAGCAAAAAGCAGCGATCGCGAGGCTTATACATCAAAAGGCTGACGTGCTGCTGCTAGACGAGCCCACTCGCGGTATCGACATTGGAAGCCGGTCTAAGATCTACGAAATAATTGCCGAGCTAGCCAGCAGCGGCAAGGCTATTTTGATGATAAGCTCGTATTTGCCCGAATTATTTGGCATGTGCGACCGGCTAGCCGTTATGCGGCGGGGACGGCTTTCACCGATCCGGCCGATCTCGGATTGGACGCCGGAATTGGTAATGCAGGTCGCGATCGAGGGCGAAGATCCGTTGAGTTTATAATGTCCATAGAGCCGACGGAAAAACTTACTCCGATGGACGGATCAGCCATTGCCAAATGGCTGACGATCATCGCCCCATTTCTGGGGTTGATCTTTGTGATCGCGACCTTTGCGATCCTCACCGGGGCACCGGGAAAATACCTGTCGCCATTCAATATTCGCATCGTTCTCTCGCAAACGGTCATCGTCGCGATCAGCGCGATCGGGATGACGCTAATCATCGTCAGCGGCGGGATCGATCTTTCCGTTGGTTCGACCATTGGGTTGTCTGGCGTTGTTACGGCTCTCGGCATTAATGCGGGCTACGATCCTACCATTGCCGTTATGGCCGGTATCTGCATGGGCGGAGTCGTTGGATTTGTTAATGGAGCTGTTATCACTACGCTTCGCGTCGTTCCGTTTATCGCAACGCTCGGTATGCTCGGTATCGCCAGGGGCGTCGCAAAATGGATAGCCAATCAAGAGCCGGTCAATGTCGCACCTACATGGATCAACGATCTCGTAGTGACTTTTCCCAATCCGCCCTGGCTTTTGCTCGCGCCGGGCGTATGGATCGCGATCCTGCTAGCGATCGTCATGGCGATAGTTTTTCGAAATACAATATTCGGACGGCGCGCCTTTGCCATCGGATCGAACGAAGCCGCCGCTCGGGCATGTGGTATTTCCACCGATAAATTGAGGATCTGGATATACACCATCTCGGGGCTGTTTTTCGGACTTTCCGGCGTAATGCAGATGTCTCGTCTAAGACAGGGAGATCCGACCGTCGCCGCAGGAACCGAATTGGATGTGATCGCAGCCGTCGTCATAGGCGGCGGCAGCCTGAACGGCGGACAGGGAACGGTATTGGGCGCGATGATCGGCGCCCTCATTATGGCTTTTCTGCGAAACGGCTGCCAGCAGATGGGTTGGGCCAATTATGTCCAGGAGATAATTATCGGCTCTATTATCATCATTGCAGTGGCATTCGATAGGCTTCAAAGCCGACGGGCTTAGCAGCGGAGCGAAAAATTATATACACATAGCTAAAAATTATGAAAAAACTCGGAATACTGTCCTTCATTTTGTTCGTCGTTTTTGCGATCGGATGTTCAACGCCGAAGACCGGCGCAAAGAAATTTACTATCGCCGTCATTCCAAAAGGCACGACTCATCCTTTTTGGAAAAGCGTCAATGCCGGTGCGGTCAAAGCTGCCGCCGATGCAAAAGCGCAGGGCGTGGACATAGACCTGATCTGGAAAGGTCCGCTTCGCGAGGATGACCGCGAACAGCAGATACAGGTCGTCGAAGGCTTTGTCTCGCAGGGCGTTAGCGGCATAGTGCTCGCTCCGCTCGACAGCAAAGCTCTCGTGCGACCCGTCGAAGAGGCAAAAAAGGCCGGGATCCCGACCGCGATCATCGATTCTGCACTCGAATCCGACCAGATAACGAGCTTTGCGGCGACGGACAATAAAAAAGGTGGAAATATGGCTGCCGAGAGGCTCGGGCAATTACTCGGCGGTAAAGGCAAAGTGATAATGCTCCGCTATCTTGAGGGCTCGGCCAGCACAACCGACCGCGAAGAGGGCTTTCTCGAAGTGATGAAGTCAAAATTTCCGGGCGTTGAGCTGATATCGATCGATCAGTATGCCGGCGCAACACGCGATACAGCAAAACGAGCGTCCGAAAATCTGCTTCAACGCTTCGGTGACCAGGTCAACGGTGTTTTTGCGTCGAACGAGTCGGCGTCAACCGGTATGCTGCTCGCGTTGCAGGACATTAATAGAGCGGGAAAGGTGACATTCGTCGGATTCGATGCGACGCCGCAATTCCTTGACGCGATGAAAAATGGTCAAATGCAAGGTATCGTAGTACAGAGTCCGTTTGCCATTGGCGAACTCGGTGTAAAAGCAATGATCGATACCCTGCTCGGCAAGCCCGTCGAAAAACGCATTGACACAGGCGTGATGATGATAACGCCCGACAATATGAATTCGCCCGAGGCTCAAAAGCTACTGAATCCACCGGTATAGGCGCGGCGGTCGATCTTTTTATTTTTTCATGAAAATTATTACCTTCAAAATAGATCATGCACGGTCCGCATACAGGATCGGCGCATTGATCTCCGGCGATACGATTGCCGATCTAACTTCGCTGATCTCGGACAGGTATCTATCTGCGTCGGAGCAGTTAAATTGTATCGACCTTAATTCCGGCTTTCTCGCGAAGACAAGTGATCTTTTAACATCTGGAAAGTTTGTCACCATAAACCTCGGCGATGTCGTGATTTCCGCAGCCGTCCCAAAGCCCGGAAAGATCATTTGCATCGGCCTCAACTATCGCGATCACGCTGAGGAAAGCGGTATGGCTATTCCCACCAAGCCCGTTATCTTTTCCAAGTTTTCGACCTGCATTGTCGCTCCTCAAGAGCCGATAATTATCCCTAACGAAAGTACGCAAACCGACTATGAGGCCGAGTTAGCTGTCATCATCGGGCGGCGTGCTACAAATGTGGACGAAGAGGATGCGATAAATTACGTGTTCGGCTACGCGAATTTTAATGACGTCAGCGCCCGCGATTTTCAGTTTGCTGACAGCCAATGGCAGCGCGGCAAATCTTGTGACACATTCGCACCGATCGGGCCGTTTATTGCGACAGCCGACGAGATTCCAGACCCGCAAGCACTCACGATCAAATTTCGCCTTAACGGTGAGACGATGCAGGATTCGACCACCGGCCAGATGATCTTTGGCGTTGCCGAGCTTGTTGCGTATCTCTCTCGGTATTTTACGCTCGAACCCGGCGACATTATCGCGACTGGCACGCCGCCGGGCGTCGGGTTCGCACGCAAACCGCCAATATATCTAGGTGACGGTGACGTTTGCGAGGTGGAGATCGAGGGCCTCGGAGTATTGTCGAATCCAGTCGTTCGAAGCTGATGAAGATGTTTGACCTTACCGGAAAAATTGTCTTGGTCACCGGTGCCGCGTCCGGCATCGGCGAGGCGATCGCGGTTCGCTTGGCACAAGCGGGAGCATTTGTTTACGTTGCCGACATCGACGAAGCCAACGGCAAACGAGTCGTGTCGGAGATCGAAAATGATCGCGGTCAAGCCAAAACCCTTCAATTGGACGTAACCAACCACGACGATTGCCTTGATGCAGCAGAAACGGTTCGCTCCGACCACGGGCGGCTCGACATTCTTATTAATAACGCCGGCATTGGTCACGTAGGAACAATACTTGAGGCCGATACGGACGACCTCGACAGGCTCTATGGCGTCAATATTCGCGGTATGTTTGATCTGACAAAGGCTTTTATACCTCGAATGATCGAAAGGAAATACGGCGTGATCGTCAATATGTCATCGGTTGGTGGCATCGCGGCCGTGAGTGACCGGATCGCCTACTGCACGACCAAATTTGCTGTCGTAGGCTTTACCAAATGTCTCGCTTTGGACCACGCTCTAGACGGCATCCGGGCAAATTGCCTATGTCCCGGCCGGGTCGAGACACCATTTGTAAAAGCCCGTCTTGCCGAATACCCCGATCCCGAAAAAGCCTACGCCGAAATGGCCGCGACGCAAGCCATCGGCCGCATGGGACACCCCGAGGAGATAGCCGCTGCCGCCCATTATTTGGCGAGCAATGAGGCCGCTTTTGTTACTGGAACGGCTTTAGTAATCGAGGGTGGCTTTACGGTCGGAAAATGATGTGAGAAAACACTCGATTCTTGACTACGTTTTCTGGTTTCAGGCGTTTTTTTTGCCTCGTAAAAAAGTTGAAAAGAGGAGGGTTCTTTAGTTTGAAGTTGCAAGGCTGAAGGCTGAACGAAAAATATAACCGGCGGACTGTAAGGTTCGGTATGCGGATAAAACGCGAGAAATCGTGGCAGATGAATAGATATCGTCTTTCACGAAGATATAAAACAAATTCGAATAATATTTTGTGAATTAGAGCGTAAGCAATCTGGCGAAAAGTGACATTTGCCAATAAGAAATGTCATATCGCACCGCGCGGACCCACGTACATTAGCTACAAAATAAGCGGCGGACACAGATTGGATTTGTGAAAAACAATACCGCTCATATCTTGAGCGGAATTCGAAAAGGGGTTGGAATTTGGGGTATTGAATCAAAAAGAAATTATCGTGTAATTATCGTGTGCACTGCGCAGTTTATGGTGTTCCCGATCTTCATTCGCTTTGAGAAAGGGCTACCATAAATAAACCTTAAATGGGGTGTAAAAGTCTTATAATTCAGACTGGTCAATCGTAAAACCTTAAATGTGAGAGCAACTCGTCGCTATTGTTTTCCAATTGCGAAAGCCAAGATAAGATAAACATGTCTAACAATGTAAACATCTATAGGGTATTTTATCCATTCGCCCAACTATAAACACTAAACCGCGCCAGCGAACTGAAACCATCAACAGAAGGCGAAGTTTGAAATATTCTGCCACAGCTTCAGGCTTTCCAAAACCGATCAGAACTGAAAATAGATCAGCACAAAATCTGAGACTGGAGGCCTACAATCAACAAAGAAAAAGCAGGGCTCCCG
>JBBRQM010000060.1:0-21449 GCA_038226395.1 Pyrinomonadales bacterium | reverse complement strand
ATCATACCGGTCGCAAAACCTATCGACCAGATTGACCACCGTCCACATGCCGCCGCCGCTTTTTATGCTCGGAAGATAAAAATCGCAAAATACGAGGATCTTTTTTTTCGTTGCCGTGCTGCCCTGATTCCGGTCGTTCATAAAGCGTGCCTGCGTAAACTCAAATAGCCAAGGAGGATCTTGCTCACGGTCTGGGAAACGTTTTCGGCCATATATTCGCGTGGAGCCGTCCATGCGGCGGGTTGTGCTATGGCGATCTCGACGGCGCGGACGATTGTCTCGGCATCCGCTCCGCTGAGAATGTTGCTGCCGCACTCGATAGTTTCGGGACGCTCGGTGACGTCACGCAGAGTAATATTCGGGATGCCAAAAATCGCGCATTCCTCCTGCACGGTGCCGCTGTCGGTCAAAACCGCGAGCGAATTTTTCTCTAATTTGACGAAGTCAAAGAATCCAAGCGCATTTAACAACTTCACCTTTGTCGAATCAGTTTTAATGCCAAATATGCCCAGCTTTTCAGCCGTTCGCGGGTGGACGCTCACGAGCACGACTTTGCCGAATTTTTCTGCGACCTTCGCGAGGCCCTGAAAAATATTGTTAATACGATCCGCCTCATCGACGTTTTCTGTCCTGTGCAATGTGACCAGAAAATATTCGAAAGGCTTGACGCCGAGGCCTTTCATAATCTCGCTCGCCTCGATGCTGTCCGAAAAACCATCGAGCACCTCTTTGATCGGGTTGCCGGTGACGTAAATGCGATCCCGCTCGATGCCTTCGCGAATGAGGTTTTCCTTGCTGCGTTCGGTGTAGGGCATCAGGATCGAGCTGGAATGATCGATTATGCGTCGATTTATTTCCTCCGGCACGCGGTCGTCAAAGCATCGATTTCCAGCTTCCATATGAAACACGGGGATTTGCCTTCGTGCGGCAACGATCGCCGAAAGTGCACTGTTTGTATCTCCGAGGATCAGCAAGCGGTCTGGCCGATGCTCTTCGAGGATTGCATCAATCTTAGATAATATTTGCCCGATCTGCTCGCCAAAACTTTTTGATTTTATGCCGAGATGTACGTCCGGCGTGCGAATATCGAGATCGCGTATGAAAATATCGCTCAGACTCTCGTCGTAGTTTTGCCCCGTATGGACGGTGATATGCTCGCAATGCTGATCGAGAACCTTCATAACCACGCTGAGTCTGATTATCTCCGGGCGGGTGCCGAAAATGGTCATTAATTTCATAATATTAAAAGAATCGCGTCAATTAGCCGCGAGAAACCGTTTTATCTCGTCATTTGAGCCGTGAAGCAGCTCTCGCAATGCATCGACCGGGAGATTGTTGTCCTTTGACGAGTATTCGCTGGTCAATGCTGGCGTAATATCCTTTTCAACCCTAAGTTCAGGCAGCATAGGCAGAATGACGTAATAGCCGTTGCTTTCGACCGTGCGAAAGCATTCTTCTTCGGAAACCATGATCTCGTGGATCTTTTCTCCAGGGCGGATGCCCGTGTAAGTGATCGGCAGTTTATTGTCGCCCATTAACGCGAGAGCAACGTCGGATATCCTTGCTGAGACGACCTTTGGGACAAACGTCAGAGCGCGTTCGCCGTTGCGGATCGCCTCAAAAACCGTATCGACCGCCTTGTCGAGGCTCAGGAAAAACCGTGTCATTTCGGGCAAAGTGACCGTGATTGGCTGATCATTTTTTATCTGCTCGACAAAAAGCGGGATGATCGAGCCACGCGAAGCGATGACGTTGCCGTAACGGACGCAGTTGAATTTTGTCTGGCCGCAATCGCGGTTTGCCTCGATCAGGATTCGTTCCTGGATAGCCTTTGTCATGCCCATCACATTAATGGGTTTGCAGGCTTTGTCCGTGGAGACCCCGACGACGGCCTCGACTGGTAAATTATTCTCACGAATGCATTTAACGACGTTTTCAGCGCCGTGGATATTGGTCAAAACGGCTTCGAACGGAAAATATTCACACGAAGGGACCTGTTTTAAGGCGGCGGCATGAAAGACGATGTCGGCGTCACGCATTGCAGCGAGCAGCGAGGAATAATCGCGAACATCACCGATCCGAAAACCAAGCCCCGCGCGCGAATTTTGATAAATCACATCGTCGGTCGCAGCCGCACGGTGCATAAACTCAAGCCGCATGTAATGCTGCTTGGCCTCGTCACGCGAAAATACGGTGATCCGCTCCGGCGTTCCCATTTCGCCTGACAAAATCCGCCGAACCAGGGTCTGCCCGAGCGATCCTGTCCCGCCGGTTACCAAAATTCTCTTTCCGTCTAATTCGTTCATTTTTTATAAGATTTGGCCGCAGCATCGCTTGCCATGAGAGCGATCATTTCGTTCCAGGGCTGAGGCTTAAAGCCGGTCGCCTCGCGGAATTTGCCTGAATCGAGGCTCCGGTCAATGCGAAAATCCTCAAAACGCTCGATCTCAACTCCCGTGTCAAAATACTTGTTGATCGAAACCAGCAGATCGTATTTACTAACGGGACCGCTCGAGACGTGGTAGAGCCCACGCAGATCGGCGTGTTCGACGATCAAGCTCTCGATTATATCGGCAAAAACGACTGTTGGAAAGCCGCTATAGATCGCATTAGCGTAACCTTTTACTTTGCCGCCTCTACTCGTGAGAAGCCATTCGACCAGGCTGTGGGCGGTGCCGAGTTCCCTGCCGATGATGGACGTTCTCAGCGTGACGGCATTTCCCGACGTGATTTCGCCCAGATTTTTGCTGCGACCGTAGAGATCGAGGGCGTTGGCCTCGTCGGTTTCGGCATAATTTCCACGTTTGCCGTCAAAAACGCAATCGGTACTGATGCATATAAGCCTAAAGCCGAATTCATCCGACATTTGGGCGAGGTGGTGTGGAAATATCGAATTGATCGAGAGCGTATTGATGACATCGTCCGATGTTGGCAATTGCTTTATGACGCCAGCAGCATTGATGATGACGTCGGGCCTTGCCGTTTTGATGGCGCGGCGAACTGAAGCGAGATCGGTGACGTCAACATTCTCAATTATGCGGTCGCGGTCGAAGATGCCGAATCGGTCAACATCAGCAAACGAGCTACGAATAGTCGTCCAGACATCGTGTCTGGCCCCGAGCACCTGCACGAGCTTGTGTCCGAGCATTCCATTTCCGCCTAAGATCAACAAACGCATGATTTTATAAACTGATTAAGTCTATTGTCGCATTATTATTGTCCGGCTCGCCAGAAGATATAAATTTCTGGAGCTCTCGCCACGCCGATTCCACTGAGATGCCGGTCATGCAGGGATGACCGGGCAAGGGACATTCAAACAGGCGGCATCCGGCGCAGCTCACCTGATGAAAAATGACTGTATTACCCGTGCCGAGCGGAAACCAGTGGCCGGGATTATTTCGCTCGCCATAGACAGCAAAACACGGCATGCCGACCGCTGCTGCGAGATGGGTTGTGCCGGTATCAAGCCCGACATACCGGTCGCACAGCGAGAGCAGCATTGCGGATTCGCTGACAGAAAATTTGCCGGCGGCGTTGATCCCTGTTCCCCATGCTTCGACCATTTTATCGCCTAATTCTGTTTCGGAGCTTCCGCCAATGATAATTATTTCGCAATTCTCATCTGCGATTAACCTCCGGCCGATCTCGATAAAATTTTCGAGCGGCCATACGTTCGCTTGTGTTTTGCAGCCGGGCGCAATGGCGATAAGACGCGAGTCAGGATTCTTTCTACGTTGGAGAAGCCATATCTTTATTGGTTCAAGCTCATCCTCGGAAAATGTCAGAAACGGCAACCGCATGTCCTCGTCCGGCAATATCTCAAAGCCGTCCCGCCGCAAGCGATCCAATTTTCGCAACGCTTCATTTTCAGTCATAGCCGGGTGGCCGCTGGAATCGACCGGATAAAGCTCTGCGGGCGAAAATGCATGAAAACCCGTAAAATCGCGGATGCCGCAGAGACGAAAAAAAAGTTTGTCGCGTGAGACGCTGCGCGCGGGGCGTTCGCTGATAACAAGATAAACCGCAGATTGGAATCGCTCGCGCCGCAACGCCCTCCATAAATGATAAAAGCCCGAAATTTTATCCGATCCGCTTAGTTCATTGCTGTAACTTAAGTAACGGTCAATCAAATTTGCCGGTATCACCTCTGACGCTTTTACCACATTGCCCGATTGAGTATTTTGAAGTAAAACCAACTCGGCATCGCGATAATGCCGCCTCACGGCGCGCAATGCCGGAATTGCTACAATGGTATCTCCCAACGAACCGAACAGATAGACCAGAACCTTATGTTTCATTGGAAATAGAGATCGTATCAATCGCAGGATCAAGCATTTTACGCGTGATGGCGGTGGTGCCGACCTGTTCGACGACGAGACCGGCGGCTAGATTGGCTATCTTTGCAGCATCATGGAAATCAAGGCCGGAGGCAAAAGCGACTCCGAGACAGGCGATGACCGTGTCGCCTGCACCGGTAACGTCGTAGATCTCGACGGCGGCGGCGGCTAGCTGGACGGGCGGCTTCCCTTTTTGAAACAGAGTCATCCCGTCCTCGCTTTGGGTTATCAGCACCATTTCAAGATCGAGATTGTTTTGTAATTTTTCACCGCAGATACTAACGAGATCCGGCATGTCGAGATCGAGATTGCACGCTTCGGCGGCTTCGCGGCGGTTTGGCGTCAACAAGGCGGCGCCTCGATAACGTGCATAGTCCTTCCCTTTTGGATCGACGATAACAATTTTGCCGTTGGCTTTTGCGGTCGAGATCAGCCGCGATAGGAGCGTTTGGGTGAGCAAACCTTTTGCATAATCAGAAACGATGACCAGATCGGTATCGTGCAAGACGGACGAAATCTTTTCCCAGACGGCGGATTCGGCTTCGGGCGATAATTCTGCGGTCGATTCGTGGTCAACACGGACAACCTGTTGGCCGTGAGCGATGACGCGGGTTTTCACTGTCGTCGGGCGGTGATTATCACAAATTAGATGTGCGGTTTCGACGCCGAGGGCATCAATAATGTCGTTGAGAGTGGCTGCCTCGGCATCGTCGCCCGTCGCTCCGATCAGAGTTACGCTGGCACCGAGGCCCGCGACATTTGCCGCAACGTTTGCAGCTCCACCGGCGGCGTAGGTGCTTTTTTTCAACTCAACGACCGGAACCGGAGCCTCGGGCGAAATGCGTTTAACATCGCCCCACCAATAACGGTCGAGCATAATGTCGCCGACGACGAGGATCCTGGCATTTGTAAATTTGTCGAGGATGTTCATTTATCAGGTTTGCAAAACCGCGATTCAACGATCTCACACCAGATATGAGCGATGGTTATGTGCGCTTCCTGGATGCGTGCAGTTCGACTGGAGGGCACAGCGATACATGCGTCGCAGAGGCCGGCGAGTTTTTTGCCGCCGGCTCCGGTGAGACCGATCACTTTGCAATCTTTTGCACGCGCGGACATAACGGCGGCGATGACATTTGGCGAATTACCGCTTGTGCTGATGGCGATCAGGCAGTCTCCGTCATTTGCCAACGCGTCAACCTGACGGGCAAACACTCGGTCAAAATTGTAATCGTTAGGGATCGCTGTCAAGGCGCTGGTGTCGGTCGTAAGAGCGATGGCGGGCAAAGCGACGCGCTCGGCCTCGTAGCGGCCGACAAATTCAGCGGCGATGTGCTGGGCGTCGGCCGCGCTGCCGCCATTGCCGCATAAAAGCAGTTTTTTGCCGTTTTTGAATGTTTCTGCGATCAATTCCGCACACTTGGCGATCGATGGGCACATCGTGTCCAGAATCGTTGTAATCAGCAGTAGATGTTCGGTGAGAGAGGTATCGATCACGCTGTTTTTCGATGGCGGCTGGCCGATGCGATCAGGCATATTTCCGCGAATTTTTTCGATAAAAGCGGATGACGAAAACCCTTCGACGAGCGGCAGAGACAAAACCTCGCCGCCGTTTGCGAGCACGAAATCGGCGCCGATGATCTCATTTGGCTGCCAATCGCCGCCCTTTACCAGAATGTCGGGTTTTATCTCGCGTATCAACCGATCAGGCGTCAATTCGTCAAAAATGATGACCTCATCGACCGATCTCAGGCCGAGGAGTATCTCGCGGCGATCTTTCTGTCCGATAAACGGCCGTCCGGTTCCCTTTATCGAACGGACAGACTCGTCGCTGTTGATGCCGACGACTAGGCGCGAGCCGAGCGAACGTGCCCTCGTCAGGAGATCGATGTGCCCGGGATGGATGATGTCAAAGCATCCGTTTGTAAAAACAGTCTTTTCCATGAGAAAGATAGAATTATAGCGTTTGGCTTGCCGCTACGACAATGTATTGGCAATCAATTCGCGAGCCGACATTTGCGAAAGATCAAATCGGCGTTGGAGCGTTCGACCGATCAATTTGCCTTGACCCTCACTTTTATTATTAAATTTACGATAAAAAGGCTTATGGCGAGGACAAAGACCGTTCGAATTATCGACGGAAAGATGACTGCGTAAAATCCCTCGTAGGAAACGATTACCAACAGAGGCAGATAGGCTACTTTTTTCCAAAGGGCGGGTTTCGGCGTATCGATAAGGGTCGAATATATTATTCGCAGGTATATTCCGAGAACCAGCATCCCCAGTGGAACGCCGACGGGGCCGAAATTGCGCAAAAGATCGCCAAAGGGCGTGATCGCAAAGGAATTGTCGCCGTAATTGAAATAGAGGTCGCTGTATGCGCGGTTGTCGGAGGTCGAAGGCTTATCGTTCCAGAAAAAACGCGGGACAAAGGATGTCAGGGTATCGTTGACGATATTGTTTTTTAGGCCGTAGCTCTCTTCATAGGGGGCGAGACGCTCATAATTGGAAACTACGACGGCCAATGAACTTAGATTTTCCACACGATCGGCGAAGCTCTGGAAACTAGATTGGAAGATAACCATAGGATCCTCTGTCGAAAGATAATCAAACGTGGCCCCGATTTGCCCCACATATTCACCTGTGTTCATGCGTGCCTCGGAGCCTTTGATATTGCGGAATGCGGTGCCATAGACGACGCCTATGCAAACCGCGCCAAAGAGCAATCCGCCAAAAATGAATGAATTCTTCAGTCCGAGCCGCCGTCCTGAATAACGGAACGCCATGGCGACCAGGAAAATGCTGCCAAGAAGATTACTCCGGCTGCCCATCAATAGGGCCTTAAACGGAATAAAGGCAATAAGCAGGGCAAGGACTGAAAAGAAGGCGGCGCTCTTTTGCTTTACGTTAAAAATAGCAAGCCAGAGGAGGATGTTGCCTTCGTTAATGAGAACTACCAGGAAAAATAAAAGTCCGTCGAAGATCCCTATCTCAGTAACCCGCTGAAAACCCATTATGCCCTGCATAAAGCCAATGATATTTGCTCCGATGCCAAACAAAAGCAACAGAAAGCCGCCGAGCCAAACGCGTGACGGCTCCCATTGCCAGTCAGGAAGCCGCCGTTCTATTATGCTAGCGAAATAGCCGCCAACAGGCAGAGCATATCCGACCGTCAGACCCAGAAATCCGACTGCCACATAAACCAGGCTAAGCGGCAGGTTGTATTCCGGATCGTCAATAAATACCATAAAATAAGGATCCACCAAATGAAACGAAATAATGAAAGCGCCTACAATTAGCGCTGGAAACACATAACTCCACGCCGGAAAAACGAGCGGATGAAAGGGGTCAAAATTGCCCCGGTAAAACAGATAGACGCTCGGTGCCAGAACAATCGCTCCGGCCACCACTGCCCAAGGCAGCAGATAATAGCCTTTCAGGACGCCGCCAAATCCGTCTTCCAGCCAAAAGAAGCCGAAAGCGAGAATTACGACCATGCCCCAGAGAATGAGCACAGGCATGAGCAGGTTTCCGCGCCGCGGGGGTTGTAAACCGATATTGCTTAATCCGTATGTCGACATTTCGTATAAAATCTCACCGCAGGCTTGCTACAACTATCCTTCCGGGTCCGCCTTTGCTTCCCTTTACAAAAGGAGCGATGACCCGTGCAAGGCGCGCGCTGAGCCTGACCTTAAAATTTGCATCCCCGCCAAATACATACTCGTCAAATTCCTCGCAGATGGTATCGAAACCCGCCTCTTCTAGCAGCATATCCAACTTCCACTTAAAGATCGGCGAAATATGAGCGGTGCGCACGGTTTCGTATTCGCCAAACGAGCTAAGGCGGCCCGTATAAAAATAGATCAGACGCGAATGAACCGATTCCACATTTGGCGTAGTCAAAAATAAAAGACCGCCTGGCTTTAACAATTTTGCGCATTCGCGGGCAAATTGGAATGGATTTTCCAGATGCTCAATGATCTCGATTGCAACAACCGCGTCAAACTTATTATCGCGGTCGGCAATTTGCGAGGCAAACTCGCTGTCGAGGTTTTGGACGCGAAGATCTATATCCGGCACTTTCCAAATCGTCTCATCCGCATCGACGGCGACGACGCGGTGGCCGAGTTGCCTAAGTTTAATAGAAAATGCCCCTTCGCCGGCGGCGAGATCGGCGACGAGGGACGGCTGCGTCAGATATTTGCAGATAAGGGCAAAAACCGAGTCGTGGGTTTGGGCGCCGGCCATTGAGACGGGTGCATTATCCGGCGATAAATTGTTATCCGCAGAGTTCATGGAAATCGCGCCCGCTTACTTTTCTCCGAGCCTGCAAACCGCGATCACGCCGTCGCTCAATTGCGGCGAAAACCACACCGCGACATCGTTTACCAGATTGTAATACCAGGGGCTGTAAGGGCGATGCTCCGGCCCCAGATCATAAAAACAAAAATCATCGACGATTAGCCCGGCGCGCGTCAGTGTCAGTTTCAGTGTTTTGTATGAGTAATACGCGACATGATCGGGATGAACCGGCTCGTTCACACCGCCTTTGCCTCGCAGGCCGTAAATAAAAAAACGCATCGCGGAATAGGCATTGATCGTCGTTATAATTAGCCGCGTCTCAGGCGTCATAAAACGCTGTATTCCCTTTAAAAATAGACCGGGATTTGAAAGATGCTCAATCATTTCACCGGCGATGATGACGTCGAATGTCATGTCGAGCGGCACGTCGTCGAGCTGCTCAAGGTCGGCGCGGTACAGGTTTTTGCCGCCGGCGGCGGTTAAAACGTCAATGCCTTCCTGGTCGAAATCAAACCCATAAAGCTCGCCCGCCGTCTTTTCGAGATCGAAATGCAGCAGCATTCCTTTGTCGATAGAATCCTGTGTATAAGGCCAGTTGGTGCAGCCGAGATGGAGCACGCGTTTTCGGGCACAGGCTGATTTAATAAATTCGACTCTCTGAACCAGTTTCATTTTATCCGCTCCGCTGCCGGCTCAAAACGCCCTTGATCAAAAGTTTCTCATCGGCGGTAATAAAATCCAAGAGCCAAAGAACAAAACAAAATGCCGCGCCACCCGCAAAAATCGCCAGTGCGAATGACAGCCAGCTACCCGGCAGATTAGTCGTGATAAGATATTCGGCAATTGCAGCCGCGATCGCCGCCAACCCCAAATTGCCTGTCAGCCGAAGCCAAAAACGCGCCTGGATGTGACGGAAAAATAATCTTTCGACTATAAATATGGAGAAAAAGATAGTCGCAAATCCAGAAAGGCGGGCCACCGCCACGCCAAAATTTCCATAATCATTTGTCAAAATAAGCATCAACGAAACGCTGATCACTAGACAAACGGAGAATATCGCGACATTATAATGCGGAAAACCAAGGCCCTCGGTCATTTGCCACGAGATCGACAATATCGAGATCAAACCGAAACAAATGATGTGCATGATTAGCAATCTCGATGATTGCTGGGCGAACGGCTCGCCCAGCCAGAGACGCAGAAACAGCTTGCTCTCGACAAAAACACTCGCGATAACAAAAATGACAAAAAGACTGATGACCTTGGTCGCTTTTATATAAAGCCGGAGAAGTTTTTCCCGATCGCATCCAAGCTCGCTTGCCAAAGGGAAAATAACCAAAACGAGACTCGCGACAAAGGCCTGTAACTGCATTCCGAGCGACATCGGAATGACGTAATACGTCAGGCTCTCAGAGCCGAGCCGTTGGGTGATCCATCCGCGTTCGAATAGCAGGAGTGCATTGGCGAGGATCTGATAAGCGACAATGCCGGCGCTGTATCGCAGCACTAGCCCGAGGGTTTCACGCTGGAATTTCAACGAGAGGCGAAATTCCGGCACGAGTTTTTTTGCGGCAATGGCGTAAATGATCGTAAAAATGAACAGGACGGCAAAATTCCAATAGAGCAGAGCAAGCAGGCTAAAATCCAGATATGCCAAAACCAGATTTCCCGATATCAAAGCAAAACCGTTTGCGGTGTATATCTTGGAATAGACATCGAACCGCTGGATCCCGAGGAGTATAGAGCTAAAGAGCTGGCTTATCATCGAGATAAAGATAATACCGGATGCGACATAGAGAGCGAGAATGGTTTTGTCCTGTGCCTCCGGCTCGATATGAAAGACGCCGCGAACGAGCCAGTTTGCGAGAAGGCAAATGACAGAGACGCCAAACAGACCGACTACGAGATTAACAAAGAAACTGGCTGAGATGACGTCACGAATCTTGTCCGACTCGCCGGTTACGCGGTATTCGGCTATGTACTTGGTGATCGCGCGGCCAAAATTGAAAGTAAACGAGTAGCCGATAAAACCCAAAACGAGCGCATATATCCCATAATCCTTATTGCCCAACGCGCGGACGATGACCGGCGTTGCGACAAGGCTCAATCCCAACGGCAAAAACCACGTCAGCGAACCGTAGAATACGTTCCGGATAATGCTCCGCCCCGTTTGGCCTTTGTGATTCGTCGTCATTTGTCGTTAAAAGGTGCGTCGTAACATGCAAGAACAGCCTTTGCCACCTGTCTCTCGTCAAAATGAGCGAGAACATGATCACGGCCATTTTTTGACAACCGCCGCCGCAGTTCGCCGTCGCTTTTTAGCCTGAGGATCGCGTCGGCCAATGCCCTGCTGTCGCCGGCCTCGATCAAAATGCCGGTTTCGTCTGTCTTCACCGCTTCGGGGATTGCGTAAACGTGGGTTGAAATACTTGGAATGCCCAGAGCCATCGCCTCCAGCAAGGCAATCGGCAAGCCCTCGACGAAACTTGGCAAGGCAAAAACATCGGCGATGCGAAAGAATTGCAGCACATCGAGACGATCTTTACCGGCGGATGCCGATAAGACGATCTGAAAGTTGTCATTCAGCCCGTATTCATTTATCTTCTCAAGATCAAGTTCATCCGGAATTTTTGGCGTCAGCCATGCAAATGCGACATCTCTATCGTCATTGAGCGCTAATTTAGCGGCGTCGAGAAATACCCAACGCCCCTTGCGGTCGATAAATTGTCCCACGCAGAGGACGAGGAATTTGTTTTCGACGATATTGTGCTGGCGGCTGATCGCCGAAATATCGATGTCCGCATCGGCGGCCTCGGCGATCTCGACAGGATTAACGGCAGTGTAGGTCACCGTCATACTAGCCCAAAATTTGTCCGATACCCAGCCCTTAAGCCTGTTTTTCGTATCCTGATTTGACGGAAAGATATGAAAACCGGGAAGGCGGGATACAAGTTGCAAACGACATTTCCATATAAACATCCGCAGTTTTGAAGTGTCAGGCGGAAAATTATGCATCGTGACAAACACATTGGCGCAACGCATTGCGAGAGCTGTCAGAAGTAACCATGATTGCCACGGAGCCGTTTCAATATGCAAAATGCAATCACTCAGATCGTAACGAAGCAGGTAACGAAAACTCACAAATTCAGCGTGTATGCGCCGCCATTGCCGCCTAAGTTTGCTCCTTAGCGTCGGAGCCTGCCCGCCATCGATGCAGGCGTCCAGAAATTCGTATCGAATGCCAAGATTATCGAGATAAGCGAGTATGTCAGGCATCGAGTTTCGGGGCAATATCACGACAATGTCATAGAGGTCCCTAGCCGCCTTAATTATCGCAAGAAAGTAGATTTGGGCGCCGCCCCATTCGATATATGTCCAGAGAATGATAAATTTACGTTTTTTTCGGGACATTTTACAGGTGGTGCAAGACCGCCGCGTCAGGTATTGATTTAGACTTGAATATAGAGGTCACGGATTTAAATCCTAATTGACATAAATATACAGCAAAAGCGGCGACAGCCTGAATCCTGGACGGAGCGGATTCCCAACGGGCGTCGAACTGGCGCTTGAGATTGAGAGGATGTCTTTGATCAAAAAACAAGACATTTATCCGCTCTTTGAAAGGCCTCTGATGAAGCGGTGTTGGATTGGTATTTGGCTCGCACCACACGTAAGAGCGCGGTTCAACCAAAAGCCGCCAACCATTCTTGCGAAATCGCGCTGAATACTGCGCATCACCCCACCCGAAAGGAAATTTCCGCTCATCCATCAAACCTAATTCACGGATTGCCTCGACCGGAAATAAAACACAGTTGCCGACTATGCCCTCGACCTCAAAGGCCTCGACCGGCATGGTAAATGCCGTCAAACCTTCGGGAAAAACCCATCCGCCTTTAATAGTTTTCCAGGTTTGTCCTATCTGAAATACGCGATGCGGCTCATTCCAAAGCAGCAAAAGAGCACCGACAATAGAGCGTGGATTTTGCTTTGCTGCATGTATAAGCCTCTGAAGAAACTGGTCGTGAAACACGGCGTCGTCATTCATCGCCACAACAAAATCGGGGTCCCATTTGAGCGCCGCTTCAATTCCACGATTTGTGCCCGCAGCATAATGGAGCGTCCCGTCGCCTGAAATTATCTCAACATCCGGATATTTGCTTCGGATCGCATCGGTAGTCCCGTCGGTGGAGCCGTCATCGACAACGACGATGCGAATCGATAAGCCCTTAGCGTCGATTCTAGCGAGGCTTTTGAGTGCCTGCAGCGTAGTGTCACGCCGATTATGCACCGGCATGACAAGTGCCGCTTTTATTGGACGATCATTCATCTGGGGATTGGCTCGGGGCGGAGGACAATTATTCTAATGTGCGGCGGACAAACTCTGCTCGATCTGTCCCTCGATCCAATGATATGTTTTTGCCAATCCATCCTCGAGTGAAATTTGCGGTTCCCATCCCAATATTTCGCGGAGCTTGCTGTTGTCCGAATTTCGCCCGCGGACGCCTTCCGGGCCGTCGATATGATGTTTTTCGACCTTGATTCCGGCAATTTCAGCAATAATGTCGGCAAGCTGGTTTATCGAAACCATGCGATCCTGGCCGAGATTTATAGGTTCTCCGAAATCCGAAGCCATCAGGCGATAAATGCCCTCGAGGCAATCGTCAATGTAGCAAAACGAGCGGGTTTGCTCGCCGTCGCCCCAAATATCAATTTCGTGCTTGCCAGTAAGTTTGGCTATCGCGATCTTTCGGCACAGGGCCGCCGGAGCCTTTTCGCGTCCTCCGTCCCAAGTGCCATTTTCGCCAAAAATATTATGAAACCTGACCGTTCGCGTCTGGATGCCGTAATCCTCCATATAATGCATGCATAGCCGCTCCGAGACTAGTTTTTCCCAGCCATAGGCATCCTGTGGATAGGCGGGATAGGCATCCTCCTCTCTGAGCGGGCGGACGTTTGCGTCTTCTTGTAAATGCTCGGGATAAATGCACGCCGAGCTGGTATAAAGATAGCGGCCGACACTATTTTCACGGGCGGCTTCCAGCGTATGCAGGTTTATGAGCGAATTATTGTAGAGGATCTGAGCGTGATGGCAGGATATAAATCCCATACCACCCATATCGGCTGCAAGGGCATAGACCTGATCGACACCGTCGGTAGCTCTGAGGCAGTTTTCCCAGCGCCGGAGATCAAGCAACTCGAATTCGTCAGCGGACGATTGACCAAATTCCGGTAGCTTTATATCCACCCCGCGTACCCAATAGCCTTTGTTTTTCAGGTAGGTCGTCAAATGGCTGCCGATAAAACCACCGGCTCCCGTTACCAAAATTCTTTTTTGTTCACTCATATTCTGTCGATGAATTTTACCACCCGGGTGCCGTTTTTGATCAAATTTTTTACTTTGCCTTTATTTCCCATATCTGTATCGGGTGGCCATCTATTTTATAAATCTTGCCAATCGGAGAATATTGCATCTGGACGAAGTCCGCCAAAGGTCCCGTATGATCGCCCAGAGCACGTTCCTCTTCAGGCTTATTATAAGTATTATCCCACAAAATGTACTTCGTCTTGTTTTTCTGTAGATCCTCTATAGTACCGGAAACAAATTCCGGTCGCGTATATTCCGTAGGAACAATTTGTGTGAATCGAGAGGGATTGTGAAGCCCTAATGGAAAATATACAAACGGCTCGTAAACTTCGAAGACGTAATCGCCCGGCTTTGTGTGATCCTTGAGCCACAGATAACGCTCCGTCGGTTCGTCCCGAGGGGCATAGACCTTGCCGCGCGGGCCGTCAATTTCAAGGTAATCCCAGTGGGTTTGAATTCTATATGCCTGAAGCATTGAGAACACAATCAATCCGGCAGCAACAACCGTCGCGAGTGACCGTTGCGAATTCCTAAATAACGCAAAATAACCCAACATCCAGAAAAGGAGGATGAGTGGCGGCGCGGAAATATGAAAAAGTCTCGAATAGCTCGGTGCTGTTGTGCTGAGCACCAAAAATGCGCCCACAACAGCAACTAGCACTGGCCCTCGCCAAAATTCCCAGTCATGTTTTCGGCGGTTCCGCCAAAAGACAATGAAAAACGCAATAATTGATAAAGGCAGGAACGAATAAAAAAGGATTGGCACAATAATGAATAAAGGTCCGATTCCGGCGCCGGTGTCGGCAAAGGCTTTCCCCAGATTGATAAAAAAAACACCGGGATTATTCTGTTCGTGAAAGTGATAATAGGTTGCCGGATAGATCAGAGTTGACCAGATAAAAGTACTAAATCCGGCGGTCGCGATGAAATAGCTGCAAATTACCAAAAGGGTAATCGCAAAACTCATAAGTATAACCAGTGTTTCCTTAAAAAAGCGTTTTAATTGCCAACCCAGCGAATAATTATCGACAAAGATAAAGAGGATCAGTGCGGCGACTGCAACTACGCCACGTTGTTGTGTAAAATACGAAGCAAGAGCGCAGAATAGGCCAGCGACAGCCAAATGCAGATAACTGCGGCCTTTGAGCAGTATCCAAACCGCGCAAAGAACAAAGAGCGGGCTGAACATTCGGTGCGAACCGTCCAGCCCAAACCATCGCAGCCCAAAAAATGCAAACAGAAGTGCCGGCAAATATGCTAACGGCCCGCGAATCAGTTGTTTCGATACTCTCAGACAGACCCAGAACGATGTCGCGCCCACAAGAATCGTCGCAAATCCTAAAACCCAAAACTTTGTTCCGAAGATCAAAAAAAGCAAGTAATACAACACCTGACCACCTGGAAAGGTAAATTGAAAAAAATCCGAATACATATGTTCGCCTTGCATCATTCGGTCGGCGTTGTATAGGAACACTAATTGGTCGGATTCCAGGAAAAATGGATGAAAAGGTAATTTGAAGAGTAAAAAATAGAGAAAAAGAACGACCAAGAGCAATAAAAACAAATCGATCTTTTCAACCGCACCGGGATGTGTCTTAGGGGACATAAAACGTGATGTTATGATCGATGTTGAGGTTAGTCTTCCCTTTCGGCGCTCTTACCGTAGTTATCTCTGTGGTAATAACTCTGGTAATAATAGTCGTTTTCTTTAGCGCCCAGATTGACGTTATTTAACACCACACCGAAGATTTTGGCGCCGATCTCCTGCAGCATTTGGCGCGAACGGCGAACTATCTGCCGCGAGCTGCGACCGGCGTGAACCACGAGGATAACCCCATCCACCATCGACGCGATCAGGACGCCATCGGTAAACGAAGCGATGGGTGGCGAATCAACCACGATATGCGTAAACTTTTCCTGTAATGTCTGCAATAAAGCGGCCATTTGCTGCGAGCCGATAAGCTCCGCCGGATTTGGCGGGATCGGACCGGACGTCAGAAGAAAAAGATCTGTTTTCTCGTCCTTTTTAATTATTCTGGATATATCACGGTCACCCAGTTCGCTGGCCAAAAGCGTGCTTAGCCCCTCTTCGTTCCCAATATTAAAGATCGAGTGAAGCCGGGGACGCCGCATATCGGCATCAATTATCAGAACCCGCGCACCGGTTTGAGCAAGGCTGATAGCTGTATTTGTGGCCGTTGTTGTTTTGCCCTCGGATGGCAGATTCGATGTAATAAGGAGCGATTTTGGAGCGCGTCCGGCTGTGGAGAGCAATATCGAGGTGCGCAAATGGCGATACGCTTCGGCGAGGGACGAGCGCGGATCGGCCGTGATCAGCAGAGGCGAAAGAGGAGCTTCTTCTTCATCGTCATTAGCACCGACGAGCAAAAGCCGCCGTTTGGGCATCGAATCGATAGTCGGAATGGCGGCAAGCGCCGGCAGTTGCAGATAGTTTTCGACATCTTCAGTAGTTCTGATCGTGTCGTCAAGATATTCGAGAAAAAGAGCTAATCCCATTCCGAATATCGTCGAAAGAAAGAGCGCGGCGGCGACCGTCATTAATCGTCGTGGCGAAACAGGCGCATCGGGCGGGATCGCGATCTCGATGACACTGATATTATTATCGGAGCCTTTTGCCGCAACATCATTGCCGCTAACCTGTTTTCGCAGGTTGTCCAAAAAGCCTTTATTCGTATCGATATTTTGCTGCAGCAGCTTGATATTTACGGCGGCTTGATTTTGCCCCTCAGCCGAGTTGTATTGCTTATTGAAATCTGCCCGGATCTTTTCCTCTTTGTCCTTAGACTGGAGATATTTAGTCTTAAGATTTTCCAACAGCCCTTTGGTTGTCCGGTCACGATATTGATCCAGATCGATTCGAAACTTCGCGACGGCTTTGTCGATCGACGTCTCAAGACTGGCGATTTGAGCATCGATCTCCCTGATCTCGGGAGCTCCTTCCTGATACTCCTGCAAACGCAAAGACCGCATTTGACGAAGATCGGCTATTTTTTTCAAAGTATCGGACTGCAAGTTCCGAATATTGTTTTCCTGTTCGGTAATAAACCGTGCCATCTGTTCCTCGGCCAGTGACTTAACCTTGTCAGGCGAGTTGCTGACAGTCATGTAATTGGCCTCGGCATTTTTACGGTCGTTTTCCGCCTCGAGCAGCTGCTTGTTAAGCCCGCTCAGCCGGTCGATCACGATGGTCTGTTCGCCCTCGGTTTTGAGGATACCGGCATTTTGCGTCGACTCGACGAGTTTGTCTTCGTCGGTTTTGATCTCCGCCTGGAGGCTGGCAATCCTGTCTTGCAGGAAATCGTTTGTCTTTCGGCTCGTCCCTGTGCGTTTTTCCTGATTTACGACGGTAAAGGTCTCGGCAATCGAATTGACGACAAATGCGGCCAGTTCGGGATTGGTGTGCCGGTAATTGATCTCGATCAGACGCGTATCTTTGGCCGTGGCACGCGATTCGCGAATGGGGTTGATCTCAAGATTTGCATGTATGACCTCGACATATGGGGCGAGGCGGACGGCGTTGGCAATTTCATCGGACGAAGCAAGGGACGAATCGGCTATACCGGCGGAGCTTGTCTCGGATGGATCCTTCTTTCGGTCGTCAGTCGCTAATCCTATAGATCTTAGAATCGCTCGCCACGGTGAAACCGAAATATCGGTTTTTGCCTGTTGAAAATCCTTGTTCGTATCGAGGTTGTGATCCTTGATCGTTCGACGCAGTAGGCCATCGCTCAATAATAATTGCAACTGGGTGTTAAAATACGACGGATCCGAGTTTAATAACGGCCGCTGCCGGTCGTTGGTTACCAGATCGGGATTGGTCATCTCGGGGTCTATCTGAACCACGGCTTTTGCCGAATAAATATTGGGTTTTCGAGCCATGTAGATAGCGGCAAGCGTCGTTACAAGGACAGCGATCCCGATGACCAGCCACAGCCGCTTTCGGATCGCCCGCCAGTAATCGACGAGTTGGAACCCATCCTGGCCGGTAATTTCCCGATACGCTGGGTACCTGCCGGCGGGTGCAATATTTGTCTCGAACGTACGCTCAAGCCCGGCCGGCCCATCCACTGGGTTCTTAATAATCTCTCGCGACTCTTTCATACTTTCAATTGCGTTTACGGCAGCCTGTAAAGCACGTTTGGAACCGAAGTCTTAATTGTATTTGTGATTCCCAGCATGATCTTGGACGCCCTATCCTCGGAAACGGCGACGATGTCACCGGGTTCCAAATATGGATCTTTCACCTTGCCCTTGTCGATGTCATTGAGGTTAAAAACGAGTTCCTCACGGTCGAGAGCACCGGGTTTTTGTCTTAAAATACGCACATGATCCTTTTTTGTAGCTGGTTTCAAGCCCTCGGAGGATGCTATCGCCTGCGTCAGTGTTATCGGATCGTGGACAGTTATCGATCCCTGTTTGTTTACGTTGCCGTAAACGTATACGACATCTGCATCGAGCACCGAAACTACATCTCCGGGCTGCATCCACAGGATAGCCTTCCCCTCCTGAACGTCGCGGATCTTGAAATCCAAAAGCGCGACATTAGTGTTATCGTCTGATTGAGTTTCATTCGATTTGCAATTTGAAGTGCTTCCGCTGCGGGCGACCAGCATTCGTGTTCCCGACTCCTTGTTAGGGCCGCCTGCAGTGGCGAGAGCCTCAAGCAAATGCACGCGATGTGTCAAGTAAAAGGGGCCTGGGTGCACGACTGCACCGATAACCATAACCGCCTGGGACTTTTGTTCGGCGACTACGACGTTTACCTGCGGATCGCGGAGATATTTTTCCTTGTAAGCATTTTCGACATCAGTCGCCAGTTCGCCTGGCGTTTTACATACGGCAACAACCGGGTGGTCCAATCGGAATAGTATAATCGTGCCGTTGGCGCTGACAGAATATCTTGATGATAATTCCGGGTGACGAAAAACCTGAATTTCGACTACATCCTGATACCCGATGAGGTAACGGTCGTCCTTTACTCCCAGTCCGTTCGTCTGCGGTGTTGCCGACGCTATGCTATTTTGAGCCGTAGTTCTCGTGGGCGTCTGGGCCAGCGCCGCGACCGTTCCCAAAACTGTCAAAAAACAGAAAATAATAATATTTCTTACTTCTTTCATAACTCTCCCGATTTTGTATTACTGCATTCGGCAGAAACTCGTTTATTTGCGCTTTTTTTGACTCGCGGCCAAAAACGGCGAAATGATAAAATACATGCGACCAGTAATTTTAGCAAATGTTAAAGCCTTTGAAAACAAGCGTTTTGAAAGTTGGGGCATATTAGCTAAACTTTGAGTCTCACGCGACAAAACCACCATGGAAAATGCGACGCCGATGCTTCGGCAATACCTCGATCTCAAAAAACTCTATCCCGGAACGATACTTTTCTTCCGGCTTGGTGATTTTTATGAGATGTTCAACGAGGACGCGATAGTTGGCTCGCGCGAGCTTGAGATCACTCTGACCGCCAGGCAAAAGGACTCGCCAAATCCTATCCCGATGTGCGGCGTCCCGCATCACGCAGCGTCAAATTACATCGCCCGCCTGGTGCGCAAAGGCTATCGGGTGGCGATCTGCGAGCAGACCGAAACTCCGTCAAAAGGAGTAAAACTCGTCCGGCGTGAGGTCGTTCGCGTGATCACGCCCGGCACGGCGATCGATCCGCAGCTTGTCGAGGCGAAAGAGCCTGTCTATCTGTCGTCCGTTTGCGGCAGCGGCGAAACGCACGGAGCCGCGTTTCTCGAACTATCAACTGGCGAGTTTTCAGCCACTCAGATCACCGGAAGCGATTCATGGACAAAAATATGCGAGGAGATCGAGGCCCATTCACCGCGTGAGTTACTGTTTCCGGGTTCGCTGGAAAGGCTCGTAAGAAGCTCGTTTGGAGAAATGGATAGTAATTCGCCGCCGCTTTTTGATCAAGGAGCATCATCGGGAGCGGCAAATACTGCAAATATAACGCTGACCAGCCTCGAAGACACTGATTTTGACGAAGCAAACGCCGCCCGGCTTTTGAAAAAGCAGCTTGAGGTCAAAGAACTCGGCGGCTTTGGGTTGGATCAGAAGCAAGAAGCGATTCGAGCCGCCGGTGCATGCCTAAAATATGCACAAGACACGCAGCGGACGGCGGCCGGGCATATCTCGGAGATAAATTATTTTGAATCGACGGATCACATGATCCTCGACAGCGTGACCCTCAGAAACCTCGAAATTATCGAGTCACAGGCTCAGAAGAGTGACCGGACGCTTTTTGGCGTGATCGACGATACCGTTACCGGAATGGGCTCGCGGCTTTTGAGGCAGTGGCTTCTGCGGCCGTCTCTAAAACGCAGCGAGATACAAACACGGCTGTCGGCAGTGACGGAGTTATGGGATACGATCCTACGCGAAAAGTTGCGGTTTCTCCTAAAGGAGGTGAGCGATCTTGAGCGTCTGATTGGACGGCTCAATCTCGGCACAGCCAGCCCACGCGACTTGCTAGCATTGAATCGTTCAATCAAACAATCGCCGGCAGTAAATGGCGTTTTGGTCGATGTTTCTTCACTTCTTTTGCAGGTGTTGTCCGAGAATATTTTCGAACTGCCTGAGATTCGCAATCTGATAGATCGGGCGATCAGCGACGAGCCGCCAGTGAACTTGAGTGACGGCGGTGTGATCCGCTCGGGCTTTGACGCCGAACTCGACGAATTACGTTCGATCTCGGCCTCGGCCAAGCAAACCATTGCCGCATTTGAGGAAAAGGAACGCGAGCGGACAGGCATTTCCAATCTTAAGATCAGATTCAACAACGTATTTGGCTATTACATCGAGGTCTCGAAGGGCAATGTCTCGCGAGTGCCCGACGATTACGAGCGGCGGCAGACGCTTGCCAACGCCGAGCGGTATGCGACACCGCAGTTGAAGGAATGGGAGCAAAAAGTCCTCGGTGCCGAGGAACGCATCCTCCAGATCGAGAGCGAACTGTTTCAACAGGTTCGCACACAGGTTTGCGGAGAAACGCGTAAGCTGCAATCGACCGCCCGGGCCTTTGCGACGCTCGATGCACTGTGTGCATTGGCCGAAACCGCCACAAAGCGGAATTACGTCTGCCCAGTTCTGCATGACGGCGATGAGATCACCATAAAAAACGCCCGCCATCCGGTCGTCGAAGCGTTTCTGAAAGATTCGTTCATCCCAAACGATGTGCTGATGAACAATTCGACCGACCGGCTGCTGATCATCACGGGGGCAAATATGGGCGGCAAATCGACGATCCTTCGGCAGGTCGCTCTGATCCAGATACTTGCTCAGATCGGCTCATTCGTCCCGGCCTCGTCAGCGCATCTGCCGATCCTCGACCGCATCTGGACGCGCGTAGGTGCGTCGGACGATCTCGCGTCGGGCCGGTCGACATTCATGGTCGAGATGACCGAAACGGCGGCGATACT
>JBBRQM010000059.1:0-21916 GCA_038226395.1 Pyrinomonadales bacterium | reverse complement strand
TTGCACCCGTTTCGATCGCGGCTCTCGACAAAGCGACGTTGTGCCAATAGTTGACACACGAGATCACCGAGTCGTGGCCGCGCATCAGAGCAACAACGTCAATGTAATTAGCCGCGTCGATCTGACGTGCATCAACAAGCGAAGCATCAACAGCCACAGCAACTGCCTCAGCCTTTGCGAGATCAAAATCCGCGACCGTCACGCTCTCGACATCCGGCGAATTGTGTATCAAATCAAAAACGGCGCCGTGTCCCATACGTCCGGCGCCAAGCACTAAAACTCGCATATTTATAATCTATTATTGACAGTTAGCAGAAAGCCGCAGGCAGTCAATTTAATAATTGCGCAGCGACTGCTTTCTGCAAACCGTCAACTGCCTACTCAAAACTACCAATCGTCAAATTCCTCCGGCTCCTGGGTGGTGATGACCGCTCGGGCCGCTTCCCAAACCTTTTTCTTCCATTCCCGCATCGAGTCGGTTAACTGGAGGGCCACCTGTGGATGGGCGGCGTTGCGTTCCAGCCGGATTACCTGGGCTTTTACCGTTACTTCGTCTTTAGGATTCTCGGTCACGGTTAGATTGACCACGCTGCCGACGTGTGGCAGGTGACGCGGCAGATAGATGAGCGTCCCATGCGGCCCGATGTTGTCGGTCAGTCCCTCTTGGATTACTTCCTTGCCGTCATCGCCTTTCCAACGGACACGTATTGGAAAAGAGATCACATATCGTTCGCCGCCGCGTCTGTCTTGTATGTTATTTTTCATTGGGATCCGTCCGTCAAAAACCACTCTGCCGACCTTACGCAATATACGCTCGTTTAGCATTGAAAGTCTATCAAAAACTAAAAAAAAATACACGCGTAAGTCCCTTACATTTCAGCAATTGCATATAGAATAAGGGTTTGCGGTTTTTAGCGGGGTGGACAGCCGCAATCTAAAGTGGTAACATCTTAATATGTTTCGGCCGCCAGGGTTCGAAAACAGGTGAAAATAAGTTTACCGAAACAGTCTTCGTTTTTATGAGCAGTGGCTGATGACCAAAATCCCAGACACTATTTTTGCGTTTAAGCGGGGTACGAATAACTGGAGAAGAATAATGAAAAATCTCGTTAGAGGAGGCGCGTTACTGTCGCTATTGTTACTGTTCGTTGCAATTATTTACGCACAGACCAAGGCAGAAACCACTCTCGCTATAGCGAATGATTCGCATAATAAAATTGAAAATAATATTTCTGATAATAATTTAATTATCAAGGATGACGACGATAAAAAACTGGTCAAAAAGACCGTGTTAGTCACAGCCAAAGGCGCCAGCCGCGGAGCATTTTCGGCCTCAGCATACTGCTTTTCGGGCCGAACGGCAACCGGACAAGCGGTTCGCCGCGGCCTCATTGCCGCCGATCCGAGAGTCTTAAAACTCGGCTCAAAGGTTTACATCAGCGCCGGCCCATGGAGCGGAACCTACACAGTTTCCGACACAGGCGGTGCCATCAAGGGCAAAAGAGTAGACATCTGGGTCCCCGGCTGCTCAGAGGCACGAAGATTCGGCCGCAGAAGCGTTCAGATCTTTTCCGCACAATGAAAATTGTGGCAGAAGCCCGCACAAAGTAAGGGGCATTTCCCTTTAATAAAAAAAAACGCCTCGATCGATCGGGGCGGTTTTTTTTCCGTCACAAGCGCGTCCCAGACCAGACCATTTCAGTCCTTCGTATGACCATATAACCACATTTCCTGACCGCTTTAGGCTCCACATTTTCCAACTCGCCCATAGCGGCCATCTACCGAAACCACTCCCGATCCCGTCCATTTTGGCCTTGATTTATCAAACGTGCTGCCTCTGCAAAAGATCGCTCTTGACATCGGCGAAATATTGTGCTATTGTTGCAACATTCGTGCTTATACGGCACATTTAATCTTATGAGGATCGACAGCGATTTTGAAAAATTTCACGGCGGGCCGACCCTAGCTTCGCGTGACCGGCTTCACGTAACTATCGGAAAGAAGGGCCTCTTGTACTTGAACAACAATACACACCGGCTTCTTGGCCGTCCGCAAGCGGTCTATCTTCATTTTAACCGGGCAAAGGAAATTATCGCCGTCCAGCCGGCCAGCCCTCGAATGCCCGAAGCATTCCCCGTCAGGGAAAAGAGAGAGGGTTTTTCGATTCACGCCACGCCGTTTTTCCGCCACTTCGGAATATGCATAGACAGGACCGAAAGATTCATCCGGCCCGACATAAACGAAGAGGGCGCCCTCTTGCTCGAACTCAAATACATGGCAATAGCCACCCGGTCGCCCCGCAAAAGACGGAAGTAGCGGCCCGGTTTTGTCGGCGAAAAATTCGTCCGCCCGACATCGACAATGACGGCCTCCTGATGCTCGACCTCAAAACCACCGTCACCGTTAAACGACGCCAGAGGGTGTATCGTCGGAATGCACTAACCATAACCAGGGGCAAAACGATAGCAACGCCTATTTGTGACAGGAGTTTGAGTAATCGAAGGTAACTGGCATATTATTATCAGAGATTTGCAGTGGAAATTGTCACTTAATTGATAAGTTAATTAGATTATATGGATTCAATTAAAACAAACCCACTATTCGACGGGATTTCGAGCGATTTACTGGTTGATGGGGTAAATATGCCTTTTCGGCGCATCCACAAAGGCGATGCTCGTCACCTTTCTTTCTTAGGAAACCAAAAAATTGATTTAGTTGTGACCTCACCGCCCTACTGGCGAAAGCGAGATTATGGTATTGATGAACAGATAGGGCAGGAAACAACTGCCGAGGGATATGTTGCGGCCATTATTTCAGCCATGGACGAATGGCGAAAGGTCTTGCGTCCAACTGGCTCGGTTTTTATTAATATCGGTGATACCTATTGGCACAAGAGCCTTCAAGGAATCCCAAGTCTAGTTGAAGCAAGTGCTCGCCGGGCAGATTGGCTATTGCGCAATCGCATTATTTGGGTTAAGAAAGGCGGAATGCCTGATCCAGTACAGGATCGACTCGCAGGACGTCATGAATATATTCTTCATTTTGCCACAAACGGATATTATTATGATTTGTTCGGATATGCAGAAAAGTATAGTCGTGCCGGGACGGGGGCCAATCCGGGCGATGTTTGGGAGATCGCCCAAGAACGGAACTTAGGAAAACACTTGGCACCGTTCCCGAGTGAACTTGTTGAAAGGATTGTTACGTTGGGTTGTCCGCAAGCAATATGCACTAGTTGTGGTGAACCGCGATCACGAATTGTGGAGCGAACTGCTGAACTTGACCCAAATAGACCGCAAGCTAGAAGGGCTTTGGAGATCGCGAAGGAAAAGAATTTAACTGCACAACACATAGCTGCGATACAAGCCACTGGCATCTCTGATGCGGGCAAAGCTCGCATGGTTCAAAATGGAACTGATCGGAACTCAGATTCTGTTAGAAAACTTGCATTGGAAGCAAAGCAGATGCTTGGTGGGTATTTTAGAGAGTTTACATTTGCGAAACGAAAATCACGCGGGTGGACTAAATGCGAATGTGACGCGGAATTTGAGCCGGGGGTCGTGTTTGACCCGTTTATGGGTACCGGAACAACCCTCGATGTTGCGGCGAGAATGGGGCGATCCGCAATAGGTGTTGATCTTGATATTTCTCAGGTTGAAGAAAATCAATGAATACATATGTGATAAAAAAGGGGGTCGTCTCGGAGTCCTTGTTCCGTTTGCGGGAGCGCCGTATTCATACGCTATTTCCTGGCTATTTGTGTTTACAACGGCAAGCGGCGGAGCTTCAGCGATTCGAAGATTTGCAACCTGATTTTCGAAGTTTCTTCAACGAGTATTTCCTTGTAGAGAATCATCCTCTCGGAAAACCTTACATTAAGCCATTCACAGAGCAAAAGGCTAGTCCTCAAAACTTATGGCTTAATGAAAATGTTGCCGGGTCGTATGCGCCGAGTTCCTTGAGATCCGATCAGCCATTTAGGCAAGTGGTAGAAATTGACACGGTAAAAAAAGAGTACTCTCTGCCAGTCGACCATGCCATAAAAGCCTTTAAATATTTACTTTTCAATAACCAGATATCGGCAGTCGATTTGGTGATATATCTTTACCGCGATTATGGATTGATCGATGATTCATTCTCAATATACGACTTGATTGAAGTCTTTTCATATGAATTTGGTTACTCTAGCCAGCGTAATGTTGAGTTTTCAAATGACTTCAATACGCTTTTCACACTGGATCGGGCGTCAAAATGGTCTATTGAATGGCTCGAACAAATATGAGTAGTAGAAACGATTCATCGCTTAGAATTAGTCCAAAACGAACTAAAACAAAGGTGCGTTTTTTGACGACTGATGACTTGCTTAACCCGACTTCAGATTTGGGTGAGAATATTACAACTCAGGCCATCCACGAATTGGAAATTGATGGATTGCTTTCTTTCGCCGAAAAAATTCAATTTGTATTTGGTCGCCTAAATATTCTCGTTGGTCCAAATGGATCGGGTAAATCAAATTTAATCGACTGCATTCGCATATTTAGATACGCCCCGTTTGACGTTCAGGACGTATTCAAGGACTCAGGATTTGAGGATTGGATATATAGGGGTAGCGACAGGAAAGCCGGAACGGCGTTTCTTCAGATTACGGCAACAATCGCTGAAAGCGCAGAAAAGGTTCGACATCAAATTCGCCTCGGCCCGGCAATTCGGTCCAGGGCTCCGCTTGAAGAGACACTTTCAAAAGTAGGTCCAAAAGGTTCAAACACCGAGTTTTATTTTGTAGGCGGATATGATGGAAGCGCAACGCTTTATACCCAGTCATCCAAAGCGCGAAGGCGCGAAAGAACATTGGGCAATAAGGAATATAATGCGTACCAGTCTATCCTCGCTCAAATACGAGATGTAGGTCAGTATCCTGAGATTACTGGGCTAGCTAGTCTGTTTTCAAGTATTAGAATTTACTCTGAGTGGTCCTTCGGACGGAATTCTTCGCTTAGAGAGGCTACGCCTTCCAGCCGCTCGAGTGTAACCCTGTCCGAGTCTATGGACGATTTGGCACTTGTTTTGAACGGTTTAGAAAAAACGTCGGCCCATGATGAGATACGAATTCTGTTGAAAGATCTTAAGGAAACCTACGTAGACTTTGTTACTCGCATTTTGTTCGGCAGGGTAGGCTTGGAACTTTACGAGAAACCGTATGATACGCCTTTGCCAGCAAAACGACTCTCAGACGGTACTTTGCGCTTCCTTGCACTCGCCGCGATCCTTCTACAGCCCGAACCTCCTCCTTTAATTTGCCTTGAAGAACCAGAGTTAGGGATGCATCCTGACATGATTCGGATGGTTGCACGAATGCTCGTCGATGCTTCTTCAAAAACACAGTTGATCGTTTCAACACATTCGGAAAACCTTCTTTCCGCTTTACAAGATGACTTCGATGTCCTGTTCGCATTCGATTCTGGAATCTCGGGCTCATCAGTCAGACGCTTCGACCAGAAAGAATACAAAGAATGGGCTGATAAGCATAGTCTGGGCGAACTTTGGACAACGGGAGAGCTTGGAGGTAATAGATTTTGAAGCGGCGAGTTCGTATTTACGTAGAAGGCGGGGCAACCGGCAGAACAGCAGACGCAGATTTTCGTCGTGGATGGGGGCGTTTTCTGAGCGAACTTCGCGATTTAGCACAGGCCAATGGTTACCATACGCTCGAAATTGTACGGGGAAAAGATAGGGCGGCCACTTTCAAGCGTTTTAAGGACTACAGGAATGAATTCCCAAATGATCTATGTGTGCTTCTTGTTGACGCTGAAACCGACGCTCCGTCTTCTGTTCCGGTTTGGGAAGTTGTAAGAAATCGACCCGGTGACGGGTGGCAGCGGCCAAATTGGGCTTCGGAACGTCATTTATACTTAATGGCACATTTTGTGGAAACGTGGTTACTTACTGACCAAGATGCGCTTCAAAGTTTTTTTAGAAAGGGCTTTGACGCTCGTGGTCTACCAAAAACAAACTTAGAGACACGATCCAAAAACGATGTCAATCATGCCCTAGAAAGGGCGACCAGAAATGCCCAAAGAGGATCCTACAAACATGGTCAAGCGCATGAAGTTATTGAGATTGTCCGCCCTGAAAAAGTTAAAGCTCTGTATCATGGCAAACGACTTTTTGAAAAAATGGACGAACTTATTCGAAACGTCTAATAACATCCCAAAATAGGGATTTCCAATAGTTTACTCTCAATCCGTCGCCTCTAACTCCTCTTCAAGCAATTGGCGTTCGTAGAGGTCGGCGTATTCGCCGTCTTGGCGTAAGAGTTCGGCGTGGGTGCCGCGTTCGATTATGCGGCCTTCGGCGAGGACGCAGATGAGGTCGGCGTCGCGGATGGTTGAGACGCGGTGCGATACGATGAGCGTGGTGCGATTTTCGCGAACGTCACGCAGGTTGTGAAGGATCGTTTCCTCGGTGTAAGTATCGACGGCCGAGAGCGAATCGTCAAGGATCAAAATTCGCGGATCGCGCATGACGGCACGGGCGATTGCAGCACGTTGTTTTTGACCGCCTGAGAGCGTGATGCCGCGTTCACCGACAAGCTGTTCGTAACCGCCGGGAAATTCGTTAACATCGTCGGCGAGTCCGGCCACCGTGGCCGCTGCGGCGACGGTTAGTCGAGAGTCGAGAGTCACGAGTGGAGAGTCAGAATCTACCCTCTCGACTCTCGACTCTCGACTCTCCACTCCAAACGCGATGTTTGCCGCCAGCGTGTCGCTGAAAAGAAAAGTCTCCTGCGGGACAAAGCCGATCGAGCGTCGGAGCTGGGCGAGCTGGTATTCGTGGATCGGGATGTCGTCCACAAAAACGCTGCCTTCGGGTGCGTCGAGCAGACGCGGGACGAGGCTCATAAGCGTCGATTTACCGCTGCCGGTTTTGCCGACGAACGCGACGGTTTTGCCCTGTTCGATGACGAGGTTGATGTTGTGTAATACGCCTCGCGTTGCGGGTTGTTCCGTAGTGGCACGCTCGTTCACACTCGCGTTTCCGCCCGTGTATGAAAAATTGAGATCTCGAAACTCGATCCTACCCTTGATGGGCGAGCGTTCTCGGGCTTCTGGAGAGTCTTTTATCACCGGTTCGGCTTCGAGGATGACGTTAAAGCGTTTAAGAGAGGCGGTGCCGCGTTGGTAGAGATTGACGACATAGCCGAGGGCGATTAGATACCAGATCATCCGCTGAAGATACAGGATAAAGGCCGTAAAATCACCCGCCGTAATCTCGCCGCGAACGGCCATCGGCAAACCGACCGCAACAATAATTACAAAGCCGAGGCCGATGAAAAAGAAAAGCAAAGGCCGCATCGCCGCGGCATATTTTACGAGCCGCAGGTTTTGCGAGGCATATTCGCGATTGAGCACCTGAAACTGCTCGATCTCGGATTCCTCACGGGCGTAGGCCCGCACGACGCGGACGCCGGCGAGATTTTCCTGCGTCCGGGCCGAAATATCGGAGAAAAATTCCTGTATCTTTTCAAATCGCCGGTGGATCTGTTCGCCGAGGAATTTGACCGTCAGCGTGACCAGCGGCATCGGGATCAGCAGCAGCAGCGTCAGTTTAACCGAGATATTGAGCATGATCGGTAAGCTTATGCAGAGAGCGAAAATCGCCTGAAAGCTGTAGAGGATCATCGGCCCGACGATCTGTCGGATCGCGGCGAGGTCGTTGGTCGCCCGAGCCATCAGGTCGCCGACGCGGTTGGCGTGAAAATATTTGGCCGGCTGATCTACCAACGACGCGTAAAAATCGCGACGCATGTCAAACTCGATGTGCCGAGACGTATTTATCAGCAAACGCCGTTGTAGAAAGAGAAAAACACCGCTCATCGCATTGATGCCGAGTATGACGAGTGGATAGTAAATTATCTTGTCGCGGGTGATGCCTTTACCGAGATCGTCAACCGCCTGACCGACCATATACGGGACAAAAAGCCCGAACGCCATCGAGACCAGAATGCACCCAATCCCGGCAAGGATCGTCCACTTGTATGGCTTAAAATATCGGGCGAATTTTCGTAACTGTTCCATATGATTTGGCCACAGATAACACGGATCAAACAGATAAGGATTTTGTTGACTTTATCCGTTCGATCTGTGTAATCGGTGGCTATACTTTCGTATAGGTCGAAAGCCCGGTCGCGATCAGCTTTCCTTCTTCGTTATGAACGTCGGCCGAGACGGTGAAGATACGCTTTCCCGCCCGCACGACCCGTGCCGTGCAGGTAAATATGCCCGTGATATGCGGCCGCAGGTAATGCACCGTCAGGTCGATCGTCGCAGTCGCCTCGTCGATCGCAAGCCGCGTCCGCACTGCAAATGCCATCGCCGTATCGATCAGAGTCGCCGTCACACCGCCATGCAAAACGCCGCTCGGCTGCCGCAAATCGTCACGCATCTCGATGCTGATGACGGCTTCGTCCGGTCGCAATTCAACCAGCTTCATGCCGATCATCTTTGCAAACGGCAGGCTGTGCAGCGCGTTCTCGGCATATGCGAGTTGCTCGTCGGTAATATCAGTAATATCAATTACGGGTTTTGTGTCGTTCATTTATCTCCCAACCACGGTATATTTAAAGGGCTATCTTATCGAACGGAAATTTGGCCCACGTAACTTTTCGATAATCTTCTGGAATCGCAAATAAGCCATCATCGACCTCGAAAGTGAGATTTTTCACCTCGTAAACATAGTCTAGATGAAACCCGACTCCACTTTCGTTCCGGCTCTTAAATTCCTGCTTCATGATCATTCCATTGGCAGGATCAATATAGATGAGTATGGCTCCCTTCGAAGCGTCGGACTCACGAACCCCGTAAATTATTAGGTTTCCCTCGCGCCCGATCTCGTCAAATTCACGATATTCTTTTCCTTTGAAAAAATTGAAAGTCTCATCGTCAAGGGCGGGGTAACTTCCTTCGTTAATTGTGAAGAGCTTCTTTTTATGGTCAATGTAATAAAGTTTATCTGTGTGCAACCAAGTGACGCCCGGTTCGTTATAATGGTAATAGTCGATAAGCCATTTATCTCCTTTTCGAGCAATGTGGTGATAATTTATTCTTTCGCCATCCCGATCTCCGATCACAAAATCTCCCTGATAAACTTCAGGTTCTTTTGTCGGGAACGGAAACTCACTCTTTGTCTCGCCGGGCAGCGAAACGGGCGAATTCACATTGCTCTGCGACGAGCCGCAGGCCTGAAAAAAGATCACGCAAGAAATGGTGAGAAGGAAAAATGGACGGGGATTTGACAAAAACATTCGAGTCTTTAAATTCTAACATAACGAATCGGATGGACAACAACGGCAATAATTTACGCGTGTGGCAGCAGCGTTTTATGATCGGAGCGGCGGCATTGGCACCGCTCGCACCGTTTTTATTCGCTCAGGGACAGATCACGCGTTGGAAGGTCGGTCTTTTGCCGGATGCAGAGGGGCCGAAAACCGGCGTGGTTGGCGAGGGGAACAATACGGCAAAACTCTTCGTCATTGGCGAATCGACCGTCGCGGGTCTCGGCGCAGGTACACATGATCTCGCTCTGGCGGGGCAGTTTGCATTGCGTCTTAGCGAGCATATTAAACGTCCTGTTGAATGGAAAGTCCTTGGCAAAAACGGCGTGACGGCAAGACGGACGATCGACGAATTATTGCCGCAGATGCCTGACGAGCGGTTTGATTACATCCTCGTCGGTCTCGGCGGCAATGATGTGATGAAGCTCTCCAGCCCGCGAAAATGGCGGCGCGATATGACCGAACTGCTTGAAATTTTGCGGTCGAAAAATCCCGACGCGGTTATCTTTATCTCAAACTGCCCAATGATTGTCTATTCGCCGATAATGCCGCAGCCGATCAAGACGATCCTCTGGGAATTGTCGAAAATGCACGACGCGAATATACGTGAATTTACGCGTGAGATGGATCGCATTTTTTACTATCCGCAACCCGCCGATGTGCGGGTCGAGGGCTTTTTTGCCGACGGCATCCACCCGTCCGAACAGGGCTATGCCGACTGGACGCGGGCGATGATAAAATACTTTTCGGCAAACTATAAATGGTGAATGCAGATAAGTTACGCGAACATCTCGGCGGCCATCACGAGTGGCTGCTCGTGCGCGAACACGGCAAAACCTTTCCGCTCTACGCCAGCGAGATCGAGATTGTCGAAGACGCTGAAAAGACCCATTTTGGTTTTCTCGACGACAAAGGATTTCATTCGTGGCGGTTAAATGGTTTCGCGTTTGAGGAAAACTCGATCACGATCGACGTGGCCGGTGCTTTTGCCCGCGGACGCGAGTCGATGCGGCTCGTGCCGCGCATTCGAGCCTCAGAACTTGTGGCTGAGATCGAACTCGCGAGGCTCACCAGGGCAAATGAGATCGCCGGTCTTATTGCAGCTAATTTTCCCGGCACGCGTCTAGGCCGCGTCGCTCTCAATACCGAAAACGGCCGTCTCGCGCAGATCAATTTCGAGACCGCCGACAAAGTTCCGATGGCCGCTATCGCGGACGTGACCTCGACGCTCACAGTCGAATCCGTCTTTACAGCCGCGATGATCTGGGTTGAAAAACTCGGCCTGCGAAAAAAGAAACCAGTCAATGACATCTGGATAATCTGCGAAAAACGGCAGGCCAAAAACACGCAAAAGCTGCACACGCTTTTGACCGAGCGTTGGAAGATCAAGATCAATGTCGTCGAGATTGTCCGCAAGGACGAACCGCCACGGCTTGTTTTATTATCAAAAAGAAAGATCAGTGAGCTTTGGCGTGAAAAACCAAAAAAAATCGTCCTTCCCGAAAGATCCGGAGCGAGCGAGACGGCTCAAAGAATCATTGGTCTTTCGCCCGACAAGATTGACATAATTTACTCAAAACAAGGCGAGACGCTGCGGTTTATGGGTCTGCCGTTCGCACGCGTCCGGACGATGATGGGACGGGAAAATGCGTGGTTTGGCGCCCGTCGCGAGAGACGAATCCTCACCAACGAAAACTGGGACGAATTGAAAGAATTGGTCTGGCTGCTTGAACTAAACCGCTCATCCAATGCCCCGAATAAGCGTCACGAATACTACCGCACGGCGCCCGAGGCATGGCTCGAATCGATCCTTCGCCGCAATATCAAACTGCTCGACGCCAACCTCATCCTCTCACCGATCTACAACCAGTTTCGCTCGTCCAACGATAAGATTGACCTGCTTGCCTTACGCAAAGACGGGCGTCTCGTAATAATCGAGCTAAAGACGCAGCCCGACCGTGAGATGGTATTTCAGGCCGTCGATTACTGGCGAAAGATCGAACTACAGCGACGACGGGGCGTGCTCGCGGCGGCCGATCTGTTTGACGGACGCGAGATAATCGACAAACCCGCTCTAATTTATCTCGCCGCACCGGCGTGGAGTTTTCACGCAACGCACGAGTTTTTTGCCCGCTCCGTCTCGCCCGAGGTCGAGCTTTGGCGATTCGAACTGCACGAAAACTGGCGTCTCGCCCCACGTGTGATCGGCCGCCGCGACCAGGCATAACAAACCGTGAGCCGTCGGACATCCGCAACAAACAAAACCGCATTTCCGTCAGTGTTTATAAGCTTTCTGTCTAGTAATTGGTTTCAGGTAAGTATTTCGCGCGCACAGGGATGTCGGAAAGGGCGTGATATACACAGACCCAAGCTTTTTCTCTTAACGGACTAACAATCAACTCCGTTAAGTCATATTCTGCAAAGCCCTGCCACGGATTTCCGGGCTCGAGGGCAAATGGCAATGGTTGTTTGTTGCTCACTCACTACTGAAGACAAGAGCGTAGGCGGGGTTGATGATAAGTCCTCGATTTGCACCTTGTCGATTGTCGTCGTACGCTTGCCCACGTTTCTAACTGAGATCTGAGTAGTCATGAAACCTTCGCCGATTCCGATCCCTGCCGGTTCCCTAAAAACTTTTACTCTAAATCGTACGGATTCATCCCGGCGACGCGTATAAATCGTGTATATGGCGACGATGGTCGCAACAATTGCGCCCCACCAAGCCGCTGCAACATTCCAACCATCGGCATTGCTCATTTTTTTATTGTTCTTATTTCGTTTCCAATTTGAACTTTCCCAAGAGCCATTCGAGAAGGATCTTCTGGTCTGAAATAGTTGCTCGGCGTACTTGGGCCAGAAGATATACCGTGTCAGGTTTCGGTAAAGCGGTGTTCTGCAACCCTTCGTTGCAGTTCGTACAGACCGCTCTAAGATTATTTGGATCGTCGTTCCCGCCCTTAGATTTATCAACGATGTGGCCCATGGTAAGGCGAACTGTTCGAGTCGGAATAAAAGGATCGGTATCGCCGGCAGCGACCCCACACATCTGGCAAGTATATCCGTTACGTTCCAAAACCCAAGCACGAGTTTCTTTTGAAATATTGCGGGCGAACCCCGGAATTCGATTGGGTGTTTCGAGGAGATACTGGTTTGGTTTCAGGTCCGCCCGATCTTTGTGACTAAGGATTTGATAACCCTCTTCATTGCGCAGTTCTCGAACGCGTCTCGCCCATTCAACAGCACCGCCGCTCGCTTCTTGTATCTGCTTGGACTCTAGAACAACACCAATGTTCTTGAGAAAGAATTCAAGTATAAGCTTCTTTGATCCGGGGGCTTTAGCCATAATTATTTTGCCATTGTCTGCATGTGAAGTCGGGGCTGAACTGCTTTTCCGCGATTCTTGCTGATTTCAACATAGTTTGGATTCAGTTCAATGAGAATGGACTTACGGCCCAATTCAGTTGCGGCTACACCAGTAGTGCCAGAACCTCCAAACGGGTCGAGAACTATATCATTTGGTTTGGAACCAAGCAAGATACAGCGGCGGGCCAATTCGCGAGGGTAAGCCGCCGGATGGCCGTTGCCATTCGGCTCTGGCCCAAGAATCCAAAAGTTACGTAGGTTCGCTCCGCTTGCTTCACGAAAACCATTCGGGTCATAAAAATATGTTGGCGATTTTGTTAGAAGAAATATTTCTTCTGTTGAAGTAGTTGGTCGGTTCTTCACGCTTTCCGGCATCGCCGTTTTCTTCACCCACGTAATACGCGATCTTAAATACCAGCCATCCTCTTGCAATGCGAACGCCACTCGCCATGGTAGACCCATCAAGTCTCGATCTTTAAGACCCCAAATATCAGGAACTTTGCAATTACGCTTCTGGATAAGTTTCTTTGTGTTACCTACGATTGCATTCGGGCCATGTCCGCCAGTTCCGCCGTTTCTCGCGTACCCATCGCCAATATTAAGCCACACTGTTCCGTCCTTACAAAGGACGCGACGCACTTCACTGAACACTGCTACAAGATTTGCTACATATTCATCGGGTGAAGTCTCATCTCCAATCTGCCCGGGATGGTCATAATCTCTTAAGCCCCAATATGGCGGCGAAGTAACACAACATTGGACGCTTTCAGTCTCCTGCGTTGGAAGTATTTCACGGCAATCTCCGTCGATTATCCGATTTCGTTCCATTTCTTTGAATGCTTGAAGGATTTGAACCATTGTTTAGATTATAACTCGAATCAGTAAGTTTTCCAGTTGTCGCCGTAGTGCGCTATTTTAATTGGGATTTCTCAGGGGAAATGTAGCTCGGAGACGCGACGAGGGACAAGGGAGGGGTGATAAGTATTACCTACGCGGGACCGACAAACCGATAGCCTACGCCGCGGACGGTCTGGACGATCTTTGGGTTGTTTGGCTGGTCCTCGAGATGCTTGCGGAGGCGGACGATAAAATTGTCGATCGCCCGCGTGTCTGTGTCTTCCTGTAGAAGCCAGACTTCCTCGAGAATGGCCTTTCGCGAGACCGGGCGGCCCTCATTTTCGATTAAATACCGGAGCAGTTTGGCCTCCATCAGCGTCAGGTGAATTAGATTGGCGCCATTGCGGAGCTCGAGATTTTCAAAATCGATCGTTCGGCCGTTGATCGTCACGACACTCTCGACATCGGTTGCCCGCGACTCGCCGCGAAGCCATTGCCGCCGGCGCAGAAGCCCATTTAGCCGTGCCAAAAAAATTTCGAGGTCAAACGGCTTTGGCAGGTAGTCGTCCGTCCCGGCCTCAAACCCCTTGAGCACATCGGCCGGGTTTCCAAGAGCCGTCAGCATTAGGATCGGCGTATAATTTTCATTCGAGCGCATGTTGCGTGCGACCTCAAATCCGTCGATAGTAGGCAGCATCACGTCGAGTACGACCGCATCGAATTTTGTCTTGTTAACCTGGGCAAGCGCAGCATCGCCGTCGGCCGCGATCTCGGCCTCATAGCCCTCAGCCTCAAGATTAAATTTCAGCCCGTCGGCCAGATGCTGTTCGTCCTCGACGATAAGGATTTTCATCGTGATTAGTGAATCGTGAATAGTAAATAGAAAGAGCTTTCTGACCCTATTCACGATTTACGATTAACGATTCACGTCCTCGGCAGTTGTATAAAAAAAGTCGTTCCCGTACCCACGCCCTTGCTCTGTGCGCGGACGATGCCGCCGTGTTTTTCGATAATCGCCCGCACGATCGGCAGGCCAAGCCCGGTGCCTTTTGCCCCGTCTATAGATTTGCTCGGCACACGGTAAAATCTTTTGAATACACGTTTGAGGTCAGCGCGGACGATGCCGATACCATTATCTTTAATATAGATCTCGGCTTTGTTAGCTCCAGATGATTTTAGTCTGACCGAGATCTTTGGCTCACCGTTGGAATATTTGATCGCGTTGTCGAGCAGATTGACGATGGCTGTGCGGAGCTCATCGCGGTCGCCGAGCACCTTGACATTCTCGGCCGGTTCCGAGAATCTGAACGCCGAGTCATCCAGATGCTGCTGTTCGCACACCGTCGCGATCGTTTCGCTCATCAGAGCACCGAGGTCGATCTCGGCGAGATTCATAAGCCGCTGTTTTTCGCGTGTCCGGCTCGCCAGCAAAACCTGTTCGACGGTGCCGAGCAACCGCTGGTTGTCGGCGAGCATCGTGTTATAAAACTCCTGCCGCTTTTCCTCAGTAACGTTGCGGCCCTTGAGCGTTTCGAGATAAAGCTTGATCGACGCGATCGGCGTCTTTAGCTCGTGGGTGACGGCGTTCAAAAAAGCATCGTGCTGCTCGTTGCGGCGAATCTCGCGCAGCAGAAAGATCGTATTTAATATCAAGCCCGTGATTATCAAGGCAAAAAATATTATGCCAAAAACGAGCAGGGCAACCTGGCGCAGATTTAGCAAAATCCAAGTGATATTGAGCACTATCGCCAGCACCGACAGGCTGATGCCCAGGATCAGGAAAAATAATGCTGTTTTACGACGACGCACTCTTTGATATTAAGGAAATTTGCGACGCGGTGAAAGTGAGACGCGGAGAAACAGAGATTTTAATCTCCGCGTCTCCGCGTCTCTCCATCTCTGTGTCGTTGCTTTTAGGCTGCTATTTTAAGTTCCTTTGGTGTCTCGGATTCGGTCGCGAGGTCGTATGCATAAACATTTTTGATAAGGCCGAGCTTTTCGATAATGCATAGCTGAATCCAGTTGATGTCAAACTCACGCCAGGTCAGGCCGTGCTTTGCCGAACGCGGAAAAGCATGGTGGTTGTTGTGCCAGCCCTCGCCAAACGTGACAGCTGCGACCAGAGCGTTATTGCGCGAATCGTCACGTGTATCGAAGCGGCGGTATCCCCATAGATGCGTCGCCGAATTGACAAGCCAGGTAAAATGCCAACTCACGACGATCCTGAAAACTACCGCCCACACGACCATTGTCCAGCCGCCGACCGCGAATAGGACGGCAGCGAGCATAAGCGTCGTCACGTAATAATAATTATCCAAAAATCTCAAATATGGGTCCTTCATCAGATCGGGCGAGTATCGCTGCATGGTCGCCTGCGATTGGGCCTGGGCCGTCCCGCGGAATATCCAGCCGATATGCGACCAGTAGGTGCCGTTTCGCGGGCTGTGCGGATCCTTTTCGGTTTCGGTAAAAGCGTGATGAATGCGGTGCGTCGTCACCCATGTGATCGGGCCCGATTGCAGCCCGAGCGTGCCGCATGTTGCTAAGATATGCATCATCCATTTTGATGTGGTAAATCCGCGATGCGTCAATAGCCGGTGATACGCAATCCCGATCCCCCAACTTGCCGCGATCCACCAGCAAATCAGCGTGGCAGCCAGATTTTGCCAGCTAAATGTAAAAACGGCGGCAATGGCAGCTAAATGAAACGCCGCTACAAAAAAAATCGTGTTCCAATTGTATTTGCCGGCTCGTGAGGGCGTGAATTCGATTACGTTTTGCATATATGATAACCCCTTGGTCAATGGTCGCAGGCGATCTAATTATCACCCACTCTTAACCTTAACAATTCTGCGAGGCCGTGATTGTAAGAGTTTTGTAACAGTTATGACTGGCTTATGTGCTGTAAACACAGGCCGCAGCCGAGACCTTATTCAACACTTTACCCGGCAGCCGTTTTGACGACCTCCTTTGACTAATACCCACCGACTGTAATAAATTCATCCCTTTAGTATTTATATATTTTAAGCAAGAGGAAACAGATGTCAGACGAAACAATTGCGCAGAGGGTCATTCGCGTATTTGCAACATTTAAGAAGGTGCCGGTCGAGGATATCCGCATGGATACGACGTTTGAGGAGCTTGGGCTCGATTCGCTAGACGGCCTTAATCTCATATTCGAACTAGAGGAAGAGTTTGACATGGTCGTGCCGGACGATAAGGTCCAGTCGATGAAGAGCGTTTCCGAGGTCGTCGAAGCCATCGAATCGATCATGGCTAATCCGCCGCCGCCGACCAGTCCCCCGGTTCCGGCCGCATAGGTATTCTTAATATAATGAAACGAGTTGTAATCACAGGCATCGGTGTTGTTTCCGCGCTCGGAAATAACACCGCTGATTTTTGGGATGCTTTAAGTCACGGGCGACCGGGCATCGGGCCGATCACTAAGGTCGATACGTCATCGCTGCGTTATCACAATGCGGCTGAGGTGAAAGGGTTTATCCCGGAAGAGCATTTTGAAGAGCGACTTTTGCCGTGGCTCGATCCATTTGCTCAATACGGGATGGTGGCCGCGCGCGAGGCGATCACCGATTCCGGCATCGAATTTACCGATGAACTTAAGGCACGAACGGGCGTCATTACCGGCTCGTGTCTAGGCGGCAAGGTCACTGAGGACAGGATGTTTTATAAGATGTATGCCGAGGGCAAGCACCGCAATCAGCCAATCGCGATCCCGAGCGCAATGGCCAACGCCGTCGCGAGCCATGTCTCGATGGAGTTTGGGTTGATGGGCGCGTCGTTTACATTATCGACCGCGTGCTCCTCAGCAAATCACGCCCTCGGGCAGGCATTTTGGCTTATTCGCCAGGGATCGATGTCGGCGGCCGTCGCGGGCGGCAGCGAGGCACCGATCTGCTACGGGCATCTTCGGGCGTGGGAAGCGATGCGCGTAGTCTCGCCCGATACTTGCCGTCCTTTCTCAAAAGACCGCACCGGGATGATAATCGGCGAGGGCGGTGCGATGTTCGTAATGGAGACGCTCGATGCTGCCCAGGAGCGCGGAGCCAAAATTTATGCCGAGATCGCGGGTTTTGGCATGTCTTCGGACGCCCATCATCTAACGATGCCGCTCGCGGCCGGTGCCGCCAAAGCGATGGCCGAGGCCCTCGCCGACGGCAATCTGCGACCCGATGATGTCGGCTACATAAACGCCCACGGCACCGCCACACAGGCCAACGACCCGATGGAATCCGAGGCGATCCGCCTCGCCTTTGGCAAACACACAGACAAAATCGCCGTCAGCTCGACCAAATCCATGCACGGCCACGCCCTCGGCGCCGCCGGAGCGATCGAGGCCGCGGGGACGATCCTCGGCCTGCATCATGGCATCCTGCCGCCGACAGCAAACTTTAGGGAAACAGACCCGGCGTGTGACATCGACGTAATTCAAAACGAAGCCCGGCAAATTCAGGTCGAGGCGGCGGTCTCCAATTCGTTTGCATTTGGCGGCCTTAACGCGGTGCTGGCGTTTCGCCGCTGGGACGGCTAACAGATGTATGGCCAAAAAAAGCCCTTCGCAACTGCGTCTGGAATATATTGCCATCCGCATGGCCTTTGGCATTCTCGGAGCGTTGCCCCGTCGGGCCTCGATCGCGTTAGGAATGTTGGTCGCCCGCCTTGCGCTGCTGATGATCGGTCGGCTCAGGCGTATCGGGATGAAAAACCTCTCGATCGCTTTCCCGGAGATGCCTGAGACGGAGCGCCGCCGTATCCTAAAAAGCTCATTTAACAATCTTGGACGAACATTGAGCGAACTCAGCCAGTTTCCACGCTCGACGCCCGAATCGCTGGCCGGGATTGTTAACTTTGAGATCGGTCAGGACACCGGCGACAATGCCGCTTATAAGGCGGAAAAAGCGAAAGGGCGGGGCGACATACTCGCCGGGCCGCATTTGGGCAATTGGGAGATCGGCGTTTTTGCGTACTCGGCTATTAATGAACCGATCAATTATCTCGCCCGGCCGCTCGATAATCCTCTGATCGAAGACTATCTTGCCGGTCTGCGCGCGCGATTTGGCAACCGGGCGATCAATAAACGGAATTCGTTTCAATCGGTTATCCAGATTCTGCGAGAGGGCGGAACCATCGGCGTGATGCCGGATGTGAATGTCCAGAAAAAAGACGGCGTCTTTGTCCCGTTTTTTGGCGTGCCCGCCTGCACGACAGCCGGCGTTGCCATGCTGGCAAAGCGGACTAATTCGATTATTATTCCGATGTGCTCCGTTTGGGATCACGCCATCAAAAAATACGTCATAAAATACGAAAAAGGCATCGAACCGGCCAACACCGGCGACCGGGAGCGCGACATCCTCGACACTACAGCCGCGATGACCGCTGCCATGGAACGCTTTATCCGCGCCAATCCCGACCAGTGGCTGTGGGTCCACAAACGCTGGAAAACACGTCCGCCGGGCGAGCCGGCATTCTATTAAAAAGAGGATTTTAAGAGCAAGAGTGGTTAATTAAATCTACAGGCTATTCGTCGACGCCCTCGACGACATTATCATCTGCGATCCACGCTACAAACAGCCGCAGCCAGCTTTCTTTAGATTCCTGAATCGAAACGCCAATTCGTGATGTGCCATAGCTCGCCGGGATGACGCGGACGGCCTGAGCCTTGACCTCGACGGGGACGCCATCGGGTCGGTGCGAGCGGATATAGAGGCTGTCGCCTTGCTGTATAGGCTGATTTAGCTGAAACAGCGCTCCCAGGGTTGAAATATCGTCGGTCTCGGTTGGTTCGCTCCATGCCGCTCCGTCATCGGCGCGGCCAGAGACGACTATCGGCAGCCGCAGAGCCATTCTGAGAGCAAACCGTTTTTCCTCATATTGAGGCTGCATAGACGTTTTCATTAAGGCCTTTAGATGAATTAGACGAACCCGTTAACCGATAGTTATACTATAAGCATCGGCAAATCCAAAGTCACGTTGGTTTGCCATAGCTGTTAAAATTATGCCTAAAGCGCAAATGCATCGAAAAGTAGTTATTTTAGGATCCGGCCCGGCTGGTTTAACCGCCGCGATCTATGCCGGACGAGCGCAGCTTGAGCCGCTTGTCGTTGACGGCCCGCAGCCTGGCGGACAGCTTACGATTACTACCGATGTCGAGAATTATCCGGGATTTGCGACCGGGATCATGGGACCGATATTGATGGATGAATTTCGCGAACAGGCACTGAAATTCGGCACCGAGATCCTCAACGTCTGGATCGACCGCGTCGATCTGTCTGCGAGGCCGTTCACGCTCCACGGCAAAGAAAGTGAAGACAGTGCAGAAATAACGACCGTAATTACGGCTGATACGCTAATCGTCTCGACCGGTGCCTCAGCAAAATGGCTCGGCATTCCGGGTGAGGCGCCGATGCCTGAGGGATTGGGTGGCAATGGCGTTTCGGCTTGCGCAACCTGTGACGGATTCTTTTTTCGCGATAAGCCGATCGCCGTGGTCGGCGGCGGCGACACCGCGATGGAAGAAGCGCTGTTTCTGACAAAATTTGCGTCAAAAGTGACGCTGATCCACCGCCGGCATGAGTTTCGCGCATCGATGATAATGCAGGATCGCGTTCTGGCTGATCCAAAAATCGAGATACTTTGGAATACTGAGGTCAAGGAGATCAGCGGGTCTAAAGAAACCGGCGTTGAGAGTGTCACCCTTTTTAATAGCGAGGGCGGTGAAACATACAATTTCCCCACGCAGGGCGTTTTTATTGCGATCGGCCACGAGCCAAATACAAGCCTTTTTAAAGGCGTTTTGGATATGGATGACGTTGGTTATCTGATCACCGAGGGGCGGACGATGAAAACGAACATCGAGGGAGTTTTTGCCTGCGGCGATGCACAGGATTCGAGTTACAGACAAGCAGTGACCGCCGCGGGCACGGGCTGCATGGCCGCGATTGACGCCGAGCGATTTTTGGCCGAAAAGTCGCACGAAGTAGTTAACAGTGAAAAGTGAAAGCAATTTTGAGTGATTCTTACATTTTTAACTTTTAGCTTTTAGTTTTTCACTTAAAGGATTTATGCCGATTTATGAATATAAATGCCAGCAATGCGGCGCACAGGTCGAAAAGCGCCAGAGCGTTTCGGACAAGCCTCTCTCGACATGTGAGAAATGTCACGGCAAACTGGAAAAACAATGGTCGCTCTCAGGTTTTCAGTTCAAGGGGGCAGGTTGGTACGTGACCGACTACGCCAAAAAAAAGAGCAGCGGCGAAAAAAGTCCGACGAGCGAATCAACCGAAAAGGCCGACACGGCATCCAAACCGGCAGGAGATACCAAACCGGCTAAGAAAGAGCCGGTATCGAAGCCGGGAAAGGAATGAAAATCTGTATCAGGACGCTTGTTTGTTCTACCGCCTGCACGCTGTTACTCGCGGCATTTATTTTCCCCCAATCCCGTCATAATGCACCCGCGGTCGAAACAGAAGGGACAATCATAAACGTCGCAGCTCGTCGTGACGACAAAAAAACAGATCCGATCAGGATCGAAAATCTCTATCTCTACGAAAACGGCATCGAGCAAAAGATCAAAAATTTTGCCTTCGACCCTTCACCGTCAAAGATCGTCATACTCGTCGATAATTCAAAAACGCTGCCGACGACGGTCGAGGCTTTGAAAAAAGCCGCGATGGAATTCGCCTATGAGATCTTCGAGGGCGATCAGCTTTTTGTGATCGCCTACGACGAAAAACCCGAGATCATACAGGAATGGACTGACGACGCCAAAAAGATGGAGGCGTCGCTCGGAACGTTTCGCAAAAAGGGCAATCCACACCTTTTTGACGCGATTGATTCCGCAATAGGCAATGTTTTGCTCCCACTTATGCCGGGAACACGAAAAACCGCTCTCGTCGTGATTGGCGACGGCCTCGACCGTGGCAGCAAAGTGCCATATGACAAGGTTTTGAATGAATTGCAGAGCGATAACGTGACGGTTTACTCGCTGCAAATCCCTGACCGCACCGGTGGTGCATATCGCCGCGATCAGCCAAAGGCCGGAGTGACCATGACGCAATTGGCTGAGGAAACGGGCGGCAAAGTATTTCCTTTAGCCGAGGCGCAAACGGCGGCCAAGTTTATCTGCGACGAACTGCGTCAGCATCGCTATCTGCTCTCATACATATCCGCAAATTCCGCCACCTACGACGCCCGAAAGATCTTTATCGTCAGCGACGACGGCATCACCGTCCGCACAAAAACCGCCCACCCGCCGAATGTGAAATAAACATATAAATATTTGTCAGGCGGCTAGGGCTGTCTTCAATTTTCGCAAAAATTTCTTGTCCTTTAGCAGTTCATCCTTGAGCGTCTGCTTTTCCGTTTCCT
>JBBRQM010000058.1:0-22298 GCA_038226395.1 Pyrinomonadales bacterium | reverse complement strand
TACTTAGATGTTACAACCGACAATCGTAGCACATATACCCTTTAATTTTAGTTTTTTTGCATTTAGCAAGCAAGGGTAAACCATTAATGAGGCTGTTAGGAGGAAATCAGCGAAATCAAAAGGTTTGTTATGCCTATTCGGTGATATTAACTCGTCGCAGCAGATCGGTGTAACGCTCATCACCCCTCAGGAGATCGAGAGCCGGATCGATTTTAATGGAAACAAGGTCTGCCTGCCGCATTGCGTACGATTTTTCGAGCCACTCAAACGCTTTTTCTTTGTCGCCGATGGCGGCATACAAGCCGGCGACCTTAAACGGACTGTTTTTCGCTTCGTCGGAGTTCGCGAAGACTTCGACAAATTTTCGCCCTTCGCCAGCGCGTCCGGCAGCGGCGAGAATGTTGACTCGCATCAGATTGTCCGACGGAATTTTTTCAAGCGCGGCAAAGGCTTTGTCAAAATCGCCTTTTTGCGCGTAAGCCTTGCCAATAAACTATACCAGCCGCTGTCGTCCGGATTTGCGACGAGCATTAAATTGGCTTGCTCGATAGTTTTGTCTGGTTTATTCCAGTACCAGTAAAGCTCGGCAAGCGTCAAATGCACGCCCATTGAAAGCGGGTCAATATCCTGAGCGCGGAAAATTTCCGCTTCGGCTTCCTCGAATTTGCCCTGCGCCGTGTAAAGATTGGAAAGCCAGAGATGTGCCGTGCGATGATTTGGATTTTTTTGCAACGCCTGTTTGTAATAATTTTCGCGCGTCTGCAAATCGTAATTCCGCATCGTTTTGACCGCGCCCAAAGCGATATATGCGCCCGCCAGACTATCGTCTAATTCCAACGCTTTGGTGGCGTGAAGTTCGGCAAGCGGGGCGACTGTGCCGGGCAGTACGATGGCATTAAATTCCATAACCGTATAGGTCGAAGCCAGACCCTCGTGGGCGAGCGCGTAATTTGGGTCGATTTGTAAGGCGTTATTGAAAAAATCAACCGCTTTTTTTAAATCGTCTGCGCCGAGTCGGTTCCGAAAATAAAGGCCTTTTAAATAGGACTGATAGGCTTCGACGTTTTGCGTGTAACGTGCCGCGGGCGGAACTTCGCCGCATAATTTTACTTTCAACTCGGTCACTATCTGACAAGTAATGCCGTCCTGAATCGCAAAAATATCTGCGAGTTTTTCTGCTCGGAATCGCTCGCCCACATCACGCTGCCACCTTCAGCCTAACCGGGCCTTTGTAAAGATCGGCGGGACGGCAACGACCATTATTGTTCCGGGTGCTTTCGACTCTGGGGCAAATGATATTAACAGTTCGAATAGCGTTGTGGGATCGTATCGCGATCTCGCACTAAAAGACCACGGATTTATCCGCAGCTCAAATGGCACGCTGACAAATCCGGTTGACTTTCCCGGCTCAGCCACCACGGTTCTAAATGGAATCAATGGCCAAGGCCGAATAGTCGGAAGTTATACCGACACTCTTGGGCGGCAGCATGGGCTGTACCGAAAAAATTCGAATAAATATGTGTCCTTTGATTATCCGGGTGCCGTCAGCACGTCTCTAAACGGTATTAATGATTTCGGATTTATTGTCGGCCGCTACACAGACAACGCGGGCATCCGCCACGGCTTTTTGGCCTGGGTCCGTGGAGGTGGAGGTGGAGGTGGAGATGACGACGACGATGAAGACTAAATAGTAACTAAAGTCAGAACGGTTGACCCCCGTTCTGACTTACTATTTAACAACGATATTTACGAGACGATTTGGAACGACTACCACTTTTACTACATCTTTGCCGTCGATGTATTCGCGGACCTTTTCGTCGGCGAGGGCCATCTGCTGCAATTGGTCGTTTGATGCCCCAGGCGAGGCCATCACCCGTGAGCGCAATTTGCCGTTGACCTGCACCGGGATCTCGATCTCGTCGGCCCGTGCAAGCTCTTCGTCATAGGCCGGAAACAGTGCACCGTTTGCCAGCATTCCGTCTTCGTTGCCGATGATTACCGAGTACAGTTCTTCGGCGGTATGCGGAGCAAACGGGGTCAGCATAAGAGCTAGGGCATACAACGCTTCCTTCATTGCAAAATTTGAAGCGTGTTCAAACTCGATAGGAGCTTCGAGAACTTTGCTCCAGGCTCCATCGAAATTAGAAATCGAGTTCATGAATTCCATCAACGATGCAACCGTCGTGTTAAATTTCAGGTTCTCCATATTCTCGTCGAATCGCCTAATCGTCTGGTGCGTCTTTTGGCGCAGAGGTCGAATGATTTGACAACCCTGGGGATCAAAATGGGGCATTGTCGATGGTGCATTCGCTAAACCTTCTTTCCAACGGAAAGTCATTTCCCAAATTCTTCTAAGGAATCGTACCGCTCCTTCGATGCCGGCCTCGTTCCAGACCAATTCATTCTCAATTGGCGCCGCAAACATCACAAAAAGACGCGATGCATCCGCACCGTAGATCTCGACCATTTCGTCGGGATCAACGCCGTTGCCTTTGGATTTGGACATACGTTCTATGGAGTGTTCCAGTTCGTCTCCCGGCTTAATAATTCGCGCAGTTCCGGTAATATGCACTATGCTCGTGGCACTAACAACTCTGCCTTTTTCATCTTTAACAACATTTACTTGCTCCGGCTGAACGTAATGCCGTTTTCCACCGTCATCGAATGATGCCGTCCCTCCGACGACCATTCCCTGCGTCAACAGGCGTTTGAAGGGTTCGTTGAATTTGACCATGCCCAGATCGCGCAACACTTTTGTCCAAAATCGCGCGTAGATCAGGTGCATTACGGCGTGATCGTCGCCGCCGATATACTGATCGACCGGCGTCCAATATGCCGCAATTGCAGGATCAAACGGCAATATCTGATTGCCGGGATCCGTGTAACGGAAAAAATACCACGATGAATCGACGAAGGTGTCCATCGTATCGGTCTCGCGTTTTGCTGGGCCGTCGCATTTTGGGCAATTTGTATTATAAAATTCAGGAACCTTGGCAAGCGGCGATTCGCCCGTCCCGGTGAACGGCGCGGTTGCGGGCAATTCGACCGGCAGATTTTCGTAGGCTTCAGGCACGACACCGCATTTGTCGCAGTAAATGATCGGTATCGGCGATCCCCAAAAACGCTGCCTCGAAATGCCCCAATCCCGCAAACGGTAAGTCGTCGCGGCCTCGCCAAAGAAATATTTTTTGGCGTATTCGGCCATTTCTTTTTTGGCATCGGCCGATGTGTCTCCTGACCATTCGCCTGAATTAATAACAGTGCCATATTCCGTAAAGGCTTCCACAAGTTCAGTCACTGGGAAATCATCGGCCTTTTTTTCGGGAATGGACAATCTCATTAACAGGGCATTTTCTCTCGTTATGACTTGCTTTATCGGCAAACCGAATTTCGTTGCAAATTCAAAATCCCTCTCATCGTGGGCCGGAACCGACATCAACGCCCCTGTGCCGTAATCCATCATTACGTAATTGCCGACCCAGACGGGTAATTCCTCGCCGCTGAATGGATTGACTGCTCGCAAGCCGGTAGCGATGCCGTCCTTCTCGATCTCGGCTTCGTGGTCGGCGGGCTTGGCATTTTCGGCGCGAATAAAGGCGATCTTTTCGGCGACCTCCGCAGAAAAATTGTGGAGATTTGCCTGAATGACCGGATGCTCGGCGGCGAGCACAAGTGAATTTGCCCCATAGATCGTGTCGATCCGCGTCGTAAATACGCGAACGCGATTCGCTCCGAGATCGGTCGTACTCGTGAGGCCATCGACTATCGGGCAATAAAACATCGAGTCGCCCGAAGCCCGTATCTCAAAATCGACAAACGCGCCTTCGCTTCGACCGATCCAATCGCTCTGGCGCTTGAGCACATTCGCTGGCCAGCCCGCTTCGATCTCGGCCATATCGTCGAGCAATTGATCGGTGTATGCCGTCGTTTTTAGAAACCATTGTTCGAGATCTTTTTTGATGACGGGATTGCCGCATCGCCAGCAAATGCCGCCGCTCGCCTGCTCGTTTGAGAGCGTCGCCTGATCGTGCGAGCACCAGTTGACCTGCGTCATTCGCTTATATGCCAGACCTTTTTCATACATTTTTAGAAAGAACCACTGGTCGAATTTGTAGTATTCCGGCCTGTGGGCAAACATCTGCCGCCGCCAGTCGTAGCTCACTCCCAAACGCTCAAGCTGGCCGCGCATTGCCTTGATATTGTCTTCGGTCCAATCGCGGGGATTGACGCCGCGTTTGACAGCCGCGTCCTCCGCCGGTTGCCCAAACGAATCCCAGCCGATCGGATGCAGGACGTTAAAACCTTTGAGTCGCTTATACCAGGCCATCGCATCACCAGCGGAATAATTTCGCACGTGGCCCATATGCAGGTTGCCAGACGGATACGGCAGCATCTCGAGCTGAAAGAATTTTGGCCGTTCATCCTCGATCTTGGCATTAAAAGCTCCGCTCTCGGCCCATTTTTTCTGCCATTTTTGCTCGATCTTTTTGGGAAAATATTTCTCGTCCATATCTTTGAGTCGTGAGTCGCTAGTCGTAAGTCCTGAGTTTGAAATCTTTTCCGCCTTAAGAATCAAGACTCAGGACTTCAGACTCGAAATAAGTAAGTTTAGCGGATAAACATTTTGCTATCCACTGATTAAGTTCTAAATTGTTGAAATTATGAAGCTTCGCCGCGTCATTAAAGCAAATTAACGAGCGGCTATCTAAGGGCGAGGTTGTTCGGAAAAAATGCCATGAAAAGATTGTAAATTATGCCGATGATTTTGTCCAAATTTTCTTTGAAATATTACCGGTTAGTGATATTCTTGCATAACTTAATTTTTAGGAGTTTTTTTATAACGAAATATTTAACGGTTACAACGGCAGTTTTGCAGACGTTCGAAACTTGATGCTATAAGCCGCGGTTTGACCATCTGCCCAAACGGAAAGGAGGCACGACGATGGTCAACCGGGACGATACAAATACCTTACGCAAAAACACAAACTCCAATCAACGCTTGCTAAATCCAGAGCCGGTCCCTCAACGAAATTCGCAAAAAAATGAAAATCTCATAAACGATGACGTAATCATCTCGCTGGTGAACGCCTATGAAAATGAGCGTGCCCGTCAGGTGTCCGAATGGGAGCAAATGCGGCGGTTCATGCGTCATGCTGCTTGAAAGGAAGCGGAGAGGGAGAAATAAGTTCTTTCAATCTAAGGATATATTTGCTGTAATTATGTTATGCAAGCGAGCGGCAGCCAAAAAAGTCCATTAACAGACCTACGCGAATTTTATCGCGAGGTTCGCTCTTACACCGAGAATCTCTGCGAACCGCTCGAGATCGAGGACTACATCCCCCAGCCGAGCGTCGATGTTTCGCCTCCAAAATGGAACATCGCCCACACCACCTGGTTTTTTGAGGAGATGATCCTCAAAAAATATGCTGATGGCTATAAGGTCTTTGACGATCATTTCGGCCACCTTTTTAACAGCTATTACAATTCCATCGGCGACCGTACGCGGCGCGACCATCGCGGTGACCTGAGCCGCCCGACGGTCAAGCAGGTGTTTGCATATCGTAAATACGTTGACGAGAGAATGGACGAATTGCTAACCGGCGATTTGCCTGGCGAAACACGCGAAATTGTAATCCTCGGCCTCAACCACGAGCAACAGCATCAGGAGCTTTTCCTTACCGATTTGAAATATACGCTGAGCGTCAATCCCCTTTTTCCGGCATATCGCGACGAATATGCTCCGGAAGAGGAGCTTGAATCCGACCCAAATACTTTTGTGGAAATAGAAGGGGGCATTCACGAGATCGGTTACCAGGGCGATGGCTTTTGCTTTGACAACGAGACAGCCCGGCACAAGGTGTATCTCGACGATTTTGAGATCGGTAGCCATCTTGTCCGCAATGCTGAATTTATTGAGTTTATAGAAGCAGGGGGCTACTCGGATTTTCGTTTATGGCATTCTGAGGGGTGGGATTGGGTAAATGAGAACTTCATTCAATCGCCGCTCTATTGGCATAATCGTAGCGGCGGCTGGTGGCATTACACGCTCGGCGGTCTGCGAAAACTGCCGCTGGATGCTCCAGTCTGTCACATATCATTTTACGAGGCATCCGCCTTTGCAGAGTGGAAAGGTCTCCGGCTGCCGACCGAATTTGAATGGGAAACCGCAAGTCAAAAATTCGATTGGGGCCGGCGTTGGGAATGGACGGGCAGCGCGTATTTGCCGTACCCCGGTTTCAAAAAAGCGGCCGGTGCGGTCGGCGAGTATAATGGCAAATTTATGATCAACCAGATGATTCTTCGCGGAGCCTCGGTCGTCACGCCGCCGGGACACAGCCGGAAAACTTATCGTAATTTTTTCCAGCCGCATTTGCGATGGCAGTTTATGGGGCTAAGATTGGCAAAATGAAGAATTTTAGCCGCAGATCGACGCAGATTTACCGGATAAGAAATATAAATTAGTTCTATCTGCGCTAAAAATGAATAGCTCTCAATCACCTGAATTAAACCAATTTGCCGAGGATGTCCTCAGCGGTCTTTCATCGACCCCTAAATCGCTCTCGTCAAAGTATTTTTACGATGATGAGGGTACGCTGCTTTTCCAGGAAATAATGAAGCTGCCCGAGTACTACCTGACAGGCTGCGAGCATGAGATATTTAGGGCACAGGCTGGCGCGATCTACGAGTCGTTTGCCAATGGCGGCGGCGGGTTTGACCTGATCGAGCTTGGAGCCGGCGATGGCACAAAAACTGCTGTTTTGGTCGATTATTTTCTCAAACAAAACGCTGACATTTCTTACTCGCCGATCGATATTTCGCAAGAGGCTCTCGATGTTCTATCCGCCCGATTTTCCTCCGAATTTCCGGGCTTGAAGATAGAGACGCGAAACGGCGACTATTTCCGGATTCTGGAATCGCTAAAGAACGGTTCGGGCAGACGTAAGATACTGCTTTTCCTGGGCTCGAACATCGGTAATTTCAGCCGAGACGAAGCGCGGGATTTTTTCTGTAAATTACGTGACGTGATGAACGACAATGACCTGCTGTTTGTCGGGTTTGACCTGCAAAAAGATCCGCATGTCATCGTCAATGCCTACGACGATGATGCTGGCGTAACTGCCGCCTTTAATCTCAATCTGCTAACGCGAATCAACCGCGAGCTCGGTGCGAATTTTAATCTGGATAAATTCACGCACTACGCTATTTACCGTCCCGTAGAATCGTCTGCCCGTTCATTTCTGATCAGCCGCGAAAAGCAGGAAGTTTATATCAGAGCGCTCGACCGCACGTTCGAATTCGGTCAGTGGGACACAATCTTTATGGAAATTTCACAGAAATACAGCCTGCAAATGATTGACGAATTAGCTGTTAAAAGCGGTTTCGAGATCAAGCAGAATTTCTTTGACAGCAGGAATTATTATTGCGATTCGCTGTGGCGTCCGGCTGTTTCATGAACTTCACGATCCTCAGATTCGACACGCTTGATTCCACCAATACCGGGGCCGCCAAGCAGGCAAAACTTGGTGCGGACGAAGGATTGTGCGTAATTGCCCGCCAGCAGACCGACGGACGCGGGCGGCTTGGCAGGATTTGGGTCTCTGAGAAAGATTCCGGTCTTTATCTAAGCATAGTCTTGCGGCCAAAGATCGAACTGCGTTTTTTACCCCTGATTACACTGATGACTGGTGTCGCCGTCCATGACGCTTTGAAAGAATTTGGCATTAAACCCGATATCAAATGGGTCAATGATGTCCTCGTCGGTAACAAAAAGATCAGCGGGATACTCGCCGAGACGGTCGAAACAACGAGCGGGATCGCCGTCGTCGTTGGAATCGGCGTAAATCTCACCTCGCGAAATTTTCCCGACGGGATCGCTGAAACAGCAACCTCGATCGAAGCCGAAACAGGAAAGCGTATCTCCGCAGACAATCTCGCTGAAGTATTAACCCGTTATCTCTCTTACTTTTACAGCATTCTGAGCGATGACAGCGGCGCTGATGAAATTATTCAACAATGGCGCCAGCGTTCGACTTATTTCAGCGGCAAGCGCGTCCGCGTCACTCTTGACGGCAAATTTATCGAGGGCAATACCGACGGTCTCGAAGAAAACGGCGCCCTCCGCGTGAAGACTGAAGGCGGTTCGGTTAAAATCATTCAAGCCGGAGACGTTGAAAGGCTAAGAGAGGATTAGTCGCAGATAAACGGATCGTAATCAGTTCGGATCGATCCGATCAGTGTAATCTGTGGCAAATGTAATTTGAAACGAAGACTGTCAGAAATTCACCCGTTCATATATCAGATGCGCATTTGGCAAAAGCGCACGTCACGCCGCGTGACCGATCTGTGGAAATCGGGAAGTTTTGCTTCAGAAATACAGTCGGAGAATTTGCCTTTTACATGCAAAAAGCATCAATCCCTGCTTCGCCGCCGCCTCGGAAATTCCGATCCGCGTTTACAGGAAAACAAGATCAAAAATCTGAAGATCGCGTACCCAACAATTGACGGAATCCTGATAAAGCCCGGCCAGACGTTCTCATTTTGGCGACAACTGGGAGAGGCAACTGCCAACAAAGGCTATTGCGAGGGGATGCAGCTTTCGCAGGGTGAAGTGGTTCGCGGTGTCGGCGGCGGCCTTTGCCAGCTTGCGAATCTGCTCTACTGGATGGCTCTGCATACGCCGCTTGAGATAAACGAGCGACACCATCATAGTTTTGACCCGTTTCCGGACGAGAATCGCGTCTTGCCCTTTGGCAGCGGTGCTGGCGTCTTTTATAACTACATCGATCTGCGGTTTTTTAATCCGACTGATATAACATTTCAGATCAGACTGTGGCTGACCGGCGACCATCTGAAGGGGGCGATTTACTCCAACCGCGAAACGCCTCATTCGTATCATGTTTTTGAAAAGAATCATAAATTTTCGAGTGAGAATGGCAAGAATTTTCGCGAGAACGAGATCTGGCGCGAGGTAGTCGACCGCCGAACCGGAAATCGTGTCGCCGAGGAGATGCTGGTCAAAAACCGCTCCGAGGTAAAATATGAATTGAACTTTACCGCCGCAGCGTGTAACTTGTAGTTAAGCTAAGAGAGTTATATGAGTAATGAATTTGATTTTGACGCCGACTTTGAACTTGACGACGAATTTGACGAGGAACTCGCCGAATTTGACGATTTTGACGACCAGGTCGAGGAAGTGGAATTGCGAACCGCCGTTCTGCAAAAGGAAAATATGCTCGCGCTGCTCTGTATCAAAACCGCAACCGCCGGTGCCGCGATCTGCCGCGTCGATCCGCGCGAAGACCGTCCCGCCGTGCAAATTTACGAGGACGCCGACGCAGCTATCGAATGGTTTACAAAAAGCCTGCGGACAAGCCGCCGAAACGGTTGGAACGTGGTCTATGACGGATTACCGCTGCAGGGCTAAATTGTCAGAACCGGGAGCGATAGCGACTGGGTTCTTTCTCTGTAATAAGCCAGGAACCCAGTCGCTACCGCTCCCGGTTCTGACCTATGCTGCTTGCTGTTGACATCGGAAATACAAACATCAAGTTTGGTGTCTTTGACGGCGAACTGCTTGCATTTAAGCTGTCAATACTTACAATCCGAGAACTCTCGTCGGACGGCCTGACTAAAGTTGTCGCCCCCAAACTCTCGCATCCCATCTCTTCTGCAATCGTCAGCTCGGTCGTTCCTGAGATAGACGCTGCAATGCGCGGATTTGTATTGGCTCAATATGGCGTTGAACCAATCTTTGTCGAAAACGATATGGATTTTGGATTAAAGATAAATTATGAACCGCTCGCGGACGCCGGATCAGATCGTCTGGTGAATACATTTTCTGCTGTCGGAAAATATGGAGCGCCTTGTATTACATGCAGTTTTGGCACCGCGTTTACGATAGACGTTGTTGACGTTGAGCACACGCTGATCGGCGGCCTGATCGCTCCGGGAATGAATACTCTCGCCGCCGCTTTAAAGATCACAACATCCAAATTACCGGAAATAAAGATAGAAAAACCTCAAACCATTATCCAGAATACAACCATCGGCTCGATCCAGTCGGGTATTGTCTATGGTTATTTCGGATTGGTTGATGCTCTTTTGACGAGGGTCAAAAACGAAATTGGCAATGATCCCAAAGTCATCGCCACCGGCGGATTTGCCGCGCTTGTCGCCGAGAATACGTCGCAGATCGACATTGTCGATGAAAATTTACTTCTCTATGGCCTGCAAATGCTGCACAAGCGGCTCTATCCTGCATAGGTCAGCAGATATTTCGGCGGTCGACGCATTTTTGTCGCCTGTTCAAAGGCGTACGCAATCGTGATAAGAGTCGGTTCGGAAAACGCTCTGCCAAAAAATGAGATGCCCGCCGGTAACCCCTGAACATATCCGGCCGGAACAGTGATATTCGGATACCCTGCAACCGCCGCGACACTCGAACTTTCAAAAACTCCGCAGTCGCCGCCGACAAGATCGGTCGGCCATGCCGGGCCGCCCGATGGGGCGACAATGGCGTGGAGTTTGTCCTTGTCCATTACAGAATCGATACCCTGTTCCTGTGTCATTAATTTGCTTTGCAGCAAAGCAATACGATAGGCCCGCTCATTCAGATCGCCCTTTTCCTGAGCCTGAATAAATATCTCCTGACCAAAATACGGCATCTCTTTATCGGCGTTTTTCTCATTAAACGCGATTAGGTCTTTAAGCGTCATATTCGTTCCGCGCCCGGCGAGATACTTGTTCAGGTCTTCTTTGAACTCATACAAAAGCACATCAAATTCGGCGTCGCCAAATTTCTCCAGCTTTGGAAAAGTCACATCGATCAGCGTCGCTCCGCCGTCTTTTAGAACTTGCAAATGTGGTTCAATAACCTTGTCAACTTTGTCATTTTTTCCAAAATACTGACGCCCGACACCGATCCGCATGCCCTTTAGGCCGTCCTTTTGCAGGAATTGCGCATAATCTTTTTTCTCTTTCGTCGCCTGCGAGGTGATTGCATCGGTTGGGTCGGCTCCCGCCAAAACTGTCAGTAATGCGGCGGCATCGGCGACCGTCCGGCACATTGGTCCCGCTGTGTCCTGACTATGCGCAATAGGTATAATCCCCGAACGCGAAACAAGACCCAGCGTAGGTTTGATCCCGACGATCCCGCACGTCGCCGACGGACAAATGATCGAACCGTCGGTTTCCGTACCGACGGCAACCGCGGCGAGACTTGCGGCTATCGCTGAACCGGAACCCGACGACGAGCCGCATGGATTGCGGTCGAGAATGTAGGGATTATGCGTCTGTCCGCCGCGACCCGACCAGCCGCTCGACGATTTTGTCGAACGGAAATTTGCCCATTCGCTGAGATTTGTTTTACCAAGAATGACGGCTCCGGCATCGCGAAGCTGCTTTACGATAAAAGCGTCCTTCATTGGCGTCGGAGCGTTAAGGAGGGCGAGGCTTCCGGCGGTTGTTTTCATCTTATCGGCAGTGTCGATATTGTCTTTTATGACCACCGGAATGCCGTGCAACGGCCCACGCGTCTTGCCCGCCTTTCGCTCCTTATCCATCTGATCCGCGATCATCATAGCGTCCGGATTAAGCTCGATGATCGAGTTGAGTTTCTTATCGATCTCGGCGATCCGGGCTAAATATCCCTCGGCGATTTTTCGCGCCGTTGCCTGCCCCGAAGCCATCGCACCCTGCAAGCCTGTGACCGTGGCATCTTCTAGATTTACGTCGATAGACGCGCCAAATGACATCTTTGAGCCGATTAACATCGCCGTTCCGGCTAAAGCCGATTTCTGCAAAAATTCGCGCCGATCGATCATGATTTTTCACCTCACTTTTTTGCGGATTATAGCAGAGATTTGGTGAGATTTGTCAATCGCAACGTCCTAAAACGCAATTGTCCGCTATACTTGTGACAAATGGATCCGCTCAGGGCTGAAATCACTCCACCTAAACTGATCTCCGCGTTGCGGGGATTTAACCTCTTACCGGCAATCGTCTTTTTGCCGACACGGCGTAAATGCGACGAGGCGGCGTCTGAAGTCGCTCTCGACAAGTCGCAAAAAGCTGATCCCGAGCGTCAGATTCAGCGTCAGAAAATATTTGACGAATTTGCGGACGAGTATCCCGAGATCCTCGACCACAAACACAGCAAAGTGATCGTGCGGGCAGGTGTCGCGGCCCATCATGCTGGGCACATTCCGTCTTGGAAACTGCTTATAGAAAAGATGATGTCAGGCGGGCTGTTAAACGCTCTTTTTGCTACATCGACCGTCGCTGCCGGCGTCGATTTTCCGGCCCGGACGGTTGTTATCAGCAATGCCGACACCCGCGGCAATGACGGTTGGCGGGCTTTGACGGCAAGCGAGCTCCAGCAAATGACGGGACGCGCCGGACGACGTGGACGCGATAATGTCGGCTTTGTCGTGCTCGCTCCGGGGCAATTTCAGAACCCAAAAAAGATCGTAGAGCTTTTGAAAGCTCCGCCCGATCCGCTCGAGAGCCGTTTTAGAGCCACTTATACCAGTCTTTTAAACTTGCTCGATGCGTTTGGAAATTTCGAACAAGTCCGCGAGATCGCCGAGAAGAGTTTTGCCTTTCGCGAAAGCCGCCGTCAAAGCGCCGACAGCCGCCAGGTAGATGGTGCCGAGATGCTCAGCGACCGGATCTGGGAGCCGTTTGAAAATCGTGCAAAGGTTCTAGATCATTTCAAATACATCGACCTAACCACCGAAACCGTCACCGAATCCGGCAAATGGCTCGCCGATCTGCGCATCGACCAGCCGCTGCTCGTCGGCGAAGCTCTGCGGAACGGGATATTTGATGAGCTTACGATTTCCGAGGCCGCCGGGCTGATGGCGTCGGTTGCATCCGACGCCGACCGCAGCTATGGCGAGATGCGGGCGACACGACGGATGACCGACATTCTGGCGAATTTTGAGGATCTCGTCGTTGCAGTTTCAAATATAGAATGGAAAAACGGTGTCGAACCCGCCGAAGAAATAAATTATTCGGCCGCAGCGGCAGCCGAACGTTGGACCGCCGGAATGAAATGGGACGAGCTTGTTGACAGAACAAGAGCCGAAGAAGGCGATCTCGTCCGCCTTCTCTCACGCACCGGCGAAGCCCTGCGTCAGCTCGCCAATTTGCGCGATTCCAATCCTTCCGCCACCGCGATAGCACAAACTGCCGCCGAAGCGATCCTGCGCGAGCCGGTGCGTTAGTTTACATCTGCTTGACCATCTCGTGCTGACTTAACCGCACATAAAAACCCCGATTATGGAAGAATTTCATAGCGGTTGAGATTGATTTATCGATATTAATTACCTGCATCGAAAAACCGTCGGCCGTTTCCGACTGCATCGCAAGGACGAGGGCGGTACCAATGCCGCGATTACGGTGCTTTTTATCAACGGCAAACTGTGCGACCCGCCCGAATTTCCCTGAAAAAACCACATATCCCACGCACTTTTCATCGGCAAACGCGCCGAGTATCCGCTTCATTTTATTGCTTCGCTTAACGGCGTCAATCGAGTTTTGCCATGAGGGTTTACCATCCCAAAATGTTGTCAGCAAGTCCCAATCGGGCTCGCCGATCTCACGTATCTCGATGTTTTTTTGTGTTTCGGCGGCCCAGCTAATTCTACTGTCGCATTGCAAAAGCGCAAAGTCGCGGACTATGTGAAAATCAAGTTTTTCATAGAGCCTGATGGCACCTGTGTTTGTCGTAATAACCTCCAGCAGAAATTGCTCGGCGCCATTTTCCCTAAATACGGGCAGCATCAGATCGAACATCGCCTCGCTAATACCACGCCGCCGACGGTCAGGGATGACGCCCGTTCCAGCGTCGTAAACAGTTGGCTTTCCTTCCCAATGCCCAAAACCATTGAGCGAAAAGCCAATCAGCCTTTCACTCTCAACGCAGCCAACGGTCCGGGCGAGATCAACTGCATTCAGGATGATATGATTGCGAAACTGCGTCTCGGTCAGAGCAAACGGCACTACGTAATCCGAAAACGCCTCGATAAAAGCGTCGTAGAGTGTTTGAAAATAGTCTTCGCTCAAAAACCGGCAGAGCCGCGAGGCGGTTTCGTTTCCATTATCCATTTGCTAGAATGAAATCGAGATTACGTGGCGTAACTAGTCAATTTAGTTAAGGTTTTACAAAAATGCAAGTTCTATTGGCGGATGAATACGGTTTTTGTTTCGGTGTCGAGCGTGCGGTCGAGATGGTCGAGGACGCTCTGGCCGGGGGCGAGACCGTCCGCAGTCTCGGTCCGCTTATCCATAATAAGCAGGAAATGCAGCGTCTCGCTCACGAGGGTGTTACCGCGATCAGCGAGCCTGTCCAGATCGGCCGCGGCGAAACGGCCGTCATTCGCGCCCATGGCGTGACGCCTCAAGTGCAAAAAGAATTAGAGGAAAAAGCGACGAAGGTCGTCGATGCAACCTGCCCATTCGTGACCCGCGTTCAAAAGCTCGCCGCCCGTGCCGCCGAACAGGATCGTCACGTCATCGTCGTCGGCAGCCCCGACCATCCTGAGATGATTGGCGTCAAAGGCTATGCTCCGGATCATGCTTTCGTCATTCGCGACGAGACCGAGGTCGCCGCCCTGCCGTGGCTTCGGCATCCGCTTGTCGTTTCGCAGACGACCATCAAGGCCAAAACATTCTTTGACACCGCCGAAGCGATAAAGACCCGCACCCACGACGAGGTTCAGGTCGTCAACACCATCTGCTCCGCCACCCGCGACCGTCAGGAAGCCGCCCGCGCGCTGGCCGGAATGGTCGATGCCTTTTACATCATCGGCGGCCGCCACTCGTCAAACAGCGTCAAGCTGCTCGCCGTCTGCAAAGAGCAATGCGAGAAAAGCTTCCTGATCGAAACCGAGGATGAGATAAACGATGCTGACCTCGCCGGTGCTGAAAAAGTCGGCGTCACCGCAGGTGCCTCAACCCCAAACTGGCTCATCGAAAAAATTGTCAAACACTTGGAAGACATTGGCCGAGAACAATCCGCCGGATTGGAACTTTATTAAGCCATCTGCGGCGCTGGATTTACTTTTTGTAAAAGGCACATCATCCGTTTCCATATTTTACGGCACGTCGCGGTTGAATACGGACGGGATCGGGGTATCGGTAGTGACGCCAAACGGGGTTGTAAAGAATCCCGCTGACGATTTGTTGATAAACCAAGTGCCGCCTCTATAGACTCCGATGTCGATCGTGCCGTCGCCGTCGTAGTCGCCCGGAACAGGGATGTCGCCCAGTTGCCCAAACTTGATAAAGTTGACCGTTCCCGGGAACTTTGTGCTGATGATATACCACGTGCCGTTTGACGGACGGAATACAGCAATATCGTCTTTGCCGTCGCCGTCATAATCCGCCGGAACGAGTTTGTCGCCCGATTGGCCAAACTGGATGGAATCGAAATTCTGCGCCGGGACACCGGTCGGTTTTGCGATATACCAAGTGTTGTTCGATGGTCGAAAGACGGCCAGATTTGTTTTGCCGTCACCGTCCAGATCCATAGCCAACGGAATATCCGTGCTCACGCCGAATTGCTGGATCTGGTTGCCGACGCCGCTGCTGTAAATGATATACCATGTGCCGTTGGACGGACGGAACACGGCAAAATCCGTGATCCCGTCGCCATCGAAATCGCCTACCACAGGTTTATCGCCGGGCACGCCCCACGATACACCCGTGAATGTAAACGTTTTGCTGTTTAGCACAAAGTAATCCGGATTTGCCTCGTTCAGATCGGGTCGGAAGACCGCAATATCCGCTTTGCCGTCATTGTCATAATCTCCCGGCACAAGCGTATCCGTCCCGCCAGCCGCCCCCCAATGGATGACGTTAAACCCGGCAGCAGAACGATTGAGATACCAATTGCCCTCGCTATTGCGGTAAATGGCCACATCCGCACTGCCATCACCGTCAAAATCTGCCCTGACCTTCAGAGCCGGTAAAAGTTCCGTCATCGTCGTCGCGGTCGCCGCCCCGCCCAGAAACGGCAGTCCGTAAACTTCCTCGATCGTTCGCAGAACGCTGAAATGATTGTATGTAGTCGTGACACTAGCATGTGTCAACCATCCGGCGGCAGCGGCGGTGTAGATATGCCCACCGCCGTTCGTGTTGGTCGATCCCTCGTCAAAAGTCACAATAAGAAGCGTGTGTGCCCAGTCAGGGCTACTGGTTACGAGCGGCACGAACGATTGGAGAAAGGCGTCGCCTTGCTGGATCGTCCCATCGTGCATATCATTGATCATATTCGGCACAACGAACGCAAAATTGACGGTCGGGTCAAAATTCGCAAGCGGCTGAATAAACGAGCACTGGGTCGCATCGAGGCGAATGCTTTCAAAGCTGATCGCTGGATTATGTTTCCTAACGTATTGCCCGGCAACGCCTGGCCCGTCAACCCCGCCCGTGAATGTGTCCGCGTCCGAGCATGAGCCGGGATAATCCTGTGCGTAAACACGCCATGATTTTCCGGCAGCGACCATCTGCTTGGCAAGATTATCCGTCGAGGCGGGAAAGGTGAAGTGATTGTCGTTCGTCACGCCCTGAGTCGAACCGGAAAAAGCGTCGAGATAATTGGGCTGCGACGGGTGCGTTAAGGCAAAGAAATTTGTCAGATTAACGTTTGCCGCTGCAAAGCTCGTAAAAAACGGTGCGTTCACCGCATTCAATGAGGTCGATTCTTCATTTTCGAACCAGACCCAAATAATGTGTCTGACGCCGGTATTGGCAACCGTCGGCGATTGCGGGCCAATAACCACGCTGCGGTGTTTCTGGGCATCCGACCGCATGACTAAAACAAAAACGATAGCACCAAGTGCGAAAACAAACGCCAATTTCCTTGCCATCACCTTTTCTCCTTCGGTAATACCAGACTTTGTTATGGATAATCAGATAATACGACGAAAGGTGTTAAAAGCAGAAAGCCGCCCGTATGTAACTTAGGTATTGTTTCTGATGGCGCTGTTATTCATTGTGAGGTTTGTCAGCAAAGAAGTCGGCTGCATTTCGTTTAGCGTGTCGTGAAGAAACGGAATGATGCCCTCGGCCTCCATATAATCGCGGCCGAGCAGGCGTCGAAAACGCTTGTTTTTGTCCTCGCCCTGTAGTTCCTTGAGCATCCCGCCGAGAAATGCCGTGACCAGCTCAGGTGCAAATTGTTTGCCGGCATTATGCTGTAGATCGGCGACGACCTCTTTTGCCTGGCGGCGGGCCTTGTATGGACGGTCGGTCGTCATCGCGTCAAACGAATCCGCGAGAGCTACTATTTTCGCAATATACGGAATCTCGCGGTCATAGAGGCCATCAGGATAGCCCTGGCCGTCGAGCCGCTCGTGATGATATTTTGCCGCTAGCGGAACATCTGTGTAAGGGTGATGAATCGGCATCAATATCTCGTAGCCGGTGGCCGGATGCTTGTTCAATTCGACGGATTCCTTGGCATTGATGCGATACGGGGCATTAATGATCTTGCGCTCGACGGTCAGCTTGCCGACATCGTGCAGATAGCCGGCGACAGCTGCTCCCTCGATTTCTTCCTTGCCCCAGCCAAGCTCGGTGGCGATGATCTCGGCAAACCTGCCGACGCGAACCGAGTGACCCTCGGTGTATTTGTCCTTGCAGTCAATCGCGGCGGCAAACGCCTTGACCGTGTCGTGGTAAGTCGAGCGCAGCTCGTCAAAAAGCTGTCGGTTCTCCTCGGAACGGCGCTCGATCTCGGCCATCAGATTTCGCTGTGCGATAGCTACGCCGATATGACGCCCCATCGCGCAGACGATCTCTTTTTCATAACTCGTATATGGAGTGCCCGTCGCCTTTTCACCAAGAAAAATGGCCCCGACGATCTCATCGCGGACGACCAGCGGTATAAAAAGCTCGAGCCGCCGGTTCTCAAAACTGACGTCATAAACCTGAAAAAACGGCAAAACCTTAGCTTCCCGAATCTCGATTGGCGTCATCCCGATCGTAAGGAATTGGCGTTCGTCCTCGCTGCACAGCATCAGGCTGAGCGGAAAATTATCGCCGAGGCCGCGGATCGCTAGCATGTTCAATTCGTGCTCAAACCGCGTAAATCTCGCCACGCCGCCGCGCATGATCCCCAACGCCCCTGACAGAAGGTGCAAGGATATGCGAATCGTCTCCTGAAAATTGTTCTTATTCGTGATCTCATGGCCGAGCTCGGCCAAGGCCCCGAATGCGTGGATAAGTTTTGAATCGTGGTCCATGATTTTTCGTGAATCGTAAATCGTAAATCGGTCTTTAATCCAGCTTTCGTTTCAAGTGATTTGAAAGTCCGGTTATCATCCGTTCTATGTCGTTGAGCGAATTATCCAAGTTTCGTAATTCTGTTTTTCGAGAAATCCTAATCTATTAGCAATGAGAATTTCGGTTTCAACTTCGCTGGTTGAACCTTGGGCAATCGAGAGAAATTGTAAGAATTCTTTATCCGATTTTCGTGCGGCACCTTCTGCAATATTTGCGGGAATTGATACAGAAGCACGGCGAATCTGGGATGTTAATCCAAACTTTTCCTCTTTCGGAAAGGTGTCTGTCATTTTATAAACCTCAACAACAAAATCGATTGATCTTTTCCAGGCATCCAAACTATGATGAGGTCGCATATTCTTTACGATTTACGATTCTCGATTTACGATTCACTATTCACGCTCTTACGCGAGCGTGACATGCTTCGTCAATCCCAGCATTTCAAAAAGCTCGACCGTGTTTTCGTTAACGTCGGAAAAAACGACCTTTGCACCGCGACCCGCGGCTGTATCGATCACGCCGAGGAGGATCGAGATGCCGATGCTGTTGACGATCTCTGTCTCGGCAAAATTGACGACGATCTCGGTGCAGCCCGCGTCGAGCTGCTGTTTGCAGACCCGCTCGATCTGCTCTCCGCTCAGTTTATTAAGATAATCGCCCGCAAATACAACGGCCCGATCGCCTGCGGCTTCAACGGAGACATCCATCTGTGTAATCACTTAATTATTTTCCTTGTAAAGTTTAGCCCAAGCGCATGGAGAAACCATTTGAGGTAGATTTTTAACATAAAAGCCAGGTAAATACAATAATAAATCATAAATTTTTCATACATCTAGCTTTCAGTGCCTGCGAACTTCCATCTTTTTGGCTTTAGCCCTAAAGCAACCAAATCGAACTTCCGTCTCATCTCTTAGTTAGATTTACGAAAAGATTTTTTAACAAGAGGATCAAATAACAATGAGAATAAGAAAACTGCTCCTGATAGTATTCGTGTGCTCGATTTCAGCCTCGTCTCAGGTGCGAGGCATAAAGCGCGTTGTAAATCCGGTCAGGATACCGGCCTCAGCCATCGAAAATGCGGGTGTTAACAACCTGCCGATCCGCCGCGTGATCCTCTATTCAAACGGCGTCGCGTACATCGAGCGACGCGGAATCGTGACCGGAAATGCCGAGGTCAATCTATCATTCAAACAATCACAGGTCGATGACGTACTCAAATCGATGATCGTTCTCGATCTCGGCCAGGGCAAGATTGGTTCAGTGAGTTATAACTCTTCAATGCCGGCGTCGGCCCGAACTGCGGAAATCCCTTTCAACGTGTCTGCCGAATCAAAGGAATCAGACACCGAATCAGGAGGACTTGCCAATGTCTTAGCCCAATTACAGGGTGCAAAAGTTCTTGTCGTATCGGCGAAAGGGACTGCAACCGGCTCTATACTGACCGTTGAAAAGAGCAAGACTCAGCTATCAAAAAAAGATGACGGTATCGGATTACCAGTCAAATATTCACTCGTTATTGCGTCAGAATTGGGCGAAATATCCAGTTTTGAGCTGACCGACATTCGAAGCGTCAAACTTCTTGAAAACACTACACGAAATGACTTAAACGAATTTGCAAACGCAACTGCGTCGACCCGTCGCCGCGACGCCAAAACGATCTCAGTCACTTCGCTGGGTATGGGACAGCGGGAAATGGTAGTTAGCTACGTTATCGCCGCCCCTATTTGGAAAACAACTTATCGCGTAGTGCTTGACACTGAAGGCAAACCATTCTTTCAAGGCTGGGCGATCATTGATAATGTGAGTGATGAGGACTGGCAAAATGTCCAGCTTTCACTCGTGTCCGGTTCGCCCGTTTCATTTATACAAAATCTACAGAAGCCGCTTTATCGTTATAGGCCGATCATTCCAATACCCGAGGACTTAAATCTCGATCCGCAGGTCTATGATGCCGAGCGCGAAGCCGGAAGTGGAAGCGGCATCGGAAGCAGCTCAGGAATGGGATCGGGTGGAGGCAATGGAACTGGGAACGGTGACGCAGGGGGAGTTCCACCATCACCAGCAAGTAAAGATTCCGTTCAAACAACGGTAAGCGATGTTCTAATGAATCAACAGGGCGGCGTTCAAACCGCTGCGACCGGGAGCGAACTAGGTGATTTGTTTGAATACCGGATCGAAAATCCGGTGACGGTTTCACGAAACAGATCGGCACTTATTCCCATAGTCCAGACAAAAATGGATGGTGAACGCGTCTCGATTTTCAATGAATCGGTTCGTGCGGACAGACCTATGGGCGGCATGATGCTGACGAATACCACTCCACTTACATTTGAGGGCGGCAGCATGACAGTGCTCGACCGCGACGCTTACGCTGGCGAGGCCTTGATGGAACGCCTGAAGCCGAAGGAGCAGAGGCTTATTTCATTTGCACTCGATCTGGGAACGCGGATCTCGGTCGAATCCACGGGAGACACGAGACCCGCGCAATTGATCAAAACCGTGAATGGCGTCTTTCAAGTGCATTATTTCAAGATCGAGAAGAAAACCTATTGTCTGACCAATCAAACCGATCGCGAAAAGATCATATATGTCGAACATCCGGTACGAAAAGGCTGGGGGCTGTCTGACGAAACCGCTAAGCCGGAAATCGTAACTGATAAATTTTATAGATTTCTCATATTATTAAAACCATTTGAAAAAAATGAGTTTCAGGTCAGCGAAAGGCAAGGCCTGATGGACTCATATTCACTGTCGAACTTCACGGGCGATCAGCTAAAGCTTTTTATAGCAAAACAATACATTGATGATACAACTAAGGCAAAGCTTGAACGTCTCATAGACATCCGCTCGCAGATAGCCGAAACCGACCGGAAACTGGCCTCGTTTGACGAAGAGGTTGAGAAGATCGAGGCTGATCAAAAACGCCTGCGCGAGAATATCGAGGCACTTTCTAAAACGCCCGAGGCAAAAGCCCTTATCGAGCGTTACATCGCTAAGGCGAACGAACAGGAAACGCGGCTTGAGGAAATGGACAAAGAAAGGCACTCGCCGGACAGAAACAACAGCTTTTGCGCGACCAGGCGACCGAAATTAAAGGCTTTGAAATAAAATAGGCGAGACCCGGACGTGGTTAACGCTTCAGATATTTCACCATCGTAATTCGTGTGCCGTCATCGGTTTGTTCGATTCGGACTTCGTCCATCAGGCCTTTCATGAGTTTGAGGCCCCAGCCTCGGCGTTGATCATCCGCCGAGCCGGTCGCTTCTCCCACCACCCCGTCAACCGAAGCGGCTGCCACCCCTCCTCTGGCAGGAGGGGAGCTTGGCATGCGGATGCCCCGGTTTGAGACGGTGATGGTTATTTTTTCGTCCGTTACGGTAAATTTTTGATAGATCTTACGGTCGGGGCTTAAACTGTGTTCGGCGGCGTTGATGCACGCCTCGATGAGGGCGGTCTTGATCTGATTAATCGTTTTTGCCGGAAAAGCGTGCCGCCGCGCGATCTCCTCGACGGTGCGGGCGGACATCAACTCCGCATCATCGCCCATCGGCACGACGATCTCGTACTCTTCACCGTCGGTCGCATTTACGTCCAGTTGTTTGACGTTTAGAAATTGAACAAGCAGATCAACCTGTTTACGGCTGGAGCCGTAGGCGTTGCGTTCGAGCAAAACGTTCATCGCCTCTGCATCGAATCCCTCAGGTGCGACGAGCCACAATTTATAATGCTCAAACCCGCAATTTGCCGCGACCATCTCGAGGCGGTCGCACCAAAATTCGGCTATTTCTTTGGTGGCCTCAAGTTTTGAATCAATCTCGGCCGCGATCCAGACCGTCTCAGCATTTTCGGCAAAGCCGAGCGCGACCGCCGAGCGCTCGGCATCAAAAAGCTCGCCGATGGGCCGGTAAAACGCAGACGTGTGGGCCGTGTAAACGATCTGCGGCAGGTGAAATCTGTCGTTATCGTCATTGGCCGCCTTAAGTATCTTGTCGTCGCCCGCACCCTTA
>JBBRQM010000057.1:0-22610 GCA_038226395.1 Pyrinomonadales bacterium | reverse complement strand
GCCGAGATTCGCGCCGTTGCCGACAAGGGTATTACTATCGCCGGTCGTGTTTGCCAGACCGGCCTGGAAACCGAAAAATAAATTGGAGAAACCGGTCGTATTGAATCCGGCTAGACTCCCGACAAAGCTGTTATTATTGGCTGACACATTACTAAAACCGGCTCCATTGCCGAGAAATGTATTGTCCTGTCCCGTCGTGTTCTTGTCACCCGAGGATTGCCCAAAGAATGCATTGTTAATCGAGATCGTGTTTGCCGCGCCGGAATTGTATCCGTAAAATGAATTGAAATCGCCGGTCGTATTGTTGAAACCGGAAAGGCTGCCGGCAAAAGTGTTACGGCTGGCCGACACATTATTAAATGTTTCATCGAACCAAAGAAAGTTGCTGCAAAGACAAATATGTCGTTGCACAAGCTCGGAAGTCGTTCTCAGACTGTATAATTGAACTATGAACTTCAGGCAGTTTTATCTCGGATGCCTATCGCACGCGTCGTATTATCTCGGCTCGGATGGCGAGGCCGCGATCATCGACCCGCAGCGTGACGTTCAGCAGTATCTGGACGAAGCAGCATCGCACGGTCAGCAGATAAAATACGTTATCGAGACCCATTCGCACGCCGATTTTGTCAGCGGGCACGTCGAGCTGGCCGCTAAGACCGGAGCTGAGATCGTTTACGGGCAGCTGGCAAATGCCAAATTTCCAACCCATAAAGTTAAAGACGGCGACGAACTGAACGTCGGCCAGATCAAACTCAAGTTTCTCGAAACACCCGGCCACACGCCCGAGGGCATCACCATCGTTGCTAAGGATACGTCGGACGAATCGGCCCCGCTAAAGATGTTCACGGGCGACACTCTCTTTATCGGCGATGTCGGCCGCCCCGATTTGATCGGCTCAAAGGGCTTTACGGCGGCGGAAATGGGCGGTATGCTCTACGATTCGCTGCATGACAAGATACTGCCGATGCCGGACGAGACCGAGGTTTATCCGGCGCACGGTGCTGGAAGTCTGTGCGGGAAATCTTTATCAAAAGAGACCTGGTCGACGCTTAGGCAACAGCGAAAATTTAACTACGCGCTCCAACGGATGAGCAAAGAGGAATTCGTAAAGATCGTCGCCGCCGATCAGCCTGAGGTTCCCGCTTATTTCCCAAAAAGCGCGGCGAAGAATCTTGAAGGTTCGTGTACGATAGCCGATTTGCCAAAACCGCGTGAGCTGTCGCCGGATGAGATATGCAAATTCGACGGGGTAGTGATCGACGTTCGTCCCAACACAGAATACGGCCTAGGACACATCCCAAACGCAATAAACATAGGACTCGGCGGGCAATTTGCAACGTGGGCGGGAACGCTGATCCCTATCGGAACGCTAATAGCAATAAGTGGCGAAAATGAAGAACAGATCAACGAAGCGATAATGCGCTTAGCTCGCGTCGGCCACGAAACCGTGACAGGCAGTATTTTGGTCGGGAATTATGTCGGCGAGAAAAAGGCGATCGAGCAGATTTCGGTCGAGCACACCGCCGAGCGAATTCAACTGACTGGACCGCAAGCGTCTCGCTTGCCTGCGTTGCAATTTATCGATGTCCGCCGGTCCGGTGAGCACACAGCCGGTCATGCGGCTTGCACGGTCAATATACCACTCGATAAGCTTGCTGACGATTTCGACAAACTCGATCCACAGTCACCGACCTACGTCATCTGCCAGACCGGATATCGCTCAAGCATCGGTACTAGCATCCTCGAAAACGCGGGATTTCAAGAGATCTATAATGTCACCGGCGGGACGGCTGCGTGGATAGCCGCTAATCTGCCGATTGAGTCAGATTAGACGTTTCAGCCCACTTGCCTGATGATCAGCCTTAAAATAGAGTGGAGCCAACCAGACATCTATTTCACTGATTTATTTTACAAGTCGTGTTTCAAGCTTTCGGAAAGATTGCCGTGATAGATCTCGCTGCCGCTTTTCACGAATTCTTTTGCTTTCTCACTCATGCCGACCTCGAGAGCTTTTTCGGCCTCGATATTTTGTTCTTTGGCATATTCGCGAACGTCCTGCGTGATTTTCATCGAGCAGAAATGCGGGCCACACATCGAGCAGAAATGGGCGAGTTTGGCTCCCTCGGCCGGCAGTGTTTCGTCGTGAAACTCCTTTGCCTTTTCCGGATCGAGACCGAGGTTGAATTGATCTTCCCAACGGAACTCGAATCGAGCTTTTGACAGAGCGTTGTCCCGATACTGCGCTCCTGGATGTCCTTTCGCCAGATCGGCGGCGTGGGCGGCGAGCTTGTATGTAATAACGCCCTCTTTAACGTCCTGTTTATTCGGTAAACCGAGATGCTCTTTTGGCGTTACATAACAGAGCATCGCTGTCCCAAACCAACCAATCATCGCCGCTCCGATACCCGAAGTGATGTGGTCATAACCCGGAGCAATATCGGTCGTCAGCGGTCCGAGCGTGTAGAACGGCGCCTCGCCGCAGATCTCGAGCTGCTTGTCCATGTTCTCTTTGATCAGGTGCATCGGTACATGGCCGGGCCCTTCGATCATCGTCTGGCAATCCATTTTCCAGGCAATTTTGGTCAATTCGCCAAGCGTATCAAGCTCTGCAAACTGAGCCTCGTCATTAGCATCCGCGATAGATCCTGGCCGCAAGCCATCGCCGAGTGAGAATGCCACATCATAGTTGCGCATAATCTCGCAGATCTCTCTAAACCGAGTGTATAAAAAACTTTCCTCATGATGAGCGAGACACCATTTTGCCATGATTGATCCACCGCGAGACACGATTCCGGTCGTTCGCTTCGCCGTCATCGGAATGTACGGCAGACGAACACCCGCATGGATCGTAAAATAATCCACGCCTTGCTCTGCCTGCTCGATCAGCGTGTCGCGGTAAATCTCCCAAGTCAGATCCTCGGCCTTGCCGTTCACTTTTTCGAGCGCCTGATAGATCGGCACCGTACCGATCGGCACCGGCGAATTTCGCAATATCCACTCGCGCGTCGCGTGAATATTCTTGCCCGTCGACAGATCCATCACGGTGTCGGCACCCCACAGCGTCGACCAGCGCATCTTTTCGACTTCTTCCTCGATGCTCGATGCGATGGCCGAATTACCGATATTCGCGTTGATCTTGACCAGAAAATTCCGTCCGATGGCCATCGGTTCGCTTTCGGGATGGTTGATGTTGTTGGGGATGATCGCCCGCCCGCGAGCGACCTCGTCACGGACAAATTCAGGCGTGACAAATTCGGGTATCGATGCCCCAAATGACTCGCCTTTATGCTGATGATTCAGCGAAGAGCGGTCACTACGTTCCGACAGCGTAAGATGATCGAACGCCGCTTGCCGCCCCAGATTCTCACGGATCGCGACATACTCCATTTCCGGAGTAATTATACCTTTGCGGGCGTAATGCATCTGGGTGACACACGCTCCATCTTTTGCCCTTAAAGGCGCGCGGCGAAGTCCTGGAAATTCTTCCAAAGTGCCACGTTCGTTAGCTTTTGCGATCTCCTCCGCGCCCTTGGTGAGGTAACCGTTATCCTGCGGCAATATCTCGCGTCCCTCATATTCCTCGACATCGCCGCGAGCGACGATCCAATCACGCCTAAGCGCGGGCAAGCCTTCGCGAACGTCGCATCTCGCATGAGGATCGGTCCACACGCCACTCGTGTCATAGACACGAACCGGTGGATTCTCTTCGAGCGTGCCGTCAAAATCCTTCGATGGTGACAATGCGATCTCGCGAAACGGGACGCGTAAATTGTGTTTGTTTTGATTGACTGTATTGCCGTTAGTCTCGACGTAAACTTTATGCGAGGCGGGCAACTTTACCTGGTCACTGCTCTTTTCTTCTGACTTCTTACTTTTGACTTCTGACTTCTGATCCATTGTTTTTCTCCCTTCGTCGGTATTATCCGCATCAGGTTTTTAGGGTAATGTTCGCTTCGAACAACTCTCAGCTCCGACTAGCTCCCCCGAAAACTGAACTGCACATAAATTGTATGCTATAGACGCGAGTTTTCTGAAATCAATCATTTTTCCAGTAAATTATTCTTTTGAATTACAACCTTTTTGTTAACGCGCTATACTAAGAATTAGTGTTTATCAATGATAAACACCACAAAAAAAGGGGTGTAAGACTTATGAAATGGAAAATTCTTGCTATATTCGCCGTGTTTTGTCTTCAACTCGGATTCACTGCCTACACCGCTATTGATCGAGAGATTGAGACGATGGTCGTCGTGAATGAGGTCACGGGCACTGATACTTTCGTTAATGCCCCCGATATTTTGAGCGATGCCGAGTTTGTCATTTCGATTCCAAACAGGCGAATGACTGTACATCCTGCCGAGGACGGTTTGGTTTCTAGAAAAAAAGTTTTAAGGCTTCCCCTGCTTGTAGTAAATAACTCACCGCAAATTGTCGTGTTACAGAAGCCTTTTGAATCGACCACAATCAGATATTCAAAAGCAATCCCAACTGTCAGCAAATCTGAAATCTACCACCCCACAGCGGGGGTTCACCGCCAGCCGGGAAAGAAATCAATTGTTTCAAAGTCCTTTGCGGTTCTCAAGAAACCTTACGACTTGCTCAAAGCCCTCGGGTCGAGAATTAATTAAACCAACCCTCCATCGACCTTTGCCGAATCGGGCCATTTGGTGACAGAATATTCTCGGGCATATGACAAAGGTATTCGAAATATTTTTGATTACGCTAATTGCAGCATTGGGAGCGGCTTGCTCACCCAAGAGCCCTGTCGAAGATGCAATAGTTTCAACCGGAAGCGGCGATGCAAAATTCCGCGTTGAAATGGTTGTGAGCGGCCTCGAGGTGCCGTGGGGGTTCGCGTGGCTGCCGAATAAGGACCTGCTCGTTACCGAACGTCCCGGCCGCGTGAGGATCATCGAGAAAGGTAAGCTGCGGGCCGAGCCGGTCTTTACCGTGCCGGATGTAGAGCCGACGGGTGAAAGCGGACTGATGGACATCACACTCCATCCCGATTTTGCAAAGAACGGCTATATTTATCTCGCATATTCCTACAACCTTGACGGCAAACATGTAAAGGTCGTCCGCTACAAATACGCGGACGGCAAGTTTACCGAGCCGAAATCCATTATTGACAACATTCCGGGCACGGCCCTCCACGCCGGTATGCGGTGCCGGATCGGGCCGGACGGCAAGTTGTATATTACGACGGGTGATTCGACCGATTGGACGCTGGCGCAAAAGACCGATTCGCTTGCCGGAAAGACTCTACGGCTAAACGACGACGGGACGATTCCGGCGGATAATCCTTTTGTCGGCAAGGCAGGCTACAGGCCTGAGATCTGGACACTCGGCAACCGTAATTCGCAGGGCATCGCGTGGCAGCCGGGAACGAACCTTCTATTTGAGACCGAACACGGGCCAAGCTTTTTTGAGGGACGCGGAGGCGGCGGCGACGAGGTCAACATCCTCGAAGCAGGCAAGAATTACGGCTGGCCCGAGATACACCACACGCAGACACACGATGGAATGGTCTCGCCGCTGCTCGAATACACACCGGCGTGCGCCCCAGGCAGCGCGATGTTTTATAACGGCTCTATATTTCCGGCGTTCAAGGGCAATTTCTTTTTTGGATGCCTGGCCGGCAAACGGATAATACGGGCCGTCTTTGACGGGCGTAAATTTATCCGACAAGAAAACCTGCTCGAAGGGGTTTACGGCCGCATCCGCGAAATGGAAGAGGGGCCGGACGGCTACATTTACTTTTCAACCTCAAACCGCGACGGGCGCGGCTCACCCACAAAGGACGACGACCGTATCATGCGGATCGTTCCGGAAAAATAGAGCTCCACACAACTTAGCGCTACATTAAATCATCTTGTTGAGTATGAAGTTAACGCTCTCCACTCTGTTATTGTCATTTTTTTCTTTTACCCTAGCTCTTTTTGCTCAAGAAACCTCAACCTCAAAATTTGAGTTGAAAGGTATTATCCGGGATCAGACTTCAGCAGTCATTCCGGGTCTTTGGCTACAATTCAAAAGCGATAAGATCAAAATCGATTCATTAACCGATATAAACTGGGAATTTCAGGTTTCGCTTCCGGATGGTGCTTTTATATTGACCACCGACCGTTTGAGTCCGGAAAAATTCCGCGCCTTTATCAATATCGGAGATAAAGGTCTAAACCCGACTTACCTGGAATTTGTAGTCGATTCGGATGCAATTGTCTGCTCAGGTCATCGCAGCATGCCCTCTCCAAAAGTGGTTAATTCAGCGGAGCCGCCATATCCGGCAGTGGCGAGGGCAATCCATGCGGTTGGTGACGTTACGGTATCGATTAAAATAAAGTCGGACGGATCAGTTTCATCAGTTAAAGCTGTTAGTGGACATCCACTTCTGCAACAGGCGGCAAAAAGAGCAGCTGAGAAATTTATTTTTGAGTCTTCTGAAAATGTTGCAGAGAGGGAAGCACTAATAACATTTTCCTTTATGCCGAATGAATATGAAAAAAAGGGTGTGAAACGATATAAATGTCCTTATAGAATTATTATTAACGCTCCTGATGTTGTTGAAATCAACACAGCCGATATCGACCCTGCGCCTCGAAGGAACTTACTTTATCGGATCAGACACTTTTTTCATTATTAGCGGACCTTTCGTCAGTCAATCATGTGGCGTTAGCTGTTTGTTTTTCAGGTGGCGGGTCGTGCTTTCGGTCACCGAGGCAGGCGGCTCAGCGAGACGAAGATCGTTTGTGTTGCCGGAGATGCCGTCGAGGGCACGCTGGCTGTCGGCGTCGGACGAACGGTCTAAGAGATCCATTTTTGGCACGGTCAGAAAAATGCCATTGAAAATAAAACCGAGCCCGATAAACAAAGTGACAATGCCGAGGCCGGCAAGAAATAGGAAGCCCTCTTCTTTCATTAGAAGCCCAAGAAGTGACAGTGCGAGTGCAGTTCCCACGCCAGCCGATGCTATGATCGTTCCGATACGGACTCGACGAAGACGTTTTTCCGCCGGAGATTCTAAGAATTTTTCAATCTGCGGCAAGACGTCCTCGGCAACCTTTTTCAGTTCGTGAGCGGATTCAACTTCGCGGATCTTGGCTGCGACAGCCCGTCCGATCTCGTCACGAGCCGACATTGCCGACGCCGTTATGCTGTCGGGCGTCTCGACCGCGACACGCACCCGCCGCAGATCGGAGCCGCACGCACGGCAAAATTGGTTCGCCTGACGTTCCTCTATGCCGCATTCGGGACAATACATAATCTCAATGATCTAAATCAGGATAACGAGTTTCTCGCTGTTCGAGTTTCAAACTTTCTCTCTGGACTCTGCGTAAATTTCAGCAGTCTCTGCGTGAAATTGATTTTAATGCAGAGATCGCAAAGGCAAAAAAACTATTTCTCGCTTTCGAGGACCTTTTTTGCTTCCAACAGATCTGCTTTGTGTGCCTCGGTCACGACGGGATAATGCAGCTTGAGCGATTCCAACTTACGCACGATTATCTCTGAAACAGCGAGCCGGGTAAACCATTTCTTGTCCGCCGGGATGATGAACCACGGCGAATTCTTTGTCGAGGTTGCCTCCATCGCATCCTTGTAGGCCCGCATATAATCGTCCCAACGAGCACGTTCCTTTGAGTCGCCGACGTTAAATTTCCAATTTTTATCGGGCATGTCGATCCGCTCCAAAAACCGTTTCTTCTGCTCTTCACGCGAGACGTTGAGGAAAAATTTCAGGACATGCGTACCGTTTTCAGCCAAAGTTTCTTCCCAGTTACGTATCTGCTGATACCGCTTTTTCCAGATGTCTTTATCGTTCTTTATCGCGTCGGGCAAACGCTGCGTCTGCAAAATTTCCGGGTGTACCTTGACGATAAGAACCTCTTCGTAGTGCGAGCGGTTAAAAATGCCGATACGCCCGCGTTCGGGCAGCGCCAGTTGGCTGCGCCAGAGATAGTCATGATCAATCTCCTCGGCGGACGGCAGATTGAATGCCGTTACCTGGCAGCCCTGCGGATTTATCCCGCTCATTACATGCTTGATCGTGCTGTCCTTGCCGGCCGCGTCCATCGCCTGAAAAACGATCAAAATAGCGTGAACATTCTGGGCGTAGAGGATATTTTGCAATTCGGCGAGACGTAGTACGTTTTTCTGAAGGTCCTTGATCGCGTCCTTCTTATCCTTAAAATCGCCCGTGAAATCTGTCGGGTGGTTTTTGAGATTTACCTTCGAACCTTCGGCTACGCGAAATTTGTCTATCTTCATAATTGCCACAGATTAACATAGAGTTCTGAGATAAATGCTGTTTTTGCTCTCGGATATTTAACTTCGTTTTGATTTAACCAGCGTGATACCATATTTGTTTGACTTATGAATATAGGAATTACGGTTTATCCAACATACGGCGGCAGCGGCATTGTCGGCAGTGAGCTGGGACGCGACCTTGCCGAACGCGGGCATAACGTTCATTTTATCTCGTCGTTTTTGCCGACACGCCTGACCGAGCTGAGCGAACGGATACATTTTCACGAGGTGGAAATGATGTCGTATCCGTTGTTTGAACATCAACCGTATGATCTCGCTCTCGCGACCAAAATGGCGACGGTCGCCCGTGCCGAAAAACTTGATCTTTTTCACGTTCACTATGCGATCCCGCATTCGATCAGCGCGATCCTCGCACGAGAATCTATCAAACAGAAACGATATGTGCCGGTAATTACGACGCTGCACGGTACGGACATCACCCTCGTCGGAGCCGACCGCAGCTATTTGCCGATCACTCGATATGGCCTGCAGCAATCGGATGGCGTGACCGCCGTTTCGAAGTTCTTAAAGCAGGCGACGATCGAGACATTTGATTTTGACGAGATAGAGGTCATCCCAAATTTTATCTGCCAGAATCACTACAAGCGTTTGCCCGATTCGCCTTTGCGAGAGGAACTGGCGCCAGACGGCGAACGCCTGCTGGTCCACGTATCCAATTTTCGTCCCGTTAAACGTCCCGCCGATTGTGTAGAGATACTCGCAAAGGTCCGTGCCGCCGGTGAGAATGCCAGGCTCGTGATGGTCGGGGACGGGCCGGAGTTGTCGGCCGTCCGCTATCGAGGCGAGCAATTGGGAATGAACGGCAACATTGTTTACGTTGGTAAACAGGCGAATATAGCTGACTATCTGGGAGTCGCGGATGTTTTTCTGCTGCCATCCGAATTGGAATCATTCGGCCTTGCCGCGCTGGAGGCGGAGGCGTGCGAAGTGCCGGTCATCGCTACCCGCATTGGTGGTATTCCGGAAGTTGTCACCGACGGCGAGAGCGGTTTTCTGAGTGATGTCGGCGACGTGGATAAGATGAGCGCGGACACCCTGACCTTGTTGCGTGATGAGAAACTGCGTAGATCGTTCGGCGAAAAAGGGCGCGAATTGGCGATCCAGCGATACTCGACCTCGAAGATCATCCCGCAATACATCGCTTTTTACGAAAAGATCGTCAAAAAGGCTAAGGCCGCCGCCGCGTGAGAAAAAAGTCATACGACCTCTCACAGTTAGAAAGGGCCACATGAACCCAAAACCAAAGTGCATAATCATCACGGGTAGGCCGGGATCGGGGAAGAACACCCTCGCGGTTAAACTGGCGCGTCGCCTGTGGATGCCGCTTGTCAGCCGCGATGAGATCAAAGAGGGCCTTGTAAACACTTTTGGGGTCAAGCACGACTTGCTCCCGCCGGAGACAAATGGCCGCGCCACTGAGTTGTTCTTCGGATTGGTGAATGAATATCTCGGGGCACAAATTTCTGTTGTTTTAGAGGCGGCATTTCAGCACAAGGTCTGGGCGCCAAGAATGATGCGGATCCTTGAGCTGGCCTCTCCGTTTATTATTCAATGCTCCGTTGATGATGCCGTTGCTGCGCGGCGCTATCTCGAACGAGGTTTGGCTGATGAATCACGCGAGTATTATCACGGTGACAACCTTGTCATACATTACCGGAAAACAGGCGAGATTCTGCCCGCTGCTGGGTTTACGCCGCCAAAATTCGATTTGCCGACGATCGAGGTATCGACCGATGGAGAATACAAGCCCGGTATTGAGGAGATCGTGAAGCAGATCCGATCAAGATTGGTTTAGAACTATGCTCAAACGCTACATGCACAAACGTGAACGGCATTTCGCGATGCTCAATGACAATCGCGTTGTGCGCCCGTTTGAGTGGGGCACGGAATTTATAACCGATCACCCGAACGGGGACAATCCGCGAAAGCTTTTCAGCGAGTATTCCAAAAATATGCTCGCCAGCAGCGATGAGTTTTTCTGCTCGCCTGAAATATCTGATTTTCGGCTAAACGGTGATCAACTGACCTGGACGAGCGGCATCGAAACGCCATCTATCGAGAACAATACTGCCTACGCCACCTATTTCCCGCACGAAACCAATAAGAAATCTGCTGTTTTGGTTCTGCCGCATTGGAATGCAAAGGCTGGGACGTATTTTGACCTTTGCAAATTCTTTAACAAGGTCTGCCTCTCGGCGCTTCGGCTGACGCTGCCGTATCACGAGGAACGTATGCCGCCCGAGCTTGAGCGTGCCGATTACTTGGTTGCGCCGAATGTCGGACGGACGCTGCAATCCCTTAGGCAGTCGGTCGTCGATACACGCTCGGCCGTTAGATGGATAAAACGGCAAGGTTATGAAAAAGTCGGGATTGTCGGCACCAGCATCGGTTCGTGCGTCGGATTTTTTGCCTTCGTGCATGATATGACGATCGACGCGGCGGTTTTTAATCACGTTTCGGGCTACGTCGCAGATGTCGTTTGGGAAGGCCTCTCGACCTATCACGTCAAACAGGGCATCGGCGACAATGTCGGTCTCGACGAGCTTCGCGAATACTGGCTGCCGATCTCGCCAATGGCCTATATGGAACGCCTCGCCTGCCTGCCGCCGCGACCGCAGCGTTATATCTACACGCTCTACGACCTCAGTTTCCCAGTCGATCTCTCACGCGACACGATGAACGCTCTCCGCCGCAATAAAATAAAACACAGCAAGGTCGCTATCCCCTGCGGGCATTACACGCTCGGCGAAAAACCGTGGGTTTATCTCGATGGATATAAGATCATTTCGTTCCTGCACAAGCATCTCAAATGAGTTGGAACAACGCCGAACACTAAAACATTCATCAAAAGAGTGCTAAAATCTTGTCATCTTTTGAATGAGCGCGATCGCAGAAAAGCACAAAAATACTGTTGGCGAAGCCATTGAGCATCTGATCTCACGCGCCGAAAATGCACGCGGTCTGACGGGCTCGGACATCACCGTGCGTGTCGAAGCTACGCTTGACAAATACCTTTTGCGTGACAACGCACACGCCGCAAACACTGAGATCAAAGAGTTTATTGACGAGATTAGGGCCGACGACCTGTGCCTGATCGTCGCTTGCGAAAAGGGTGATGAAACGGCGTGGGAAGATCTGGTCGCGAATTTTGACTCGACGGTCAAATCAGCCGCGCGAAAGATCTCGTCTAATAACGAGGATGCCGAAGACCTGGCCAGCTCGATCTGGGCCGAGCTTTACGGCCTGCGCACAGATGCCGACGGCAATAAAAAGAGCAAGCTGGCATATTACTCAGGACGCGGTTCGCTTGCCGGTTGGCTGCGGGCGGTCGTCTCGCAGCTTGCTGTCGATCAGTTTCGTAAACAATCAAAATTCGTCCAGATTGAGGAAGACCGCGAGTTTGAAAACCTAGCCAATGAGGCCGCGAATAGTGATAACAACCACTTTGGCTCGCACAGCGAAAATCCCGAGGAGCTTTTGACCGAGAGCCGGACAGCGGAGGATGTCTCAGAGGCATTGCAGGCCGCCATCGAATCGCTCGAGACCGAGGATCGCCTGATCCTTAAGCTATACTATTTTGACGATCTGAAATTAAAGCACATAGCCGCCACATTCGGCTATCACGAGGCGACGGCCAGCCGCAAGCTCGTCCGTGTGCAGACCGAGATCCGCAAAGGCGTCGAAAAGGCCCTCCGCGAACAGCATGGCTGGACGGATAGCGAGGTAAAACGGCACTTGAGCGATACAGCCGCCGGGCTCGGCATCAGTTTTGAAACGATGTTTGCGGCATTGCTCGTAATAGCGTTGGTGCAAGATATTTGGATGAGGGGCGTTCTTTAGTTGGGATACGAAAACCTCTGAACCGCAGAGCCGCGGAGACGCAGAGGTAAAACTAATAAAAATAGTCTTTTCTCTGCGTCACCCGCGTCTCAGCGGTGAGAAATTAAATGGAACTGGAATTCGACAAAGAAATTGATGCGATCTTGCGGAAAGCGCGGGAACCGGTAGCTGTGGGCTTAGCGTCCGAAAATGCCGCACATCTCGACGCCGACGTGATCGCCGCATTTGCAGAAAATGCTCTTCCTGAACAGGCGAAAACGCTGTATATGGAGCATTTTGCCGACTGCGGTGGTTGCCGGAAATTGCTGTCGCAGGCGGTGCTGATGAATGCCGAAGCGGTTGCGACGCCCGTTTCTTCGTCTGTTACGGCAGCGGTTGTTGCGGTCATTCCGTGGTATCAAAGTTTGTTTAAGACGTCGAATCTTGCGTTTACTATGGGTGCTTTGGTGCTCGCTTTTTCGGGTATTTTGGGATACCTGGCTCTGCAAGACCGAACCCAGAACAGCAGCACAACCGTCTCAGAGTCTAAAGCGCCCGAGAACAATCGCGGCCCGTATTACAGTGGTGAAAGTTCAACTTCAAATTCGAACGCATTCTCGGCGGCAAATATAGCCTCAAATGCAGCCGCGACTAATACGTCAACGTCGAATTCAACGACAACAATGCCCGAATATTCCTCAAATACGGCTGTGCATCCCGGCGGCCCTAGTCCCGGCGTCAGCGGCGCCAACGACCTCGATAAGGTCACTACTGCTAACGGAGATTCAACTGAACCCGCAAAACCAGTTGCGGCGGCTCCCCCACCGGTCGATCAGCCGGTTAGCCGTGAAGCCGACGAAAAAACGTCGGGCGAAGACAAACAGAAAGATCTGCGAAAGGACACTGAATTGGCCGGTCGCAGAAAGGCCGACGATGATCGAATGGCTCGCGACGCCGTGCCGTCCACCGCCAAGAAAACCGGGCCGTCACGTGCAACCGGCCCTCGAAACAATCAGCAAGAAATGAACGTTCAGACCCAGAGCGTGATGGGTATGACCGCACCGACCCGCTCGGCCGGCGGCAAGAACTTCGTCAGCCGCAACGGCGCGTGGTACGATGCGGCCTATCATGGCCAAAAAACCAAGAATGTTAGACGCGGCACCGATGAATACATAAGACTAGACAGCGGGCTTCGCAGTATCGCCGAATCCCTCGGCGGCACGGTCGTTGTCGTTTGGAAAGAAAAAGCATTTCGTATTCAGTAAAAAGAAGCTGGAAAATTAGCCACAGATACACACAGATAAACACAGATTTTGACTGCATTGAAGTGTGCGTCTGTGTTAACCTGTGGGTAAATCTCTTTGCCAAATGACTAATATGAAATCACGAATTTTCATCCTCTTTGCTCCTTGCCTTTGTATCTTATCGGTTCATATCTTCGCCCAAAAACAAACCACTAAACCAAACCCCGAGATCACGAAAATGATGAAGGAAGTCTCAGCTAAGAATATCGAGGCGACGATCCGCAAGCTGGTTAGTTTTGGTACGCGGAATACTCTTTCGGAACAGGACAATCCGACACGCGGGATTGGTGCGGCGCATGATTGGCTCTACGCCGAATTTCAGAAGATCAGCTCGGATTGCGGTGGTTGTTTGACAGTTGAAAAACAGACATTCGTACAGCCAAAAGGCAATCGCGTTGCCCAACCGACGACTCTGACAAACATTGTCGCGACGCTAAAAGGCACGACCGATCCCGACCGGGTCTATGTCGTTTCGGGCCACTATGATTCGATGTGCAATCTCGACGCCACGGACACGAAATGCGATGCGCCTGGTGCAAATGATGACGCGTCGGGAACGGCAACGTCTCTGGAACTGGCCCGTGTGATGTCAAAGCAAAAATTTGACGCGACCATAATCTTTATGACCGTCGCCGGTGAGGAACAAGGGCTTTATGGGGCGACCTATTTCGCAAAACAGGCGGTCGAGACAAAAATAAATATCGAGGCGATGTTTACAAACGACATCATCGGCGGCGTGACGAGCTATAAAAACGCGCCGGACAGGCAGACTATTCGCGTCTTTGCCGAGGGCGTTCCGTCCAATGAAACCGAGGCGGAAGCGAGATCACGGCGCAGCGTCGGCGGTGAGAACGATTCCGCATCGAGGCAATTGGGCCGGTATATCAAGGAAATGGCGGATATTTATTCGCCAAAATTTCGTGTGACGCTTATGTATCGGCGCGACCGGTACGGACGCGGCGGCGACCATATTCCGTTTCTCGAAAACGGCTTTGCCGCCGTCCGCTTTACCGAACCGCACGAAGATTACACGCATCAGCATCAGAGCGTGAAGATGGTAGACGGTAAACAATACGGCGATCTGCCCGAATTTGTCGATTTCGAATACGTTGCAAATGCCGCTCGCATAAATCTGATCGCCCTCGCAAACCTCGCTCTCGCCCCGGCAAAACCAAAAGGCGTGACGATCCTCACCGGCAAATTAACCAACGATACCGATCTCAAATGGGATGCAAATAAAGATGCCGATCTCGCCGGATACGAGGTCGTCTGGCGCGACACGACCTCGCCGTATTGGACAAATTCCGTTTCTGTCGGCAATGTTACAAAATACAACGCAAAAGAGATGTCCAAGGACAACTACTTCTTCGGGTTGCGTGCCGTCGATAAAAACGGCAACAAAAGCCCGGTCGTCTATCCAAAACCGTCGAGATAATTTTCCCCCTCAGATGTCCTTTTTATCCGCCGCTCGTCTTAAGATTTCCTTTAGGCCCAAAATGTGGTAATAATTAGATAACGCCCTGCTTTCCGCTTCACCGGTTTTGTAGTACGAAAATATTTAATAATGAAAAAGTTTTATTTGAGTCTGATAGTTTTGACCATTTTCGCCGCTTTGTTTCGTTTTGGTTTACCAGCATCCGCCCAGGTTGACCAAAAACGCATTGAAACACCTTCGGTTTCGCCAAATGTCGTTATTAGCCAGATATATGGCGGCGGCGGTGTGGCGGGAGCGCAGTACACAAATGATTTTGTCGAGCTCTTTAATCGTGGGTCCGCAGTGGTCAATCTGAACGCCTGGTCCGTTCAATACGCGTCGGCAACTGGTTCTAATTGGCTGCCGGCATCACCTTTGCCAAATTTCAATCTCCAGCCGGGGCAATATTTCCTCGTCCAGTTTGATTCAAGCGGTGCAGTTGGCAGCCCATTACCGGCGCCCGATTTTGTCGCGACGGTTCTTCAGCCCGAAGGTTTTATTCCAAATTTATCTTCATCGACCGGCAAGGTGGCGCTTGTAAATGTCTCTACCCGATTGCCGGCCTCAACTTGTCCGTCTGATACCAGCATAGTCGATTTTCTTGGTTACGGTTCGACCGCGAGTTGTTTTGAGGGCGGAGGAAAAGCTCCAAATCTCACCGCAACCACGAGCCTGACTCGAAACAATAACGGTTGTAATGACACGGATAATAATAATCTGGATTTTACGGTTGGATCACCCTCACCCCGTAATTCCGCGTCTGCTATAAATACCTGTAGCGGCGGCGGCACCCTTTCGGGAAGCGGATTTGCAAGCCCAAGCTCAGTTGCTCCAGGTAATCTTACGCTCTTGACCGTAAATGTAAATCCGGTGACGGCTCCGCCCAGCACCGGAATCACCGTAAATGCCGATCTGACATCGATTGGCGGTTCCGCCACACAGCAGCTATTTGACGACGGCACGAATGGCGATGCGACAGCGGGCGACAACATCTTTTCTTTTTTTACGACTATTCCGGCAAATGCGGCGGGAGGCAATCGCAGCCTGACCCTGAGCATCGCGGACGCCCAGACCCACACGGCGACGACGACGATCAATCTGACTGTAACGGCACCCGCCGATCCTGCCGAGCACTTGGCGATGGGTAATCCGAGCGGCGCTACTACGGACGTCAATAATCCTTTGAATTATCTGCTGGTCAAAACTCAGTATGTAGAATCGTATAATCGCGATAACGGCAGGCCAAACTGGGTATCGTGGCATCTTGACTCTTCCTGGCTCGGAAGCGTGAGCAGGTCAAACGATTTTCGGCCAGACTCGTCGCTCCCGGCTGGTTGGTATCAAGTTTTGGATAACGATTATTCGGGATCGGGTTTTGATCGCGGACATCACTGTCCGTCAGGCGACCGGACGAATACGGCCGCCGATAACTCGGCTACGTTTTTTATGACCAATATGATGCCGCAGTCGCCGGACAACAACCAGGGGCCTTGGGAAGTCCTCGAATCCTATTGCAGAACGCTTGTAAGCCAGGGCAATGAGCTTTACATCGTCGCAGGCGGAACGGGCATCGGCGGAACAGGCTCAAATGGCGGCGTCACGATGACCGTTGCAAACGGGCATGTTACCGTTCCTTCAAAAACATGGAAAGTGATAATTGTCCTGCCAACCGGATCAAATGATGTCGATCGCGTAACCAAGGGTACTCGCGTGATAGCCGTAATAATGCCGAATGTACAAGGCATCAAAACCGTCGATTGGCATACGTACCGTGTAAGCGTCAGATCGGTAGAGGCGTTGACCGGATACACATTCTTTACAAACGTCCGCCCGATGGTTCGCGGGCTTATTAAACAAAGGATAGACACGCTGCCATAGAACCATTTTTGCCCGACCGCATTACCAATTACTCAACGAAAAAGTTGATTATGGTCCCCCCAAGGTACACTGGCTTTACGACTAACTGATAATTAAGCCTTTTCTAAAATGACCTGAGCAACAGCGTGGTCTGATGTATGCGAGATAGAGAGATGTATCCGGTCGGCGCCGTGTTCGTTTAATATCCTTTGTGCCTCTCCGGTGATTTTTAATGATGGGACGCCGTTTTCGTCCGAAACGACTTCGACATCATGCCACGTTATTTTGCCCCGCCATCCTGTTTTTAGAGCTTTCAGAAACGCTTCCTTTGCGGCAAACCGGGCCGCATAGCTCTCCGCCGCAGCCACGCCTTTGCTCTCGCAGTATTCGCGCTCGGCGACAGTAAAGACACGCTCCGCAAAACGCGGCGTTCTTTGCATAGTCTTGCATATGCGATAAACTTCCGTAATGTCGATGCCGATGGAAACGATCATGGATCAGTTGTCAGTAGTCAGTAGTCAGTTGCCAGTCGCTGATGAAGCCACTTTAGCAGATTCGGGCTTTTTTTGGCGAGAACGAGATGGCGTAAAAGTGCTTGTTTGCCGCAACTTGGAAGATTCGGACTTTGTAAATGGTTTTTCGACACGGCTCGGCGGGGTTTCGCCGTTTCCGGAAAACAGCCTTAATCTGGCTGGTTTTAACGAAGATTCCGCTGAAAATATTCAAGAAAATCGGCGCCGATTCCTCTCGGTTTTATCGGGAGATTTCAAGCTTGCGACAGTATGGCAGCTTCACGGCGACACGATCAAAACCATTGCAACGCCGACTGACGTCGGAAATTCCGAGGATCGTGCCGACGCGCTGGTTTCTGATATGCCTGGTACCCTGATAGGGGTCAAAACCGCCGATTGTGTGCCGGTTTTGATCGGCGACCCGAAGACCCGAGCATTTGCCGCCGTTCACGCCGGCTGGCGTGGAACCGTTCAGTCGATAGCCGCAAAGACCGTCGCAAAATTGCAAAAAATCTATAATTCCGATCCAAATGACCTTATCTGTGCAATCGGCCCGGCGGCAAGCGGCAAAAATTACGAGATCGGCGAAGACGTGATCGCGGCTTTTGCAGAGAAATTTACCGTGAGCGGCAAATACTTTACCGCTACCCGCGAGGGGCATGCCCTCGTCGATCTTCACGCCGCGAATCGCGATCAACTGACCGAATCAGGCGTTAAGTTATCAAATATCTACACCGCCCCATTTTGCACAATGGATTGCCCCGACCTCTTCTTTTCTTACCGGCTCGAAAAACGAAAATACGGCAAGACCGGTCGTTTGCTTTCGGTCATCGGCCGCGAGGACCGCGTCTAATTTACCTTAGCCGTCAGCGTTAGTTGTTTCGTTTTTGGCGCGTAACAGACCTCGTTTGTGCAGGCCTGGTATTTGACCGACACATTTACCGTGACCGTTCGGCCGCGATAGGTGGACGGCGCGGTCACGTTAAACCCGAAACTCACGCGTCCCTCATAAACATTGAGTGTGTTTTCCGAAAAGCTGAATTTGCGGTTTCGACCGCGTGGATAGCTCACTGGGCCGATCTTTGCACCCTTTGACGATGCATGAACGGCCGTCGCGATCATATATTCGCCGCTCGGCCTATTTGAGTTGACATGCAGCCCGCCCGGAATGCTCAGCACGACCGTGGCCCGGGCCGCAGTGCCGCGTGTCACGCTGCCGCCCTTGATCGAGCCGCTGACCGACTGGGCATTTGCACCAATCAGCGCTCCGCCCGTCAGGATCACCACCACCAAAATTATCGTTTTTAAAATAATATTTTTCATGACTTTTTAGATGTTTATTTCAGCACAAAACTATTAAAAATAGTATCGATTTTACGCGAAATTTCGTCGTTTGTTTCGTCGAGGACAATAATTTTTAGTTCGAATATATGCCTATCTTTCACGGCCAGCTTATACAATTCCCGAAATCTGATCCCTTTCTCGACTGTTTCGGCCTCAATAATATGGTATTTTCTCTCGTCGATGATCTCATTGATTTCGGATGTGACTTTCGCTGATTCCCGTATAGCGCCCGTCGCATAGTCGAGGTTTCGCTGTTCGTAAATACGTATCTCTATACGCGCCGCACGAAACTCAGATGCCTCGCCCGTCCCCATATCCTGTGAGTAAGCCTCAAAGGCAAGCGAGGGATCCCTGTTTATCTTGTTCAGAAAGCCTTCGGGTTTTTCGAGCGTGAAATTGTCGGTTTCGATGGCTTCTGGTTCAAAGGCCTCCGCCGCAACACGCTTTATCCTTGTGGACGCATAGACCATCAAGGCGACGAGGAGCAATCCGGGGATCAGAAGTTCCATATTGTTAAAGTGGAAAGTTGAAAAGGGGTAAAGATGAAAAAGTTAAGAGCCTGCGTCTTGCTTTTTCACTTTTTCACACTTCCACTTTTTCCTTTTCCGTATCCATTGCGGCTAATTGTCCGCACGCAGCGTAAATGTCACGACCACGCGGTTGACGGACATAAGCCGAGACGCCGCGTGATTCTAGTATCTTCTTAAATCGCTCGACCCTCTCCGGCGTTGATGCACGGTAGTCAAGCTGCTCGGCGCCGTTGTGCGGAATCAGATTTATCTTGACCCGCGAGAGCTGATAGCGGTCGAGCAAATTTGCCAGATCGACCGCATCGGTGTCAGCATCGTTAACACCGCCGAGCATCACATATTCAAACGTAAACCGTTCGCCTTTTTTGAGCGAGCTCTCAAATTCCTTTGCCGCCGTCATCACCTCGTCGAGGTTCCAGCGTTTGTTTATCGGCATCAGCGTGTCTCGAAGCTCATCTCTCGCCGACGACAGCGAGATTGCTAAGTGAGGGCGATTTTCGAGCTTTGCGAGATCATAAATTCGCGGCACGATGCCGGCAGTCGAGATCGTCACGCGGTTTGGCACAATAAACAGGCCTTGACCGTCCGCCATTATTTCAAGCGCGGTGATCAAATTATCAAAATTAAGGAACGGCTCGCCGGCCCCCATCCCGACCAGATTTGTGCCGTGTGGTGTTTCGGCTCCGACGCCGTAAACGTCATTGAGCACAATAATTAACTGCTCGACGATCTCACCCGCAGTCAGATTGCGAAGCAGGCCAAGCCTCGCCGTCAGGCAAAAATCGCATTTGAGCGGACAACCCGATTGCGATGAAAAACAGACTGTATCGCGTTTGTCGCTTGGTATATAAACTGTCTCGACCGGGTAGCCGTCAGTCGTTTTCATCAAATACCGGCGCGTGCCGTCGGTCGAGACATAACGCGATTCAACCGAGAGCTTTGAAATATCAGATGTCTCTTCCAGTTGAGCTCGCAGCTTTTTCGGCAAATCGGTAATCTCGTCAAACGAGCGGAGCCGACGCTGGTGTAAGGCTTTAAAAACCTGCATGGCACGATACTTTGGCTCGCCAAACGATGCGGCAAGCTCGACAAGCTCCGCACGGTTTAAGCCCGTAATATGTATCTTTTCCGTCACTATTGCTATTTTACCGCATGCCCGCAGAATGTGCTTATTGCGGCAACATGTGAATAATCTGGCAAACTTGCTGTTAATTAGGCCATTCGCCGCAGAAGGCGAGACTAGCACGGCCGGTGAGGACTATCTCGTCGTCGTCGCGCCAATCGACGCGGGTTGTGCCGCCTTCGGAATGAACATTGACCTTGCGTTCGGTCTTGAGCATAAATGCGCTGAGCACGGCTGCACCACTCGAACAGGTGCCTGAGGCAGCGGTTTCCCCGGCGCCGCGCTCCCAGATGCGGATCTCTATATTTTCGCGGTCGATAACCTTTACAAAAACGATATTCGCCCTTTCTGGAAATGCGGAGTGCGTCTCCAGCGTTTTGCCGAGGAGGCGCCAGTCGAGATCAAAATCATCTACAAAAATACACGCAACCGGATTGCCGACATTGACGGCGGAGAATGTGAGTTGTTCGTTGTTGGTTGTTAGTTGCTGGTTGATTACGGCATCCATGCGTTTTCCCGTGACGACCGGGATTTCATCACTTGCGAATTTGGGCTTACCGATCTCGGCCTCAAACTTAAAGCTCGCATCGCCAATACGTTCGAGAAGCTTGTAGTTTTTGACCCCGCTCCGCGTCTTCAGCCTGAGGCTTTCCGCCGTCCAGAAACCTTTATAATATAAATACGAAACTGCGCAACGGGTGCCATTGCCCGAAAATCCGGCCGTTGAGCCATCGGGATTGACGATCTCGCAGAAATAATCGGCGGCCGAGCCGTCAAGTTTTTCGAGTACGGCTATACCGTCAGCCCCGACGCCTGTGTGTCGATCACAGATCGCGATCGCAAGTTTATCAATCGGTCGGCTGTCACCGATAGCGTCACGCTCAATGACTATATAATCATTGCCAAAGCCATGGAATTTGCAAAAAGGGATGCTTGTCATTGTTAAAATGATCGTCTTGGGTTCCGATTTACATCAATTGCCTCCAGCTTTAGCTGGAGGTTAGCTGCTGTAGAAAGTTATCGGGCTTTAGCCCAATTTATCTTATAGTTTGGGCTAAAGCCCAACATTCTCATTTGCTATTTACCTCCACCTAAAAGTGGAGGCAATTGAAAAAACATTTCTTACTGCCGTTTTATCGGCGTGATCTTGAGCGTCAGACGCTCGGTGGCGCGAAGGACGACGATCTCGTATTCCACATCGGCTTTCATCGTGCCGAGGATATTGGTGTAATCCTGGACATTATTTACATCCTTGCCGGCGAGTTTGACGACCTTGTCGCCGGCTTTGACACCAGCGTTTGCCGCCGGTGAATTATCGCGGACGCCGTCGAGCAGCAGCCCGTCCGACGAATCGGCATAATTCGGGATCGTGCCAAGCGAGATGTTAAAACCGCTGCGGCCGCCCGGTGTGCCGGACGATTTTGCGACCGTGTATGTCGGCCTCACAGCATTTTGATCTATCCCTTTAGCGATGGCGGCAACGTAGTTAACTACGCTTACCTCTCCCTCATAGTTGATCTTGTCAGCAGTGTCGGTCGGCTTATGATAATCGTTGTGCGAACCGGTGAAAAAGAACAGGACTGGAATCTTCTTAAGGTAAAACGATTGGTGATCGGAAGGGCCGAGACCGTCTTCGTTGAGTTGTAGTTGAAAGCGCTTGGCTTCGACCGGGTAAATGGTTTTCTGTCCTGTGCCATTGGCGCCACTTAGGATGCTGACGATCTCCATCTTCTTCATGTCATCTATAATGTTTTTAGCTTCAACAAGTGCTTTCCACTCATTAGCCGTACCCATTCCACCAATCGTTAATTTAAGATCATTCAGCCGCCCAACCATGTCAAGATTTATCATCGCGACGGTCTTGTCGAGCGGAAAAACAGGATTGTTGACGTAATAGTTGGAGCCAAATAAGCCTTCTTCTTCCCCGCTAAATGCGATGAAGATGATCGTGCGGTTGTTGTTCTTTTCTTTGGCAAATTGCCGTGCAAGCTCGATGATCGCGGCAACGCCGGATGCATTATCGTCGGCTCCGTGATGTATCTCGGTCGAGTTTGGGACGAGGCTCCCTTGCCCGCCGTGCCCGAGATGGTCGTAATGGGCTCCTATGACGATGGCCTCATTTTTGAGCACCGGATCGTTACCCGGCAGGATACCGATGACATTGTAAGCCTCAACCGGCTTTTTTTCGGGCGGCGTTGCTCCGGCTGCCGGAGGCTGGCTTAAGGCTGCTGACGGCACAAAAGAAAATGGCTGTAGGTAACCCGTCTTGCCGTTTTTGGCGACAACGCCCGGCTTTAGATGCAGGTTGGCAAAGATATTGGC
>JBBRQM010000056.1:0-23940 GCA_038226395.1 Pyrinomonadales bacterium | reverse complement strand
TAGTTTATGAAGCCAAATGAACTAATATTTCATATGAGGTCATTTGTAATAATTGCATTGATTCGGCGGCCTTGCGGTCGGGCATAGTCACGACCGCTCTGCAATTTGCAGAATGGTAATGAAAAAAAGCTGTCTGAAAAACTTGCTCGGCAGCGGGCATACAGATTTTTCAGACAGACGCTTTTTTTCTATTTTATTTACGAGAGATTAATTCCCTGGCTTGTCTTTTCTCTCATCCGCAAAAAGGATCGGGTTGACGATTGGACGATAGGATTCGCTGATCTTGATATAAGAATCCTGGCGGAGTTTTGCCATATATTTCTTCTGCTGTTCTGGAAATTTTTCCGTCATTATTGCGATGCGGACAGCATTATCATCAAAAACGGATTCGGCGCTCGCTTGAACGCGGCCATCGATCCTCAGAATTACTATCCCGACCTGATCGGCCTCGAAAGGGCTCACGATTTCGCCCGTTTTTACGCCTTTTATCGCGGCTGCCAGTTTGTCGTTCATGTCGGCAACTTTCATTTTTTCCGATTTGCCGCCCTGCGTGACCACGCTCGGATCATTCTCTTTGGCGATCTTTTCAAAATCGGCTCCAGATTTTAACTGAGCATATATTTGTTTGGCTTTTTCGCGGACAGTGGCCTCATCACGTCCGGCAAAACCAAGAAATATCTCGCTGACTGAGACAGTCTCGGGCTGTGTAAATTTATCTTTATGTTTTTCGTAATAATCTTTAAGGTCTTTTCCGCTGGCCTGCCAATACAACTTTGACTGGATCTCTTTCTGGACAACTTTTTCGCGTGTGATCTGTTTTCTCCACGTTTCGCGCAAGTCCCGCGCATCGACACCGTTCTTTTGCATTTCAGCGTAAAGAGCGTCCAGCGTTTTCAGGTTATTTTGCTTCATTAGCTCGACAAGCCGCTGATTTATCGTGGCTTCGACATCGGTATCGAGCCCCATATCCTTTGCCTTCTGCATCAGCAGTTCTTCGTTGATGAGGTTCGCGATCAGCTCTCCTTGCTTTTCATCAACAAGCTTTTGGGCCTCATCACGCTTTTTCCCATCCTGAACATAAGAATCAACGATAGTTTTGGATTCACGTTTGACCCTTGACAGCGTTATGACGCCGTCATTCACTTGCGCGACGACCTCGTCAATGACCTTTTGCTCAGTCTCCTGGGCAAAAGCCGGTGACCCTGCAAAGGCAAGACTCAGCAACATAACACCGAAATATTTTACTAATTTCATCAAGTACTCCTAAAAAAGCTAAATAATCTTATATCTTTACGAGCCGGATTTTGCAACTACGGAGTATGATGCGAGAAACGATCAGTAAGTTTCTTATAACATCCTGTTCGCCAAACACAAAAAAACCACTATGCGATTGCAGAGACTATTAAATTTATGTTTTGTTTGCAAAACAATTATGCTATAAGATATTTCAGCAGTTTAATTTAGCTTACATTTGGAGGGAACTATGATAGATAGCACTCTGAACATGGGGCTTCCACGTTTTCGTGATAATGAGATTGTCATTCAGGAACTCGGCGATGAAATTCTTGTGTATGACTTAAAAACCAATAAAGCACATTCACTAAATCCAACCGCCGCATTTATTTGGAAAAACTGTAATGGAAATACTTCGGTCGAGGATTTAGCCGCAATGGTTGAAGCGAAGCTAAAACTAAAATGTAATCAAGATTTGGTTAATCTGGCTCTCGCAGATTTATCAAAAATAAATCTGATTAGACCCAAAATAGCCAAATCATCCAGCATTTCTCGCCGAAACTTACTTACTCATTATGGTGCAGCGGCAATAGCGATTCCAGTCATTGCATCTCTGGTGGCTCCGACTGCGGCACAGGTAGCTAGTTGTCTTGCCATGGGACAGATGTGCACTCTTGGCTCAGAATGTTGCTCAATGGTTTGTATTGAGAGTTTTTGTGCCTAATAGACTGTGCCGAATGCCGAATTTTTCAGTCAATTTGGAATATTCACTGTCAGAGATTTTTTTGACAGTGATTTTTGCCGTGAGATTTGCCTGGAAATGTCTCAATCTCTCAAAGATTCCCCTGAACGCATGCTAGGCAGTGTCTGGATGCCGGTTGAAGGACAGCATCGGGTTAATTTGGAACTCAAAAGTCGGTTGGAGACAATGGACTTTATGCCCTCGATTGTCGCCAGAGTACGCAGTAAGTTCCTGGCAATAATCCCGGAAGTTGAAAAACACTTCAACATTAAACTCAACGATTGCCAGCAACCAAAATTTGCCGTTTATCGAAAAGGGCATTTTTTTACGGCGCATACTGATGCTTCTGTAAATGAAAATAGCCCACAGCCTATCAAAGACAGAAAAGCTGCCATCATTGTTTTTCTCAATGATGAATCGCCGTCCCCGCGAGCAAATGCTTACTGCGGCGGAAATTTAACATTTTACGGATTGATGCCGGAGACTCCTTTCGACAAATTTGGGTTGCCTTTGACAGGCGAACGCGGGCTTCTCGTCGCTTTTCTGCCCACATTGTTACACGAAGTCATGCCTGTTACGCACGGCGAAAGATTTGTGATCGTCAATTGGTATGTTTGATCTTTTGCAAAACGACGCGCGCTCTTTCGATCAAATTGTCACGTTCTACAACTCGCAAAATGCCACTTGGCGAAAAGTTCGCATTTTCATTCTCATCCAAAAATTGCATCAATTTTTCCGGTGAAACACGAGCGGTCTCGCCGAGCTTGATCGCTACACCCTCTCCTGCTTTGTCGATCGAGACGATAGCCAAGCGTTCTGCCAGTTTTCTCAGCCGTCCGTATGCGAAAAGATTTTCGACCGAACGGGGGATACGTCCGTAACGATCCTCGATCTCGGCGTGGATCTGCATCAAAGCGTCCTCTGTAGCTGCCGACGAAATGCGTTTGTAAGTGCGCAAACGCTGGCTTGTCTCGGCGATATAGTCTTTTGGTATGGAAACATCGACTCCTAGGTTTATTGAAACGCTGGTTTCGTCCGCTATTTCGTCGCCTCGGATCTCGGCAATGGTGCGTTCGAGCATCTTTGTATACAAATCGAAGCCGAGCGCGTCTAAATGCCCCGATTGCTGGCCGCCGAGAATATTGCCCGCACCGCGAAGCTCGAGATCAAGCGCGGCGAGCCGAAATCCGGCACCGAGATCTGAGAATTCGCGTATTGCCGACAGACGCCGACGAGCAATCGGCGTTAATTCAAGTTCGCTCAGTATGAGCAGATAGGCATATGCCCGACGGTTAGAACGACCCACACGCCCGCGAAGCTGGTAAAGCTGCGAGAGGCCGTAATTGTCGGCACGATTGATGATGATCGTGTTCGCACGCGGGATGTCGATGCCGTTTTCGATGATCGTCGTCGCGACGAGAATATCGTATTTGTAATCGATAAAATCGAGCATCACCTGCTCCATTTCCTTTTCGTTCATCTGGCCGTGGCCGATTGCAATGCGGGCATTTGGCACGATCTTTTGAATAAGCGCCGCTATCGGCTGAATAGATTCGACGCGGTTGTGGATGAAAAAAATCTGGCCGTTGCGGGCGAGTTCGAGTTCAATGGCGGAACGTATTACGCCCTCTGAAAACTGGACGACCTGTGTATTGATCGCAAGCCGGTCGCGCGGCGGCGTTTCAATCACCGACATATCTCGCATTCCGAGCAAAGACATGTTCAGCGTTCGCGGGATCGGCGTGGCCGAAAGCGTCAGCACATCAACTTTCTTTTTGAGATGCTTGAGCTTCTCTTTATGGCCGACGCCAAAACGCTGCTCTTCGTCAACGACTACCAAGCCGAGCTTTGGCATCTTTACGTCAGTCGACAGAATACGATGCGTGCCAATAAGTACATCGACCTCACCTTTACCTGCCGATTCGGCGACCGACTTTTGTTCCTTGCTTGTTCTAAACCTCGATAAAAGCTCGACTGTGACGGGGAACGCCGCAAAACGCTTTTTGAATGTTTCAAAATGCTGATACGCTAGCACTGTCGTCGGAGTCAAAATGGCGGCCTGCTTGCCATCCATCACGGCCTTAAACGCCGCACGCATCGCAACCTCAGTCTTGCCGTAGCCGACGTCGCCGATGATAAGGCGATCCATAGGTGTCGGCGTTTCCATATCAGTTTTTACGTCCTCGATAGCGGCGGCCTGATCTACGGTCAGGTCGTATGGAAAGGCATCTTCAAATTCGTGCTGCCATGGAGCGTCGGGCGGAAATGCATGGCCGCGAACGAGCTTGCGCTCGGCGTAAAGCCGCAAAAGCTCGTCGGCCATATCGCGCATCGCACGTTTTGCTTTCGCCTTGGTTTTTTGCCAGCCGATGCCGCCGAGACGATCAAGCGTCGCCGACGTGGCCTCGCCGGAAGAGTAACGCGAAACCAGATCCATTCGCTCGACCGGCACAAACAACTTGGCGTCGTCAGCATAGATCAGCAGCATGAACTCGCGTTCTGCGCCTTGCGACGAGATCGTCTGTAAACCGTCAAACCGCCCGATGCCGTGATCTATGTGAACAACGAAATCCCCCGTTTTGAGATCACGAAAATCAGAAATAAAGGCACCGAGCTTGCTCTTTGTCCGCTGTCCTTTGTCCTGTGCCGGGCGAAACTCGGCCTGGGTTACGTCTCCAAAAATGTCGCCTTCCGTATAAAGCGTCAGATCAAATGCCGGCAGCTCAAATCCGCTCGAAAGGCCACCGATCCTTATCGAATCAGTCGCCAACGCGGCATCATATTCACGCAATATCTCTTCAAGCCGCTCGGCCATTCCCGGCGTTTGAATGACGATTTCAGTTCTGCTTTGCATTCTTTGCGTCTTTGCCCGAAAACCCAGCTCGGTTACAAAAGACTGTATATCGCCATGAAATTTGCGTGTAGAACGCGATTGGATTTCGATCTCTGTCGCTTTTTCGGCGGTCGAAAATAGAAGAAGCGGTATACGCGAGTCAGAACCGGGAGCGGTAGCGACTGGGTTCTTACGCTCAGCCACAGGAGACCCAGTCGCTACCGCTCCCGGTTCTGACCTGATCTGAAATTCCTCATTTGTTCCCGCCGCCGTTCGACCCAATGCTCTAAGTTCGAGACTCCGATTTTTTTCGAGCTTTGTCCGCAATTCTTCGGGCGTCAAAAACAATTCCTTCGACTCAAGCCCGACCTCGCCCGACTGTGTGATCGCGTCAAAGTTGTCGTTAACGTGCTCATACAGCCCGGTCAGCGAATGTTCGACGGCAGTTGGCTCATCGATAACAAAAACGCAATCAGGCAGATGATCGAAAACTGTTGCGCCAAGCGGTTTGGCAAGCGGAATAAGAAACTCCCAACCTGAAAAGGTTTCACCCTCGTCGGCAAAATCTGTGCGATCTTTTAGGTTGCGGGCGAACCTGGCATCTGCAAATCGTTCGCGGGCGAAAAACGCCCAATCTTTGAGGTCCTGGATCGAAACTGGAAATTCGCGCATCGGAGCGACCGCAATCTCATTCAATTGGCCGGTCGAAAGCTGTGTATCAGGGTCGAACGAGCGGATCGATTCGACCGTATCACCAAAAAACTCGACACGAACCGGAGCGTCCATGTCTGGCGACCAAACATCGACAATGCCGCCGCGAACCGAGAATTGACCAGGGCCAAACAGCGGCTCTTCGCGAACGTAGCCACCCGCAAACAGCGTTTCGATTAACTTTTCGGGTGCAAAATCCCTATCACGGATCAGAACACAGCCGAGTGCGGCTATCTCGTCCGGCAATACCGTTCGCTGCACCAATGACCTCGCCGAAAGAACAATAAAACCACTTTCACGCCTACGCATTTGCCATAATGCCAACGCGCGGCGTTCCTGTGTTTCTGCGTGAGGCGAAACGCCCGAATATGGATCGGTTTCGAATGAAGGCAGAGAAACGAGAGGCGGAGAGGGAGCGACGCCGGGACGCTGGGAATCAGTTTCTTCGATCCCTGCGTCTCTGCGTCTCTGCGTCTCCGCGTCAATAAAAAAACGTAGGTCAGATTCCCAAAACTCGAGTTCGGTATTGGATTCAGTCACAACGGTAAAGGCCTTGCCGGTTTCCGCCTGCAATTTGGTCAGTAGGTAGGCCTTTGCCGCGACCGAGGTCAGACCGCTCAGACTTATCACCCGAATTCCGCCCGCTATCTCATGCTTCAATTTATCGAACTCATCCGCCATAAACACAACTATCCGCAGAAAACGCGTCCCGGGGCGTCACGTTCTCCTACGGTGATTTCATTTTGACATATTCGACAGAAGTTTGCTTGGTTCGTGTCAGTAGCCCGCGTGTAAACAAGGGCTTCGTTGCCGATGTTGCAACTGGCTACTATAATTGAATCTTCGGAAGCGGGCCCTTTCTTACATGCGGGCTACCGACAGAACATTATGCACATTCCTTCATTTAACGAGATCATCGAACCGAACGACCAAACCGAAGCGCGCCGCGAGCATCTCGACGCCCTGCGTGAGCTTGTCGGGAATGTCTATCCAAACAAATTCGACCGCTCAAGGGTCAGCGGTGTCGAAGATATCATCACAAACATCCTGCATTTTGCTCCGGTTGTAGAGATCGTGGGTGAGATCAAAGCGGTCGTCGCGACGCTTGCCGAACGCGAACGTCCACCTGCTGAGATTAAAGATGCTTTGAATGCTCGGCTCAAAGAATTTGGAAATGTTCGAATATCGGGCCGTCTGACTACACCTCCGCGAGGGAACTTTGTTCACCTGACGGACGGCATCAATAAGCTTCAGATCTATGCGAAGAAGGCGACTTTCGCACTCGTAAAGAACGATGCCGAAAACACGCTTGACGAAGAAAACGGCTGGACTGCATTTACTCTGCTCGATCACGGCGATTTTATTGGTGTCGAAGGCTATCTTTTTATCACCAACACCGGCGAGCTGAGCGTTCATGTCGAAAAGCTGCAGTTCCTTGCCAAAGCGATGCTCCCGATGCCCGACAAAATGCACGGCATCGCCGACGCTGAGATCCGTCAGCGGCAAAGGTATTATGACCTGATCGGCTCCAGTCTGAGAGTCGAGAGTCAGGAGACAGGAGACGGGAGCCATGAACTTTCTACTCGTGAGGTTTTTGAGCGGCGTGCGAAAGTTATCTCGTCGCTCCGCCATTTTCTCGAAGACCACGGCTACATCGAGGTCGAGACGCCGATGCTTACGCCAAAGGCGACCGGCGCCGCTGCGAAGCCTTTCAAGACGCATCACAACGCCCTCGACATTGACCTATATGCCCGCATCGCACCCGAGCTTTACCTCAAACGCCTCGTCGTCGGCGGCTTTGAAAAGGTTTACGAGCTAAATCGCAACTTCCGCAACGAAGGCATCTCATACAAACACAACCCCGAATTCACCATGCTCGAATTCTACTGCGCCTACATGGACGTCGAGGGCATGATGAATTTCTGCGAGAAACTGTTGCGGCAGAGCGTGCTGAAAGCGACCGGCGGTTTGCTTGTGAATTACGAGGGGAATGAGATCGATTTCAGCGGGTTCAAGCGACTTTCAATGAAACAGGCTATTGTAGAGAACCTTCCGGCGCACGTCGGAGACCTTCTTGGTTACACTCCTGACTGGTTAGAAGACCCGGCTAAGCTGCGGCGACTTGCTGCTTTTTTTCGACAATATTCGGCAAACGTCAATCTTCTTGTAATGACTAAAAGCGCGACCGATATTGACGCGGAACTAGAGTACTTCGACGAATCACAACGTGCCGAAAAAGAGAATGACGGTTATCGTGCCTATCCGACGGAAACATTGGCTGGCGAACCGGAGTCGATAGAACGGTGGTGGGCTTGGTTTGAAAATATGGAGAAAACGGAAACCTCCGATCAGAGAGCGGGAATGGATTTGGCAAGTATTTTCGAATCCGTTGCAGAACGAAATCTAGCACAACCGACATTCATTGTAGATTTTCCAAAATCGATCTCTCCGCTCTCAAAGGCTAATCCGGCGAATCCGCAGATCGCCGAGCGGTTCGAGCTTTTCATAAACGGCATGGAGGTCGCGAACGGTTTTAGCGAACTCAACGATCCGAAAGAGCAGTATGATCGTTTTGTCGAGCAGATGTCCGAGCGTGAACGCGGCGACGAGGAGGCGATGATCCTCGACGAAGATTACATCCGTGCCCTCAGCTACGGCATGCCGCCCGCCGCCGGCATCGGCATCGGGATCGACCGTTTAGTCATGTTATTGACCAACAAACACTCGATCCGCGACGTGATCCTGTTCCCGCACATGCGGCCTGAGAAGCGTCACGAGGAAGAAGAAGAAATTTAACGCAAAGTCGCAGAGATGCAAAGTGAAGACAAAAATAAAAACTTTGCGTCTTTGCGTTAAAAATGCTTTTGAAAGTATTTCTATACACATCATTCGCTCTGATCGCTTTTGCGTTCAATTCGATCTTTTGTCGTCTCGCCTTGCGTGGCGAAGAGGCCGATGCGGCAGGATTTACGGTCGTCCGGCTCGTGTCCGGTGCCATAATGCTGATCGGTATCAGTCTAGTATGCGCAAGCCCGCGCGTAAGCAAGTGCGAATCACCCAAGTTGCACGAATCGCCCTTGCTTACGCGCGGGCCTCTGCATTATGGTAGCTGGCCTTCCGCGTTTTTTCTTTTTGCTTACGCGATCTGCTTTTCGTTTGCTTATCTTGGTTTGACGGCGGGGACGGGAGCTTTGATCCTGTTCGGCTCGGTGCAGATGACGATGATCGTGGTCACGCTGATTCGCGGCGAAAGGCCATCTGTCCTCGAATGGCTCGGACTAATCATTGCGGTTGGCGGACTCGTTTATCTCGTCTTTCCCGGTCTCGAATCGCCACCATTGTTTAGCTCCTTACTGATGGCGGCGGCCGGTGCATCGTGGGGATTTTACACCTTGCGAGGTCGTGAAAGTGGCGATCCGCTTGCCGACACGACCGGCAATTTTGTCCGCTCGTTGCTAATGATCGCCATCGCTGCGATCCCGTTTTTATCAAATATTCATCTATCGAATCGCGGCATCCTGCTCGCCGTGCTTTCCGGCGCGGTGACCTCCGGTATCGGTTACACCATCTGGTACGCCGCCCTAAAATTCCACACATCCACCCGCGCCGCCGTGCTCCAACTCGCCGTCCCGGTCATTGCCGCAACCGCGGGTGTACTTCTGCTCGACGAAACCGCCACCGTTCGCCTTGCCCTCGCTGCCGCTCTCATCCTCGGCGGAATTGCTCTGACTATTTTTGGTAAGAAATAGGCGAGAGGCGTATTCTCAAAGAAATCTGACGGATTTACTAAATGTATGCCCCAACCCCAGCCTTTCCCGATTCACCGTATGATTTTCGTCATTGCTCCTGTGTGTGCTGTTGCTTTGCCACCCGCCATTTTCCTTTAGGGCGGCGAATCTTACGACATCGCGTCCGTATCGCAAATTCAATTCGTCCATAGATTTGACCAGGCTATGTCGCCGCTCGAAATCGCGTTGTTTAAATAGCCGGGTCGTTATTGTTCCAACCGGTGCCAGATCGGCCAGCACGATGCCGGCACGTTTGTATTCCAGATCAGGACGAAATACTTTTTCGAGACAGGCCGACACCCATTCGTAAATCTCGCTGGTTACGTCAGAATGATAGATCGAGTTGTAGCAATACGTATTTGCATAATATCTGGGAACCGGTTTAAAACGATCCGTTTGCAAAAACACCGTCACGGTTTTGGCAGCTAATTCGTTCCAACGCATTTTTTCGAGCGCACGCGTCGTGAAAAAGAAAACTGCGTTCTTTATGTCGTAAAAACTGCTGATCGTGTGGCCGAATGTCCGTGTATGGGCAATCGATTTGTTATCGCGCTCGGTCACATCGAGTGGCAGGCATCTTATCCCGTTTAGCTCCATGGCGGTCCTTGCACCGCCAACATTAAAGTGCTTTCTGACCTCTTCTGTGTCAGCCTGTTTTAAGTCAAAGGCCGTATTTATGCCGCGATCCCTGAGTCGGACGGCGGAGCGAAAACCTATGCCCCATACATTTTGTATATCGGTCCGCTTGAGGGCAAGATCGGTATAAGGCGAATTATAAAGATCCAGCACACCGGCGGTCTTGGCCGATTTTTTTGCTATTCGATTGGCAAGCTTGGCGAGCGTCTTTGTTTCTGCCAGCCCCACCGATACGGGAATTTTGGTTTTCTTAAAGATGATCTTCTTTACATGCTCGCCCAACAGCCGCAGCTTGTCCGGCGGCCCCACATCCAGAAAAGCCTCGTCTATCGAATAAAGCTCAACGACTCGTTTGCCGAGATCCTCGATCAGGATGTTGTATATCTGCTCTGCGAATCCTCTGTAAAGAGCATGATTGCACGAAATTATGGCGGTGTTGTGTTTTTCCAAAAGCTCGCGCACCTGAAAGAGGGGGGCGGCCATCTGCACGCCGAGCCGCTTCACCTCATTGCTGCGCGAAATAATACAGCCGTCATTGTTGGAAAGAACTACGACGGGGCGATTTTGCAGATCTTTATTAACAGCTCTCTCGCAAGAGACGAAAAAGTTGTTGCAATCGATCAGAGCAAGTGCGGTATTATTTGGCATATCTATATGAGATACTGTTGCATCAATGAGACAATAAACAGAATAATTCAGCACGGGGAAAAAGGCAAGGTTTGTAGTCAGGAAAGTTTGAGGATGAGATATGAAACGCGAAACTAGTCATTCCGAACGCTCGTTTGTTTTATGTTCCAGGCTGTTCCACCTGTTCCACTGTTCCTGGAACGGAACATTTTATTCATTCACAATTACTTCGACAGGGTCAATGGCGGAGGCACGCCAGGCCGGGTAGATGGCGCCGATGAGGCTGCCGGCGATGGCGATGACGATTGCGGTGGTGATCCAGCCGGCGCTGAATTCAAACGCGAGTTGGAATTGGCGGCCGATCAAATACGCAGCGAGAAAAGCAGCGGCAAACCCAAGCACGACGCCAAGCACGCCGATCATAAAAGCCTCGCCCTCGATCGCCCTGATGATAAATCCCTTTGACGCTCCGAGAGATTTGAGGATGCCGATCTCCTTTCGCCTCTCGGTGATAGTGGTGTACATCGACAGCAAAACGAATATTGTGCTGACAAAGCCGGCCAAAACGACAAGTACACGCAGGAACGTGTTCAAGCCCGGAATACGTTCCTGAGCGTCGATCACCAGGTCGCGTGTCAGATTAATTTTATTGCCTGGCAACACTTCATCGATCTTTGCGGCAACGGCGTCAACGTCATAGCCGTCTTTTAGTTTGACAAGGATATAAGTGCATTTGCCCGGCTGTTGCAGAGCTTCCTGCAATGCGGCCAGCGACATTTTTGTCCTCGATCCTGACGGCGGCTCAAAGACACCGACGATCTTGTATTTCTTGCCGCCAAAAAGCTCGTATTCGTCGCCGAGCTTGAGTTTTTCGTCCGCGATTTGCCGCTGATCCATTATGATCTCGTCGTTTGCGGCCGGAGCACGCCCCGAAACGAGATACATTTCGTTCATATCTGCAAACGGCTGCCAATCCACGCCGTCGATCTGCTTTATTCCCCAGGTTCCTTTTGAATCGGGTGATATGTAGCGTATGACCGGCACGGTGGATTTGACGCCGTCGATCTCGAGCAGGCGGTCGGCGTAGAGTGTGCTGACGGCGGTGTTCGACGACATCATTTCCATGCCGCCGGGACGCGTAAATACGATCTCCGCTTTCCAGTTCGCGGCACGTTTTGCCACATCGTTTGTCATGCCGCGCGCCAGACCGGTGAAAAGAATGACAAGAATCACGCCGAGAGCGACACCGATCACGCTGATTAGGGTGCGAAACGGCCGGACTCTAAGGCTTGCAAAGACTAATTCGAGCATATTACACGTTCAGGATACTTGTATCCCCATAGCGCGCCTAATTCGACGGAGGATCAGGGCTATTATCGTCGCGCCAAGGAGCACGCCCGTGGATACCAGGGCTGATTTCCATGCCCAGTCCCATTTTCCGCGGCCACCCCCAAGGATCGAGCCGATTGCTAACGGAAAACAGCAAAAAGCTCCCAGCGCGTAGATGAGCTTGCCCTTCTCGAGACAGCGGGCGATAAGATCCGGCAAATAACGGACAAATTCGACGATGTGCATCGGGACGCGTTTCAGGTCGCCTCCGATCGACAGAGTTTCCTCGCCCGCACCGACCAGCAGGACGCCCTGGCGCATCAAATAGAGATTAAATAGAGTCGAGACCACTGCGAAGAGCAGCGATATGGCAAAAGTCTTGGCAAAGGCATTATTATCAGAGGCCGGAAGAATGTCGTAAAAATACTTCTCCTGAAAGAAATGTGAAAAAAATTCGACGACCTGGCCGACCAACGGGAGCAGAATCGAAACAATTAAATTACCGAGCCATTGGGGAGTCGCGTGACGGAAAGATTGAGTTACAGAGCCGGTGATGCCCGTTGTAGGCAGACGAAACAATATATCGACAAAGAGAGCTGCGGTTATCGCGCTCCACGATTGGCCGTATAACAAATAGCTCACAAGATAGATCGAGCCGCGGACGATCGTGCTTAAGACGACCGATTTCCAATTCCAACGGGTGATCAACTGTAGTGGGTGTCTAAGTAAATTCCGAACTATGCCGCTGACGGGTATTTCGGGATCCAAAACTTGTTCAATGTCATCCGCGTTGTCGATCGAATGATGTATTTCTTCGGATATGATCATTTCCGGTTCGGTTTCCCCGCCCATAATCCTTTAATAATTCTGATTAATCCTGAAAAAAACCGCTCAATTTATCGATCCTGATATGATCGTGCCAGCACACTGTTTTCCTATGGGAAAACGAAAACGTTAATACTAGCATACGCATTCGAGATTTGCTCCCGCGAAACAATAACTTGTTATCGAAACCCCTCGAAAAAAATATGTCATAAATTAAGTACCGGTGGTGTTTTGGTCATAGAAAGACAGAAATCCCTTGCCGATATCCGGCAAAAAAGGAGACGCTATTATGAATTGGTTATATACGATTATTTTCACGAGTTTATTGTTTACGTCACAGGGGAGTTCGACCCCGGCTTTAGTGCCGTCAGTTCAAAATGCTCCCGCCAACGTGGAAAATTTGACGCTGGACGAGACTGAAAAATTTGATCAAACGTATCCACTTAGTGCTAATGGCAAGGTGAGCGTGTCAAACATCAATGGATCGATCACGCTCGAAGCATGGGATCGCAACGAAGTTAAATTGGAATACACAAAGACCGCCGACACCAAAGAGCGGCTTGCGGATGTTGAGATCCAAATCGAGTCAAAACCTGATTCTTTCAGCGTAGAAACAAACCTTGATAATTTAAAAAATAGAAGCAATGGTCGCTGGCACAATGGCGGCAAGATGGAGGTGACCTATCATTTAATGGTACCCCGCGGAGCTATCTTGAGCGAGATCGAGGCTGTCAACGGATCGGTCACAGTTTCTAATTTTGCCAACTTTACCAAGGTTTCGGCCGTGAATGGAACCGTTATTGCGTCGAATCTGCGCGGCACGGCAAACCTGTCAACTGTTAACGGGGAAGTTTCCGCTGACTTTGATCAGCTTGAAACAGGCAGCAAGGTCGTCCTCAATACTGTCAATGGCCGCGTCAAGCTACTTATCCCCTCGGATTCCAATGCAACGCTCAAGATGGATTCACTCAACGGCTCGATCACTAACGAATTTGGCTTGCCTGTTAGAAAAGGCAAGTATGTCGGTCGTGACCTCTATGGCCGCATCGGTTCAGGGGAAACGCAGATCAAACTTAGCAGCGTGAATGGAGGTCTTTCGGTCGGTCGTAAGAATGACGGTAAAAATCCTAACCCGGCAACAAACCTTCTGCCGCAAAAGAAAGATGACGATGAGTCCTGGGATAAAGATGACAATGACGAATCGTCTGTAATGTCGGCAAAAGTGAACAAAGAGATCGCCAAAGCCACGAAAGCTGCTGAAAAACAGATCAAAATGGTTCAGCCCGAAATTGCAACGATCACCGCTGAATCGGTTGAACGGGCAGCAGAAGCAATCGAACGAACATCGGAGATTATGCGGAGCGACGCGGTCCGTCAAAAGATCAAAGATGCCGTAACACTACAAAAAGATGCTGTAATGCTGCAAAAGGAAGTTTTGGCTAAGGTCATGGATGCAGCATTTATTCCCTCGGTTCCGCATGTCGAGAAAAAGAGCGAATCCTATCCAGTAAAAGGTATTCCGAAAGTTACGCTTGACGCCAAAGGATGCTCGGTGACGGTTCGCGGTTGGGAAAAGAGCGAGGTTCAATACCGGGTCACGCAGTTTTCTAACGCGGGGGACCGCTCTCCGGTCACGATCAATCAAGACCACAGCGATTCTGCCGTAAATGTCACCGTCATAAATCCGTCTGCCGGAAAAAAACCCTTCGATAACGCGCAGAATCACGTGCATATCGAGATATTTGTTCCTCGAAAGTCCAATTTGAAGATCAAGGCCGATGGCGAGATCCGGATAGATGGCATCTCTGGCAATGTAGATCTTTCCGGCGGCGACGAATCGATAAATGTCCGCGATGTTGACGGCACGTTGCAGGTCTCAAATACCGACGGGCGGATCCGCGTTATCGGATTTCACGGCGAGATCGACGCACAAACCTCCGGCGGCTCGATCAGCCTCGAAGGCGAATTTCAAAAACTGCACGCGCTGGCTAATATCGGTGCAATTACGCTGACCCTGCCGGATGATACGCAGGTCGATATCGAGACCACGTCCTCTGCAGTTCGTAGCGATGGATTAGCCCTCTCACGGATCGGCGGCGACGATAAACGGGCCAAATATCGGATCGGTAAGGGCGGATCACCTTTTAGAATAGAAACGGATGGTGAAGTCAACATCCGAGGTGCCGGGACACTCAGAGCGAGCTTGTGAGCACATTGGCGGGCATCATTTTGTATCTATGACCTGCTAATCAATTGAAACTTTATTGCCAAAACAACGTTTTTGTTTTCGGCACAATTAATTCGAAATACCTCAAATTTATATTTCATCTCCTGTTTTATAGGTGCATTTATGATAAAAGCCGGCTTAATTGCTGCGATCATTTTTCTCGCTGTGTGCGTCAACGCCCAACAGCCGTCCAACTCTGGCGTCGTCACGACAGGCAGAACAGGATCCGGATCGGGATCAGACGGCACAGAGCGGCCCGGCGGTAAAACCATTGCGCCGCCTGAAAAACTGCGGCCCATCGATATCCCAAAGATAAGTACGCCTCCCTTAATCGACGGCAAGGTGGACGAAGAAGTATGGAAACAGGCGGCGGTTTTTAAGGATTTTTATCAGACAAACCCCGGCTACAATACGGCTCCGTCCAAACCCACCGAGGTCTATATAATGTATGACGATCACAACCTCTATGTTGCCTTCAAATGCTGGGATGAAAAAGACAAAATCCGAGCGACGGTCGCAAAACGGGACAATGTCTTTGGCGAAGATAACGTCCGGATGTGGCTCGACACTTTTGACGATCAACGCCGCGCCTACGTTATTGGATTTAACCCACTGGGCATTCAACAGGATGGAATATTTACCGAGGGGCAAGGGCCTGATTATTCTGTCGATATTGTCATGGAATCAAAGGGCGTTATCGAAGACTGGGGGTGGTCAGTCGAGGCCAAGATACCCTTTAAGTCGCTGCGTTATACAGCCGGCAAAGGCAAAAAATGGGGATTTAGCGTCGCTCGAAACATTGATAGATTTAATGACGAATTAGACGAATGGCTGCCAGACGATCGTGAGGTTTCCGGCTTTTTGATAAAGCATGGCAGGATCACCGGCCTCGACGAGATTAAATATGAGCGAACGCTGGAGATCGTGCCGAGCATGACGCTTTCCCAAACAGGTAATCGAAAGCGAACAATCCTCCCTTCGGGTTTCTCTCAATTTGGCAGCTACGACCCAATCTTTAACCCGATCGGGCTACAGGACCCGGGAAGATTCACAAACGGGCATATCAAACCCGATCTAAGCCTGAATCTAAAATATACCCTCTCGCCAAATGTAACCTTTGACGCGGCAATAAACCCGGATTTTGCCGAGATCGAGGCCGATGCCCCGGTTGTTTCGGCTAATCAGCGGTTTCCTATATTTTTTCAGGAAAAAAGACCGTTTTTTCTTGAGGGCAAGGACATTTTCGACACGACCATGCGGCCTTTCTATTCAAGGACGATCATCGATCCCGATATCGCGCTCAAGTTGAGCGGCAAACGCGGAAAAGACTCCTTCGGTTTTCTGGTTGCTTCTGACAACGCGCCGGGCAATTTCTCTGAGGATGAGAGGGCCGACCTAATTACCTGTCAACAGGCCCGCGAAAGCGACCCTCTCAGCAATAAACGCCAATGCGCTAATGAAGAATTTCTTGATAAAAATGCCACCTTTGGAGTGTTGCGGCTAAAGCATGATTTTGGAAAGGAAAATAATATTGGTTTTATTGGCACGGCACGGGTCTTCCCCAAACAACGTAATTTTGTCGGAGGCTTTGACGGCAAGATCAAGATTGATCCCAAAACAATTTTTTCGTTTCAGGTACTTGGAACCTATTCCAAAGAAAATTTCTATGACTTTCGCACCAATCAGGTTAATTACCGCATCGGCAGCGGGTTTGGTTACTACTGGAACCTCGACTATACCGCGGAAACTCACGGATGGTCCCTTTCATCTGTCGGACGTACCCGCGATTACCGGGCCGATGCAGGGTTTACACCAAGAGTCAACACGAACCAGATAAATTTTGGCAATAGATTCAGCACGAAATCAAAGCCCCAAGCCAAACTCATTCGCACGGATTGGCGGCAATTTATTACATATACGTTCGATTGGAAAGGCCGGACCCAATATGGACTTTTGGGAACTAATGTCAATCTACAATTACAGGGGAACCTGTTTTTTAATTTCGAGAGCGGCCTACAGTATGAAAAGGATTACGAGGAAGAATTTGGCCCAAAACGAAACCCGGCAATAAATCAGGCCGGTGCATTTGTCGGGGCGCCTACCCGATCTGCCCGTCAGCCATATTTTAGTATTAATATAAAAAAGACCGTCAGCAAGCAATTGTCCGTCTATGGATTTCTAAACAAAATATACAATGCATTTGATTACGATTTTGGCGGCGGGCCAAAATACACGCGTGCAAGCCCTGCGTTTTTGGCTTATCTAGATAGCGCCGAATACCAGAACTATATTCGTCTCTTATACCTTTATCAGGCGAACCCGACTGTCAATCCGTATCCGGCGTTTGCCGCACCTCCAGCACTGGATCCTGGAAAAGGTTCCCAAATAGGCATCGGCGGCGGTTTTACATATAAGCCCATCGATCCGCTGCAAATATCACTTGACTACACCAAGAGCGAGCTGACCCGTAACGATACTCACAGAATCGCGTATGATACAAATCTATACACTTTGCGTTCCACGTATCAGTTCACCAGGTTTGTGTTTATCCGCGCCCGGCTGGATTATGACACGCTGAGGGCCAATGCGAGCGGCCAGCTACTGTTTGGCTGGAATCCGAGTCCCGGAACTGCATTTTACGTCGGCTACAACGACAATCTTAATCGCAACGGTTACAGCCCTATTACCAGCCAATTCGAACCTGGTTTAGAGCGTAACAGCCGAACCTTTTTTATCCGGGCATCTTATCTTTTTAGAAAAAATCTATAAAGGTCTTTCCTCTCTGACCCTTGGCAGCGGACATTTGTTCGCTGCCTTTTTTTGTCTTTTTAGTTATCGAGTCAGTTAAGCGTTTCATTAACCAGAATAATTTTTTTCTGCTCGAAAAAAAAATAAAAAAGTTCTTGTAACTTATTAGGAATTTGTGTATAACTTAATGCAGATATTGTGGTTCACACACATTTCAGTAATTAGAAAGGAGAATCTGATGAAGTTGAAAATCAACCTTAGTCCCATTGTATTAAGCATAGCGTTAAGCAGTTTAGTCATCCCTCTCGCCACCACCCCGTCTGTCTCCGCTCAAACTCAGGATGCAAGAGTGGCTCTGCAACGCGGCTATCGGACAGGATATTCAGACGGATATATGTCTGGCTATAAAGATACGATCGACAGTAGGGTTCGTGACTACGGTCGGCACGACGAGTATAAAAAAGCTGACCGGGCATACAATAAAGATTACGGAACTTTCGAAGAATACCGCGATGGGTATCAGCAGGGTTTCGAGTCCGGCTATGACACAGGATTTGAACGGCGCTCATTCGAGTCCACTCTTCCGACCGAATTAAAACCACGCGGCGTGCTCGTCAACGATTCTCAAACTGCTACGACCAACTCCACGGATAATTCCACGACGCAAAATAACACGGCCGTGACCGATTCCGTCAAAACGACACAGCAAACTGACATTACTGCAACAAACGATTACCAGGCGGCAAAGACACCGATCATAGTAATTCCGCGTGATACCGAGCTGATACTCGAGCTTCAGGACGACTTGAGTACTCAGAACAGCCATGCGGGTGATAAATTCACGGCCAGGATAGTTTCGCCGGCGGAGATTGCCGGGGCAACCATCGAAGGCCGCATCGCCAAGGTCACGCAGTCCGGACGATTTAAACGCCGGTCTGAGATGTCGCTGTCATTTGACCGGATCATCCTCAGCGACAACCGCTGGAGCAATTTTAGCGCGATGCTGATCGAGGTAATGCCCGTCAAAGGCGATAATGTCAAGGTAGTCGACATCGAGGGAACCGCCATCGGGCAAAGCCCTGCAAAAAACGACGGTATCAAAGTGGGTGCCGCGGCGGGCACGGGTCTTGTTATCGGAGCGGTGGCCGGTGGCCCCGTCGGTGCCGCTGTCGGAGCCGGCGTAGGCGCGGCATTTGGCTTCGGAGCCGTCGTGATCCAACGCGGCAAGCAAATCAGGCTCAATCGCAATCAGCAACTAAGGATCAAATCGGCCTATCAAACACAAATCAGATAGCAGTTGGTAGTCCCCAGTAAGAATTTGAAAGGCTTCGGAATCGCCGGGGCCTTTTTTCTTTTCATAATTTACGATTCACGATTCACAAAATCTTGTTCCGTTCTGGAACAGTGGAACAGGTGGAACAAAAGTAAAAAGGTAAAAGTAAAAAGTAAGATCGCTGTCAGAGCCTTACATTTTTGCCTTTATCCTTTTGCCTTTTTACTTTCGCTTGCCCCGCCCCGGGGCAGTGGGGCAGGTGGGGCAAAGTGGTGCAGTTTTGTCAGAACCGGGAGAAGTATCGACCAGGTTCTTGGTTTTTGGGCTGTGCCCGTTCGCAGAGCGGTCGTGCCTGCGCCCGACCATTGGGTCATCCCCAATTATTGGAGCCCGCGTGAGCGGGGGACAGAGGTTTTGTCGGAGGCATAGCCTCCTCCGGGGTTCTTTATGAGTGCCTTCCGGTCGGGCATAGCCGCCTGCGCTCGACGCATCTGCCGTTTGGGTTTAATATGAGGTTTGGCAAAGCGCGGGGGGTTAAGCGGCACGAAAATAACGACCCTGGTGATAAATATCAGATCCCATGAGTAAGATCGGCTCATTCAAAATTGTTCGTTTTGCGGTAATGTTCATCGCGCTCTGCTGTATGGGTGGTATTGTTCTGCCGCAAGAGTAGTCAAAACACCTGCGACTTGTTGCCGAATACAAGGATGATTATTTGAGTGATATTTCCTCTGATGGAAAATATCTTCTTTTCGCCCACTCCAAGACACCAGTACATACTTACATCATCCCGCTTGGCGGCGGGCGTGGAAAAACCAACGTGGACGAAAATGAGAAGGATCTTCTTCGGGTTGTCGAGCGCGAGAGTGGACGCGAAGTCGGAAGGAACGAATTAGGTATACTTGCGGCAGCAAGGGCACAATTCTTGCCGAATAATCATGTCTTCTTCTCAGTCTCTTCATACCAAACTTGGGATCCATGGTCAGGCAACAAGCAGAAATGCACCAACGGAGATAGGCCAATATCATCCTTAGTGTTTCCAGATGATCAACGTGCCATTGGATTCAGCTCCACCAAATTTGGTGTTGACGGTGAACCGTTATTGGCAAGTATTAATTTGTCAGACTGTTCCTTAACTGCGCTAGGTTCTGTCGACCCGGACAATAAAAACAACGGTGCAGATAGCAATCTGGCAATCTCCCCAGATAAAAAATCGATTGCTTACAAATTATTTCAAACTGATGCAATTGTCATTTGGGACATCGAAGAACACAAGGTAGTAAAAAAGCTGGACCCGGGAAAGCTCTTTTTTGGAAGGAAAATAATATATACCCCAGATAATAAATTTATGGTTGTTTCCGCTAGTGAAGGTTCGCGAAGCGGCGGAACTTTGAAAGTGTATCTTAGATTCTATGACAGAAAATCATACGAGCTTATCAGACAACTCCCGATCATTGATTATGACGCGATTGCGATTTCGCCAAACAGTCAGATGTTTGCACTTTCGTTTCAAGAAGCTGTCGATAAATGGTATTTCGGGGGCAAGACGCTTCCAGTTATTTATCTTTACGACATTACAACCGGCAAGGAAATAGCACGAACCTCGTTTCCATCAGTTCGACTGACCCACAATAACGGGTACGATGCCACAATAAAACCTTTAATGTTCACTCCAGATGGTAATTATCTCGTAGCAAGCACCTTTGATGCCCGTGTATGGCGGATAGAATGATAATCACGGTGAGGTCGTTAGGCCTTCGCGGGGTTTGATGAGCAGGACGATGATGACGGAGAGGAGTGCGACGGCGGCGAAGGCTCCAAAGATGAGGTTTAGCGGGACGGCGTGGTCGCGCATTGCTCCAAAGCCCCAATCGGCAAAGCCTCCGCAGCTAATGCTGACCAGATTCATAAATCCATAGGCGGTCGCCCGAAGCTGTGGCCGGACGATCTGGCAGAGGATCGGCATATTGTTGCAGTCAAAAAATCCCCAGCCGAGGCCAAAGAGCATCAGGAAACAAACGGCCAGCCCCAGCGTTCCGGCATTGCCGACGCCAAACAGCGCGGGCAGGAAAAACGCCGTGCCGATCGCGCTGACAAATATCCGCCCCCGTATTGTGCGGCGGCTCCAGCGGTCGGCCAGCCAGCCGCCAATACCGACGCCCGCAAGCGACGCGAGTTGGACATAGAGCACCGCCGAAACGCCCGCCTTGCCCTGGCCGAGGCCGAATTGTTCCTTCAAAATGTCGGGCATCCAGTCACGCACGACCCATCCGGCGAGTGCCGGCAGCGTGAAATAGAGCACGAGCAGGATAAAGCCAGAGTTTGTGAAAAGCTCACGGATTACGGAGAGAGGAGAAGATGAAGGCGAGGGCGCCTGCGTTCCCAGCAGCGGGGCATTTCGCAAAAAGGCGAACAGCGGCACGGCATAAATGACGCCGACGATCCCGCACAGGCTAAACGCCCAACGCCAGCCGAGATCGGGGCTGTCCGCCGCATAGCCCGCAAAACCGCCGAGGATGACGCCTGCGTAAATTCCCATCTGATGCACGCCGACGGCCCGCGAACGCGTCGCTCCGAGGTGATAGTCCGTGATCAACGCCAATGCCGCCGGTATGTAAAACGCTTCGCTGACGCCCATCAGGGCACGCGTGGCGACGAGTTCGTTAAGGGAGCTGACATGTCCAGTCAACCATGTGACCGCCGACCAGACCACGAGGCTCAGGCAGATGACATGACGGCGGCTGATACGATCGGCAAAGTAACCGCCGACCGGGCTGAGGAACGCATACACCCACTTGAACGAGCCAAGCACGAGGCCCCAGTTCGCCTTGTTGGCGATGTCGGGGATGTCGCCCATCATCGACGATTTCATCGTCGCCAGCATCTGCCGGTCGAGATAATTGAGCAACGCCACAGGCACAAGCAATATCACCACCAGCCACGCGGTCCGGACAAACGAACTGGATTGTGTGTCATTCATAGCGCTCTAACATTTTTCAGAATTACCAAAAGTCTGGGAAAGGCATTCTAGAGAGCGGCGAGCACGTTAAAGATCTCGACCATCGCGAGGGTGTCGAGTTCGCAGTATTCCTGTAGATCGTTGAATATTCCCAGGCGCTCGGCATCGCTCATGCTTGTCCATGTAGCCGCCCGGAACCATTTGATGGTAGCCGCTAGGCCCTCGCTTATTCCCAGTTCGTCATATGAGAGCGAGGGAACCAGCACGGGCAAAACTTTCTTTATCGACGTCTTGCCCTTAAAGTGCGGGTGAATGTAAAGATTGTCGGCGAAGATCTTCATCAAGTCGCAGGTTTTTTCGTTGATCTCATTAAAGAAATCCGCCAGATCTGGAAACATCTCGGCCATCTCGTCGTTGCGCCCCTTTTCAAATGGCTCATACCACACCAAAACCGTGCCGATGCCGCCGGACATGGCATCTCGCAAATGCTCGGCAACCGAGCGTGGCGGGCCATCATCGCCGCGTGAGAGATATTCACTGTGCCGAAGCCCGCTGCCGGGTCGATCTATTGTGTGCAGCGAATACTGAAAACACATCTGTTGAAACGGCTTGACGCCGTTAAACTGCGGGATCGCATAAGCAAAAGTCTCGTAATCGAGAAAATGCAGAGGGTATTCCCATTCAGCCATGCGTTTTGCGATCTCGTCGCGGTCGATGATGATCGATCCGGTCCTGGCCGCGTCCACTTGGGCTCGTTGTTTTGAAGATAGTGGAAAACCATCGGGCACATCCACGATATTGATAATGCCGTCTATCAGGAGCTGCCTGCGTTTATCGTGTTTGAGATAAGAAATGTCAAAAACTGTGTATTCAGGCAGGCCGGGAAAATGCAGTTTTATAAAGCGGCAGTCAAGTTTGTTATCAATGCAGTATTCAGCCAGCGACGGAACGGGAACGGTCGTTAAATACTCGAATGCCTTTTGAATTTGATCTTCAGTATCGGCGCGACGCGACGCGATGGTTTCAGTTACATCAGTGATCGTAAATAATTGTTCGACGTCGATCTCTCCGCGGCGTACATAATCGCCATTCATCGTAACTACATACGCACCTCGTATGCGGGCACCGGAACGCTCGGCGGCGATCTTTTGAAATGCAACGTCGTCATAGTGTTCTTCTTTTACCGAAGCTGACGATTTTATTTCGAATATTTCGATTTCACCAGTTGTTTTGTCGGTGACGACCACGTCGCTTCGCGCGACAAGCTCGGCAGTCTGAAAAGTTCGCTGGAAATCGACTGCTATATGGACATTCGCTTGAAACCTGGACAATTTTTTGACAAACTGTTCGACTGCGTAACCCTGCTGGCGCAGATGCTCATGCTCAAGCGTGATCTCGGCCACGGCCATTAGCGGCTGATGATATTCAAGCCAAAATTCGGGCGGGCACTTTAAATACCGCAAATATGCAGTTTTTGTAAGACGAAATTCCATTTTTAGTTGCGGTTGCATTTTTTATTCAGTTCCTGTTTGTGTTATTTTACGCTCAAGCGAGAAATAAATCATTTGGAGGTCAGTCGAAATAAGCATGAGCACTCCATCAATTTTTAGAATTTTTGTGCCGGTTACCGATTTTGATAAGGCTATCGCGTTTTATCAGCGATTATTCGACACCGAGGGCCGGCTTATTCACGGCGGGCGACGTTATTTTGACTGTGGGCCGGTGATTTTTGCGGTAATCGAAAATAACGGCCCGCCTATAGGCGATCACATTTATTTTTCAGTGCCGAATCTGGAAGCCGTATTTACAAGGGCAAAGGAACTCGGATGTCTCGAGGCGACGGACGTTCATGGCTCGCCGTCTGGCGAAATAACGGTGCGGCCATGGGGCGAGCGGTCGTTTTACGCCCGCGATCCGTTTGGCAACGGGCTTTGTTTTGTCGATGAATCCACACTTTTCACCGGACTCTGATACGCTATTACAATGTTGGTCTTGGGTATCGAAAGCTC
>JBBRQM010000055.1:0-24088 GCA_038226395.1 Pyrinomonadales bacterium | reverse complement strand
CTCGGCAACACCGGCTCCGAGCACACGCTCGAAGAGGTCGGCCAGCATTTTGCCGTCACCCGGGAACGCATTCGACAGATCGAGGCAAAAGCTCTACGCAAACTGCGGCATCCGTCGCGGTCACGTAGGTTAAAGGCCTTCCTCGAAGGCAAACAAACCTAACAAAACTCTTAGTTTTCCTTTGTTCTTTGCGTCTTTGCGTTGAAAATCTTACGCAAAGGCGCAAAGTTAGTTTTTAGGCAGCAATGATCAACTTGGCTTCGACAATTGCTTCTTCAAGGTTCTTAATCTTGCCGTCAAGCTGCATCTCATAAACGGAATCCAATATCTGCTTGAACTTCGGCGATGGTTCGAGGCCCAGCTCGATCAGATGACGGCCCAACAGGATCGGATCCGGAGCCTTTTTCTCGATTTGCAAATCTCGAACCCGCTCGATAAACCACTCCTGAGCCTCTGAGCCGAATCGTTTCTCTTGTGGCAACCAATCGGGATTTCGGCCTAATGAGTCAGATTTTGCAACTCGATAGAGCAAATCCGGCTCGACTTTGCGCGCCAATCGTCTAAATGCTCCATCGCCAACGGGCGATTTTGACTTGTAATATTCGCCAGGTTTTAGATGATAACGGACAAGCTGCACTATCTGGTTTCGCACATCGTAGCCATCGAGCGTATGAATGCCGAGCGTATCGAGAAACGAGATAGTCGGCTCGACTCCGGCCTCATCGTGGCCGCGTGAACGCATTTTGCCATCGATAAATTCCGTCGTCGGAGGCTTGCCGAAATCGTGGCAGAGAGCTCCGAGCATTACTGCGACTTGACGCGGATAGTCGAGGTTGTCAATCAGTTTTCGAGCCTCGTCTGTAACCATCAGCGTATGGACATCAACATCGCCTTCAGGGTGCCAATCGGGTTCCTGCGGTACGCCGACGAGGGCCTGTAGCTCGGGGAAAAGCTGTCTGTTGACGCCGAGATCGTACAGCCATCTCAAGCCGATCGATGGCCGTATGGCAAGCAAAAGCAGCTTTTCAAATTCGCCCCAGATACGTTCTTTTGGTAGATCGGTTAAATCGATCTGTTTGCAAACCTCAACTGTTTCCGCATCGATATCGAATTCGAATCTCGCCGCAAATTGCGCCGCACGCAGGACGCGCAGCGAATCCTCTGCAAACGTATCGCTCGCGACCATCCGCAGCAATTTGCGTTCAATGTCGCCCTGACCGTCAAAGGGATCGACTATCTCGCCGGTCAGCGGGTCCTTGAGGGTAGCGTTTATCGTGAAATCACGCCGCCGGCAAGCCTCCTCAAACGACATATTGGGGTCGCCCTCAACTACAAAACCGCGATGCCCACTTCCCACTTTTCGCTCGCGACGCGGAATCGACACATCGAGGTCATTGCCGATCTTATACACCGCAAACGCCTCACCAACATTCCTCACCTCGCCGAACTGACTTATGATCTCGTACAGTTTCTCCGGCCCGACGCCGTAAACCTCAACATCCCAGTCCTTCGCCTCGACGCCCATCAGCTCATCACGCACACACCCGCCGACAAGCATAGCCCGCCCACCGGCGTTCTTAATGTAGTCGGATAGATCGATGATTTTTGATCGGCTGTCTTTCACGATGAAACTCTAAGGAGACCCCCGGGAATTAACTAAAGATCGAGCGGGCTTTTGACAAACGATTTATTCTTGAGAACGTGTGTATATACCTGGGTTGTTCTTATATCCTTATGCCCGAGCAGTTCCTGCACGATGCGAATATCGTAATGGTTTTCCAATAGATGCGTCGCAAAACTATGGCGGAAGGTGTGGCAGTTGCCGTGTTTCACGATCTCGCAGCGTTTCATAGCGTATCTAACAGCTTTTTGAATTGTTGAATCGGAAGTATAGTGGCGCCGCAAAACGCCATCCTCGCGTGTTGGTGATATCTTCGCGGACGGAAAAAGATATGTATCCTCAGTGCGCCTGCTCAAATGTTTCGCTCGGGCGACCGCACGAACCTGGTCAAGTAATTTTACTTTCTCTGGCATAAAATTAGTTGTAACGTCCAAAATTTGCTGTATAATCAACCCGCATATAAAGTGCTTATGCGGAACTGTTCTTCATAATACACAAAAACTGCTGCTTATGCGGAACCATTCCGCATAAGCAGCCTTTCTCGACAATTGGCCGGAACGGTTCCGCTCAATCATAAGTTGGGCGGCTTCCTTTTTTTACCAATAAATTTCCAGCCTAAAACTTTACAGGTATAGTCGCGCCTAAAACTTGGCTCTTGATTTATAGAGGGGACAGGAGATGGACTGAGATTATGAACGAGGCGCGAGCTTTAGTCCTTAAAGCTAAGAATGCCGATGCCACGCTTGCCGAGAAGCATGAGGCTTTTGGCGGGCTTGTTCGGTCTTTCCAAGATATGGCTTACGCTTGTGCTTACGCCGTATTGGGCGACTTTCAACTTGCCGAAGATGCGGCGCAAGAGGCTTTTATTTCCGCTTGGCAAAAACTTTCTCAACTTCGCCAGCCGGAAGCGTTTCCGGGATGGTTCAGACGCATCGTGCTAACTGAATGCAATCGCCTGACGCGCGGGAAACGCCTGCAAATCACGTCGCTTGAAGGCGGCGAGAATGTTCCTTCAATCATTGATAATCCACAAATGGCGATTGAAAAGGACGAGCTAAAGAAGGCTGTCTGCTCGGCGATTGAAAAATTGCCGGAAAACGAAAGGATGGTCGTCACACTTTTCTATCTTAAGGAACATTCGCAGAGCGACATCAGTCAGTTTTTAGAAGTGCCGATGACGACTGTCGCCAAGCGTCTTTACTCAGCAAGGGTTCGGTTGAGAGACAAGATAATGGATAAATTCAAAAACGACCTTGCTGCATATCGTCCTTCGCGCAACGAAAGATTTGCGGAGAAAGTCAAAGCCGGAATCTACGACGAATACATCGGGCAATACAGGTTTGAGCTACGCCCTGAGTTGGTTGTGACCATCAAGAAAGAAGGCGACAAGCTGATGAGCGAGGCGGCGGGGCAAAAAAACGAGTTGTTTGCGAAAGGCGAGTCTGAAAGGGAACTTAACGTCAAAGAATTTGACGGCAAAGGCGAGTTCGTCAGAAATGAACGAGGGCAAGTTACGCACCTCGTTTACTACGAATTTGGGTGTGAAATGGGTCTGGCGAAGAAGATTTGTTGACCTGTTCCGCTGTCTGATGTGAAGGAAACATTTATGACGAAGGGACGAATTGCGAAAGAGGTTGCTCTTTGGATAATCGCTCTATTTCTCGCGCTCGTTTGTCTGCGGTCGGGCTTGATGAAAATGCCGAATGTTCCGGGCGTACAGTTTTGGATGCGAGATTTCCAGAGATGGGGTTATCCCGATTGGTTTCGGGTTGCGGTTGGAGTCGCCGAACTCCTTTCCTTCGCGCTCCTGCTCGTGCCGCGCGTTGCGGGTTATGGCGCTACCATTTTCGCCGTCGTGATGCTCGGCGCGATATTTACTCATGCCACTCATAATGAATCCGCTCGCTTGCCCTTCAATTTTCTTCTTCTCTCGCTTTCACTAATCACTGTTTTCGCGCGACGACCATTCTTCTTACAGAAGTTACGGAAATAAATGTTCAGAACTGAGATTGCGAACACTGCCATTGAGTTGTGGCACGGTGACATTGACTCCCTCCAGTATGTCGGTGACTCCGCCAATCATGTTTGCAGCTTTAGCGAATCCGGCGAGACGCGCTATCTTCGGCTCACTTCGAGTTGCGACAGAACAAAGGAGCAGATCGAAGCGGAACTCGATTTTATCGCCTATCTTCATCGGGGCGGCATCAATGCCATGCTTCCAGTTTCTTCTGTGACGGTGCGACTTGTTGAAGAGATACCCTCCGCGCATGGTTTTCTGTTTGCCTGCGTCTTTGAGGAGGCGAAGGGCGAGCGGTTTAGATATGATTTTGCCAACTTTAACAAAGAACATTTTAGACTTCGCGGCAAGACGCTTGGACAAATTCACGCCCTGTCGGAAGGTTATATTCCTTCCGGCAACTTTCGTAGATTCGCTTGGGATGAGGACAAGCGGTTGCTTAACGTAGCTGAGTTTTTACCTGAGTCCGAGAAAATCGTTTGGCGGGAATACGATGTGCTAAAAGAACGATTGCGAGAATATCCAAAGTCTAGACAAACGTATGGCTTAATACACGGCGATTTTGGGGAATCAAATTACCGATGCCAAGAGAGACGCTTAAATATCTTTGATTTTGACGATTGCTGCTATCATTGGTTCGCATACGACCTTGCCATTACAATCTATCCGCATGGCTGGCGGAAAGAAGGTTTGCAGCTTTTGGATTGGTTGCTTGAGGGCTATTCTGAGAATATGCCGCTGAATGTGACGCTTGCAGACGTAACGATGTTTTGTCAGTGGCGTTTGCTCTATATGTTTTTCGTTTACGCTCGAAAATGGGGCTTTAAGAATTTGTCGGAACGGCAGGCAGAATGGTTCGCACAGAAACGAGAGAACATTGCTTGTGGTTATAAGTGGTATGCGTAAGCAAAAGATGCGCGCTTCGGGTTAGCCGCCGCCGAACAAGTCATTGCAGGGGACGGCGGGATAGCGTGCTTGTCATGGTGCTTTGTCCTTTCATGGTTGCGTGAGTTCGCCCGCCGCCCCTGAATTCCAGCGTTAGGACGAAAGCCGCCGCATTAAGTATTCTCTCAATTGTACTTTAGGTACACGCTCCTGCTCCCAGGTGTCGCGGTCGCGGACGGTTACGGCGCGATCTTCGAGAGACTCATGATCGACGGTAACGCAGAACGGAGTGCCGATCTCGTCCTGGCGGGCGTAGAGTTTGCCGATGCCGCCGGTGTCGTCGTAAACGGTACGCATGACGGGTTGGAGATCGTGCTTTAGTTTTTTGGCAAGCGTTACTATACCCTCATTATTTTTCGCGAGCGGCAAAACGGCGACCTTGATCGGGGCAAGCTCTGGTTTGAGGCGGAGGATGACCCGGACCTCGCCTTTGTCGTTTGTCCTTTCGGTGTAAGCGTCCATCATGATGGCGAGCAGCGTGCGGTTAACGCCGATGGCCGGTTCGATCACGTACGGGTAGAAACGTTCGTTCGTCGCCGGGTCAAAATATGAGAGGTCCTCGGTCGAATCGGGATTGATGCGTTTGCCGTCTTTTTCAGGCTTTTTGGAATGCACGCGGAGGTCATAATCCGTCCGGTTCGCGATACCCATTAGCTCATCCCACTGCTTGGTCTCGTCCTCACGTTCGGGAAAGAAGCGGTACATTATATCAACCGTCCGTTCGGCGTAATGGGCCAGTTCCTCGGTCGTCTGCTCGTAAAGCGAAATATTCGCCGCCGAAATGCCAAGCGATTGCAGCCACGCCTGAAAACCATCGATCCATTCCTGATGGATCCGCGGAGCGTCCTCAGGCCTGACGAAATACTCCATCTCCATCTGCTCAAATTCGCGCGTGCGAAAGATAAAATTGCCCGGCGTCACCTCATTACGAAACGCCTTGCCGATTTGCGCGATCCCAAACGGGAGCTTTCGTCGCGAAGTGTCCAGAACGTTCTTAAAATTGATAAAAATTCCCTGCGCCGTCTCCGGCCGCAGGTAAGCCAACGCCATCGGGTCGTCATCCGCCGAAGCCGCACCGACCGTCGTATGAAACATCAGATTAAAATCTTTCGGGTCGGTCAGATTCGTCTTGCCGCAGTTCGAGCAGATATGCTTGCCGTCCACGTCCATTTCGAGTTTGTCCTGACGCAGTCGCGCGTTGCAGTCGCGGCAATCGACGAGCGGATCCGAAAACGTATCTTCGTGGCCTGAGTATTTCCACACGAGGCGGTTCTGGATGATCGACGAATCAATGCCTTCGATGTCGTCCCGCTCGTAAACGAGCCAGTTCCACCAGCTTTTCTTGATATTATTGGCAAGCTCGACGCCTAATTGGCCATAATCCCAGCTACTGCCGAGGCCGCCGTAGATGTCCGAGGCGGGAAAGACAAATCCGCGGCGCTTTGAGAGAGAGACGATGGTTTCAATGTTTGGTGCAGACATAGAGCGTGAATAGTGAATCGTAAATAGTGAATCGAAAGAATTGATTTTACAACGAACCACGAACAACGGACAAATAAAAAAGGACGCATCCGAAAATGCATCCCTTTTGTTTAATCATGCCGTAAAGCGTTTACGGAACCGGTGGTTTTGCCCCCGGCGGGACGACCCAGATCACGACTGTCGTTTTCTGAACGCTTCCGCCTCTGACAAATCTGATAAGACCGGGATTCACCTTGCGTGATTTGACCAGATAGTCGAGATAGAATTTCGACGTTTGTTCATATGAATTTTTAGACAAGCTCATCCGGTCCGTTCCCGGATAGATGATGACATACATCTGGGCATCCGGCACGTTTTGGACCTGAATGACGCAGTTGTCAAAGCGGGCCTTATCCTTATCGTGGTTGGCCGTCAAAAATTCGTCACAGCGAAACGCCTCAGGTCTGCGCTCAATCACTCTTGAAACAACGTCGGTCGGCACAGAGATGGTCTGTCGGCATCTGCCATCGTATTTGTCGTCATTTACGTCAAGCTCGGCATTGATCGTCCGGCCACCCAATCCCTTGGAATCGACCGTGATAGATGGCTTGCCCATCCCACTGGTGATTATTCCGTTTGAAAGTCTCCAGTCGTAACGCAGCGGAATTGGTGACTGGACATCCGGAACCGCGACAAATGTGACCAGATCACCCTCGGTAACCCTGTCCGGCCCCTCTAGATGAAAGCGGTACGGGCACTCTCTCGTAAGCGTCGTTTGCACGACTTTCAGACAGATACAATTCCTCTCGCCGCGGTGAATCTCGATCTCCTGCTTCCAAATTTTTCCATCGGGGCCAAGAACCTCGACCGTGTGAAATCCGGGTGCAAGATAAAATTCGCGCCCGTAGCCGACGCCGCTTGGTCCACGGTCCTGACCATCGATCCGAACGGGAAGGGCTCCGGGAGATGTCTTGACGCTCAAGATTCCGTCATGTTTCAGCCGTTTTTTGTTATCGTCGCCGTGTGCAAACGCCGTAGTCAGGCCAAGCGTTAATAACAGCCCGACGACAAATAGAAAGTTGTATCTGTGTGCTTTCATTTTATTTCCTCATCATTTTGGCAGGAAGCTTAATGCCACTATCCTACCCAAAAACCAACTATATATGCAATGCGGCAGTGCCATCCGTTAATTTGGCGGCACCGCCAGCGTTTGATTCAGTTTAAGCCTTGCCCGCGCCCTTATCCTTCTTGCCAAATCGTCGCCGTGCGGCCATTCCGATTCCAGCAAGTCCGGTTCCAAAAAGGAGAATGGTTACCGGTTCGGGAACGGGCTGAGGCGGAGTTGGCGTTGGTGTCATTGGCGGCGTCGGCGTCGGTGTTCCCGGTGTCGGCGTCGGTGTTGGCGTATCCGGTGGTGTCGGCGTCGGCGTCCCCGGCGTCGGCGTAGTAGTCGGCGTCATGGGGATCGACGGCGTCGGCGTCGGCGTATCCTTATGACGGTTGATCAGGATGATAGCGATCGGGATCGCCACCAAACCGAGCAATGCCCATTTCGGAAAGTGGCGATGTTCGATGTCTCCTGGGCAGTCACAGGTGTCGTCGTTAACCACATCGGTTTTGGTCTCAGTAATCACGCGACCGTCCTGCCGTTGGGCGTCCTTCTTTTTCTTATCGTCGTCATCATCGCCCACGAGAAGAAAAGAGTAGTCGCCCGCAACCCTAAGCCGCGAGAATGCGCCCGATTCGGATTTGCCTGGCTGAGCGTTCACGATTTGAATTACCTGATCAAAACGTATCGGTGCCGCCCCTACTTTTGTAAACCCCGCCAGTATTGATGCCATGCAGAGCGCCGAGAGTAAAACTCTTAAATTGATATTTTTCATGTCTGTAACCTGACTAAATGAAATCTACGGCGAAAACGATAGCGTTTTCACAGTTCGGTTGGCACTCACTGTTGAATTGATTTTTTGGGCAGTTCCGAAAATATAACAAAAAGAAAAGCAAAATGCACGTCTTTTTTGATCATTTTTTCGGTTTCTTAGCCAAAAAACCACATATTTCGCTAATTCAACAGGAAAATATGCTTAATTGAGAGCATATTCCAGAGTTTCCAGCGATTTCTTTCAATTTATTTTCAATAAATAAAAAAAGAAACCGGCTACCACAAGATAGTGATAACCGGTCTCGAATTCCTGAAAAGGATTGTTATTTGTAAGAAAAAGCTTATTCGTCTTCGGGAGCTGCCTTTGCTTTTTCCTCGGCCAGGATCGCTTTACGGGAAAGCTTGATCTTGTTGCCTTCTCTGCCAATACATTTGACCATGATCTGCTGGCCTTCCTTTAGCTCGTCGCGAACGTCGCGGACACGTCGGTCGGATATCTCGGAAATATGCAACAGACCGTCGAGGCCTGGCATGATCTCGACAAACGCGCCAAAATCGACGATCCGCGAAACCGTGCCGAGATAGGTTTCGCCAACTTCGGCCTCTGCGGTGAGTGCCTTGATGCGGGCTACTGCCATCTGAGCGGCTTCGCCATCGGCGGTCGCGATCAGGACGGTTCCGTCGTCGGAGATGTCAATCTTTGCTCCGGTTTCCTCGGTGATCGAGCGGATCATCTTGCCGCCTGGGCCGATGACGTCGCGGATCTTGTCCGGGTGGATCATGAGAGTGATGATCCGAGGCGCAAATGGCGAGATGTCCTCACGCGGCTCGGCGATCGCCTTGGTCATTATATCGAGAATGTGCAGACGGCCTTTGCGAGCCTGCTCCAAAGCCTCCTGCAGGATCATGGCGTTGATGCCGCCGACCTTTATATCCATTTGCAGAGCCGTGATGCCATCTGCCGTTCCGGTGACTTTAAAGTCCATATCGCCGTAATGGTCCTCGGCCCCGGCGATATCTGAGAGGATAGCGTAGCGGTTCCCTTCCATTACCAAACCCATGGCAACACCGGCAACCGGTTTCTTAATCGGCACACCGGCATCCATCAGGCTCAAAATGCCGCCGCAAACGGAAGCCATCGAGGACGATCCGTTTGATTCGGTGATGTCCGACACGATTCGGACAGTGTATGGAAAATCGACCTCGTCGGGCAAAACTGATTGAATAGCACGCCGTGCGAGATTGCCATGGCCGGTCTCGCGTCGCGAGGTGCCGCCAAATCTGCCGGTTTCGCCGACCGAGTAAGGCGGAAAATTATAATGGAGCAAAAAGCGGCGTTTCACCTCGCCTTTTTCGATGTCGTCCATATACTGCTCATCCATCTTGGTGCCGAGCGTCGTCGTGACGATCGCCTGCGTCTCACCGCGTGTGAATAAGGCCGAGCCGTGGACCCGTGGCAGCCATCCGACTTCGCAGTTAATAGGTCGGATCTCGGAGAATTTACGACCATCCGGCCGACGCTTGTTCAAAAGCATGTCCTCGCGGAAGATCTTTTCCTTGAGCTTGCCGAATGCCTTACCAGCTGTCCCGCGAGCACCCGGATCGTCCTCGGGATAGCTTTCAACGACCTCTTTCTTGAGAGCGTCGAGTCCCGCATAAACCTCTATCTTGTCTCGGCCGGTCGAATCCAGAGCCGCACGAAGTTTGTCGGCCCATGTCTTTTCGACATCAGCAACTATATGCTCGTCCAAAGCCGGGACTTCAAAGACGCGCTTCTTGATGTTGAGCGCCTTGCCAAGCTCTTTTTGCCACAGACAGAGCCTCTTAATCTCGCGATGGGCGAGCATCAGAGCCTCGACCATGATGGTCTCGTTGACCTCTTGTGCCTCGCATTCGACCATGCAGATCGCTTCTTCGGTTCCGGCGACGATCAGATTTAATTCAGATTCACGTCGTTCGTCGTATGTCGGGTTGATCAGGTATTTGCCATCGATCAAACCGATGCGGACACCGGCGATCGGATTGTTGAACGGAATGTCAGAGAGATACAACGCACATGACGCCCCCGTGATTGCGATCACGTCGGGATCGTTGTCGGCATCGGCCGAGATGACCGATGCGACGATCTGCGTCTCAAACCTGTAACCGTCCGCAAACAGCGGGCGCACCGGCCGGTCGATCATACGGCAGGTCAAAACCTCCTTTTCCGAGGGACGGCCCTCACGGCGGAAATAGTTTCCGGGAATGCGCCCGGCGGCGAACGTGTTTTCACGATATTCGACCGTGAGCGGAAAAAAATCCAGCCCCTCTTTGGCCGTGCGGCCACTGACGGCTGCAACGAGCAGCATCGTATCGCCATATCGTATTACGACCGAACCATCGGCCTGTTTGGCAACCTTGCCTGTTTCAACGATCAGATCCTGGGTTCCCAGTTTGATTGATTCATTTAAATATTTCTTTGTCATTATTTATCCTCTATAAAAATAAAGACGAAAGGAGCTGTGTCGTGAAGCCCTTTCGTCTCTGAAAAACTATTGATTTTGCTGATGATCTTCTTTTGTCCAACGGCTGTTTTGGCTGTCACGTTCAGCAACCGCTGGCAAATTCTTCGCGAAGATCTCTTTTTCTAACGACCCGAAGCGGCCTCATAGCTTTGCGAGTTAACTGAGTTGGCCGAGTCCGGCGAGTCAAATCTTGGACTCGGCAATCTCGGTAAACTCTGGCAACTCGCTAAACTTATCTTCTCAATCCTAATTTCTTAATGATCTCGTGATACTCATTAATATCACGACGCTTGAGATAATCAAGCAGTTTTCTGCGACGCGAGACCATTTTCAGCAAGCCCTGACGGGAATTATTATCCTTTTTGTGAAGCTTAAAATGCTCGGTCAATTCGGTAATGCGCTGCGTGAGCAACGCGATCTGCACCTGCGACGACCCGGTATCCGATGTATGTACCTTATAATCGCCAACTATTTGTTCTTTTACTTCTTTTACTGTCGACATGCGTATTGCTGTAAATAGCCTCTCCTATTGCTCGCAGTAACTCCGCAACCAAGTGCGGTAACTACGAAAATTTAACTTCTAAAACTACAACAACTATTTATAATTGTTGCTATAAATCTAACATATCCAAGCACTAAGGACAATTTCTTAGGGCTTTAATCCGAAGTCTTTAGGCTTGAATTTCTTATTTGAAGCAAGCGTGAACACGTCGTCAGTGATATCCACAACGTATATACCTTGCCTCTCGATCGCCGCTTTCTGCTCAGCGGTTATTCCTACTGCAGCAATCATACCCAAAAGTTTCTTATCTTTGTGTTCGGGAAACAATGTCGGAAAATTTGCTAGCTGCTTAAGAAAATCCTTTATGTCGTCATCGCGAAGTTTGGACTTGATCTCTACCACAACAGCGGTATTCTTGTCGCTGTTGCTATAAGCCAAAACATCAAGCTCAACAAATGAACCATTTTGCCGTCTTTGGATGCGTGGCGCTACAGTGTCAAGGCCAAAATCTTTCTGAAGGATCTTCTCAAGGCTGGGCATGAATAGACCTTCTGTAAAGCGGCCAAATGTATTGCCGATCCAGCCTATCTGTTGTCCCAGAGTCTTGATCTCCTTCGCATTCTCAGCGATCAGATCGCGGAGTTCCTGGTCTGTGATGTGTTTTGGCTTAGCCATAAATCAAATTATATCAGACCTCGTATTCAAACTCTTCCATAAATTTGGTCGAAAAATTGCCTTTCTGAAAATTTTCGTCGGCCATGATTTTTTGGTGGAGCGGGATCGTCGTTTTGATTCCTTCGACGACCATCATATCCAATGCACGCTGCATACGGGCGATCGCGAGCTCACGCGTTCGGGCGTGGACGATCAATTTTGCTATCATCGAATCGTAATACGGCGGCACTATGTAGCCAGGATAAACGGCAGTGTCAACGCGAACGCCGGGGCCGCCGGGGATATTAAACGCTGTGATCCTGCCCGGGCTGGGCACGAATGTCACCGGGTCTTCGGCATTGATGCGGCACTCGATGGCATGGCCGACGATCTGCACATCGTCCTGCTGATAATCAAGGTTTTCGCCGGTGGCAATCATTATCTGATTACGGACGATGTCGGCGAGCGTGACCATTTCGGTCACAGGATGCTCGACCTGGATGCGCGTATTCATCTCCATGAAATAAAAACTGCCGTCCTCATCGAGCAAAAACTCAAACGTGCCTGCACTCGAATAACCTATTTCTTTACAAGCCTTGACAGCAACAGCACCCATTTTTTCACGCTGTTCCGGCGTGATCGCCGGTGACGGCGCTTCCTCAAGCAGCTTTTGGTGACGGCGCTGGATCGTGCATTCCCGTTCGCCGAGATGAATCGTGTTGCCGTGCTCGTCGGCCAAAACCTGTATCTCGATGTGACGCGGCCGCTCGATGTATCGCTCGATATAAACAGCACCATTCTTAAAGGCGTTGAGAGCCTCGGTTTGAGCAAGTTCGAGATTTACTTCGAGTTCGTCAACGGAGCGGACGATGCGCATACCGCGTCCGCCGCCGCCAGCAGCAGCCTTAATAATTACCGGGAAACCGATCTCAAGAATAAGTTTTTTTGCTTCTTCAGGCGATTCGATGGCTTCGGGGCTGCCCGGCAGGATCGGCACGACGGCGGCTTTCATCGTCCTACGCGCCTCGACCTTGTCGCCCATCATCGCTATGACGTCGGCCCGCGGTCCTATAAACTTAATGTTGCAGTCCTCGCAGATCTTGGCGAATGTCGCTGATTCCGCCAAAAAACCGTAGCCGGGATGGATGGCGTCAACATTGGTGATCTCGGCAGCGCTGATGATCGACGGTATATTGAGATAACTCTCGGCTGACGGAGATCCCCCGATGCAGAGAGCTTCGTCGGCATATCGAACATGCAGAGCTTCGCGATCAGCTTCGGAATGGACGGCGACGGTTTTGATGCCCATCTCTTTGCACGTCCAAATAATCCGGATAGCGATCTCGCCGCGATTGGCGATCAAAATTTTGCGTATTTCCCGCATATCTAAAACTAAAAGAAATTAGCCGCGAAAATGCGCAGAAGGCACAAAATTAATTCTTTCTTTTGTGTCTTTTGTGCCTTTTTGCGGCTATTTTTTTATTCCAAAAAGAGGCTGGCCGTATTCGACCGGCTGGCCGTTCTCAACGTATATCTTTACGACCTCGCCCGAAACCTCGGCCTGGATCTCATTCATCAGCTTCATTGCTTCGACTATACAGACGGTTGTCTCGGGTGAGACATGGCTGCCCTCGCTCACGAATGAGTCTTTATCAGGCCCCGGCGAGCGGTAAAATGTACCGACAATTGGTGATGTTATTTTAAATAATCCGGCATCAGGGTCGGCGGGTTCAGCGACAGTTGCAGCAACTGATTCGGGCGAGGCCGCTGGAACAACATTTACTGCTGGTGCCGCTGCTGCTGCCGCCTGAACAGTTTTGCTCAAACGGACACGGATATTCTCATTCTCAAACTCAAAATCCGTAAAGCCATTCTCGATTACGAGGTTTGCTAGTTCACGCAGCTCGTCCATGTTAAGAGACGGATCGGCGACCTGTTTTTGTTTCTTGCCGCCGCTACCGTTCTTTTTCTCAACCACTATCTCGCCGTCCTTTGCCTTTGCCAAAGCTGATGTTTCGCTCATATGGCCGCTCCTCCGTGGGTGTTAGCCCTTAGCGGCTAACTCGCGTGGGTTGTCAACAAGCTCGATGACGGCCATCTCGGCATTATCGCCGCTGCGGTGACCGAGTTTGATAATGCGAGTGTAACCGCCGTTACGGTCTTTATAGCGCAATCCGAGTTCGTTGAAAAGCCGCTGGACAGCCTTTACGCCGGCGGTTCTTTCTATCGGATCTTTTGCTTCGCCTTTTTTGCCTCGGAATTTACTCTGTTCGGCCTTAAAGGTACTGTTGCCGGCGTGGAAAAACCCAGCCGCCTGACGGCGAAGATGAACGCCGCGAAGCACTGTGTCATCACCGGTCAAATTATGTGCTTTTCGCGCCAGCGTGATCGCCTTTTCGATAAACGGACGCAGTTCCTTGGCCTTTGGAACCGTCGTAACAATGTGCTCTTTTTCCGCGTTGATGAGCGATGTTGCCATATTGCGCAGCAGCGAAATACGGTGCTCCGTCGTCCGCCCCAACTTGCGATGTGCTTTTAAGTGTCTCATTTTCTTAGTAGGCAGTTGGCGGTAGGCAGTGGGCGGTCGGTTGACTTTTACTGCCAACCGCCAATTGCCTCCCGCCAACTAATTCGATTAATCGAGGTCTCTGCCACCCGATCCCGGGATCGGATTTCCCTGCTCGTCAAAATCCATGCCAAAATCGAGGCCCATGCCGTGCAGCAGATCCTTGATCTCCGTTAACGATTTTTTGCCAAAATTCTTTGTTCCGAGCATGTCTTTTTCGCTGCGGCGGATCAGATCACGGATCGAGCGAATATCCGCATTCTTCAGGCAATTATACGAACGCACCGACAGTTCAAGCTCGTCAACGGATTTGTCGAGCAGATCGTTGCGCATCAATGGTGGACGGGCGATGTCCTCGTATTTATACTCTTCCTCTTCCTCTTCAAAATTGATAAAGATCGACATGTGATCTTTGACCAATTTTGCGGCGAGGCCGATCGAATCCTCAGGCTTTACCGAACCATCGGTCCAAATTTCGAGTGTCAGGCGGTCGTATTCTGTATTCGACCCTTGCCGCGTCTTATCAACGTTGTAATTGACCTTTTTGATCGGCGTATGGACCGAATCGATCGGGATGTAACCGACCGAGAGGTCTTCATCGTTGTTAAATTCGGCGGAAACGTATCCGCGACCCTGTTTGAGCCGCATCTCGACATTTAGCGAGCCACCCGCGCTGATAGTGGCGATGTGAATCTCATCGTCGAGGATCTCGACGTCTCCGTCGGTCTCAATATCGGCGCTGGTCACTATTCCCGCCCCTTTTTTGCTGATTGACAGCGTTTTAATGGCTCCGCCATGCAAGGTGAAAGGAACCTGTTTAAGATTCAGGATAATGTCGGTCGCGTCCTCAACCACGCCCTTTATGGACGAAAATTCGTGCTCGACGCCCTCGATCTTTACGGCTGTGATAGCCGCACCTTCGATCGAAGACAAAAGCGCGCGGCGAATCGAATTGCCCACCGTCGTGCCAAAACCGCGTTCAAAAGGAGACGCATGAAAACGCCCGTATCGCTCAGTCAGTGTCTCGGTATCAACGTTTAGCCGTCCCGGCATTTGAAAGTCTGTCCAATGATTGCTCTGTGTCATATATTTTTTTAGTTCCAAGTTCAAAGTTCCAAGTTCAAGGTTGCGTTAGTCAGTCTAACTTTGAACCTTGAACTTTGAACCTTGAACTTCAAAGTTATTTACTGTAAAGCTCGACGATAAGCTGCTCGTTAATGTTTGCGTCGATGTCCTGGCGATTCGGCAGACCCGATACCGTCACTGTCAGATCCTTGCCTCCGGCGCTTATCCAAGCGGGGCGTCCTCGACCGACCGCTGTCGCCCATGCACCCTCGACATGTGTGTTCTTTTGGCTTCTGTCCTTAACGGCGACAACGTCGCCCGCTTTCACCTGAAACGAGGGGATATTGACCTTGCGGTCATTGACGGTTACATGTCCGTGATTGACAAGCTGGCGAGCCTGGCGGCGTGAGGTAGAGAAGCCCGAACGGTAAACGACGTTATCCAGGCGGCGTTCGAGCATAAACAACAGATTTTCTCCCGTAACGCCCTTTTGGCGGCGCGCTTTTTCGAAATAGTTGCGAAACTGTTTTTCGAGCACGAAGTAAATACGCTTTACCTTTTGCTTTTCGCGGAGCTGTTCACCGTAGCCGGCAAGCATTTTGCGCCGTGCCGCGCCATGCTGTCCTGGCGGGTTGGTTCCACGTTTTTCGATGGCGCACGATGGCTTAAAACATCTGTCGCCCTTAAGAAATAACTTTCCACCTTCGCGGCGGCATAGCCTGCAAACCGCATCTCTATATCTAGCCATAATTTTTTTGCTTTCGACAAAAACGATCTTGGATCTTTGATTTTTGATCTTTGAATTTCAAAGATCCGATATCAAAGACTCAAATCGATTTTTTCGAAAAAGTTTACAGGAAACCTATCGTTCCCCTTCATCCTTTCGATTGTAAAATTGCCGGTACTCGTGTCGGCCCAAATCAAAGATCAAAAATCAAAAAACCAAGATCAAACACTTCGCCGTTTCTGCGGTCTGCATCCGTTGTGCGGGATCGGCGTCGTGTCGCGGATCGCAGTTACGCGAATGCCCGCCTGATTGATTGCACGAATGGCCGATTCGCGGCCTCCACCCGGGCCTTTGACCCGAACCTCGACCTCACGCATACCGGCGTCCACCGCTTTCCGTGCAGCCTCGGACGCAGCCTGTTGTGCGGCGAAAGGCGTACCCTTTCGCGACCCGCGAAAACCGCGCGCACCCGACGAGCACTGCGCCACTAAATTACCCTGAGTATCGGTGATCGAGATCAGCGTGTTGTTAAACGACGCCGCGATATGCACGATACCCATCGGGATATTCTTTTTCTCTTTCTTTTTGAAAGTTTTTTTCTTTGTTGCTGCTGCTTTTGCCATTTTGTTAGTTCGGAGATTAGCGAGTTTACCGAGTTTTCTGAGTTTTTCTGAGTTCCTGAACTCAGTCAACTCTGTCAACTCTCCAAACTTGCAACTTTATTTCTTACCCGGTGCTTTCTTCTTCGCTACGGCCGCTTTACGCGGTCCTTTTCTGGTACGTGCATTGGTGCTGGTGCGCTGCCCGCGAACTGGCAGTCCGCGTCTGTGCCGCAGGCCGCGATAACAGCCGATGTCCATTAGACGCTTGATGTCCATCTGGACACGTTTTCTGAGGTCGCCCTCGATCTCACCCTCGGTATCGAGTATTGAGCGAATCTTGTTAAGGTCGTCCTCGCTAATATCCTTGATCCGCGAATTGATATCGACGCCGGCCTGACCAAGTATCGAGGTCGCACGCGATTTGCCTACGCCATAGATGTAGGTCATCCCGATCTGTGCCCGTTTATTGGGCGGTAAATCAACTCCTGCTACACGAGCCATATTTTCTCCATTAATCGTAAATCGTGAATCGTAAATCGAAAGAAGTTCTTTCAATTCACGATTTACGATTCACTATTTACTATCCCTGCCTCTGCTTATGCTTCGGATTCTCGCAAATGACGCGCACGACGCCCTTGCGGTGAATAACCTTGCATTTATCACACATTTTCTTGACCGACGGCCTGACTTTCATCTCTTACCTCTTGCTAGTCTGAAATCTGTAGTCGTGAGTAAGAGACTATTTCCTGCTCAAGACTTAGGACTCACGACTCTCGACTTATTTATAGCGATACGTGATCCGTCCGCGTTTTAGATCATATGGCGACAGCTCAACAAGAACCTTGTCACCCGGCAAAATGCGAATAAAATTTTTCCGCATTTTGCCTGAAATATGAGCTAAAACCTCATGTTGATTGTCATCCACCGCAACCTTAAACATCGCATTTGGCAATGTTTCCAGCACTGTTGCCGTGACCTCTATCGCTTCTTCTTTTGACATACATACAGGCCAAGCGCGCTGAATACTTGGACAAACCATTAATAATAGTCTTTTCCGAGGTCATTTTCAAGTCACGCCGAAGCGGTTTCGGTGATGGCCGCCGATCGCAGCCGCTTTTGCTCTTTTGTCAGAGTCAAAACCTCGGGCCCATCGGCCGTTATCGCGAGTGTATGTTCGGCATGGGCTGACGGCTTGCCGTCAAGCGTCACGACCGTCCATTTGTCGCTCAGGGTTCGGGTTTTATGTGTGCCGAGATTTAGCATCGGCTCAATTGCAAAACAATAACCGACGCGAATTTTCTCTTTTGTGCCCTGACGCCCGTAATTCGGTATCTGCGGTGATTCGTGCATCGCACGGCCAATGCCGTGGCCGGTGTAATCGCGAACGATGCCGTAACCAAATTTCTCCGCATGTTGTTGCACTGCCCAACTAATATCGCCGACGCGGTTATTTGGCCGCGAAGCCTGAATGCCAAATTCGAGACATTCTTCGGTTACACGGATAAGCTGTTTTAGCTCGTCCGAAATCTCGCCGACCGGCACGGTCATCGCGCAATCACCGACAAAACCGTTGTAAGTCGCAGCCATATCCAGCGACACGATGTCGCCCTCTATCAGCGGCTCTTTTTTCGAAAATCCGTGAACGATCTCATGATTTACCGATGCGCAAATCGCAAACGGAAAGCCGTGATAGCCAATAAATGTCGGGAAGGCACCTGCGTCCCGGATCATTTTATCCGCAGCGTTGTTAAGATCCATAGTCGAAATGCCAGCTTTGACCATAGTCCGCAAAGATTCACGGACTTCGGCGATCAACTCGCCAACGGCACGCATCTTATCCATATCTTTTGCAGACTTTGCGATTATCATTCTCGTTCCAAATATGCCGCGTATCGTTTCAAATAAGCTCATTCAATTCGCGGTAAATGTCCTCAACGTTGCCGGTTCCGTCAATCTTTTTTAGCCGCCCCGACTTTTCGTAATATTCGAGTAGTGGTTTAGTTAGCTCGTCATAAGTCTCAAGCCGCACCTTGACCTTTTCTTCGGAATCGTCGGCACGATGGTCTAGCTTTGCGGTCGGATGATCGTCGCAAAACCCTTCAATTTTTGGCGGCCTCGAATAGATATTGTAGATCTCGCCGCAAACCGGGCAGCTTCGGCGACCCGTCAATCGCTTAGAAAGCTCATCACGCGAGACGCTAACCTCGATCGCCTCGATTTGCTTGCCTTGTTCTTTAGCAAGCTCTTCAAGCTGCGAGGCCTGCACTGCCGTTCGCGGATATCCGTCGAGAAGATAAGTCCCTTTACAATCGTCCCTCGACGTTCGCTCCTGAACCATCCGGTATGTAACATCGTCAGAAACCAGTTTACCAGATGCCATAATCGCCTGAACTTCTTGTGCCAGCGGCGTATCGAGCGATTTCATCTCGCGAAACATATCGCCAGTCGATATCTGCGGAATGGAATGTCGTTCCTGCAAAAGCCTCGCCTGTGTGCCTTTCCCTGCTCCCGGAGCACCTATCAATACAATGATCTTATCCATTAAAAGAAAATAAAAGATTTAGCCACAGAGTACACCGAGCGAAAAGAGAAAACTATTCTCTAAATTCTCTGTGTGCTCTGTGGCTAAAATTCCTATGAACGACGCCCGCGCAATCGCGAACCGGCCCCGAGGAATCCTTCGTAATTACGCATTACGAGCTGTGCCTCGATCTGCGAGACCGTGTCCATCGCAACACCGACGAGAATCAACAGCGAAGTGCCGCCAAAATAAAACTGGTATCCCAAACCGGTCGGTATCCAGCTAAGCCCCGGCGTTGCGGCCATAAAATTGTCAACCGAGGCTCCAATAAACGGCAAACGCGCGACCTTAAATCCACTGAGCAGCAATTGAGGGGTAAACGCAACAAACGCCAGATAAAGAGCTCCGACTGTAGTCAGCCGTGTCAGGATCGAGTTTAGATATTCGGCCGTTGGAGCACCGGGTCTGATACCAGCGATAAAGCCACCGTGTTTCCGCAAATTATCCGCGACCTCATCCGTGTTGAAAATAATCGTTATGTAAAAGAATGTGAACAAGACGATCAGCGACAGGAAAACGAGTTCGTAATACGGATCGCCGCCGTGAAACTGCTGGAAGAATGCGTAAACCTTCGACCACGCCGAATCCGGATTAGCCGGATCGGCCGGGAACGCAGAAAACAATGTCTGCGGCATCGCCAGCACCGACGAAGCAAAGATAACGGGAATGACGCCGCCCATATTTATCTTTAAAGGCAGGCTCGTTTCCTGGCCGCGAAATGTCTGTGTCCCCACACGCCTGCTCGCATAACTGATAGCTATATTGCGGCGGGCAGACTCGACATAAACGATCAATGCGATCAATGCCACGAGTATAACTATCAGGAAAAATACGCCCAGCGTCTGCATCGGATCGCCGGTGCGAACGCGGTCAGAGATCTGCAACAGGCCGCGAGGCAAGCCAATAACGATACCGGCAAAGATCAAAAGCGAGATGCCGTTGCCGACGCCGCGTTCCGTGATCTGCTCGCCGAGCCACATAACAAAAATGGTACCCGTCGTAAGCGTAATAACGATCATCGCGCTTGCCCACCACGTGCCTGGAATAATCTGGTTACGCGAGAGCCAAGTCGAGACAAAAAACGTCTGAACGGCACACAGAACGACGGTCGAATACCGCGTCCATTGGTTCATTTTCTGCCGCCCGGCCTCGCCTTCTTCCTGAATTTTTTTCATCGCCGGCGACAGTACGGGCAGAAGCTGCATAATGATCGAGGCAGTAATATATGGTGTTACGCCGAGTGCAAAAACTGAAATTGTACGGAAATTACCACCTGAAAACAGGTCGAGAACGCCGAGCAATGTGCCCGCAACCTCGCCCCAGACCTTTTCAAGCTGAGCGCTGTTAATGCCCGGCGCCGTCACGTGGGCGCCCAGACGATAAACGGCCAGCATCCCAAGCGTAAAGAGAATACGCTTCCTCAGCTCCGGTATCCGGAACATGTTCTGAACGGCGCTAAAAAACTTCTCCATATATTTGTCAGTTGGCGGTTGGCTGTTTTGCGGTTGGCAGTCGGTTGTTCTACTGCTAACGGCCAACTGCCTACTGCCAACTTCCTAAACGGCTTCTGCCGTCTTAACCTTAACTATAACCGTCGCCGTGCCCCCGGCCTTTTCGATCTTTTCCTTCGCTGTTTTAGTAAAGCGATGCGACGAAATCTTTAACGATTTTTGTATCTCGCCGGTTCCGAGTATCACGAGATCGTGCTTAGCCTTTTTGATCAGGCCGCGTTCGTGCAAGATCTCAGGCGTGACATCTTCGCCAGCCTTAAAATTTTCTTCGATCTTGGCAAGGCTGATCTCGATCCATTGTTTCTTAAAAATATTGGTAAACCCGCGTTTTGGCAGACGACGCTGCAAAGGCATCTGTCCGCCCTCGAACCCTCGTTTGCTACTGTAGCCCGAACGCGACTTTTGGCCTTTATGTCCTTTTCCGGCAGTTTTGCCGGTTCCCGAACCGGGACCACGTCCGATACGCTTTTTCTTGTGCGTCGAGCCTTTTGCCGGATGTAAATTATTTAATGATAAAGCCATTTTCTAGTCTCCGTGTCAGTAGCCCACACGTAAGTAAGGGCTCTTCCAGGTCATCGTGAGCCCTTACTTACGTGCGGGCTACGACACCTAGTCGACAATCCTCAATAAATGCGGAACCTTATTAACAAAGCCGCGTGCCGCCGCTGAATCCGGATGTATTACGATTTGATTCAGTTTCGTGATACCCAGGTTCCTAATAATCTCTTTTTGTTTTTTCGCGTAACCGATCATGCTCCGGTAATACTGGATCTTAATCTGTCCGCCGTCTTTTATTTCTGCTTTCTTTGCCATGATTTTATACTAATTCTTCGACGGGCTTGCCTCGCAAACGTGCCACTTCGATCGGATCTTTCATCCGCAAAAGGCCGTTAAATGTGGCTCGAATTACATTGTGCGGATTGTTTGACCCCAGAATCTTTGTCCGCACATTATGCACGCCTAAGCTTTGCAAAACGGCACGAACGGCACCGCCAGCGATTACTCCGGTCCCTTCGGCTGCGGGCTTTAACAAAACGCGTCCGGCCCCGTATTCACCGATCATCTCGTGCGGCAGAGTGCCGTCGATCAGCGGAACGCGAATCAGATTATTTTTCGCCGCCTCGACCGCTTTCTTGATAGCGTTTGGCACTTCCTTTGCTTTTCCCGTGCCAAATCCGACATGGCCAGACTCGTCACCGATGACGACCAGAGCCGCGAACGACAGATTTTTACCGCCCTTGACGACCTTGGTCACGCGGTTGATCGAGATCAATTGGTCTTTGAGCAACAATCCACCCGGAGAAATTCTCTGTTTATTCTTCATCTTTACTCTCTTGCTTTGGTTCCTTTTCCGCCGCCTCGTGCTTATTTAGTCCTGCCTCTCGCGATGCATCGACAAGAGCCTTTACACGTCCGTGATAGACGTAACCACCGCGGTCAAATACTACGCTCGAAATGCCTGCTTTTTGCGCTCGCTCAGCAATAGCCTTGCCAACGGTCTTTGCGGCTTCTACATTGCCGCCGGTCTTGCCGCCGAGCGCTTTTTCAGTCGTCGATGCGGTCGCCAGCGTCGTGCCGCTGCGGTCGTCGATCACCTGCGCATAAATGTGATTCAGGCTGCGAAAGACCGCCAGTCTCGGCCTTTCAGCCGAACCGTGAACTTTTTTACGAATGCGGCTGTGAACCCCCTGCCGAATATCTGCTCTGCTTTTCTGTCCCATAATATTAGTTAATCGTGAATCGTGAATCGTAAATAGACTTTCTTTCCATTTACGATTCACGACTTACTATTTACCAGTCTTTCCAGGCTTTAATCTATAATACTTATCCGCATAACGGACGCCTTTGCCCTTGTATGCATCGGGCTTTCGCAGGCGGTTAAGTTCCGCCGCGACCTGACCGAGCATCTGCTTGTCGATGCCGCTCAGAGTGATCGTCGTCTGATATTGATTGATCGACGTTTTTGTATTCACGCGTTCGGCTTTAGCGTCGATGCCGTCGGGTAGCACATATTCGATCGGATGCGAATAACCCAGTGCAAATACAATTTTTTTGCCCTGAATATCGGCCTTGTAACCGACGCCGACGATGTCCAGATCCTTAGAAAAGCCCTCTGTCACGCCGAGCACCGCATTATTTGCCAACGCTCTCGCCAGACCGTGAAACGCCGCCTGATCGTCGCGCGCCCGCTCGGCGGTAAGTGTGCCGTCCTCCTGCTTGAACGAGACGCCCGCTGGTATCGGCGTATTTAGTGTGCCTTTTGGCCCCTTAATTTCCATCGCCGAATCGTTGATCGTCACGGTAACGCCGGACGGGATCGTTATCGGTTTTTTTCCTACTCTAGACATAATTCTTCAGTAAATCGTCAATCGTAAATCGTAAATCGTTCTTTTTCTTTCTATTAATTTCTTTCTATTAACGATTCACGATTTACTATTAACGCCTAATAAATCTCCGCTAAAATCTCGCCGCCGACATGTTCGGCGCGGGCACGCTTGCCGCTCATTAATCCCTTTGACGTCGAAACGATATTCACGCCGTAGCCGCCGAGCACCCTTGGGATCGCCTCGGAGCCGACATAAACACGGCGGCCGGGCCGCGAAACACGTGACAAATGCGTGATCGAAGAAGTCCCCTTCGCATCGTAGCGAAGAAAGACGCGGATCATGTATTTCACACCCTCGCCCTTGGTCGAAAAGTTGTTGATATATCCCTCTTCCTTAAGGATTCGGGCCAATTCCATCTTCAGTTTTGAGCCCGGGATATCAACGCGGGGATGATTCGCTGCAATTGCATTGCGAATCCGCGTGAGCATATCGGCTATTGGATCTGTCATTCTTAAAAACTCCGTTCTTTACCAAAATAATAGGACACATAAGTCCTATAGGTCCCATCGGGACATCTACCAACTCGACTTAACAACGCCCGGTATCTGCCCTTCGAGGGCCAAACTCCGCAGGGCGATGCGTGAAACACCAAATTTTCGCAAAAAACCACGCGAACGCCCCGACTGTGAACAGCGATTACGAACCCTCGACGGGCTGGCATCACGCGGCATTTTTTGCAGTTTGATCACCGCCGTATCGACCTCATCGGCCGTCGATTTAGGGTTATTGATGATCTTTTTTGCCGCGGCACGGCGTTCCTTATATAGGATCACCATGTCCTTGCGTCTTTCGTTTTTTACTACTTTGCTTATCTTTGCCATAACTTCCTTATAGTTCAAAGTTTCAAGTTCAAAGTTCAAAGTTAAAATCGTCAGGTTAAAGAACTTTGAACTTTGAACCCGGAACTTTGAACTCAGGGCTACGCCCTGAACGGCATTCCGAGCGCCTTTAACAGCGAGCGGGCCTGATCGTCATTTTTAGCCGTCGTAACTATCGAAATATTCATTCCGCGTGTCTTATCGACCTTATTAAAATCGATCTCCGGAAAGATCAACTGCTCACG
>JBBRQM010000054.1:0-24656 GCA_038226395.1 Pyrinomonadales bacterium | reverse complement strand
TAGCTGCTGTCCTCGCTGCGGAGGACGAACCATTCGCCCGTCGAAGGCCGCCAGAACGCGACGTCGGCCTTGCCATCGCCTGTCCAGTCGCCGGGGACGCATTTATCCGTGCCTGTTCCAAAAGTGTAAACGATCCCGCCGTCTCTGCTGCGATTGAGCCACCATTGACCCGAACCGGGGCGGTAAATTGCAATGTCGGCTTTGCCGTCGCCGTCGTAATCCGCCGGGACTGGCCGGTCGCCCGCCACGCCAAACGTCGTGATCGTCGTCGGAGTGCCGTTCGAGTTTTGGATATACCAGGTCGAGTTTGAAGGCCGGAAAACGGCGGCATCCGTCTTGCCGTCGCCGTCATAATCCGCCGGAACGGGAATGTCCTCCGCCGCTCCAAATGGGAACGAGTAAAAACTGAAATCCTCGCTGCGAAGGATAAACCACTCGCCCGTCGTCTTGCGGTAAAATGCAATATCCGTCGTGCCGTCGCCCGTATAATCGCCCGGCACGATCTTGTCCGTCCCCGCCCCAAACTGAAACGCCCGGTTCCCCCCGTCCTTGCTCCTCAAATACCACCACTCCCCACTCCCCGGCCTAAATATTGATATATCCGTCTTCCCATCACCGTCGAAGTCAAACATTGTTTGGGTTTGGAAGACTTGCAATTGAGAGGGAAACCCAAGCGCAGCAAGTTCAGTCGAGTTAAGGAACTTATAGTTCTGTACCGCGTCTCCTGCGCCAACAGAAGCACTATATATTCCTGAAGGATACTGTTGAGGAACGGTCACGACAACGCGATAGACCCCGTCCTTATTATCTCCTGAAATACGGTCGGCGCCCGTGATAGGCATGTAAAACAATGTCGCACAATCGTCATCATAATAATAACAACCCGGAGGGTTGGAGAAAATTACATAGATAGAACTAACTCCTGAAGTTTCATCTTTCGCGCGGAGAGTGATAGTGACATTCCGAGAGCCGTTGGCCGCATTAATGGCAGTGGGCGTGAAGCTAAAATCGCTTATCTCCGGCGGATTTTCTTCGTTAGTATTGATAACCTGTAGATCGGTAGCAAACCGGCGCGCAGCAAGATCGGACGTAAAAAAATTACGGTAACTATAGATGCCGTGTTGGTGGTCATATACAGAAATTTGAGCGATCTGCCACGTTCCTTTTTTAGAGTATTGGGAAAGTGTAAATGTCTTTCTGTAAACCCCATCTCTGCCGTCACCGGAAATACGGTCTAGGAAATTAAAACGAACATACTCATGTAATTCGACTCCCTCAGGACTTCTCAAGTTTAGAAACATGCTATCGAAAATCCCTTCCGTGTCCGTGACTCTGATCGTTACGGTTACAGTTTGACTACTGTTAGTCACATCAACAGTGGACGGGATAAAGCTGAACTCTGTTATATCTATTGCCGTCGTCGGGGCTTGTGCTCTAACCTGAGCAATCACCGCCAGCGCAAAGACTGCAGCCAATGTTAATTTGCCTATAAATGCCTGGGTGCGTATTTTTTTCGCAGTTATTGTTTGCTTCATGAAGACCCCCATTATTTTTCAATGCTTTGCTCAGATGCGTGTAAGCGTTCCGGCCAGGACGAAAGGACGATATTTCACCCCCGCTTTGAATGTTCTGAGGACCATAAATTCCAGCCGACGCCAGTTATCGGTCATGATCCAGAAGTATTCGGCCCGCCGCTTCTCATCATTGGGTTTAGTCTGTCTACTAGTCACCACAATTATGCTCATCGTGACGGATAGCAACCTTTCTCATCGTGCCCGCGACCATAGTCAATTTCCCAGTACTCTCCTTTAGAATCATGAATTTGAGTTCTTTCCAATCGTCAGCCATGACAAAATAGTAGTCAATTTTAATTGCAGGATTGACCGCGTCAATTTGTTGAAGAGTGCCTGTGGGAACGGGTGCCAACATAACGTTGTAAGTACCGTTGAAATTAACCGGATGTGCAGTAAGGACACCGGGACCAGCCGGAGTAATGTTGAATAAGTTTACCATTCCGGCCCCGCTCAGATTCCCATTCCCGTCAAAGTCAATGTAGCCGGCAAAAGAATGTTCAGTCCCCAATAGAGGGGTCGCGGGCTTGTAAAATTTACCGGTATATGAATACGCATAAGCGCCATGCAAAAAACTTTCTGGTGTTGGCATATTTATCTCCTAATTTGTTTCTTTTGGACGCCGGTTGCTATATGATGTAGGGGAACTTTCTTAGGGAAAATTTACCGCGACATCGCAAGTAACCGGCGATAATTGTTTCTTCGTGAACAAATTACTCGTTGGAGGCGTGACATGTCTTTGGAAAAATTTCCTAATTTTCTCCTAAAATTCTCCGAGGGCGATATGCACGGTGAAAACGGTCATTCTTACGAGTTCAAATCGTTTCGGCTCAATCTCGCCGAGCGACAATTACTAAACGATAAAACGCCGATTCCACTAACGCCGAAAGCCTTCGACGTTCTCGCCATACTTGTCGAAAAGGCGGGGCATCTTGTAGAAAAAGAGGTATTAATGCAAATGGTATGGCCCGATTCATTTGTCGAGGAAGCGAATATTTCCCGCATCATCCATACGTTGCGTCACGCTCTTGGCGAGGACGACAACGGCAATAAATTCATCGAAACGGTGGCGAAGAAAGGCTACCGATTCGTAGCCAAAGTAACTGTCGTACGCGAACCGGCGGCGCAAAAATCCACCAATGGCAAGCCCGAGATTTCGCCGCCGACCGGCTTTCAATTACCACCACCGGCGACCGACAAAAGCGTGATTTCCCATGTGGATAGGTCAAGACGCAGGACACGGGCCATTCTTCTCACGGTTGGATTCCTGATGGCGGTTAGCTTATTCGTTTTGCTGTCTTTCAATTTTCGATCTGTATCATCCAACAAACCGAACAGTGCGAGATCTTCAAATGACGAAGCATACCGCCTTTATTTGCTAGGCTCGGCTTTGGCAGACAAACAAAACCCAAAGGACGCTCAAAAAGCGCTCGTAGCCTTTGACCAAGCCGTAACACTCGACCCGAATTACGCTCCCGCATATGCACGCATGGCAAATGTTCACAGTGAGGTTGCGTTTATGGGCGGCGGCGGGAACGCGACCGAAGAATATCTCAAGGCAAAAACAGCCTTAGAAAAGGCTCTGGCAATAGACGACAACCTGGCTGAGCCACATTCGTATTTAGGTGAAATAAGGACCAATTTCGAGTGGGATTTTGCCGGCGCCGAACGCGATCACAAGCGAGCGGTCGAGTTAAATCCGAACTCCGCCGCCGTCAGGCGGATGTATTCGCTTCTGCTTGGTTTTTTAGGCCGATCGGACGAATCGATTGCGGAAAGCAAAACCGCCATTGACCTCGAACCGGCCTCCGTTTTAAACCATAAAATCTACCTACAGAATTCATTTTACGCCCGTCGTTACGATGAATCCATTGCCGAGGGAAAAAGAACCCTCGAAATGGATCCCGAATTTCTCGGGGTTTACGATACTCTAATCGGGTCATATATTATGAAGGGCGAGGACGATCAGGCATTTGAATGGTTTCAGCGTCAACAGGCGCAGAAAGGAGTTAAACCGGAAGAGATCGAGGCGTGGAAAACCATTTATGCGCAATCTGGTTGGCTTGGTATTTATGAGCGACAGCTTGAGCAGGCAAAGGAAGCTGAAAAAAACGGCAATGGCAAACCCCTGCTGCTCGCGCGTCTTTGCACCAAAACCGGTAACCTCGAAGATGCGTTAGTTTATCTGGAAAAGGCCTTTGAGAGACGCGAGCAGGGAATGATCTCGCTCCAGGTCAGTCCGAACTACGATCCGCTGCGTTACGACCCACGTTTCGATGCTCTGCTTAAACGCATCGGACTGAAATGAAAGTGCTTTTATCGAATGAAGAAGGCTTCGCCGCCGCCTTCAAAAAATATCAGGATAAAACTTGAGTTATTTTATCTCAAGCTAGTAAGGCAGCTTGGTCATCGCCTGGCCGGCTGCATCTGGTCGAGGGAGGGCGGCGTGGATGGCGGGGGGCATAAAAACGCTGGAAATTGTTGTAAAAAATAGGTTATTCTATTAGTTGCCCTCCTGCTCCTGCCTGAGTTTTGGTCTGTGTATGAATGATATTGGCAAAATCCGCCGTGATCTTCGGCCTGCTCTGGTGTTTTTGAGCGGGGAGTTAATCGCCGTTCCCATCCCGCTTGAGCGTGAAGATGTGATATTGGGCCGCGCGCTCGAGGCGGATGTGCGTGTCAATGATCCCCAGGTTTCGCGTCAGCACGCCCGCGTAAATGCCGAGAGGGACGCCGAAACTCAGGAAACGCGATACTGCCTGACGGATCTCAGTTCGCGAAACGGCACCTTTCTCAACGGCAGACGCATCAAGCACGAAACTCTGACAAATGGCGACAAGATCACGGTTGGCGAGCATATTCTGCGATTTGACCTGTTGGATGAGATTGACCGCGAATATCAGCGTCAGATCCATCGCCTGATCTCGCACGACGACCTTACGGGTCTGCTTTCGAGTCGTTCGTTTTTCTCGGAGCTGCGCCGCGAAGCCGGTCGAGCAACGGCTGAAAACCGTCCATTCTGTGTGATGATGATGGACGGCGATAATTTTAAGAGCGTCAACGACAATTTTGGCCATCTGACCGGGAGCAAAACGATCGAGGAGATCGGATTTTCGATAATGACAAACCTGCGCAGCGGCGATGCGGCCGCACGGTTTGGCGGAGATGAATTTGCCGCGTTTTTGCTGGACGCCGAACTGCCTCAGGCACTGGTCGCCGCCGAGCGAATGCGCGAATCGGTCGAGGAGCGGGCGTTTAGCGTCGTCCAGCCTGGCCGCACATCCGAAAAGCATCACATCACTATAAGCATCGGCATTGCATCGTTTCCGACCGACTCCAGCGACCCGATCGAGCTGGTCGAAATGGCCGATTCCGCCCTATACCGCGCCAAACGGGAGGGCCGCAACCGAGTCGCCGCTTACCGTGACCTCAAACCAGAGGAAATCGCCCACGACCTCCCCCCGCGCCGCAATTAGATTCGCGTTTATTAAGGTAAATCGCAAGATTGAGCGACTCAATCCGGGAAAAACACCAAACCCATCAAGCTTGACATTCACCGTTGTCGGCAATAGTTCCGTTGAGATAAAAAATATCGTAATGGCTCAAACACCTGAAAAAGTGACGATCTGCGCATTGAACGATGTTCTTGTGACGAGCATTCAAATTAAGAAACGATAATGAGAGAATAATCAGAATCTGATAGACTGGATACTTAACCGGGACATGTGCTTTACACTTGACCGGTTTCTTTTTTATGGATACTGTCAGCGTCTTTTATTCGGCACAATGGTTATTGTTATGGCTGTGGATCTTTCCCGCGAGCTATGTGATCCACGCGGCTGAGGAGTATTGGGGTGGCGAGGGTTATACGGCGTACCTTTTCCGGCTGAGGGGGGTGCATATACCGGTCAGACGATTTATTATTCTCCATTTGCTCGCTCTCACTTTTATTACCGCTTTAACGATAATATCTCAGTTGCTAAATTTCCCTGAATTTATGGTCGCCATTTTCGGCGGACTAATGTTTTCAAACGGCGTCTCGCACACCGTTACCGCAATTTGGGATCGCGGCTACGGCCCCGGCCTGATTACCTCGATCCTATGGATCCCTTTGGGTGCGGTAATGGTCTATGAAATGTACGGACAGATCACAAACCTGAAACTGGTAATCGCGACAGCCATCGGTTTAGCGATCAACGGAGGGGTCGCGTTTTTTACAATGAAGGGTGGCAAGCTTTGATAAAACAAAAAGGGCACATCCCAGCGGATGTGCCCTTTTGTTGTATTTAAAGAATGCCCTTACTTCGTGCGGGTTTCTGCAAAGATTTAGAAGCTGTTGGCGTTTTTGAATCCGTGCATGGCCTGCTTACCGGCCCATGTCAAAACACGCAGTGTGTCGTAGCAATAACCGAGAATATAGTTGCAGGTCGAGAGGCAGTGCTTGGTGCATTCGACCTTCATCTCGTCAAGCTGTTTCACGTCAAACTTGTGATTGTTGATCGTGCCCCAATCGTGCGTAGCCGAATACATCGGGAAGCACGGTGCGAGGGTTCCGTCGGTGCGGATGATCAGCGAATTCTGTCCGGCACGACACTGCCAGGGCGGAACTTGCCCGCGCATAAGCAGCTTCATGTCCTCCATGTGCTGGACGGGATTAGCCATCTGGTAGCCGTGGGTGAGACGCAGATCCTGTAAATAATCGAGCAGTGCATCGACCTTCGGCCAGTCTTCCTGGGTCAGATAGGTTTGATTTTCATTGAGATGCTTGAAATGATCCTGCTCGGTCATCGGCGTCTCATTGATGTGGTAATCGGTCGCAATGCCATGGTCGCGGGCGATCTGCGTCAGTTCCTTCACATCGTCCATATTGTTATGGCAGATATTGATATTGAACATGACCGTGTAGCCGTAGAAACGCTGGCGTTTGACCAGATACTCAAACTGTTCCTTGATCGGCTCAAACGATTTCGGAAGCGACTTTCGCTCCTTGACCGAGTCAACCGCGATATTAAATGTTGCGATGCCAGCGTCACCGAGCTTGTCAATCATATCCGGCTTGAGCAGGCGGGCGTTGGTCGGAAGATAGACAAAAATATCGTTTTTCGCACTGTACGAAACGATCTTGTGGATAAAGTTCGGCCTGAGCAGCGGTTCGCCGCCCATGAGGGCCAAAACGCGTGAACCGATCGAATGCAGCCAATCGATCGACTGTTTGGCTACTTCCTCGGTCATTCCCTTGACCCGATTATTGTATGACCAGCAATAGTGGCAATCGAGATTGCATTTCCATTCCGTAAAGAGGTAAGGAATGAGCGGACGCAGCTCCTTGCTGTGCCAGCGCGACTTAAAATAGGGTGCTCCCCATGTTTTCCAAGTGCGTTTGGCATTTAACATCTTATATTCCTTCACCGTCATCTCGACAGGATCCGGATGCAACGGATACTCCGCTTCGGGCAAAACGTCACCCGGTACTGGCTCGAACGTTGGCCGCGCCGGTTCCTTGTAAAGGATCTGGTGCAATTTCTGATCGATGCGGTATGCCGGGGCATCGGTACCCGCAAAAGTTTCCTCTTGAATCACTGACATTGTTATTTCTCCTGGTCTTTACTTCTTGGAATTGTATTACTTCCCGGAATCGTATTAGTTTCTGAAATCGTACTGGTTTCTGGAAACGTAACAAAATAAGCTATCATTCACGACAAGATTTTGCAAATGCCATATGGCATCATGAAATTGCTACGAAACAGAATTGTCTCTTAATTAGAAAGCTGCCGTCAATCAAAAAATGAAAACATCTTTATTTTTACAATCCAGACTCGAAAATTGCAACAAACAAAGGCAAGCAAACGTGAAAGACAACGGAATTCTTTCATGTTAGAATTTTCTTTTTACCGTGTTAACAAAGCTAAATCTTTCGACCCACCCTTTCCGCAACCGCGTTTTGCCGTATCTGATGGCAGCGCTGCTGCTCTTTGTGAGCGCGATCGGCGGTATTTACTGCCTCACTCGTCTTAACGATAACCGCAAGCAAAATGAGCTGCTCGCAACGGCAATTCAAGAGCGGCAGGCCGACATCTCCCGACTTAAAGGCGAGGGAGAAAAGGTGCAGCAGTTGCTATCACCGGAGCAAAAATCCCTGTTGAGCGCCTCGCACAAGCTGGTGGCAAATAAGACGTTTGGCTGGTCGCGCCTGTTTGCCGATCTCGAATCCGTGCTGCCCGGCTCGGTAAGCGCATCGCGCATCCGCGTCGAAAACGTCTATCGTGACGGCGACCGGGTAAAGGCTCAGCTCGAATTCGCCGTCATCAGCCGCGATTTTGCATCGATCCAGGTAATGATCGACAATATGCGCAATTCCGGCCTTTTTCAACCTGAGCTTCGCGGCCAGGATCTGCAAAAAAACGAACGGATCACCTACACGGAATACACTTTCCAGATGATTTACACTCCGGGCTACGGATATTCATCATCGTCCATTGACCTTGCTCAAAATCAGCAGGGAGGTGTGCAGTAATGGCTGAGCCCGAAATTATTGAGACCGTCGAGACGGAAACGCAGGAGATCACCATCCATCAAGTTCCGCCAAGCCGCCCGCGCAAAGTCTATGCCGGCATGTGGGGGCCGCTTGAGATCAGCGTGATCAGCGCTGCGGCGCTTATATTGCTCACCGTGATAATGGTGTTCGCGTTTTGGGTCATACCGTCAAACCGCGAGCTTGCGCGAAACAAGTCGGAGGCCGACCGTCTCGATGCCGAGCGTCAATCGGCAAACTCAAAATACGGAGATATCCGGGATTCCCAAACACAGGTCAATAAGCTCGTCGCCAGTGTTGACGATTTTGAGACGAGGTTCCTGCCGCTTCCGGCGAACGGGCAAAGCGCACTGTATCAGCGGCTCAACGGCCTGATCCTCTCATACGGCCTGACCAATACCAGCGGCCCCGATTACGCACCGCTCGAGACCGTTGACCGGAATCAAAATCAGCAATCGGAAGAGGAACGCGGACGCGGCAAATTTCGCAGCCTCTATCCCGGGGTTTATGTCACGACGACGGTCGAGGGAACTTATCAGAATCTGCGCCGCTTTATCCGCGACATCGAGACCGGCAACGAATTTGTCGTGATTAGCGCCATCGAACTGGCGCCGTCCGACACGCAAAAAAATGAGACCCGGCCAAATCAACAGGTAAATCCAAATCAGGCGGGCGTAAAACTGCCGGGAGCAAATACGAAAATAGCAGGGAATCAGAGGCCCGGGGTAAATCCGGGGGGTTTTAACCAAAATCCGATGTTTCAACAACCGGTAGCACAGCCGTCCAAAAATAAAGGCAAAACGCACGGCGATGTGGTGAGCCTGCATATCGAGATGGCGGCATATTTTCGCCGGCCAAATTTTGTCCCGCTGGCAGGTCAGCAGTAGAAATTTTCAGCGATAATGGCAATTTTCGAGGGTAAAACCACGACTGAGAGAAACAAGATTATCGCCGCGGCGGTGCTGGGCGTGATCGCGCTTGTGGCTCTGTGGCTGGCATTTGGCCGTAATATTTTTGGCGGGTCTTCCACTACGGCCGCGCAAAAATCGCCGACTCCGACGCCAAAGTCAGTGTCCCCTTCAAATCCAGGCGACGTGAGGCTGCCGACCGCCGCCGAGCAGGATTTTGACTACCAGACTACGGTCGTCGATTACCGTCCCGGCAACGCCTTTGCTCCCGATCCGGGGCGCAATATCTTTGCCTTTTACGAGCCGCCGGTGCCAACACCTTACAGCCCGACGCCTTACGTCGCTCCGCCCATAAAAACCCCGACGCCGACCCCGACGCCGATATTTATAGTTAACTTTGTAAATCCGCAGAGCGTCTATGCCGGCTCGCGCGGATTCCGCCTCGAGGTTAACGGCGACCGCTTTACACCTGACGCCCGCATCTATTTCAACCAGAGCGAACTGCCGACGACGTTTATTAACGCGCAAAAGCTGGTCACCGATATTCCGGCCAATTTTATCGCTCAGGAGGGCCCGCGACAGATAATCGTGCAGACACCGGACGGCAAAGCGTATTCGAGTCAGCTTATATTAAACGTTCAGGCCCCGCCCCGCCCAACCTTCCAATACATCGGCATGGTCGGGCGTAAACGCTACAATAACGACACAGCGTATTTTACTGAGCAAGGCAAACCGACGCCCTTTGGCGCTCGTTTGAACGACGTCGTCGGCGGGCGATTCCGGCTCGTCGATATTTCATCGACCGAGGTTATATTTGAGGACACGCAGCTCGGTTTTCGTCATCGGATCCCGATCTCCAAGGCGTCGTCGACCGGCTCGATAACATCCAAACCGGATGGCGGCTTTATACCAAATAATCCCAATTTGCCGCCAGATTGCATACCGGGAATACCATGTAATATCCCACGCGCGCCCGTGCCGCAAAAAACCCCAAACAAAGGCGATGATGATGATGGAGATGGCGGCGGATAGACATTCAGAACGAGGCATGACCCTCTTTGCCGTAATGGCGATAATGGCGATCTTTGCCATCGGGCTGTTGGCTGTCGCGCCCTCCGTCCAACAGGAAGTCCAGCGTGAAAAAGAGCTTGAAGCAATCCGCCGCGGCGAGGAGGTCGCCGAGGCGATACGCCAGTATGTCGAATTTTATCGCGGGGCCAAACTGCCAAATTCGATGGATGACCTGCTCGAAGGGCTGCCGCGAGGCACCAAGAAACGGGCAATTCTGCGTGCATCAGCGGCCATCGACCCATTGAGCGAGGACGGGAAATGGCGTCTCATTAAGGCTGATGCTGCATCGCTCGCTCCATTTGCAAAACGGGTTCAGGACTATAGCGGCGGTATTTTACCATCTAATCCGAGCCCGACATTTGACCGCTTTGCCATCGTCATCGTCAATTCGTTAAATACCGGCACCGATAGCAGCATATCCGATCCCGACGATGGCGAGATTGGGGCCGTCACCGACAACACGCCGTTTATCGGCGTCGCCAGCCAAAGCAAAAGCAAATCCGTCATCGCCTACTATGGGATCGAAAATCACTCAAAATGGGTTTTCACGCCCCTTTTTAGGGGACAAGGAAGCAGCGGATTACCCTTTGTAAGGCCGCAAGGCATAAATTCGGGAAAGATAATAATCGATAATTAAGGTAGAAACCGACCGGTAGTGAGTGTTTTCCGCCTAATAGTCAAAGACAATATTACAAAATGCCTTGATGCCGACATCCAGGCGGCTGTCGTCGATGTAAAAATCGGGGGTGTGATGTGCGGCAGTGTCTTTGGGATTCCTACCTTTCGGCATTCCGCCGACGTTAAAGAAAAAGGCCGGGGCCTTGGTGCCGTAGAATGAAAAATCTTCGGCGCCGGTGGTCCAATCGCTTTCGATCACGTTTTGTTTTCCGGCTGCTTTTTCGAGACTGGGAAGCATTTTTTTGACCAGATCGGGCGTGTTATATGTGACGAGCGTTTTAGTGTCGATACTAACCTCGGCGGTTGCGCCCATGCTCTCGGCGATCTTTGTGGCGGTTAATCTTATCTTTTCGTGCACCTCTTTTTGCATTGAGGAATCGAGCGTGCGGATCGTGCCGGCCATCGTCAGTTCCTCGGGGATTATGTTTTCGCGAACACCGGCGTTTATTTTGCCGATGGTGATGACGACCGGAGCCTTGGTCAGCTCGGATTCGCGGGCGACGATCATCTGTAACCCGGTGTAAATTTGAGTCGCGACAGCGATCGGGTCGATGCCCATCCACGGCTGAGATCCGTGCGATCCTTTCCCTCTGACCTTTATCGAAAACCAGTCGCTCGACGCCATAAACGCACCGGGTTTGTATGTTATAGTGCCGATCTCTCTCTGCGCGTTGATGTGGATGCCAAAAACGGCCTCAATCTTCGGGTTATCCATTACGCCTTCCTTAACCATATCGCTTGCGCCGCCTGTCTCACCAACTGGGGTTCCTTCTTCGGCCGGCTGAAAGATGAACACAACCGTTCCTTTGATCTTGTCCTTCATTCCGGCCAGCACATTTGCCGTCCCCAAAAGCATCGCAATGTGGCTGTCATGGCCGCAGGCGTGCATCACGCCGACCGTCTGGCCGTTATATTCGCCCGTGACGGTTGATTTGAATGGCACATCGGTCCGCTCGGTGATCGGCAAAGCGTCCATATCGGCACGCAGCCCAATTACCGGGCCGGGCAAGCCGCCCTTCAAAATACCGACAACGCCCGTTTTAGCGATGCCGGTGCGAACCTCAAGCCCCAGCTTTCGCAACTGTTCGGCGACGAGTTTAGACGTGTTAAACTCGCGGTTTGACAGCTCCGGGTGCTGATGAATAAACCGCCGCCACTCGATGACCTGCGGCATTATTTTAGTTGTAGCGGCATTGATTTCAGTGGACATATCGATGGCAAAGGCTGAATTGCAAATGCAAAGGACGACAAACAAGGATACGAGAACTCTTTTCATTGGATAATCTCCTGCGAAATGGAATGCTGTAATTGTAACCCGACTTCAACATAAGGCAAGCCCTCAGGCACATATTATGTCTCATAACCAGAAACTATTTCGTCTTAAAATACGAATGGTCAACGGTCATCCATTTTTCCGGGTCCCAAAGACCCGCATCTAGCGCCATTCCCGTCTGGATCTCAGAATATTCTTCAGTCGTTGCTGGTTTGCCATCGACAATAAATTGAACCTCGGCCGAGACCCAACCGCCGCGCTTCATCTTTTGATATTTATTAAATTGGGTTTCGCGAACGCTCTTTTTATCCTTACCGCCGAGATCAATCAGGCGAACAAAATAAAGATTGGCCTTATCAATCCAAAACTGCGGTGTTTTTAGGTCACCCTGCTTTGCACCGACGACGTAAACAATTCGCCCCTGCCATTTTTCCTTGTGGATTACCGACATATCGATGCCCATTCCCTTGATCTGCGCCACGGTCGTGGCAGCGGGCTGCATGTAAACGTCAAAACCGAGAACCAGCAGCGGATGGACAAAAGGACGCTTTCCCGCAAGCTTTCCGTCCTTAAATGAATACAGCATCTCGTCGGCGAAGATTATGCCGTTTCCCTTTTCAACCGGGTCGAAATCGATCCGAAGTTTGCCGGGCGCGTTCAGGGCTTCATACCAGGTGGCCACCTCGGACGTTCCGTCAGGTTTGTAGTTTGTCGTTATCTGCTTAAAGGTCAGCGTTTTATACCATTTTCCATCATATTTCTTGTGCATCGCGGCGATTAAATCATCTCCGGATTTGAAATCCGCAGCCAAAACAGGCATTACCATTAGAACCACCAAAAACAACAATTTAAGATTTTTCATAATAGGGTAAAGTCGAAAAGCAAAAAAGATTTTGGACAGGCGTATGGTCTTATTAAGTCAACCCCCAACTTACTGAGATTTGTCACCTCACTTCAGAAATCCAGATGTCCGGGCGACAAAAATCTGGCAATCGATGCCGAAATCGACATTTTTACAGATCGAGAAATAGATATGCAGTCCGTCACGGCCCCATTTTGGGGCAGTTCCCCGGCCTTCGGTGTTTGCAAGCAGTTTCACATCGGTTCCGTCAGGATTCATTGTGAAGATCTGATAACTCGAATTCCGGTTTGAGGCAAAAGCGATACGCGTGCCATCAGGCGACCATGAAGGCCAACCATCAAATGCGGGGTGGTTAGTAATATTTCGCGCGTCAGAGCCGTCCGCATTTGCCAGAAATACTTCGGAATTAGTTTCTCCAACCATTCGGCGAAATACAAGTCTCTTACCATCCGGCGAAAACGAGGGATATGTATTAATCCCACCCGTTATTAGTGTCGAAATCTTTCGCGTAGCCATATCGATCACCATGATATCGGAGTCGTTCTTTCGCGGAGGCGCGAGATCGTCATCTGTACAATAGGCGAGCTTTGAGCCATCGGGTGACCAATTTGGATGGATCGTCCGGACGTCTGTTGGTGTCAAACGCTCTGATCCGGTTCCGTCTATATTGATCATTGAGATTGTTTCCAGTTTGTCTTTAACGCAGGTAAACGCAATCTTTTTACCATCCGGTGACCAGGCAGGGTCTTCATGATCGGCGTCGTCACTCGTTAACTGAACCGGGCCCGTACCGTCAACATTCATAACAAAAAGTTGTTCTCGACCTAGAATGACAATGTTATAGGCCAACCGTTTTCCGTCCGGTGACGGCGACGGGTCATAGACGATCGAATGGGTCAGTTGATACGCCTGACTGGTGGCCCCACGCTGCGCGAAGCTGGGCTGGAATCAAAACTAGTATCGCCGCAATAAATATTAATACGATGTAATATTTCTTACTCATTTTTTTGAACAAGGTTCTCCTTTTCGGCTGAGTCATTTCCACCCCCGGAAAGTGACTACTAAACAAAATTTCAGTATCCTGTTTTCAGTCTGGCTTTTCTCCGTAATACGGAGATGATTGAAAAAGGTTCTTGGTCACCCTGCTGTTTTTTTGTGTGAAAGATACCTCAATGGCGGAGCTGTTTGCCTTATCGATGCTCGGTATATGGTTCTGAATTATTACACCCTCCTGATTTTTGCCCCGCTGTTGATCCTGACCGGGGTTTTGGGCTTTGTGATCCCGACAAAAAAGAGCCTGACGAGTGGAGCGTCGGCCTATAATATATTTCACATTATCTTTGGCCTGGCCGGGATAATGATCGCAACTCACCATTACGACTATATTCGGGCCTTCAATATCGGGTTTGGCGTGATCGATCTATATCAGGCAGCGGCGAGCTTCTTGCACCTGTTTCCCGAAAAATATTTTCGTTGGAAGCGGGCTGACGACGTACTGCACATCGTCATCGGCGGCGGGCTTGTTTTGGTTGGAATCATCGCAAACTGATTATCGTTTGGTCTCAGGCGACACATATTCGAGAATCTTATACAACTCCTGCGCGTCTTTGTCGGCGAGGTCGCGTCTGACGAGCAGAGTCAGATCAACGCCAGGTCGCAGTGGATAAACACCTGCAAATTTGTAATGGGCTGAATACCGGCGGATGACCTCGGCGTCCTGATCGTTCTTTTTAGCGACGATCATCTCGGCGGTATTTGCATCGACAAGTGTCCCGTGAAAATTAGCGTGCCCGTAGTCCTTAAGATACCAGGTCATCGGCCAATAGTCTGGCGAAACTATCTCGATGGTCGCGTCTTTGCCCTTTTCGCTTTTTTCGGCGTAGTAGTTAATTTGTCTCACAAGATCGAGCATTTCGCGCTTTGTGTGAGCATAAACATAGCCCATTTCCTCGTCGTCGTAGCGGACAAAATTAAGCTCGTATGTTTGATAGACCAAAACTGAAGCTGCCAGCACGGCAAGCACACACCCGACGCCTTTCAAGACGATCTTTTTCGCAGTTATCAGTTCATTGAGGCCGTATCCGGCGATGATGCACATCGGCAGATAAAAACTGAGTGCCAGCCAAGGCGTTTTGTAAGGGATGATCGTGTAGGCGGCAAACATTCCTATTGCCCAAAATGCGGTGAACATCGCAAAGCGGTGCTTAGCTCTCAAAAGAGCGATCAGCGAACCCAACGCCGATAAGATCAGGATCGGCGATTCGACCTTCATGCCCCATTTGAGATAGGCCACTACGCCGTTTTGCGTGTGATCCTTGCTCCCGGTTTTGGTCCAGATCGAGTAAGCCTCAAACGCTTTTTGCACGCCCTCTGCATAGGTAAAAAACGACGAAAAAAACAGCACGCCGATGTAAATAAAAATTGTCGCGAGAGCTGCGATCATCAATACAAGATCGACGCCGTTGCCGAGGGCCGCACGAAAATTTGACCACGTCAGAGCGGCCGGTTCTGCCAATTCACTTTCGTTGCTCTGCCGGTAGTAATACAAAAATATCGCCCAGGTGAATATCGTCGCTAAGACCAACACCACGATCGAATAGAACACAAAAGCCTCGTGAACTTTCCCCTCGCCGAGGAAGTTTTCATACACCCAGAAACCGCCTTCGGCCAGCTTTTTGTTGTAATATAACGCGGCAATGATCACTACGCCGTGAAGGGCAGCGATGATCCACATTTTTACTTTTTCAAACGCTTCGCCATTCGCGATGCCGTTCCATATCCACACCGAGAAACACGCGATAAGCATCGTTCCAAGCGTGATGAACGCCGTCTCTTTCGTAGCAAACATCAACGCAACTGATGCCGATGCCAGCAATAGGTAAACTGGCCGGCCGTCGTCCCACGTTTTCAGCATTCGGATCACAATAAACACGAGCGCCGCCTCGATGATAAAAAATGTGATCCGCAGCGACCATAATGCCGTGGAATTTTCATCTGCTATTGCAGCGGCCAGATTCAACGAAGACGGCAAAAAACACACAAGGAGCAGGACCGCCATCCACGCAATAGCAAAAACACCGGCCTTGCGTTTTTCGATAAAGTAAATAACCGAAACAACAATTGCGAGGCTCAGAAAAACAAAAAACATCTCGTGGATAAAATACCGCGAAATATAGACCATGCCGGGCGACAGTGCGAGAAACAGCGCAGCAATCAGGCTGCCGGTCTTGCCGATATATCGCTTGAGAAAGAGCGCCAGAACGACAGTCAGCACGCCAAATATGGCCACGCTTGCCCGCAAGGGGATCGTCTCGAGGCCAAAAACTTTGGCAAATCCGAGTGAGATGTAATAGAGCGTCGGGCCGTGATAATTAGCCGGATCGTATTTATAAACGCCGTCGCGAAACAGGTTTGTCAGAAAGAATCCGTTGACGCCCTCGTCGTGGTGAAACGGCTTGAGATCGAGCCAGAAAAACCGCAAAAAAGTTGCAATCGCCGCGACCAGACCACAGCTTACTAGCCAAACGAGATCTGTCCTTTGGCCGCCATCTTCAATTTGTATTTCTTGTTCGTTCTCCATCAAACGTTATTGGGCAGGATGAAAATCGTATTTATCATGTCCATCCTGTATATCCTGTTCTAATTCTTCACCTTATACACACGGTACTGTCCCGCTTCCGCGACAACCGGATATTTCTTGAAAAAATCCTCATTCGCTGCAAGCGAATTCTTCTCTTCGGGGGAAATCAGCACATATTCAATATCGTATTTTCGTAAAAGAATATCCGCAACACCGCCGCCCTGATAGATGTGCTTGACATCATCTTCGCGAGGTCCGTAGTCAATTCCGTGCGACGACAAATGCCCGCTGTATCGCATCAGCGAACGGCGACCCGAGAGCACGACTGCCGAATTATATGTCGGCGCGTTCAAAAACAGTGCATTCGGAGCCGTTTTTACCTTGATCAACTCGGCAAGTTGTACGGCATCCTTGTCAAAGACTTTAATCTTATTTTGCCCCGACGCCGTCCTCCAAACATCCAGTGCACCGGCGAAAATCAGCACAATAAAACACGCCGCAGCCGCTGTCCTTGCCACATTTGTTTGTTCCCACAACCAAACGATCGCCAACGCAATCAACGGTATCGACCCGACATACCAATAGATCAAAATCTTGATATTATCCCATTCCCACGGGGCGAGCTTTGCGATGTTTGAAACAAAAAACATGAAAGCAAATGGCATATAGAACAGCAACAGACCTTTGACCATTGATCTTTGATTTTCGATCTTTGCGTCCTTTGCATCTTTGCGTCTTTGCGTTAAAAAAATCCAGATCCCTGCCGCTACTGCGGGAATTACAATCCCCGTATTCTTAATCCAAAACCACAAAATATTTGCATCTCCCTTGTCCCAGCCAAAATGCCAGCCGATGAATTTGCTCGTCTCCGACGCACTGCCCGCGATCGACCAGACAAGCTCAGGCAAAGCGATCACCGCTACGCCGACGCCAAACGCGATCCACTCGCGCCACCGAGCGGGCCGCATCGCAAACAAAAAAACTGTGACCACAAACAACACTGCCAGACTATGCAGATGTATCAGCGGCAGTGAACCGGCGAGCAAACCGACGAGGAGAGACGCCGAGACACTGAGACGCTGCGACGCAGTGATAAGACTCTTTTTCCCTGCGTCTCGCTCTCTCGCCTTCTCGCGGTCTTCTTTCTCTGTGCCCTCTGTGGCAAATATTCTCCACAGATACCCGAGCACGATTACGGTCAGAGGCATTCCGAGCAACAGGCTTCGCTGGGTGATAAACAGCACGACCATCGAATTGCCCCAGCGAAACTGATCGCCGATCGTGTAATCGCGCGGCAGGTGCGATAAAAAATTAACAAATCCGCTTCCCGATTCCCAAAAATCCTTAAAAAACCAAATAAACCCAAGACCGCCGCTAAAAAATAAAAGCGCCGGAGCGAGCCGTCCGGCGAGTTTGTTGTTCGCTAGCTTTGCGACAAATCTCTCTAAAATGACCAACAGCGCGTAGCACCAGGTCAGATCCTGCAAAAACATTGCCGATCTAACATCCGCTCCGAGCTTTACAAAACACGCCGTCAAAAAATCGGCGATGAAAGGATACGAGAATCTTGCGCCGGCGAATGACGGGTTTTGCGGCGGAAAATTATTGCCATCGGTAAAGCCCAATATCGCACCGAGATGAAACGGCAAGTCGCCCAGGTTTTGCGAGCCGCCGGTAAATATCCCATCCCGTGTCTCATACATCACCTGCTGGAAAAAAAACCAAAACAGCAGAAAAAAGAACGCGTAATAGGCAAACGCACGAAATTTCTTGAGATTGCCGCCCTCTAATTTACCCTTTGCCTTTGCCCAGCCATGTTTAAACCGCCCTCGAATGTCGCTCCGCCAGAGCAACAAAAGCGGCAGCATCGTCACCGACAACGCCGCTATAATGGTCACCGGCGTAAACCCAATTAGACAGGCCGCGACAAACCCTACCAACCCGAAAATTGCCGAGCCGACAATGCTTCCGACCGACAGTCGCCACATGAGCGGTTCGTCGTCCGTGACGAGGTATGTCAGCGCCATTCCGCCGCAGGCGATGAGAATTAGTAGCAGCAATGAGATCAACATAAGGGCGAGCCGAACTTTTAGATAAGTTACTTTAATTCTGATGAAAAACACAATACGTCCTCCCGATTGTCAGGCACAGTGGGGACGAATTTGGTCTCTCATTTCGCAAATCCCCGGATCGGTTGTAAAATTAAAGTTTTGGCCTCGGCCGGGATATTCGCTCTATGTTACAAGCAGGAATCGTTGGCTTACCCAACGTCGGAAAATCTACTCTTTTTAACGCGCTGACGGCGCAGGAATCGGCGCTTGCGGCCAATTACCCGTTTGCGACGATCGAGCCAAATGTTGGCGTCGTCGCCGTCCCAGACGAACGGCTTGCGCCGCTCGCCAAGATCGTCAAGACCGACGTGATCGTGCCCGCGACGGTTGAATTTGTCGATATCGCGGGACTCGTGCGCGGTGCGTCAAAGGGCGAGGGCCTCGGCAACCAGTTCCTCGCGAACATTCGCGAAACCGACGCCGTGATCCAGGTTGTCCGATGTTTTGACGACGACAACATTATCCATGTCGAGGGATCGGTCAATCCAGTCCGCGACATCGAGACCATCCAGATCGAACTGGCGCTGGCCGACCTCGCATCCGCCGAAAAGCGTCGTGACAAGGCAACGCGTGCCGCAAAATCCGGCGGCGACAAGGACGCGAAAGCCGAGCTCGAGCTGCTGGATAAAATTCAGCCCGTACTGGAAGAAGGCCGTCCTGCGCGGGCCGCCGATCTAACTGACGACGAACGCGCGACAGTAAAAACATGGTTTTTTCTCTCATCAAAACCGACGATCTATGCCGCCAATGTCGATGAAGAAACGCTCGCCGACCCCGATTCTAACCCGCACGTTCAGGCGGTAAAAAACCACGCGGCTACTGAAAAAGCCGAGATGGTCGTCATCTGTGCCAAACTCGAGGCCGAGCTTGTCGCCCTCGCTCCCGACGATCGCGCCGAATATCTCCGGGCCCTCGGCCTCGCGTCATCAGGCGTTGACCGTCTCATCAAATCCGCCTACAAAATGCTCGGACTGATGTCATTCCTGACCGCGGGCGAAAAAGAGGTCCGTGCCTGGACGATCCCCATCGGCACCAAGGCCCCGCAAGCCGCAGGCGAGATCCACACTGATATCCAGCGCGGCTTTATTCGCGCCGAGATAATCGGCTATGAAGACCTGCTCGCATGCGGCAGCCGAAAGGCCGCCAGCGACAAAGGCCTGGCCCGTCTCGAAGGCAAGGAATACGTGATGCAGGACGGCGATGTCGTCGATTTTCGTTTTAATGTTTGACCAGAATGCTACAATCGGGCTATCCGCTCAACGCCGTCTGACGCTCTGAAACATTTGGGCGGACCCCAGAATAATGCGACGCCACCTCCAGCCGTTTTTCATAATGATCTTGATCGCCTTCCTGGGTTGTATCTCATACGGTCAGGGCGGGCGTTCTGACCCTCTATTCAGCAGCGTCTTGGCGACCGATGCGAATGTCACCGCGATCGAAACTCAGGCCAAGATCCTAGTCGCCGGAAAGTTCACGACCGTCGGCGCGGTCTCGCGAAAGGACATTTTACGTCTCAATATTGACGGTTCGGTCGATGCTGCTTTTAATGCCGGAACAGGCTCGGACAACATCGGCATGATCCTGGCAATGAAATTGCAGGCCGACGGCAAGGTGGTGATTGCCGGGAGTTTCAATACGATCAACGGCACTGCGCACAACGCGGTGGCTCGATTGAATACGGACGGATCGGTTGATATGGGCTTTGCCGTGTCGGGCCTCGATATCACGTTCGCGTTCGACGTTGACATTCAGCCCGACGGCAAGGTCCTGCTGAGCGCCTCGAATTTGATCGGACTATCATTTATCGCCCGCTTGAATACCAACGGAAGCAACGACGGCGGAACGGGCCAGCCGTTTTTTTCGATCTCAGGCAGCTACGGGTATAAAGTTTTATTCATTCCAACAGAGAACAGGATACTTGTCTCCGCGCGGGGCGGAGCTTCATCGAGCAACCGGGTCGATCTCGTCAAGCTCTTCGTTACCGGCGGCCAGGACCCATCGTTCTCTGCGTCGGTGACCGGCAGCGCCTCGGACATTCAGGTTTTTGCCAGGTCTTTCGTGCGCGGCAAGATACTTATTTGGGGTAAATTTAGTGCTGTCGATGCGGTTCCGCGGCAAAACGTCGCGATCGTCAATAGCGTCGGGGCGGTCGACGTGTCATTTGTTCCCGCGACCACCCGAGATGAGACGATATTGGCCGCCGCCGTCCAGACGGACGAAAAGGTGCTGATCGGCGGTTACAATTTCCCCGTGAACTCTTTCCTGAGCGGAAATCTGGTCCGGCTGAATACCGACGGAAGTGCTGATTCCACATTCAGGGCAGCGCGCGGAGTGAATAAGTCGGTCAAGTGCATGAAAATAAGCAATGGCGGGCTTGTGATCGGCGGCGATTTTTTCAGGTTTCAGGCCGCGCCCCGCGCCGGAATAGCACGCGCATTCCTATAGATCGCCTTCAAGATATTCTGGGTATGCCCTCGGTAGGATTCGAACCTACAACCAACGGATTATGAGTCCGCTGCTCTAACCGTTGAGCTACAAGGGCATATAAATCAGTGTAGAGTAATCTTGTTTTTCCCGCAAACTGCGCCCACACAGGTCTTTACGATAGAAGTTGCCGGAAGATTACGGCCTTGCGTATTTTTGCCACGGCATCACAGATGGTTGATGGATCAGCGTTTGGATTTTCTTCGTTATACGCCTTTTTGATTTCGTCTTCGGACTTGCCAAGCAGCAGATTTTCGAGAGCAAACATCTCCGCCTCGCCAAAAGTGGGAATGCCGAGCGCGTTGGAATTGTCAGAGCCGAGAACCCGTGTCTCTGCCAGATCAAAGACCCAGTCCAGAACTTTCTCGACCGGATCGGCGTCCGGAAAGCGTTGTTTTATCAATGAAAAAATGCGTTCCCTGCCATCGGCGTTCAGCAGGAGAGCCATAAAGAATCTATGCTCTGTGTCTGTCACATAGTTGCGGCGGCTGACAATTTCGTCCAGCATATCGAATCGTTCAAAGACGGGCTTAAGCACATCGCCCGCCGCAGCGTGCCGCTTGATCGCCACCTCAAGAAACGCGTCAAACCGCGATCCGGGAGATTCGAGTTTGAATAGCTGCTCGAGCTGATTCGACCTCAACAGCCCGCGCAACTGCGAGAGTATGGCAAATGACGTTTGAAAATCACTCGCCTCCAGCCAAGCAGTGATCAAGCGGTCAGCATAGGGGTGTTTTGCCCGAATTAATGCCGACATCATCTGGAGCTTTTTAATCGTCGTTTCCTGCTCAAAAAACGGGTCGATCGCTAAAAACGGCCGGTGATAGGAGAATTGGGGCAATTCGAGCGGCGAGCGATCCGTCCTGACGACGATGGTCGCCGACGGTTGGTCGAGATGAAAAAGCGAGTGGATATAACGCCGTCCGCCCCAAATTTCCTGCACATCGCCGACCTCAAGGATCTCGCAAAGTTTGAGGGTCATATCGCCGATTTCGCAAAATGTATTGATAACTTCGCGACGCTCAAATTCATACCAACTGTGGATGCTCGATCCCAAAAGCACCTGAAAAGCACCACAAAAACCGTGCTGATGCGTCGCGGTCGTCCCCTCAAACCAAAAATATATGTCTATATGAAAACGCACGCCGGAATAAACAGTGATCGGCGGGTCGCCAAAACTTCCGCGCAGATCGCGCTGACGCGGCAGCTCGGCCTGCGCTAGCGACCACTCGACCGCATCCCAAGCCGAGAGCTTTGACGACAGGTCATGACGTTTTAGAGCGTCCGCCGCAATCGCGGGCAAATATTCCTCGTTATAATTTTTTTCAAGCCAGCGAGACTCGATCTCGTCACCGAGTTTTTGAAATAATTCCATGCGGCTCAATGATTCTTGCTGAAGTTCGGTTTTTTGCTACTCACCTTGCGGTATGTCCCGTCAGACATGACATTGTGGCCGAATCCGCAATCGAAGTCTGACCCTGACTGCGAGACCTTGATCGTGCCGGGGCGGACAAATTTGATCGTGATCTTGCACGTGCCAAATTCTTTCGATTCATAAATGGCGGTATCACCCATGATCGAGGCTTTGCCGTCGAGCTCACCCATGTTTGCCGACAGTTCACCCTTTGGCGTCCTGTAAGGATAGACCAGATCCATTGCGATATGCAGCCTGCCTTTGCCCAGGGCTTGTATCTTAATATCGCTTGACGATGACTTGAATCTTCCGGTAAAACTATGACGAAATGTCCCTGTGACCTCCGTCCCCGAAACGCTTTTGCGCCCATTCTGCCCCTTAGTGACGGCAGCCCCAATTCCAGTAACGGCCAAAACGCAAAGAATGAATAATATTGTCTTCTTCATATTTTTCCTTTTAGTTAAATGATTTATCTGCTATATTTTGCCTTACTCTTCTAAAAAAACAAACGACAAAAGGGGAATATTAATGAGCGCGAACGCAGACACTCTGAACCCAAAGACGGGACGCGAATTTTTCGGCCATCCAAAAGGGCTTCCGACTCTATTTATGACCGAGATGTGGGAACGGTTCTCGTTCTATGGCATCCGGCCGCTGCTGATCCTGTTTATGACGGCCACGCTGATGGACGGCGGTTTTGGGTTTGAACGGCCCAAAGCGGCGGCCATCGTCGGTATTTATGCCGCGAGCGTTTATCTCTCGTCACTGCCGGGTGGTTGGATCGCCGACCGCCTCCTGGGACTAAGACGCGCGATCATGTACGGAGCCGTGCTGATCACATCCGGCCACCTATCCATTGGCCTGTCGGGATTTTTTGGCGGAAAGATAATGTTCTTTATCGGCCTGATCCTCATCGTTCTCGGCACCGGGTTGCTCAAGCCAAATATATCGGCGATCGTCGGTGACCTCTATCCCGAAGGCGGCGAACGGCGTGACGCCGGATTTTCGATCTTTTATATGGGGATTAATCTCGGAGCCACCCTCGGCCAGATTGTGACTGGATTACTGGGCGAAAAATACGGATTTCATTGGGGCTTTGGCGCAGCCGGGGTCGGTATGCTTTTTGGTTTGATATGGTTTGCGGTGCGTTCGCGCACGACGCTTGGAAATATCGGCATCGAACGGAGCCGCGACCCCGATCCGACGATCCAGGCCGGATACGAAACGGGGGTAAAAGTGGTGGTCGCTGTCGGCCTCGCAATTATTGCGTTAATGGTAATTTTGGCAGCCACTGGCGTTATCGTCTTAGATCCGCAAGTCCTCGGCGGCTATATGCTCTATGCACTCGTTAGCGTCGCCGTCTTGTTTTTCATTTATATGTTCGTTGCCGGTAAACTCAATAGCGATGAAAAAAAACGAGTGATCGTTATCGGCGTATTATTCATCTTCGCGGCGATCTTTTGGGCGGCATTCGAACAGGCCCCGACCTCGCTCAATCTCTTTGCCAAGGATTTTACCGAGCGTCATGTCGGCTCTTTTGAGGTGCCGGCGCTTTGGTTCCAGTCGATCAATTCGTTTCTTATCATCGTATTTGCTCCGGTATTTGCGGGGATCTGGACATGGTTCGGGACGAGAAATATCAGTATTTCCGCCCCGGCAAAGTTCGCGCTCGGCCTGTTTCTGGCCGGAGTGGGATTTTTCATAATGATATTTCCGGCTAATATGCTGGTTTCGAGCGGCGGATTGATCAAGGTCTCGGCTTGGTGGCTGGCTTTCAGCTATCTCTTCCAGACCTGGGGTGAACTACTGCTCAGCCCGGTCGGACTCTCGTCCATGACCAAACTCGCACCTCGCCGTTTTGTCGGCCAGATGATGGGAATTTGGTTTCTCGCAGCCTCGGTCGGAAATCTGATAGCAGGTCTCGTTGGCGGCAGCGTCGACCCTGAAAAGCTCGAACAGACGCCGACGCTCTTTACATGGACTACCATCGCACTCGTGGTCTCGGCTGTTATATTAGGATTGCTGGCGATCCCGATTGCCCGAATGATGAAGAACACCGAGGATGTGGCGATGCCCGAAACGGTCGTTTGACAAAGTAAAAAGGCAAAATCAGGAATTAGTTCGATAAATACGGGTGACTCTTCCGGTTTTGCCTTTTCTATTTTTTATTTT
>JBBRQM010000053.1:0-24766 GCA_038226395.1 Pyrinomonadales bacterium | reverse complement strand
GGGCGTTGGCAAACTGTTCGACCTCAGCCAGCGGCCGCCGCAGCACATAAAAAGCCAGCCGCTGCGCTGACTTGCTGCCGATACCGGGCAGGCGTTTGAATTCGTCGATTAGCTTGGCGACCGGTTCTGAGTAGTCCAACATTAAACTTGTTATTAAAACAGGATGGACAGGATAACCACGATAAATAAATCCTGTCAATCTTGTCTATCCTGTTTGAATTCTTTTTTGGATTTGCAAGATGGCATTACATCAAACCTGGTGGGAGCATGCCGCCGAGCTTGCCTTTGAGCGATTCCTCGACCTTGCGGCGGGCCTCGTTGAGGGCGGCTACGGTCAGGTCCTGGATCATCTCAACATCGCCGTCTTTGACCAAGTCAGGCGAGATCGTGACCGAGATCACCTCAAAATCGCCGCGCATCTTTACGCTCACCGCACCACCGCCAGCGGCCGCATCGACGGTCATTTCCTTCATCTCGCGGCCCATCTGCTCCTGCATCTGCTGGGCCTGCTGCATCATCGCGTTTATGTCCAATCCACCGGGTAATTTCATATTTTCCTCTGCCAGTATATTGTATCATCAGCACCGGAAAATGTCGTAAACAGGCATAGATGAGCCGCATAAAAACGGACTTTAAGAGAAAATTTTAATTTATTTTGATAAATAATGTTTTATTTATACAAATAATGTTGACAAAACCGTTGAGTTGTAATAATCTATCTCTCGGTGAGCTTATTCACCACCCACAACAGTTTAGTTTCGCAGAATAGGTTCTGATACCTGTCTGTCCAGGCAACCTGTATTTTTAAGCAGATCGTCCTTGGCAGGTAATACTGAATTTATACTCCCTATATACCTTTCGTAAAAGGGATCAGGACTATGCTTGCAAAATATCAAATGCCTATAGGAGATGTTAGAAAAATGTTTAATTTGATCAAATTAGCCGCTATTGCGGCCTTTATTACCGCCCTCTTTATTGTGGCGGCAAATGCTCAATCGACGACGGGAACCGTCTCGATGAGCGCCACCGTCTCGAAATTTGTCGAGATCAATTCCGGCGGAGCCGTGACCCTCAGCGGCAATTCCGGCGGCGGTGTCACGACCGACGGCACGCTTAATAACCCGCTCGCAGTTGTCGTAAATCTTGGCGAACTGGGGCCGAGCAACGTAAACAGCTTTGTGACGGCAAGCGTCCCGCTTAAGATCCGCAGCAACGCGGCCTATGTGCTCTCGATGAGCGCAACGGTCACAAGCACGGGTTCGACGGCGAACAAGATCACATCAGCGGACGTCGGTTTTGGTCTCGGCACAGTCTCGCGGACAGGCGTCGGCGTAAATACGGCCGGCGTTGACACAAACGCGACGTCGGGCGACCCGACACTCGTGGCAAACGGCTCGGTCAATGCCGGAAGCGGCCGATACGTTTATTCGGCTGGGCTTACAAATCTGGGAGCTTTTTCAAGCTCGACGACAGCCCTCAACGGTGCGTTTATCATGAACGCCGTTCCACGCAGCAATGCAAACGGATTGACGGTTCCCGCGATCTTTGCCGTCAAACCGCAGTTCTATGAAAACGGAACGACGACCGTTGTTGCCACCTTTACCGTCACTGCTCCCTAACCAAGTCGGCAAAAAGCAGAAGTAAATGAGAAAGATTACTTTTACAATTCCATTGCTTTTTTGTCTTTTGTTTATCGGAGGCTTGGGCAACGCGTTTGCCCAGGCCCTCGATATTTCCAGCGGTGGCGCGCCGACGATCACGGGATCGTTGGGCGGCTCGGTGACGGGCAGCTCGAGTGTTCTAAACGACCTCGTCGTTACAATCAATTTTGGCGAAATTTCGCCAAAAAACACAAACAGCATCGTCAAGGTTGTCGTCCCCGTCGCCGTTCGCAGCAACCAGCAATACAAGGTGCAGGCTACGGTGACTGGCTCGACCAACGCGAATGCGCAGGCCCTGCAAAGAACCGACATTGGCTTTGGAGTCAATAACTTCCGGGCGATGGGTTCGAATTCGAGAGTTTGTACAAACAGCAGCCATATTTTTTCTTCACCGTTCAGCAACGATCCTGCCTCAAACGTTAGTATCAATGCCGCCGGACGTGCGACCTATCCATCGACCTTGAATAACGCCGTCTCAGCAACTACTATCCTCAGCGGGCCTCGGCTGTCCAACGGCAACAACACTCGGCAAACAGACGACGGGTATATTTTCGATGCGATATTTGCCATTACACCACAGTTTTATGCAGCCGGTGTAACCAGCGCAACGCTGACCTTAACGATCTCGGCCGGCCCGGCCGCTCCCTGCTAACAAGCCCCAAAAACCAGCAGTAAATTATGAAAAGATTCTATTTTGCAATAATGATTTTGTTATTTTCGATGATGTCGACGGCGGCACAGACATCTGCGCCGAACCAATCGGCGAACGCCGGAGGGATGGCGCTCGCTCTCGCACGTTTTGAACTGGAGATGAAGCCCGGCACCGAGACTACAGTCGTCGTAAATCTCGACTTTCATTCGATCGGTAATTCGACTCATCCGGCGCGGATCGTCGCGACGCTAAACGATTGGGACATTACTCCGAATGGGCAAGTTGGCTTTTATCCTGCGGCAACGCGTGCAAATTCGGCAAGCTCGTGGCTCATATACAGCCCCGGCGAGGCGGCGGTAATGCCGGGAACAGTCCATCAAATACGCGTGACGGTGTCGGTCCCGCTCGACGCAACGCCCGGCGATCATCTGGCCGCTCTCATCATCGAACAGCGTCCCGAACAGCTCAAAGTCGCCCAAAACACCCGTCAAATAATCGTCAAATACCGGATGGCGTCGGTCTTTTACATCAAGGTCGCCGGTCTGACCCGCAAAGGCTCGTTTGAAAATCTGCTTGCCGAATCAAGCCCAAACGGCATCGTCGTCACACCAACTCTCAAAAATGACGGCAACAGCATGATCCGTCCAACTGCGTCGGTTAAGGTGCTAGACGCTGACGGTAAGGTCGTCGCCGACATCCCCGATATCGAGCCGCTCCCGGTGCTCGCCGGCACCGTCGCAAACCGCTCGGTCGAGATCGACAAAACCCTCGCCCCCGGTAATTATACCGTCAAATACCGGATCGATTTTCAGGACGGCCATGCTGCTACCGAAGGCGTGACCGACCTTGTAGTTAAACCCATCGTCCCGCGGATCGCTTCGTCCGGCACTCCGCCCAAAAAACCTTAACTGTCGCTCTAATGTGACGATATGGCAATTTCGAGCTTCATCAGAGTGTTGATCGTTGCAAGCCTCACGCTCGCACCGGCACTGCTGACGGCGAAATATGCCCTGGCGGGCGACGTTGACCCGCTGCCCTCTCGCGATGCGGCGATCACCGTCAACGGCAATCGACTGGCGGGGCCAAACAGCTCAGGCCAGCGTCGCGGCGGGCGGCTGTATTTGCCTGTTAATGCGATCGCACGCTCATTAGGCGACATTATAACTGTCAATGCCCAAATGCGAACGATAATTGTCCGGCGACAGACCGGTACGACGGCAGAATTTGACGCGGCAAGAGAGCAGGTAAGCGAAAACGGCTCGGTCGTGCTCACCGTTTCTAACACCGCCGCGATCATTTTTACGCTAAACCCGGATGAGCTGTTATTGCCAGTCGAGATCGTCGCGGCGCTGCTCGATGCCGGTATCAGATTTGACGACGCGGCGAATACGGTCATCATAACGCGCGGGTCGGTGGCGAGCCCGATCCGTGACGGAGCCGCCCGGTCGTTTGGTGAGCTTTACCAGATCGATTACGACTATTCGCTCAATCGATATTCATCATTTGCCGATCAAAATCTCAATCTGAACGCAATCGGGCGGATTGGCGACGGGCGGTTTATGTTTGTTTCGGGGCTGAGCGGCATATCGCTAAACCAGATGAGCCTGCGGCGGGGCACGTTTACATTCGATCGTCCGAACGGCCAAAGATACGCCGCAGGCGATCTCGGCACGGGCACCGAATTGCAGTTTTTGTCGTCGAATATACGCGGAGGTGAGGTTGAGCTGCCGTTTCACAATTTGCGGATAACGGCGTTTGGCGGGCGAACATTTTCCGGCGTCTATTTGCTGCTCGACGCGCTGCCCGGACAGATCGTGCCGACACAGTCAGTCGTTTCGGCGCAAAACCGCGTCCGATACGACACGAATATTTTTGGCATTTATGCGACGACCAATTCTTCGCCGGGCAGACTTTTGCGGCCACGGCCTTTTAAATTCGCGGCGGGGGTTTTACGCTTTAGCGGGGCAAACCGCCGCGGCGATCTCGCGACCGGTGCCTTTCGATATGAGGGGCGACGTTTTCGCATTCAGGGCGATCTTGCCGCCGGCAGTTTTAATGGCGTCGATCGCGACGGCAGCCGCATAAACGGCAATGGGACGGCAACGGACATCTCCGCCACCTATCAGGTCAGGGACAACCTCTCGGTACAGGCGCGTTATGCCTATATCGGTGCAAAATTTCTCAGCCCGCAGGCTGGCTATCGCGAGCCGGTCAATTTAAAAGCCGCCGGAATCTCGTGGTCGCCAAAAAAATGGCTCTCGACGACGCTCAATGCCAGCACTGCGACACGTCCCGGTGACCCAACTGACCGCAACAGCTTTGTCACCGCGACTGTCAATATCAGCCCGCGTCCCGGCCTACCTTCATTCTTTATCTCGCACACTGTCAGCAGCAGCAAATTGCTTAAAAATGCCCAGTTCACGCTGCTCACCGCGTCAAGGGATTTCGCCCGCTTTCGCCTGTTTGCAAACGCGACGCGGATAAAAACCATCGGTCCGGCGAGCCTCAATGCGCAATTTGGCGCGAGCTTTCGCGTGGGTGAGCACAACTCAGTCGAGGCAAGCCAGAGCGTCGGCAGCCGCGGAGCTTATGGTGGACAGCTCGATTGGCGGACAAACGGTTTGTTTGCTGGGAAGCTCAGCTTGGCCGCGGGAGCGGGCTATACGACGAACAAAAACGCCGCGATCTCGGGATTTGAGCGTTTCACGGCGAGTTTGAATTTGCCTCGTCAAAGCTCGCTGCAATTGAGCTACACGCAGACAAATGCCGGGCCGACACTGATGCTCAGTTTGCGCGGCTCACTGTTTCGCCGGCGTGATGCCGCTGTTCTCAGCAATGCTGCCGCATCCGATCTCGTCTCGCTCGTCAAAGTCTCGGGCCGCGTATATCAGGACATAAATCTCAACGGCCAATACGACCCCGGCGTCGATCTGCCACAGGCAAACGTGCAGGTGCGGGTCGACGGCAACCGCTATGTCACGACGGACGCCAACGGCGTTTACACCATAGACGCAGTGCGCGCCGGCGATCATCGAGTCTATGTCGATCTGCTCTCGGTGAGGGCCGATCTGACGCTTTTGGATGGCGATGCGCGTAATGTGACGTTGCAGTCACGCCGCGATTCGGTGGTGGATTTCAGGCTGGTGCGAACCGGGCGGATCAGCGGCACAGTCTGGTTTGACGCAAACGGAAACGGGCGTATCGACGACGGCGAAGAGCCGCTTGCCGACATCCGTATCGTAGCCGGAAGCGGACGCGACACGCTGACCGACGCCAATGGCCGCTTTGTCCTAGCCGACCTGCCGCCCGGCGAACACGTCATCCTCATCGACGAAAAAACGCTCCCCGAAAAGATGCGTGTCATGTCGCAGTCCCTGACAATAAAGGTTTTTGCCGGCCGCGAGACGGGCGAGACGAACTTTGCCATCACCGCCATCCCGGCTGAGGTCAAGCGATTTGGATCAAAATCTCAGTGAGTGGTTTTTGACGGCCTGAGACGCATAAATAACTGCCAGCCGGTGTGCGTCGTGCCGCCGTAATATGGCATAAGCGATGCGGGGTTTGTATTTATGGTGAGCTGACCGCCGAGGCCAACGTCAATACCTTTATTTTGAATAATATCGCGGATGTAGCCGATGGAATATGCACCGACGTTAAAGATCTTATGCAGATCGGCGGGATTTAGGACAAGCTCCTGGCCGCTCTTTTGGACGTTCTCGATGCGTCCGAAAACGGCGTTTTTATAAAAATCATAATTGCTCTCAAAAAGAAATGAGTTTGACCGCTCACGGTTGCCGTAATTTTGCCCCCAGACGAATGTGCTTGCCCAATTGTGATCGTTGTCAATTTTTTTGTTATAGATCGCCGAGACGGTCGTCCGGCGGAGAATTTTAAGAAGCGGTTCGCTGCGTTCGGGGCTTTTTATGTAGCCGTGCGAGATTTGAAACGCCCAGTTTTTTGTCGGATTAAATGAGAGTCGGGCGCTGAATGAGTCAAGCCGTGGCTTATCAAAATTCCAGCGGTTGCTGTCCGGCTCGCGGCCGTTAAACGCACTTGCCTCGACCTTTACCTTTCCAAATGAAAATCCGCCCGTCACGACCCCAAATGTTATATGCGTAGAGTCCTGCCAGTGATGCCCGATCGGTGCATCCGGATTATTTGATGCCGATTGTCGGTGCATAAATGTCGGCGGGCCGAGGGCCGGTTCGCCGGGATAACCTGCGTAAGCGAAAAACGAGTGTTTGGCGTCGAATTTGTATGAATAGGTCACGGCAAGCTCGGGAAACAGGTCGTGCGGATGCTGGCGGTCGTGGATGGCAACGCCGTTAAACTGCTCGCCGGTCTGGTAAAGCAGCGGATAGCCCCAGCCACGCTGGATCAGCGGATCGAGACTAAACATTGCCTTAAAACCGAACCGCGAACGCTCGTTTATCGGCTTTGAGTACATCACCATGAACATCGACGGAGCGTCAAAACGGCTGCGGCCTCCCTTTCCGGCGACCGACACATTTCGCGTCGAACCGATGCTCGTATATCGCACAAACATATTGCCCATCAGCATCAGCATTCCGCCGTTAGGGTTCGTTGGCATTTTCATATAGGCGTACATCGGCGACGAATCGGGTGCCCAGGATGTGCCTGAGCCCTCGCGTGCCATAGGGTCTCCGATATTTGTAACCGAGGACATTTTCATTGTCATGGTCGGTAGTTGAGAAATAGGAGTTTCGTTCGGTAGATCGCCGCCCGGCTCTTTGTCCCCTTTCATCCCCGGCATATCGGACATATCGTCCGGCTTTTTTGGCGTTGGCGATGGCGTGGGTTTCATCCCCGGCATATTGTCCATATTGTCTTCGTCCGCAGAATGGACGTGCTTGGTCTGGACCGGCAGTTTCATATTTTTGTCCGGTTTGACGCCGACGGCGATGTTGCCCCACATCCCGCCTTTGGCATGAGAGCCGACCGAACAGAAGTATTTGTAAACGCCATCCGCATTCGCTTTAAGGACAATCTCCTCTGCCTGCATCTCTCCGTTCTCGGATTTTGGCGGCAGCTTGTCCGCCCCGGCCGTCTCCTTGGTGTCAGGGCCAGAGATGAACTCCGCGACAACATGCCCAAAGCGGACATCGTGTTTCATATCGTCATCGACATTGACAAAAAGGATCTTGAGCATCGTACCCGACGGCACGACGAGCGTCGGATTACGAATGTCCTGAATCCTATAGGAAAGCATGTCTTCCCCCGGGCCTGTAGTGACGACGAGCCTGATCTCGCTCTCGGTAAAGGTCAGCATTGTCTTATTTTTCTTGCCCATCGTTTGGCCTTTTTCAAGTGCTGCCAGATCGGCAGCCTTGATCGTTTTCATTTCGCTGCTGACCAATGTAAACGCCTGATGCGCGAATGCATTTATGCTCAAAATCAGAGCGAAAAAAGCTAATAAGATCATCTTTTTCATCTAAATTCTCCGTGAATGTAAAACCAGCGATGACTTCAACCATCACTGACGTGACAGTCGATGTCGATACGCATAAAGTCCCGTGCGTTAAAACACACGGCTAAATTCAATCGGTTGCTATGCAACCAAAATCATGTGGTTGGAATTATCGTTTTACAGGCGCGGAGGCGCGCGCGCGGGCAGAAGAGCGTCTAGATCTCTTGAAGTGGAGCGGGTGCAGACGAAAGCGAGCTCAGGCGTGTCGGAAACAGAAACGGCCGCAAATTCTAAAGCAGAAAGCGTTGCCGCCGCTATCTCCGCGTTGTTATCGTTTTGGTGAGGACTGGTTTCCGGTCTGGAAACAACAACAGGCGGTGGTGGATCAACTGAACAAATGCAATCGTCATCGACAGCATTTCCCGTTGACCCGGCTGCTGTCGTCTCTTCGATAGAGCCGTCAGAGTGAGGGCTGAAAGTTTCCGCCGCACCCGAATTTTCTTCTTGATGTGTGCAAGTGCAGGCCGATGCATGGCCGATAAGCAGCGACGCCATCAGGCACAAGGCCAACCCAATTTGTTTTAATTTGAAGCTCAACATCTAATAACTATGATACATAGACGCGGAACAAAGCGAAAGGGGTTGCATCTACTTTCATTCCTGACAAATCATGTATGCTGCCATACCGATATTCTCTTCAAATCTGGGCTTTTCTCGAACGCCTCTGAATTTTACTACCGCGTTAGGAATTCCGATGTCGAACGAGACATTTATCCTCTGCGCCGGTGCGGTCGAGCTGCTCGTCGGATTGTGGATATTGTTCGGCATTTTCCCGCGCGAAATAATCCTGATCGCGTGGATCCCTATCAATATGACTTTGACGATTTTCAATTGGACGGAACTCGTCGGGCATTTGCCGATTTACGGCACATTCGCCGTGCTGCTTATCTGGTCGCCGGGACGCGAGAATCTGGCGCTCTGGCTCAATGGATTGCGCGAGGGGCCATTGGCGATTTTAGTGAGAAACAGTAAACATTAAAACAGGGGAATTTAGAAAAAATGAGAAAAGAGATTCTAGTAGGTTTGGTTTTAATCGTCGCGCTTGCCGTATTCGGCTCGGCTTGCCAGCAAACGGCGGGCAACATGAATTCGTCGGTAAATCAAAACATGATGAACCGGAACTCGATGATGATGAATCAGAATTCGATGCCAATGAACGCAAACGCGAATATGTCGGGGATGATGGATATGAAATCTTCGCCAAATGCGGCAAACGCACCATACGATCTACAGTTTTTAGATACAATGACCGCCCATCATCAGGGAGCAGTCGAAATGGCCGGACCTTGCACGGCAAATGCGCAGCACGCCGAGGTCAAAACACTCTGCGCAAATATTATTTCGAGCCAGCAGAAAGAGATTGCCGAAATGAAGTCGTGGCGCGACAAGTGGTTTGCCGGCGCTGCACCCGCGATAAATATGGAAATGATGGGAATGAACGACTCAATGAAGGGCATGGATATGAAAATGCTCGGCACCTTGAGCGGAAACGACTTTGACCTGGCGTTTATTAGCCAAATGACCCCGCATCACGAAGGCGCCGTCACGATGGCAAAAGAAGCCCTGCAAAAATCGACAAAACCAGAGATCAAAACCCTCGCAGGCGCCATCATCAAAGCTCAGGAAGCCGAGATCAAACAAATGAAAGGATGGCAGACCGCATGGGCTAAATAACGGCTGGAAGAAGACTCTTTAGCAGCACAGATAGCTATGAGTGAACACGATCTAATGAGCCGTCTCATGGACAAGGGCATCCGCACGAGAAGGAATCACTCGAATCTTCTGCGGAAAAGAGCGATGCTCAAGGACACGACCATCAAACCGAAGGTCATGGCCATACGCACGGCGTTATTGACGCGTCTATCACGGCAACCGACAGAGGCCTATGGGCGGTTAAATGGTCTTTCATAGGGCTGTTTGTTACCACGCTGATTCAGATCGCGATTTTTTATTATTCGTCAAGCATTGCCCTCCTCGCTGATGCAATCCATAACGTCGGTGATGCTTGCACGGCGGTTCCGCTGGGAATCGCTTTCATTCTGGGCAAGATAAAAGCTAGCAAAAGATTCACTTACGGTTTCGGGCGGGTCGAAGATTTGGCCGGTTTGGTCGTGGTGCTGACCATTCTGGCAAGCGCGGCCTTTGCCGGTTACGAATCGATAAACAGATTCTTTCACCCGCGAGAGGTTAGCTATCTGTGGGCGGTCGCGGTCGGCGGTATCATTGGGTTTCTTGGAAATGAAGGCGTCGCAATATTTCGTATCAAGGTCGGAAAGGAAATGGGGAGTGCCGCCCTGATCGCGGATGGCTACCATGCTCGTACGGATGGCATCGCCAGCCTGGCGGTTGTTGTAAGTGCCCTTGGCGTTTATCTCGGATTTCCGCTGGCCGATCCCATTATCGGCATCGTCATGACACTGCTTATCTTGCGGATCGTTTGGGAATCGAGCATCGCAGTATTCACTCGTATCCTCGACGGTGTCGAACCAGAAGTTCCGGGCAAGATCAAGCAGCAGGCAAGACTGACGGATGGTGTTGACGATGTAAGCGAGGTTCGGGTTCGCTGGTTAGGACACCGAATGCATGCTGAACTAAACGTGACCGTTGGCAAGGACCTTTCGGTTGAACAAGGCCACAATATCGCCTGCGCCGTTCGGCACGATCTGCTTCACAACCTACAGTTTCTTTCTGAAGCCACAATACACGTCGACCCGGCGAATGCCTCCGGCGAAAAGCATCATCACATAGAGCAACACGAGCCCGACAATGAGACCGCTCACTCACATTAACTTACACCCGCTTTCGCTAACTTCGACATCAAATTAATTTGAATAGAAAATTTGACCGCAAAATATATACAAAATGTGTTATTATGATTATCGACAAATGAGCATGGCGACAGGAAAATACAAGAGACTCGCGCTTAAGGCCATCGCCGGATCGATGGCGGTTTGGCTGAGCGGCGTCGTTTTCCTGTTTTGCTGCCATGTGCAAAACACGAGAGCGGCGGAGATGGACTCGTGCCCGCTGGTTAAGCTTGGCGCCCACTGTGACAAAGCCGGGAAAGAAAAAAATTCAGAAAAGGTTACAAATCAAACAAACGAACATGGAATGGATTGCTGTGCTTTCATCCCGGTCTTTTTTGATAAAACCCGAACGATCGATACCAATCAGCAAACAGCCGTCGCACCCCCGATTGCGACCGTTGTTAAGCCGCGACGGGCAGAGGCTCAAACAAATTTTGCTCCCGCATATCCATACCTTTCAACTGTTCTGTCAAAGAACAACACCTTCCTCAAAAACCGCACATTTAGAATTTAGAAAGCCGCATTGCGCTCTTTTGTAACTCTGGGCTAACTCTGGCCCGGATGCGTTATTTTTTAATTCTAATTTAGTGAGGTTAAACAGATGAAAAAACAACTATTGTTGACGGTTGCCACGTTGCTGGTCTTTGGACTATCAGCCGGGACCTTCGCATACAAACAAACAACAACAAGCAATACGGCGATGTCTTGCAGTTGCTGCAAAGGCGATTCCTGTCCGATGAAGAAGAAAGATGCTTCGACGGGCGAAACGGCATCGGCTTGCGACAACTGCGACTGCTGCAAAGGTGACTCGTGCCCGATGAAAAAGAAGGGCGAGAAAACCGGAGTTGCGGAGACACGCATTCACGGCATTGTAGTCGCAACGAGCGGCGAAAGCTGCGACTGCTCGTGCTGTAATCACAAAAAGGACAACTAACATCCGGTAGTTCCTGCGGAATGGGAAGACGCTCGAAAGGGCGTCTTCCCAAGCCGTAAACATTTACTGAGACAAAATATGTTCAAGAAATCTATAGCTATATTGGCTGCTGTCATTATTTTGGCAGGCGCGATGGTTTTCGCGCAGACCAGGCATGTCTCACGCAAAATTCAGAGCGTGCGAGTGAATTTAACCGAAAGCGGTTACAGGCCATCGAGCTTTCGACTCCGAAAAGGCGTTCGCTCCCGCGTGACGTTTATTCGCCGAACCGACGCTACATGCGGTCAGGTGATCGTCATGCCGGCCTATGGCGTCCGTCGCGATTTGCCGCTAAACCAGCCGGTCACCATTGTGTTTACGCCGCGAAAAACCGGCACATTCAATTTCACCTGCGGAATGGATATGCTGCGCGGCAAGATCATTGTCAATTGAGGAGAAGGACCATGAAAACAAGAAATATCATTCTATCGACAGCCGCTTTTACATTGATGTTAATAAGCGGTATGAACGCCGTCGCTCAGGTCAAGCGGGTACAGATGCACATCGCGGGTTACCTATGCGGCAACTGAGTGTTTAACATACAGAAGGCAGTTAGCCGTCTGGATTACGCGCCAAAACTAAAAGAGATCGAAGTAACGGACATCACTAAGGGCCTGGCGGTTTTCACGCCAAAGCCAGACAAGCCTGTGTCTTTCGCGTCGCTCAAAAATAATCTCAAACAAGCCGGATACACGCTTGCGTCTGCGGACATTACCATCAGAGGAAAGCTCTCAAATGAAGACGGCCAATGGTTCATCACCTCCAACATGACGAGCCAAAAGTTCTTATTAAAAGGCAAGGACGTGGACGCAATTGTCGCGAAAGCAGACAAAACATCAATGGTCGAGATTACAGGTCTATGGACAACTATTGGCACTGGCACCGCGGCTAATGAAACTATCGATCCGGAAACCCTTTATATAATCACGACGATAATCGGAGCCGACAGACGAAATGCAAGCGATCATTATTTCATTCGCGCAAGCTATGGCCCACGCCAATCCGCAGCCGAAACCACCGAAAACGAAGCAGAACCAAAATCATCGGCTCCGATACGTACAACCTCACCGGGATTGACCGTTTTCAAGGGCGGGGCTTTTATACCCCGCGTTTATTTCGTCAAGCAGCATCTCGGTGGCTTGAATGTTTGGCGGCAGTTGATCGATCTCAGCGTTTCTTACACGCCGTCGCCGCATGTTCAGCTTGAGTTGGAAGTGCCATTTTTACGCACGAGTTTTAATGACGGGACAAAGACAAGCTCGAACGCGGGACTTGGGAATATAATGTTCTGGACAAAATATCGTTTCTTCCGCGTCGTAAAAACTTATGGCGATCGTCAGGCGTCGGCGAGATTCGGTTTGGAATTGCCAACCGGTAGATCGTCGTCTCCCACGGCCTTGCAGATAAACGCTTCCGCGTTTGTCCGCCAGCAATTGACGCCCATCAACGGCGGTTTCGCGCCGCATTTCGACGTTTCGTTTTCACAGGCCGGCGGACGGTTTATCTTTGGCGGAAACGCGGAGGGCATTTACCGCACAGAGCGCGGTGGTTTTCGCATGGGTCACGAGCTGCGTCTGAACACCGATCTTGAATACGTTCTCTTTCCCCGACATTATCAAAAACCCGGCGGAGAGCTTTTCGCCATTCTGGAATCGAGCTTTGTAACCCGCAGCAAAGGCAGACTTGGTGGAGTTGTCGCACCCGGCAGTTCGTCCAGCGAATATTATCTTTCGCCCGGTTTGCAATACGCCGCTCGTCCGCAATTCGTCGTCGAAGGCAGCATTCAGCTTCCTGTTTTCCGTAATGCAGGGCCGCAGATCCTGCGTACTGACTATAATCTGCTGCTTGGCATCAGGTATTTGTTTTGAGGTTGGAAATGAAACGAATCCTGATCTTAACCATCTTCACCGTTGCATTTGTGTTGTCGCTGTTCGCTCAGGACGGCACTGCGCTCAAAGCTCCTTCCATCGCCCTCAAAGATCTAACCGGCAAAAACGTAAAGCTCAGCGATTTCAAAGGCAAGATCGTTCTGCTTAACTTTTGGGCTACCTGGTGTGTTCCCTGTGCCGCCGAAGTACCTGAACTGGTCAAATGGCAGGAGCAATATAAAGACGGCGGCTTGCAGATAATCGGTATTACCTATCCGCCAACAAACGCCGCCAAAGTCCGCCGTTTTGTTCGCAGGAACAGGATCAATTACCCAATCCTGTTTGGCTCAAAGGCCACCAAGAAACTTTTCGAGCCAAGCGACACGCTCCCTGTGACGGTTATCATCGACAAACAGGGAAACATCGCTGGCCGCATTGACGGTGTGATCTTTGCTGATGAATTTGATCAAAAAATCCAACCGCTGCTTATTAAAAATCCGTAATTTCCATTAAAAACTGAGGGGCACTCATATGTTGCATCATCGATCTAGAGCGATTTGACGTAAGCGGCGATCTGCGAGATCTGAGCGGCATTCAGTTTTCGACGGAAGCCAGGCATCTTGCCTTTGCCGCTGGTGACTACGCGAATTATTTTGGATGTGCTCGCGGTCGAAGCGGTCAGGTCGTCCGCCTCTAATCGCTTGCCGAGAGCGGTCTGGGCCTTGCCGTTAGAGCCGTGACAGCGGGCACAGTTTTGGACATACAGCGTGCGGGGCGACCCAGGGTCATCAAATTTTGCTTCGCCGGCCGGCGCGGACGTGGCCTCGGTTCCGCTCGTCGCAAACATAAATACCCCGGCCATACCTACTAACATCAAAACAACTAATTTCAAAATTTTTTGCATACTAGCAATTACCTCTTTGTGTTAAATTTTGCTGCGGGTGAGTATGTTTAGTTTAATGCGTAGGGTAAATTATGTAAAGATGTTTCCTGTCCGTATTTTTTGGGACAAGAGATAAAATATGAGTAAACACGAAGATGTAATGGCGATCCTGAAGTTGTATGAGCTTCGCCGCGATGAAAAAATGCGAGCCGCACGGGCGTGGTATTTTACCGAATTCGCGCCAAAAACCGCGATGGATATTATAGGCCTCTATCGCGGCGGTCAAGAGGTGAGCGCCCACTTTCGGATGGTGGCGTCGTATTGGGACACGGCCGCGTCGTTCGTTTTGAACGGCGGTATCGACGAAAAGATGTTTCAGGATGCCGGGACCGAGCACATCTTTGTTTACGCAAAGATCGAGCCTTTTCTCGCCGAGATCCGCGAGCTTTTTCACGAACCGGATTTTTTCATTCATCTCGAAACGCTTGTGCTTCGCACACCCAATATCGAGGCAAAACTGGAAAGCCGGCGGCGGCTGGCCGGGTTATGGAACGCGAAATCCGCTGATCCAAGCGACACCTCGGAATAAGGAGTTGCTATTCCAGCATTTTTATCTTTCCGCCAAAGCAACCAATCAAAAATCTCACTGCATCTAGGTAGGTAAGACTAGTCTCGCAAAAAACTCTTCCCCGGAACATTCTTTATCAGGAGTTGTCTAATTAACGGACGGACGCCGTATCAACATCGCCCGTTTGTGGGAGAAAACTATGTCTAAAAAGAGCTTTATTGATTCGGTAGAAGTTAAGGAACCGTGCCCCGAAAATTGGAACAAAATGCATGGCACTGAGAAGGTCCGCTTTTGTTCACACTGTACCAAACACGTGACCAACCTAACAGAAATGACCCGCAAGGAAGCATTGCGTTTCGTGCAGGCGTCCGATGGCCGGATTTGCATCAGGTATATTCCGAACCCGGTTACGAGGCGCCCGCTTTTCGCTGACCAATTGCTACAGATCACGCGGCGAACGGCGGGGCTTGCGGCTGGGATCATGACGGCTTCGATAGGTTTGTCGAGCATATCATACGCTCAAAGCGAGCCTTCAAATACGCCGCTGCCGGACGTCGTTGTAGAAAAACAGGTCGATGTGCCGCTATTATCCAACGAAACAGAGACAACAGCGGACGATGAAAAACTGGGCGTCATCCAAGGCACAATACGCGACTATAATGGACAGCCTGTCGCCGGCGTAACGGTTTTTCTTAATACGGCGGGAGAATCACACTATGCTGCCACCGATGCAGTGACGGACGAAAACGGCCTTTACCGCTTTTCAAAACTTGACCCCGATGGTTATATGCTGCGGGTTGTGTCATCGTCCGGCAAATGGAAAAAGGTCTCGCCAGGCCTAACGCTCTCAGCCGGGCAAACGATAGTTCAGGACCTTAATGTAAGGGTGGTGCACAAAGCGGTTAGCATTGATTCCATAGTTAACGTCATTAGAGGAGAAGGCTTTGGCGGAGCAATGGCTATGATGCAGTACAGCCTGCCGCTTAGCGATGCTGTCGCCCGTCACGACATGGAAACGGTAAAGCAGCTTCTCGAAACTGGAACAAAACCAAATGCCAGAGACAAGAATTACGAGGACATCACGCCACTTTTCATCGCCGTAGAAAATGGAGATATAGCCATTACTAGGCTTTTGCTCCAATACGGAGCAAATCCGAATGCGGCGGATAAGACAAGACGAACTCCGCTGATGTTTGTTGACAGCGATGCCACGCCGGAGTTGATAACATTGCTGCTACAGGCCGGGGCCAAGGTAAATGTTCACGACAAATCAGGTGAATCCCCTTTGTTCGCAGCCGTCAAATCTGGCAAGGCCGAGATTGTACAGGCTTTGATCGATGCCGGTGCCGACATCGACGCGACGGACGAGAATAGCGTCACGGCCCTGATGAAAGCTGTCGATGATGATCAACTTTTGATCGTAAATGCCCTCATAACGTTTGGCGCCGATGTAAACGCGCGCGACAAATCGGGCGAATCTGTCTGGGACAAAACCTCCGATCCCAAGATCGAAAAAGCACTCGTCAATGCCGGAGCACGAGCCGACTATGACGTAGAGATCGAGATAAATGACAAAACAGACGATAAATAACCGTCTAGGAACCGTCCGCCCTCATCTTTACGGGACGGGCAGTTTTTTTTTATTTGTGCGTTTGCAGCTAATTTAACGTCTGTCCGGGAGGACGCGGTATCTGCGGTATCAGCGGCGGCCGGGGTGAAAAGTTGAGGCCGGAGACGGCGGGGGAAAAAGGCACCTTTTTCCCCATAATGGCTCACTCTGACGGCGGGATCTGGCATTTTTGTCGAAATGACACAAGTGTTTTACGGCTTTTTTGCGTTTTTTTCCCAAATGATCGCTGAAATTCACCGCTAACAGATGACTACTCAGTGACGCCACTGAAGTCGGATACCATAGGCGGCCTCACTTATTAGCAGGCGGCTATTCTCAGAACGGCAAATCGTGTTAAAATGTGACGTTTTCAAAACCTCAGCCTATTCAGGCTAGACGGCCAAACACGATTATGAAATATTGCCCGGTTTGCGACGCAAAATACGACGAAGAGATAATTCGTTTCTGCACAAAAGATGGATCGCCGCTCATCGATGACGAGCAGCCCAATTTTGTACAAATGCCCAGCGAGAGTCTCGACGAGCCTGAGGACGATCCGGGCGAGGTCACCATTATCCGGCGCAAGCCCGAGACATCTGCCGCGGGTAATAACGAGCCGGAAAAGCAATCCGAACGCATAGTTATTCCGACCTCGAATGAGCCAGCGGCGGCTCAAAATGTCAGGCCACGCGCCACACAGACCTATTACGCACCGCCGCAGCCGCCAAATACAACGAGAACGGTGGCTCTAACCATTGTCGGCACATTGGTCATACTAGGTTTCGGAGCCGCCCTTTTCTGGTTTTTGCAAAAAGAATCGCCCGCAAACAAGAATGGCAACAATAACGCCAATTTGACAAACCAAAACACGAATCTCAATACAAACCTAAAGTTTGATTCGAATTTCAACTTTAATTCGAGTGTAAATATCCCCCCGACCAACCTGGCGACAAATCTTAAAACACCGACGCCTACACCTTCGCCAAAACCGAGCCCAAGCGCTTCGCCGTCACCTTCGACCAGCCCGACGCCGCGTCCGTCACCAAGTATCAGGCCCTCGCCATCGCCGACGCCGCGAATAGGCCCGCGCCCACCGACGCCGAATGCGAATCATTAAAATCGTCTTTTTTGAACGCGGATTTAACTGATCGAACAGATTTACACGGATTTTTATTAATTGTATTTCTTATCTGTTTTGATCCGTCGAATCCGCTTTATCCGCGTTCAAACTCCTTTTGTCATTAAAAAACGATCGCCTTTTTAGACAGCATCTTTTAGGCCAAGGAGAGTGCCATTTCGACAGCCCGGCGTGGATCGATGACGCCCCAGCCCTGGCGGTCGACCTCGTAATGAGGGAGCCGCTCGGCGGTGGAAATTAGGATTTTTTTGATCTCGGACGGCGTCAGGTTGGGATTTGCCTCGAGCATCTGGGCGGCAACAGACGAGACGATCGGGGCCGAAAACGACGTCCCGTCAACATATTTATAATGTTTTGTGATCACATTTTCGCGGCGGATCTTCAGCGTAATTATCTGCCTGATGCTGTGAACCGGCCGATCCATCGCGGCATCGAGTTCGGGATCGATGCCTTCATTTTTACTAATTATCGAGTGCAATTCACCATCGGTGCTCTTATCTAGTTTTTCGAGCAGCTCGACCTGCTGAGCCGTCGGGGTATTTGGCAGTATCGGTGCCGGTATCCAGATCGACGACGCGATCACCTCGGGCTTTTGCAGACCGTCGATCGTCGGACCGTATGACGAGCGATACATCCCACGCCGCGCGCGGTTGATCGAATTATCATCGTCAAGCCCGCCGACCGCGATGCACGACGGAGCGCTCGCCGGCGGCACGACCGGGTGATTTGGCAAATGGCCTGAATTCCCCGCCGCGCAAACGACCGTGATACCGGCAGCCGAGCATTCCTCGACCACTTGCGACAGCGGATCGTGCAGATAACTCTGTTCAGCGTCGCCACCCGCCGAGATATTGACGATGCGTATGCCATATCGCTCGCGGTTTTCAAGCACCCATTCGAGGCCGTCCTGAATATTCTGGTCTGTGATGCGCCCGGTGCGGGCGAGCTTGACAAGCACGACATCGGCGTCCGGTGCGATCCCGCAATAAAACCCGTTTGAGAGTGAGCCGTTCCCCGCCGCGACGACCGAGGTCATCATCCCGTGCCAACTCGCCACGTCGGGCTGAAACAGAGACGCAAGGTCGCCGTCACCATCCAAAAGATTGCGATATGCGACGATGCGGTTTATCGGTGTCGTCAGATCGACATGCGGGTAAAAGCCCGAATCAAGAAACGCGATCGTCACGCCCTTGCCGGTAAAGCGGTCGTCGGCGTCGAGCCGCAGCGGCGTCGAAAGCACGTGCGAGCCGTCTTTTTGCACCGCCGCGTCCTTGACGATATGCTCCTTTGCACGTTCAAAAAGCCGCACACACCGCGCACAGACAGCCTGAAATTCACGCGTATCGGGCGCGTTGGCGCGAATCAGCCTGGCCAGGTCGTCTGGCAGCGAGAGCAACGGCACGTATTCGTCACGCGAATCGCGCGAGCAAACCGGACACGCTTTTTCACCGGCCGCAATGTCGGCAATGGTCCGTTCTCGATGAAATGATAGTGTTTCAAGTGGAGTCATCGTCGGGATTTAAGTTTTCCATAACGGGCAGTTAAAATCAATTTGGTCATATAACTTGCTCCTGATTCCTGTGTCAATTTGAATATTTTTGAGATCGGGCGTTGCAAGCCCAGCGCAAACCGTGCATCATATCTAACGATAATCCTGCTCTCGCGCATCAACGGTGATGCGCCCCGATTCGTAAAGTTTTATTCGACGGCGTTTTAGAGGTTCGAGGGTTGGTTGTTTTTTGGATTTGAAGTAGCTGGCCCGCGGGCATCCGGAATGCGATTTCTTAGGAGTTGACCGTTACTCCAAAGCAATAGATCATGTTTCGATACTTCTATAGAAATTCCCCTCTGAGGGAAGAGGTATATATTTATGTCAATGAAGCTTTATGTCGGTAATCTTTCATTTCAAACGGGCAATCATGAGCTCGAGGAGCTCTTTGCCACGATAGGCACGGTCGAATCGGCCACCGTCGTCGAGGATCGCGAAACCGGCCGTTCGCGCGGATTCGGCTTTGTCGAGATGGCGAATCAGGAAGACGGCGAAAAGGCGATCGCCGAATTTAACGGCACCGAATTTGCCGGCCGCGAGATCAAGGTCAACGAAGCCAAGCCCCGCGAAGACCGTGGCGGCGGAGGAGGCGGCGGAGGCGGCGACTACGGCGGCGGACGCAATCGCTGGTAGGTTTTAAAAATGAAAATACTAATGCCCGGCTTGTCGCGTCGGGCATTTTTTTGTGCTATCAGGCTGGGGAGCCATTAATATCTGGTTCGAGCGTCATTTTGGCTGCAAGATTGTCTTCGAACGGCTTGGATGCCAGCACGTAAAAGAGCGTGGCGGTGAGTGCCGCCGCGATCCAAAAATCCGTGCCGATAACTAAAACTAACCGTTGGGCGCTCCGGCCAGGGATCAGAGGCAAAATTACATTTGCTGCCGCCGCGAAATAGAGGACATAACGGCAAACCTTTGCCTGTTTTGAGACGGTGCGAAAGGCAAAATTTGCTATCGCGGCAACGGGAAGCAAAAGAAGTATGAAATAGATCTTGTATGAGAGCGGATTGACGAGCAGCGTCAGACAAATTATTAGACCGTATTCAAACAGGCGTCTCTGCCTGCTATTGGTCGCCGTTCTGTTTCGCCAAACGACAACAAAAAAGGCCAGATAAAAGATTAGCGAGAGACCGATCCAGATGCCGTCAGCAGTTTGACGGGGGATAGCGATTGGATTTATTTTTTTGTATTCAGTATCGGTCCATTCGGTGCCGGAGACACGTTCAGAGTAATCAATATCGGTCAGATAACGTCTTAGCTGGCCTTTTAACGCAAGATTTATCGGGCCGATCTTTTCGTGGCTCTCATGATCCAAAACAACGTGATCAAACCAAGTTCCGAGCAGCTCAAGATTTTTATCAAAGCCGAAATAGACTGCGGGCACCAGATTTAATATCACGACAAACAAACCGACCGCGATGAGGTAATTCCATTGTTTTTTCAAGACAAAATACGGCAGGGTCAAGACAGCAAAGACCTTAAAGGTTATCGCCAGTGCCATCAGCATCGCCGCTTGGAAAACGGTTTCCGTCCTTGCCGCCAGACAAAACGAACCAAATATCGCCATTGTGACAAATATCTGGGCGTTGCCGTATTGCAGAGCCATCACGTAATACTGAGCGACGGCGAGGAATACGATCAGCCAACCCCATTTTGACATTGCGGCTAATCCGCTTTCCCGTATGAGGCGGCGGACATAGAAAATGCAGCCAAATTCCTGCGCCCAGCAAAGCAGCCACCATATGTAGGAAGCGACCGAAAACGGCAGCATCGAAAGCGGACAGATCAGCAGCAGAAAAAGCGGCGGATAGCGGTAATCCAGCAATTCTCCCAAGCTGAATGTTGAGGAATAAATATCGTATCGTCCAGCCAGAAGGGAAACGCCTGCGTAATAATAAACCTGATAGTCGACAAACCGTGACCTCGCGGCAATAAAATAGCCTATCGTCGCAACAATGAACGTCACCGCGAGCCAGATAAAAATACGTCGTCGACTTTTGGATTGAGGTTTTCCCGAAGCTGTTTCTTGAGATGGCTGCACGCTGAAATGCTAGCCGAACGAAGTTACATTCGCAAATGTCTGGGTTTGACCCGATGTAGATGAGTATTTGTTGGGACGGGTCATGTCACCCGCTCAAGATGGCCGCGTTTAATACTGTTTTTGGGGTTTAAGGCCGAACTCGGATTTCGTATTGTCGACGGCAGATTTCAGATTGTTTGTGATCGCAAACTCTACATTTTTGGCAAGCTTGCCGTCCAGAAATATGTCAACGCGGTATTTTCCAGTCGTCCATTTCCCCTCTGGGCGGCCGGTAAAATTGACGCGGTTTTGCCCGTTTTTTGTCGTATAGATGGCTGTTACAACTTTGGTTTCGGACTTAACGCCCAACACCTTGACGGCGACAAAATTCATCTTGACCGTCATCTTTCCGGTTGAGCCAAGCAGCACGACGCAATGAATCGGTATGTCCGTGACGTCAAACTCAGTCACCTGATCGCCGGCCTTGCCCTCGCCGTTGTCTTTTGCGAGATACACTTCCTCGATGCCGCCCAACGTCGGGGTCGGAGCAAGAGTTTCCTGAGCAACCGCCGCACTATAGCATAGCAATAGAAAAGTAATTAGAAATGCAACTCGTCCGATACGCCCTCCGCTTGACTAAATAAGGTCACCTTTCTCTTTGAACCGCCAAGGCGTGATTTAGTTGCATGAGGCAGGCAAACTTTTCGCGTATGAATCAGACGATGCGATGTTATAATCACGCAATTAATGCGATTCGTATTCTCACGAAGAACTTTTATTCTGCTCGCGGTCGCGGTCGTGCCGCTTTCGCTGTCGTGGAATTTCCCCATTCTGCGATACGCGGTGCTGATCTTTGACGTTTTGCTGCTCACGGCGGCAATTACAGACTTTTTTTTAAGCAGGAAACTGCCTGACGGTTTTACGGTCACGCGGGAATTTGACCGGCGTTTTGCGATCGGGGATGCAACGAAGATCAGCCTGATTGTAGAGAATGCATCGCCGAGATTGCTCCATATCAGGATCAAAGACGAGTATCCGCCCGAAATGCTCCTCGGCGAAACCCGTGAGACGGAATTTACGTTGCCGGCGCAAGACACGGCCGAATTTTATTACGATCTGACGCCGCCAAAGCGCGGGCGTTACGAATTTGGCTGGACGACGGTGCGTTATCTGTCACGCCTCGGCCTGGTTTGGTGTCAGTCACAGATCGGCGAGCCGCAGGCCGTCAAGGTCTATCCGAATATGCGGCGGGCACGCGAGATCGAGCTAAAAGCCCTAGGGGCGCGTTCGTTTTTGGCGATCCAGCGGCGAGCCGTGAGGCGCGGCGAGGGGCGCGAGTTTGAATCGATGCGCGATTACGTTCGCGGTGACTCGATCCGGCATATTTCGTGGGCGGTAACAGCCAGACGCTCGAAACTCACTACAAGACAATACCAGATCGAACGCGATCAGACCGTTATCATCGCTCTCGACGCCGGGCGGCTGATGACCGGGCGGATCGGCGACGAGACTAAATTTGACACCGCGATCCATGCATCGCTCGCTCTAATGTCAGCCTGCGCTCGTGCCGGTGATAATTGCGGCCTTGTCGTTTTTGGCCGTCGCGTCCGCAAATACCTGCCGCCAAAACGCGGAATTGAGCATATCGACGCCGTGCTCGAAGCGCTTCACGATCTCGAACCGGAGCTTATCGAGCCGTCATACGCCCGCGCGTTTCAATTTATTGCATCGAATACTAAAAAACGCTCATTTGTCGTGATCCTCACCGATCTGATCGACAAGGACAGCTCAAAGGAATTGATAACTTCGCTCAAGCTGCTCAGGCCGCGACATTTGCCGCTGGTCGCGACAATCGGTGACCGCGACTTGAATGCCGCGGTCAGCCAAATGCCGAAAGATATCAAAGACGTTTTCACCCAGTCCGCCGCCGAGGAGATAATCCACAGCCGCGAATCCGCTTTGCGTTTGGTCGAGACACTCGGCGGCTTAGCGCTCGATGTAACAACCCAAACGCTCGGGCCAAAATTGTTGGAGTCGTATCTAAAGGTCAAGGAAAGAGGATTGCTTTAATCCACTGATTTGGGGGGTTCGAAATGTTCAATTCCATCCGAACGTGGTTCACTAACAAAGGTAAATTACCTGCGGCGTTGATGGCTGAGCTGCAAAGCGAAGGCATTGTTCTTATTAATGAAAAACTTCGCGGGACGATCACATATCGCGATTTTCACGCGCCTGGAAAGCGGTTTCTCTACAACAAATCGGCGTTCACATCAACAGTTGTAGTAACAAAAATGCGACTGTCCGCAACATCTTATACAAATACTGCAATCAACGTACCTTTTACGGACGAACGTATCCGCAAGATGCAATTCTCGGTCGAGGACGGGCAAAAACTTTTGGTCGCATTTGATGCATCACTGTTTCACCCGATTGGTCGGGCAGGCTCGAATTTAGATTTAAGATGCCGGATGCTCAGCAGTTTCTAGATACAATACAAAAGCTAATTATGTGAATATGGCAAAAGAAGACTCAAAAGACCTGCTCAAATTTCTCGAACCGTATCCGGTTGATTCGCGGGAGATCGCGCTTGCGTTGCGTGACTGGGTCTGGGATCTTTATCCCAAATGCAACGAGCTGATCTATGATAATTACAACTTTCTCGCGTTTGGCTGGGGGCCGACGGACAGGATGAGCGATATATTTTGCAATATCGCGGTCGGGACACGCGGCGTGATATTTGGATTTATGTGGGGTGTGAAGCTTGATGACCCGAAGGGTTTGCTACGCGGCGGCGGCAATCAGTTTCGCAGTCTGCGTGTGCCGGATATCAAAAAATTTCCCAAAACCGATGTCAAAAAGCTGATGAAACAAGCCTTTGACCTGTCGGTCGAGCGACTCAAAGGACGACCACAAACGGCAAATGGGGTGACCGTCACAAAATCTATCTCGGAGAAAAAACGTCGTCCGGGAATGCCTAAACGTCCTGCTCCAGCAAAACGCGAGCGGCATCCGATGCCGGAGGCCGTGCGATGCGCGCTCGAAAACTCCGGCCTCTTCGAGGCTTACAACGCAAGGCCGCCATATCAACAAAACGACTATATAGGCTGGATCTCATCAGCAAAACGGCCGGAAACGCAAGCTGCTCGGCTAGCTCAGATGCTGGACGAACTGTCTGGCGGCCAGTATATGAAAATACCTTACAGATCCAAGTCAACCTAACCGCACTAAAGCATTACACAATATAAACGCAATCTAAAATCGCTATCAATTAAAGCTGCGTGTGATATTATGGCTGAAACAATGCCCCCGAAAAAACGATTCCGTCTGATCCTGATAAAACCCTCGCATTACGATGACGACGGCTATGTGATCCAATGGTTGCGCTCGGCGATGCCGTCGAATTCCCTTGCCGTTTTATATGGACTCGCCAAAGAATGCTCCGAGCAAAAAATCCTCGGGCCGGACGTTGAGATCGACATTCACGCTTACGATGAAACAAACAGCCGGATTCATATAGAGCAGATCGCTTCGCTCATCGAGGATGCCGATG
>JBBRQM010000052.1:0-25505 GCA_038226395.1 Pyrinomonadales bacterium | reverse complement strand
CGATCTTGCCCTTATGCCCGACCAGCACGACCGCACCGGGCAGTTTTTTATCCTTTATGTCCTGCTCAACAAGCGCGTCGATTTGATCGAGCTTCGCCGCATTCATCCCAACCACCTGCGGCGCCGCAATCGGCAAACCTTGAGCAGGAGAATTGGCCACCGATGAACACAGATAAAAACAGATCAGAAAAAGAAATGCGAAAAATGAACGACTATTTGCTCCCACAACAAATCTCATAAAAACACTATTTAGATCTATTCTTATCCGTCTTTATCCGTGCGATCCGTGGCCAATTATTTCCTAGCTTTGAGTTCTTTTTCTCTTTCCACAAAACTGTCCTTGCACAACGCGACGAATTCCTTCGCGATTGGCGAAAAATAGCCGCCTCTGAGCCGAGCAAGGCCGAGTTCCCAGTTGATCTCGGCTCCCTCGATCATCCACGAGATGAGGCGGCCGTCGCGGATCTCATCGGCAATAGTTTTGGCACCCGCCGTGCCGACGCCGAGGTTGTTTTCGACCATTTGATTGATCGCCTCCTGCCGCGAAAGCTCCATCACGATATTTGGCCGGACGTTAGCCGCGTTAAAAAAATCGTCGATCATCCGCCGCGTGTTGCCGCCACGCTCACCCAGAATTAGCTTCTCGCCCGCGAGCGCCGCAGCGCTGATATATTTCTCGTTTGCGAGTGGGTGTCCGGGGTGGGCAATTGCCACAATCTCGTCGCTAAACAGCTTATCGGTCGTGATACTGGAGTTATCGACCGGCAGCGAAACGAAAGCGATGTCGATCTCGCCATGCATGATCTTATCGACCAGAACCTGGCTCGTGCCCGAGCTTACAGACAGCTCTGAGTTTGCAAATTTGCCTCTTAACTGCTGTAAAATCCGTGGCAATTGCTGAGTTACAAATTCCGCCGATGCCGAACCGATCCGCAAGCGGCCGTGTTCGACGCCGCCAAGTTCGGCGATCTCGGCAACGGCACTGTCGTGCTCCCGCAGTATCTTTCTGGCGCGTTCAAGCAAGTATTCGCCCGCCTCAGTCATGATCACGCGACGCGGCGTCCGCGTAAAAAGCGGCAGCCCGACCTCATCCTCCAACTGGCGGATCTGCATCGAAATTGCCGCCTGCGTTACGTTGACACGCCTCGCACCAGCCGTAAACGTCTTGGCCTCGGCGATAGCAAGAAACGCCTTTAGCTGTCTGATCTCCATAGTTCAACTCCGGCTTCCTAGTCGATTAGAATAGCTTATCGAATACATAAAATCCGTTAATTTTGATTATATGTCAAGTTTATCAAACAATAGAATTGATTTTTTTTCTTATTCAGTTTGATCGAAATGCCGGAAACCGTCAAAAAAAAGAGCCACAACCGCAAACTTTACAAGCTGTTTTTAGGCGTGGATGGCGGCGGCACAAAAACAAATGTCGCCCTGATGAATGAGTCTCAGGATGTCGTAGCCGAGGCCGAGGGCGGCCCGTCAAATCCGCTGCGCGTCGGCGTCGAACCGGCCGTTGCCAACATCGAAAAGGCGGTCATTTCTGCCTGTGACGCTGGAGGGGTGTCACGCGGAGATATCGCGGCCGCCACGCTCGGACTCGCCGGAACCCGCCGCCAGGATATGAAAGAACGCGTCCGTGAGAGTTTCGTTTCGCATCTTAGAATCAAAAATGTCACGGTCACAACCGACGCTGAGATCGCTCTTTACGGCACGACACTCGGCGAATCGGGCGTCGTCGTAATCGCGGGAACCGGCTCGATCTCGCTTGGAATGAATGGAGACGGCGAGCGGGCCATAGCCGGCGGCTGGGGGCCGATCGCCGGTGACGAAGGCGGCGGACGCGGCATCGCCGAACATGCCCTTCACAGAATCGCCAAAGCCTCCGACGGGCGCGGTGAAGCCACAATGCTCAGTGAACGAGCCGCCGAGTATTTTCGTGCATCAAACGTCGAAAATCTGATCGGCGCAATCTATTCTCCGCAGATGGACAACAGCCGCATTGCCGGATTTGCCCGTCTGGTGGTCGAAACTGCGCTCAATGGTGATAAGATCGCCATTGAGATACTAAACGAGGCTGGCCGCGAACTCGGCATAGCCGTCATCGCGGTTATAAAAAAGCTTGGGCTGCAAAACAGCAAGATCCCGATCGGCTGTGTCGGCGGCGTTTTCAATGCAGGTGTGCTTCTGACCACCCCGATGAAAAAGGTCATCGCCCCGGTCGCCCCAAAAGCCTATCTAACCGTACCACAGATGCTGCCCTCCCACGCTGCGGCTTTAATGGCGATGAAAAATAGTACAAACGGATCGAAAAAATAGTCGATGCTGCCAGTTGGGCTAAAGCAATAAGGAAAAGATTTTTTACTCTTTGGCTGAAGCCGGAATCGGAATTCTGACCCTATCCACTACTAAAGAGGCTGTGTCAAAACTCGGCTGTTCAAGTTTTAGTCCGCTTAGCGGACGACAGCATAAAGCCCCAGGCGTAAGCCTGGGGTAACGCCGCATAATCCATTCGAGCCCGCGAATGCGGGCGACAGATCTCAATAAACATGCCGCTGTGTAGGACAGCTTCAAAACATCGTATCCTGCTATCCCCGGGCTCCACGCCCGGGGCTTTATGCTGCCGCCATCTTCGATGGCTCAGGAAGGTCTCAACAACTCTCAAAAGGACCTGCCGGTGAGTTTTGACACCCTCTAAAGCTAGTGGCAATTTATAAAAACCTCTCTTAATAAAAAACCGCCCCGGTTTCTCAACCGGGGCGGCGGGGTGATTAAATTACTTGATGAGCTAAAGCGGCGCAATTTGGGATTAGATCATCACCCATTGCCGGCCGCGCAGCTGCCAAATGTCACTATAGACAAGGCGGACGGAAACCTTCTCGGGCGGGCTATGCTTTGTGAATTCCATATTGATGGTTTCTGCTCCGGACACTATCGCTGTGTTGTCGTAGATCCGGACCTTTAACGACTCCAGCGTATATGACTGTATGGGATGAGGATCCGCAGCGTCACGATGGTCGATAATAGGCTTGATAGCTTCGTCGCGCACGTGGCTACAACAGCCGTTTCTTGAACTGACTTGGATGTAGTCCGGGGCAAAGAATGTGGCGGCAGCTACCGGGTCCAACTTCATGTAGGCGTCGATCTTGTCCGCTTCGCGACGCAAAACTGCCCTCGCTTTTACTTGGTCCGATGCCTTCATGTTTTTGTCAATGGCGTAATCCCATTGAGACGCGGGCGCCGAAGACGGCTTCGCCTGAGCATCAAGTTCCATTGCTACGACGAGGCAGATGGACACTGCAATTAACCCTGTTTTGATCATTTTTTTCCTCCAGTTTTCTTAAATGTCCTCAGGTAACGAAATAATGTTTGGAAAGTCCAAGGGCCTAACTCAGCGGGAAAGTAGAACTCTAGCTTAATAAGGTCTGAGCTTTATGCGCCGAACATCAATTGTCCTTCTTGGTGATTAGGACCGCGTCGGTCGTCTGGGTTCCACGGGCATACCCAAGCTGTTTGCCATCTTTGGTCCACTCAAATAGCCCAATTTGGCCTTGAAATATGACCAGGGGTTTAGATAAGATCTTGCCGTTGAGGGACATCGCTCTAATGACATGGAAAGGTTTGGTTTGATCTACGAATGTCAGGTAGCGGCCACCGGGCGACCACTTCATCTGACCAACAGCTGTCGCTTGAGGAAACTCCAAGGTTTTGACGATCGAACCTGTTGACGGCGACATTACTTTTACCCTGCGGATCCCCTGTTTAACCGGAGGTGTTTGATCGTCAAACGCAATGAGGCCGTCCTTAGGGGACACGTCCATGACATATCCCGCATTAGTGGCAAGCACGACCGGATCGCCCCCAGCGATCGGGATCTTGCGAAGCTCGTTGGGCGGAGTTTCCTTTCCGGGATATTCCTTGAATAACTGAGTATAGTAAACCCATTTCCCGTCCCCGGACATCCGGGGAATTCGTTCTGAGGCAGTTCCAATTCCGCTTGGGGTCAACTGCTTTACATTGGTCCCGTCCGCATCCATCCGAAATAGATGAGGATCCCAGCCATTAGCGCTGTTGGTGAAAACGATGTATCGTCCATCAGGCGTCATGAAGGCGACCCGCTTGATCCCGTGATCATGGGTCAGCTGCCTTCGATTACCGCCGTCTGCGTCCATGATCCATATATCCGAATTGCCGCTGACGCTTGATGTAAACAGTATTCTCCCATCCGGCGTCCAGTTCCATCCTCCCCCGCCAACCAGCTCGCCCGAGGTCGTGATGGGGGTAGCCGTGGATGCATCTTTTCCGACAATGCTCCATAGATCTATTAAGCTGCGATTTTGTATGGTTACAAGGACGTCTCCTTTGCGTGTGGCGCTGAGATTAGAGTAGCCGATAAGATCGCTGGTGATGCTCTTAGGTGGTGAATTCTGGTCGATCAGCCACAGTTGAGAGGGCCCCAGTTTTTCGGCCTCCATCGGTTTACCAGCGATCACTAGGGAGCCGTTGGGCATAAAGACGGACCCGGTAACGTCCCACCATTTTTCATCTCGTAACTGCATGGATCCATCAGCGATACTGAGAATCGTCAGCCGGTGGTTGGGGTCCGGTGAATGAACGACTGTCCAGCAGACCAGCGAGCGACCGTCGAGCGACCATGTGGGAACCTGATCTGTGGCAACCCAGGCTGGTCCGGCAAAGGGCGAATGGACAAGAACCCTCTCATTGGACCCGTCAGCGTTCGCGACGATGACATCGTCACCGCCGCCGGAGCCCGGTGATCTGTCAACCTCGCGGCTAAAAGCGATCATCTTTCCGTCAGGCGAGATAGAGCCCCCCGTTTCTGCATCGACTATTATCTTTGTTGATGGTCCGCCTGAAAGTGGCACCCTGTTGATCGTATTGCCGGTGTAGGGTGGAAAGCTGTGACGATAGTAGATCTGACCTGAATCCGGCGAAAAACCGATATCTTCGAATTCGCCTGCAGTGGGGGCTTGAACGACCTCGACATCGCTCAACGTCTCTCGATTACGCAACCGAAGCCCGTTTTTGCCTCCTCCATCTTTGGTAATATACGCGATATATATCCCATCCGGTGAGATGGCTATCTGTGCCATCCTTCCCGGACTCGAGAATCGCGAGATCTTTAGATCTGCTTCAGTGGTTGAAGGACCGATCACTGCAGCAAAAGCCCCGTTTAGATCGGCCGGCTGGGGAGCTCCGTTATATTTATAAACCGAAAGGCCAACTCCAAGGAAAAGCACTGCTGCAAGCGAGGCGAGCGTTGCGAGCTTATGGCGCTTAACACTGGTCACGATGTACTCCGCGCTCAATGTCGGGCGCCGGCGGATGAGTTGGGTTTTTAGTTCGTCGGTGCTGCTGACGCTGATGAATCGGTCGGTATGTATTGCGTATTCCATTTTCTTTCGTTCTCCTTGTAGGTCTTGTAGTAAATCTGTCGCGGATTGATACCGCGACTGTTTGTCCTTTGCTAGGGCCTTTGTACAAATAGGTTTCAATTCCTCGGAAATCGACCGTAGATTGAGTGAAGCCGGGTCGTGCTTGATGATCGAGGTGACGAGGTCCGTGACGCTTTCGCCTTTGAAGGGCGACTCGCCGGTGAGCATTTCGTGGAAAACGACGCCGAGACTCCACAGGTCGGTCCTCGAATCAACTGCCTGGCCGCGAGCTTGTTCGGGAGACATATAGGCGACGGTGCCCATGATAAGGCCGGGACTGGTTTGCAGACGAGAAACTGTGGGAGAAGCCGGGTCTATTGGCAAATCGTCAGCCTCGGTAAGTTTGGCGAGGCCAAAGTCAAGAATCTTCACAAGTCCGTCCTGTCGCAGCATGATGTTCTCAGGCTTGATGTCCCGGTGAACGATGCCGGCCGAATGTGCCGCCTGTAGTGCCGTTGCAACCTGGCACATGATGTCGAGGCTCTCGGCCGATGTCAGACCGCCTCGCATCCGCTCGCGCAGCGTCTCGCCGTTCACGTACTCCGAGACAATAAATCTGGCACCTTGGAATGAGCCGATCTCGTGGATCGTCAGAATATTTGGGTGGTTTAGAGCCGACGCGGCACGAGCCTCCTGTATAAAGCGACGGACGCGCTCTTTGTCCCCAGCTACTTCCTCATGAAGGACCTTAAAAGCGACGGGGCGGTTGAGTTCGGTGTCGTCCGCGCGGTAGACTTCGCCCATTCCGCCTATCCCGATCAGCTCCTTTAGACGGTAGCGGCCAATTACCTGTCCTTCCTGGAAATTATTTTCGGCACCGACGATCTCAACGACCTCATGCAGTATCGGGTCTGCGAGAAATCCGCTTTCATACGATCCGAGAAGGTCATCGACCTTTTCACGAACAACAGTGTCCCCGGCACACGCTTTATCTAAGAATTCGACACGATCTTCGACAGGGAAGGCCTGTGCCTGGTGAAACAGATCCTTAACTTGTTTCCATTTTTCTTCGTTCATGCCTTTTCTCCACGAGTCAGTTCGTGTTTGAGCCAGGCTCTGGCTACCGCCCAGTCGCGTTTTACGGTGGCGGTAGAAATATTCAATATTTCGGCGGTTTCCGGGACATCGAGCCCGCTGAAATAACGAAGCTCGACGATCTGAACCTGTTGCGGATCTATCGTCGCCAATCTTTCGAGGGCCTCGTCCAAGGCAAGCAAATCAAGTGCTTTTTCGTCAGGTGCGGCGAGCGCGTTTGTTTTTAGCACGTCTTCGAGTGCCACATTTTCTTCGGGTCCGCCGCGTTTTCTCCGGTGCCTGGTTTTTGCGTGGTCAACCAGTATTCGCCGCATCAATTTCGCTGCTAAAGCAAAGAAATGACCACGATTTTCCCACTTGACGGCGCGTTGATCGACAAGTTTGATATAGACCTCGTTGATCAGAGCGGTGGTGTGGAGCGTGTGATTGGCCCGTTCGTTTCGGAGCTGGTAGCGAGCCTGTAGCCGCAGTTCTCTGTAAACGGCACGAATCAACTCTTCGGTTGCCTCGTGCTCGCCAGCGCCCCAGGCACGAAGCATGGCGGTAATCTCTTTTTTAGAGAGAGATGATGCGTTCATTGCTGAACCACGTTTCGACAGTTTCTTAGACGATTGCGGAGCTATATTAATAAGACGGTTGAAATAAGTCAATGACGTCGTCAAGCGGCTAAAATTAAACTGATAAAATTCAGACAAATTCACGGTCGGTTTATTCCCTCGCTCGTAACCCAGGCGGAAACTTTTGCGATCAATTCCTGCCCCTAGATATATACGCGACAAAAGGAAAAAATCGGGATCACGATTTCTCCCATTTAGTCAACGGGCATCCATTTCTTGACGATTGGCGCGTTAAATTGCATTCTTAGATTCAAATGACGCTGCCGGTAACAGAACAGGAAAATCCAAAAACCGCTTTGATCGATCAGGTATCGGCGCTTGATGCGGTTCGGTTGATCAATGATGAGGACCAGACGGTCGCGGCGGCGGTTCGAAAAGTGCTGACTGAGATCGCGGCGGTGATCGACGAGGTTGTCGAGCGTTTGCGCGGCGGCGGGCGGCTTTTTTATGTCGGGACGGGCACAAGCGGGCGGCTTGGCGTGCTGGACGCGTCCGAGATCCCGCCGACGTTTGGCGTGAGTTACGACCTCGTGCAGGGCGTGATCGCGGGCGGATATGATGCTCTTTACAAAGCGACCGAATCGAGCGAAGACGACAAACAGGCCGGTGCCGAAGACCTGAAAAAGAGTGATGTAACAGCAAACGACGCGGTTGTAGGACTCGCAGCTTCGGGCCTAACGCCTTACACAATTGGCGCTGTCGAATATGCTCGCAAGATCGGCTGCTGGACAGCTTGCATAACCTGCGTTCCCGGTTCGGCCATTACAAAAGCTGTCGATGCGGCGATCGTCCCGGTCGTCGGCCCCGAGGCGATCACCGGCTCGACCCGGATGAAAGCCGGCACGGCGCAAAAGATGATCCTGAACATGATCTCAACCGTCGCGTTTGTTCGCCTCGGCTATGTCAAAGGCAACCGCATGACAAACGTCCGTGCGTCGAACGACAAACTAAAAGAACGCTCGATTCATATTTTGATGGCCGAAACAGGATTGGACAAAACATCAGCAAGCAATTTATTTGACGACGCTGGTGGCGATCTACGCATTGCATTGGTAATGTATTTGGCAAACGTTGATCGAAGGCAAGCAGAGAATGCATTGAGTAAGACAGGTTTTGTCGTCGAGAAAGCAGTGGAATTGGTAAGATCGGGTAGCTAATCATCCTGGGGTAATTTATGGGATTTTCGACAATTGATTACATAGTTCTGCTGGCTTACCTCGTCGGGATCACGATCTTCGGCGTAATGTTTCGCAAATCGCAGCGGACGGTCAAGGACTATTTTGTCGGGGCCAAGAACATCAATTGGGTGGTCATTAGCCTTTCTATCGTCGCTACCGAAACCAGCACATTGACGCTGATCGGCATTCCCGCAATCGCCTATGCCAATTATACTTATCCAGAACAAGGCGGTAGTTTCACATATTTACAAGTCGTCATCGGCTATGTGATCGCCCGATTTGTGATCAGTTTTCTCTTTATCCCCGCGTATTTTAAGGGCGATCTGATGACCGCCTACACACTGCTCGAAAACCGGTTTGGCGTCTCGGTTAAAAACTTTGCCGCCTCGCTTTTCCTGATAATGCGCGCCCTGGCCGAGGGCGTCAGGATCTTCGCAGCTTCTATTGTCCTGACCGCGGTTTTGTCGTCCTCACTGCCAAATTTCCCAAATCTGACTATCTGGTCAATCGTTATCGTCGGTGTGCTGACGTTGATCTACACATTCGAGGGCGGTATCGCGGCTGTCATCTGGACCGATCTGATCCAACTGATAATCTATATCGGCGGCTCACTGGTCGCGGCATATATGCTGCTGACTCTCGTGCCGGGGGGTTGGAATGAGATCGTCGCCCAAGGCACAGCGGCGGGGAAATTCCAGGTTTTCTCGTTCAATTGGTCGCTTGGGTTGCCATTTACATTCTGGGCGGGCGTGCTTGGCGGAACGTTTCTGACAATGGCGTCTCATGGTACGGATCAATTGCTTGTCCAACGTCTGCTGACCTGCAAAGATCAGCGAGACAGCCAAAAGGCAGTCATTTTGAGCGGGTTTGTAGTACTTTTTCAGTTTGTACTTTTTCTGACAATCGGCGTCATGCTTTACGCCTACTACGCCCACGTCGAGGTCTCAGATACCGCACTTTCAGCAAGCCAATGCCTCAGTGCAAAGCGTTGTGATGAAATTTTTCCGCGCTTCATTGTCGGACAACTCCCTCACGGCATCTCAGGCCTAGTGATCGCAGCTATTTTCGCCGCGGCAATGTCGAATCTGAGCGGTTCGTTAAATTCGCTCGCTTCAACAACCGTTTTGGACTTTTATAAACCGCTGATAAATCCGACCGCGAGTGACGAATCACTGCTTAAACTCTCGCGTTGGCTCACAGCCGCGTGGGGCGTCATTTTGATAGCTATCGCGATCTTTGCGAGAAACTGGGGATCGGTCTTCACGGTCGGTTTGACTATTGCTTCGCTCGTTTACGGTACGATGCTCGGGGCATTTTTGCTTGGCGTTTTGACGAAAAGGGCCAATTCCGTCGGAGTGGTAGTTGGAATGTTGGCATCGATGGTATGTATGCTTTTCATCAAAATCTACACCGAGCTCGCCTGGACGTGGTATGTCATCACTGGGACGATCGTTTGCCTTTCCGTCGGCTACATTGTCAGTTGCGTTTTCCCGTTACGCCCGGCCAATGTCGTCACGGATACGAATTAATTTGGTTTATTTATAATGAAAGCTTTTGTCACATTAGTTCTTATCTTTGTTCTGTTTTGCGGTTTACCCGTAACGGGTTCTTCTCAGTCTCCGTCCGGTGCAAGCAAGCTACAGCCCTCAAAAAACGCATGGAAATTTGCCGACAAACAGCTTAAAAAAATGTCGGTCGAGGAAAAGGTCGGCCAGCTTATACAGATCGGCATCAACGCCAAATTTACAAATCAGGACAGTGCATATTTTCAAGACATCAAACGCGATGTTGTCCAAAACAAGGTCGGCGGCATCATCCTTTTTGGCGCGCCGATCTACGAGACCGTTCAACTCGTCAACCGGATGCAGGAGAATGCAAAAACTCCGCTGTTGATCTCGGTCGATGCCGAAACGGGCGTTGGGATGCGGTTTGGCGACGCGACCAACTTCCCCTGGAATATGGCCGTCGGGGCGACCGGCAATCCCGAATACGCACGAAAAATGGGCGTTATCACCGGCCGCGAGGCTAAGGCTCTAGGCATCCAGCATGTATTTGCACCGGTTTTGGATATTAACAATAACGCCAATAATCCTGTGATAAACGTGCGTTCGTTTGGCGAGGATCCTGAAACTGTGGCAGCATTTGGCGTTGCCTTTATGGAAGGCCTGCAAAGCCAGGGTGTGCTCGCCACCGCAAAACATTTTCCCGGACACGGCGATACCGATGTCGATTCGCATCGGGGGTTGCCGATCATCGATCATTCGCGTGAAAGCCTCGAAAAGACTGAGCTTGTTCCGTTTCGCCGAGCGATCGAGGCCGGTATCGGCTCGATCATGATCGCCCATATCGGCCTGCCGCAGATCGACCCAACCGAGATCAAACCGCTGAAACAGCACGTACGAGTTGACGCCGAAGAGGGCGCCGAGATTGTCGATCTTAAAGCGACGATGCCCGCTACGCTGTCGCCGGTCGTGCAAACACAAATTTTGCGAAAAGAGTTGAATTTTCAGGGCCTGATCGTCACAGACGCGATGGGAATGAGCGGTTTGACGCTTTATTTTGATCAAAAAGAGGCCGGTGTCAGAGCATTTCTCGCCGGGGCCGACATTCTCGAAAAACCGGCCGATACTGACGCCATGATCGGCGGCCTGATCGAAGCTGTAAAATCCGGTCGCATCACCGAGACTCGGTTAAACGAATCCGTCCGCAAGATACTCGCATGGAAATATGAGCTTGGGCTTTACAAAAATAAAATAACGCCGCTCGATCAGATTGACCGCATTGTCTCGACAAAAGATGTCGGAGCACTTGCCGATGAGATCGGCGAAAAGGCGATAACGCTGGTTCGCAACGACGCCGGAGCGATACCACTCGACCGCAGCAAAAAGGTCTGCGTTCTCGCCATTTCGAATGGTTTTGAAGCAGAGTCAACAATTGGCACTTTGTCTCAGGAACTGCGCACAAACGGCATACGCTTTAGTTCCGCAATATTGCAGGACAATTCATCCCCCGAGCAAATTGCCCGGGCCCGTGAGGTGGTAAAAAACGCAGATGTTGTGATTGCCGCCCTATACGGCCGAGTCCGTTCCGGTGCAAAAAACAGCGTCGGCCTGCCCGATTCCGGTGTCAGGATACTCCGCGATCTGCTGGCAAACGGAAAAAATGTCATAGGCGTCAGCTATGGCAATCCATATATTCTCGGTGCTTTTCCGCAATTAAAAACGTACCTGGTCGCCTATGGCGATATGCCCAGCCTTCAGCGTGCATCGATCCGCGCCCTTTTTGGGTTGCAGGATAATACGGGCCACTTGCCGATCTCGCTACCGGGGCTGTATCCGCGAGGAACGGGAATACAACTTAATAAGAAATTTTAACCACAGATAAACATAGATTGACACAGATCAGATCATCTTTGCCATCTGCGTTCATCTGTGTTTATCTGTGGTTTCGAGCTTTTTCTATTTATGTCTAAAACTTGGGAGATCGATAATTTTCTTGAAGTTAGAAACAGCCAACTTCACATCGACGGAGTTTCGGCGGTCGATCTCGCACGTGAACACGGCACGCCGCTTTTCGTCTTTAGCGAATCGCGTATCCGGCATAATATAGAGCGTCTAACGAAAGTGCAGTCAGTGATAGATTGCCCGCTTAAGGTCTGCTACGCGGCGAAAGCGATGTCAACGATGGCAATTCTCCGCACCGTCAAAGACGCTGGATGCGACATCGAGGTCAATTCGGGCGGCGAGCTTTGGAAGGCTCTAAAGATCGGTTTTCGCGGCGACCAGATCATCTTCAACGGCACGAGCAAAGAGATTTGGGAGATCGAGAATGCGATAAACGCCGAGATCTACGCTATTCAGGTCGATTCGCTGTATGAATTATCACTGATCGAGGAAACGGCCAAAAGACTGGGCAAACGGGCAAATGTCAGTCTGCGGCTTGTTCCCGAGATCGAAACCGAAACTCATTCCGGTCTTCAGACCGCCCTTTTGACATCAAAATTTGGCATGATGCCGGACGAGGCGTTTTCCGCTTTTCATAAATATAAAGATTCGCCGCATCTCGATCTGTGCGGCATTCATCTGCACATCGGGTCGCAAAATCCCGAAGCCGGAGTTTATACCGTAGCCTTACAAATACTCTTCGCGAGTTTGCTGCGAATTCACAACGATACTTGCATCAAACTCAAGCACATTAACCTCGGCGGCGGCTTTCCTATCAATTATCTGAACTCTGACGAATCCAACACGATTTTTCCCTATGAACAGCGACAAATGCTGGGGGCCGATTTCGACCCTGCTGATGCTATTTCAAGCGCCTGGCGATCACTCAAAAACGTCGCCCAAAATGCAAATGCATCCGATCTAATCGAAAATATAACTCTGCTGATCGAACCCGGTCGCAGCATCATTTCCGACGCCGGGATTTGTTTGACAACTGTTCGTAACACAAAGGAAAGACCGATTCAGTCAGAACCACCTGCGGTAGCGGGTGGTTTAACTTTCAATCAAACAGACCAATGGTTATTGACCGACGCCGGCTTCAACATCCTCCTCTCGATGGAAACCTACAAATGGTACTACCATCTGATTTCGGCAAATCATGCCGATGACGAGCACAGTTTTCCGTATAAACTCGCCGGCCCGTTGTGTGACGGCGGCGATGTCTATTTTGATATCGAGTGCGAAAATCGTTTGCCGGACTATCGGCTGCTGCCTGACAATGTCCACCCCGGTGAGATCCTCGCCCTTCTCAACTGCGGCGCCTATACGATGGCTCAGTCATCGCAATATAATGGCCGTTTCCTGCCCGCTGTTGTCCTAATCCGAGAGAATGGTGAGGCCGAACTGGTCAGAAAACGTGATGATTTTGACGATCTGATCGGGAACGATTTATTTTGAAGTTTATTTGGCTTTGGATCGCTGTTTTGGCTTACCTTCGATCAAAAACCATGAAGCAATCGCGCTCAACACCGCGAGTCCAGCCGCCAGAAATGAGACAAAGCGAAAACCGCCCACAAACGACTCTCTAACCGCTTGCACAATTTTTGCCTGCTCATCGACGTTTACGCCATCCGGAATTTTGAGATTAACCAGAGCGCCTGTCTGGGCAAGTATCTGTGTCTTTATCTCCGGCGAGATCGAAACTGAATCCAGACGTTTGTCGAGACCATTTCCAAATGCCGTTAACATAACGACTCCAAATACCGCTACAGCTATCAGCGAAGCCGTTCGTGAAACGGCGTTGTTTATGCCCGAAGCTATACCGGCATGTCGCTCCTCAACCGCCCCCATCACTGTGGTCGTTAGCGGGGCGACCGCGATGGACATCCCCACGCTCATTATGATTACCGCTGGGAAAAAACTTGTCCAATAATTGGCTGCGTCGGCTCCCGGATAAGCGAATAACGCAAATCCGGCTGCCGCGATCAGAGGCCCTATTACCAAAGGCAGTTTCGAGCCGTAATGATCCACCAAACCTCCCGCCCAACGTGAAAGGACAACCATCGTAATTACAAACGGCACCAACGCCCCGCCAGCCGCTGCCGGTGTGTAACCCTGCACCTGAATAAGATTGAAGGGAAGAAAAAACAATAGACCGCCGAGTGCGGCATACAGAAAAAGTGTCAACAAATTAGCCCCCGCAAATGTCGCCGAGCGAAACAATCCGAATGGCATCATCGGATTTTTCTGACGCAGTTCTACGAACACAAATCCCGCGATCGCTGCAACTCCAACTGCAAAACTTACGATCACGTGAACCGAGCCAAACCCGCCCGCATTTGACTCGATCAGGCCAAAGACAATGCCGCCGAGTCCAGCGGTTGCCAGTGCCGCTCCGCGCCAATCAATGCTTCCTTTCGTTTTTTCGTCATGGCTTTCCGGTACGCGAAACCAAGAGATAAGCAGCACAGCGACGACCATCGGGACATTAATAAAAAAGATCCACCGCCACGAAAAACTCGCAACGAGCCAGCCGCCAAGCACGGGACCGAAACCGGCGGCAATGGCTGTAAATCCCGACCATGTTCCGATTGACCGCCCACGTCGTTCTTTTGCAAAATTTGCGCTTATCAGAGCCAGACTTCCGGGCACAAGCAGAGCCGCTCCGATCCCCTGCACAGCCCGGGCCGCGATTAAATTTGTCAATCCCGGAGCCAATCCGCACCAGATCGAGGCAACGCCAAACAAAGTAACGCCCCACGTAAAAACGCGCCTGCGGCCAAGACGGTCACCCAGAGAGCCGCCTACAAGGATCAAGGCCGCGAGCATCTGAGCATAAGATTCGACGATCCACTGCGCACCGGCCACGCTTGCACCCAGTTCTTTTTGCAAAACGGGAAGAGCGACATTGACGACCGTTCCGTCTATAAAAGTAATGCTGGATCCGAGAATTGCCGCAAGAAGAACCCAACGCCCCGTGGCTTTGCCGCAATCGGTTACGTCCGGGCACGAGTGGACGATTGATTCATCACATGGCTGCGGGGTGTCACTTAACATCTGAGTCTATAAATGTTGTATCATTCGTTCGAGCACTGCCTTTTCCGAGTCGGCCAGCTCGAGATTTGCGATATGATAAATGTCCGAGATATTTGCCAATGCCGCCGCCCGGCTGCTCTCATCGCGTATCTGCGAGATGACATCAAGATTCGCGAGTGAGAGTTCACGTGCCTTTTCCGGCTGGTCGTGGCTCGCAAACCGCATAGCCAATTCATTCAAAACATTTGAGCGCGCGGCAAGCTGGGGGACAGTTCCGACCAGCGTCGCTGCTTCATCGAGCGTCGTGATCTCGGCGGCGCTTTCGCCAAGTTTTTCCTTTGCGTCGGCGACCGAAATGAGCGCAAACAGACGACTCGCGTCATCCGGGATGGCCTCGATCGCTTGGCGGGCAAGTTCGCCTTCATGCTGCATCGTGAATATTTGAGCGATCTGCGACAAGGCTGCGACTTGTTCGTCGATGTTCTGATTCTCGTCCGCTGATTCAAACGCCCGCTCGGTTTTGCCAAAAACGGCAAATTGAGCCGCTATAGACGCCAGCAACCCGTTTCGCGCGCGGCTGTCGCGGGTCTCGTTATCGCGCTGGGATTTGAGTATCGCGTAGGCTTCTTCCAGAGTTTCCACGGCGTCTTCTTTTTCCGATTTTTTCCATTGATCGCGGGCAATGCCGAGCAACGCAGACGCCATCTGAGACTTATCTGTGATCAGATCGAGCGTCCGGTCGGTCAGTTCATCGCTTCCGGCATGGAGAAAGCCGAGTGCACAATTTGAAAGGAAAAAATCGCGATGGATATTGTCCAAAACCTCGGCAAACTCGCGTGCTTTCACGAATGTTTCGACCGCTTTGTCGTTTAGCTTGGCGTCTATAAAAAGATTACCAGTCTCACAGAGCGACCTGATTCTCTCTTCGTCATGCTCTATCTCAATAGCGTCTTCGACCGCAAGATCGAGCATTTCAACCGCCGATTTTGGATTGTCACCCTCGATGCGGGCGGCAGCGATCTGCTGCAAAGCCGATACGCGGGCCGATGAAAACGCAATCCCATCAAGCGTCTCGGTCGCCGCAGTATCGTCGCCATCCGCCGCCTGCCTGACCGCAATGCCGGCAAATACAAAATCCGGATGGGACATTGATGAGGCGATCACGGCCGCCTTTTCGGTCTCACCTTTACCAGCGAGGATGAGCCCAATCCGCTCTAGTGCCTGCGCCCGCAAACCATCATCTTCGATTGCCTCGGCAAGCTGCGTGGCATACTCATAGTCATCGATCTCGGCACATTTCTCGGCTACGATCGTTAATAACCTGTCCCGTGAAAACGGATCGTCAACCGCATTTGCCAGTTCGGCGGCGAGATCCACGTCGCCCTTTGCCAAATATCGAGGCAGGATTGTTTTCATCGCCTCGGCATGGCCGTCGCTGCTCTTTATGCGTTCGGCAAGATAAGCGGCACATGCGAGCAGATCATTCTCAGTCTGCTCGATCGAAATAAAATAATCTGACATATCTTTTAAGCCACAGAGTTCACAGAGAGCACAGAGAGAAATTTAATATAAGATCAATTGGGCGTCAGAAGACTCGACAATAAAGTCGATCTTTCTCAGTGTACTCTGTGAACTCTGTGGCTGATTCCTAAACAAAAACGCGGCGGATCGATTCGGGCATCCAGTCGCGAAGGTCGGTCGCAATCGCTCCGGCCCCCGCAGCCCGTAAAGCCTGTGTACCGACCGTGTTTGTTACGCCCAAAGCAGGAAGATTAGCATTTATTGCGCCTGTGATTCCAGGCGGCGAATCCTCGATAACGAGACATTCGCCATGCGTCATGGGCAAATGTCCTTGCGAGATTCGAACAGCGTCGATCTGACGAAATGCAATTCGAAAACACTCTGGGTCAGGCTTGCATTTTGATACATTTTCGGCACTGACGATGGTCGAAAAATATTTCGCCAGCCCGCTTCTTTCCAACACAAAGTCGATCGCGCCGCGCTCGGCCATGCTGACGATCCCGAGCGTAAATTCACGCGACATCTTTTCGATAAAATCGCCGATCCCGACAAAAAGCGGCAGGTCGTCCTGGATCATCTCTTTCCATTTGGCGGTTTTGGCGGCTACGATTTCCGTGATCTTTTCAGGCTCAATTGTTTTTCCGGCGCCCTTATATGACGAAAAAACAAGCGTCCGGTCATCCATGCCCAGCGCCGAATAATAATCATCCTCCGTCAGCTCGACGCCTTCGTTTCCGAGGACTTCCTGATATGCTCTCTGCTGGATAGACTCGTCATTTATAATGACGCCGTTAAAGTCCATTAAAATTGCTTTGATCATGCTGTTATATTAGCCCAAAGTACGGGCTTCTGCACTAGATATAGCTCTCGTCAAACATATTCCCGCGTCCCAAAATGCTGTTTGGGTCGAAAGCCCGCTTAATCTCAGCCATTTCATTCAAATACCGCTCGCCCATCATCGCCGAGAGGTATTTTCGTTTGAGTTTGCCGATACCATGCTCCGCCGAAACCGTCCCGCCCAGCATAATCGCCTGAGCGACGCAGCGGCCGTAAATATGCCGTGCCTTTTCAGCTTCGTCAGCATTTTTAGGCAGCATATTTGCATGCAAATGGCAGTCGCCAATATGCCCGAAAATTACATAGTCGATGCCGCTTCGCAGAAGCGTATCTTTGTAGAATCTTAAAAACGCAAGGAAATTCTCATCCGGCACAGCCATATCCGTGCCTACCTTTCGCTGTTTATATTTGGTTATGCGTTCATTAACAGCGACCGGCAAGACGTGCCGGAATTCACGCATTTTCTCGCGGTCCTGTTCATTCGTCGTAAACCACGAACGCTCAAGATCGGCATTATGTTTTTCGAGCAGATCGTTCCATTGTTCAAGCAAAATGTCTTCTGTTTCTGTCGTCGTTTCCTGCTCAAAAAATATCGCCCCAGCCATGCCATTTGGAGTCTCGGGAAATTTTTCAGAGATAAATTTCAACGCCCTGTCGTCAAAATACTCGATGAGAGACGCACCGATCTGATTCGAAATTTCAGATTTGAAATTTGAAATCGAAAGATCTCCAACTTCATCGACAAAGCCCAGCAGATTAGCTTCGTTTGCAAAAAACACAATGCCGCTGAAAAAACCTTCCGGCTTTTGTAATAAACTTAACTCAATTTCGGTTATGACACCTAGAGTGCCCTCGCTGCCGATAAAGAGATCAATAGCGTCGAGCGGCCGCTCATTAAAATATCCGCTTACATTTTTACGAACGTTGGGGCGTTCGTATGTCGGAATTTTCGCACTGATCTCGCGGCCATTTTCGGTAGTGAGAGTTATCGTGCCGTCATCAGCCGCCAACGTTTCGCCGCGACGGATCTCTGCAATATCTCCGTTTGCCAGAACAATTGTCAAACGCTGCACAAACTCACGCGTCGCCCCGTATTTAAAACTCCTCGCACCCGAAGCGTTCGTTGCGACCGTCCCGCCGATCTGACAGCTCCACTCGGTCGGGTCGGGCGGATAAAACAGTGCCTCGGCATCGACCGCTTTTTGCAAATCTGCCAGTGTCACGCCGGCTCCGACTATCGCGGTTTTCGATTCTTTATCTATTTTTATTTTATTAAGCTTTTCGAGTGAGATAACATACCCGCCAAATGGAATAGCTCCACCGACCGTCCCCGTCCGCGCACCTGAGATCGTGACCGGCGTTTTGCTTTCGTTCGCTTCGCGGATTATCTTGGCGATCTCTTCTATTGATTCAGGAATAAAGAGTTTGGCAGCGTGCCCTCCCTGCATATTACTGGCGTCAGTTAGATAGTTCTGAATGTCGTCGAGTTGGGTTTTTATCTGCACTAAAGAATCTTAACGAAACTAGCCAAAAAACGCGACTGAACAACCTTATTGCGTTTCCAGGCTAAGCGAAATCGATTTTATGGTAGTATCCACTATTGCCACGACAAACAAGATGAAACTGCCGACACTCGAACAGATAAATAAATGTAAAGGCGAACAACCTTGGCAGTTTGGTAACGAAATTCTTTACAAGATGTGCCGCGAGAAGTTCCAGCATGACAGGCATGATGTGGTTTTAGGAAAGGTTCTGATTATCGGAAGGACTTATGCTGCTGCGGTTGAGAGACGAAAGAACAAATCTGAAACGGTTGGTAACGGAGATGACTTTTACATTAACACTGTCGCGCCAGCATTTATTAAGTCAAACCTTGACCGACAATTAGCCGAACTAAGCCAGTTGAAAAAACTCAATGCGGACAACCTGCAAAGAGTTTTGGAAGTGCATTATTCCTTGACGAAAATGCTTTTTGAAATTACTAAGTTGAACAAGCGTTCTTTCAGTTCAAAGTATTTACACTTTCATCTGCCCGACTTGTTTTTCATTTACGACAGTCGTGTTGTAAATGCTTTGAGAGATTTTGTTAGTGATGTTCCTAAAACTCTCAAACCTTTGACGAAACTCAAAACAGTTGATGCGGAATACGCAAAATATTTTTGTAAGTGCTTTAACTTAAAAACAAAAACTGAAAACCAATTCAATACAACCTTGACAGCACGACAGTTTGATAATTTGCTAATAGAGGTTGCGAACAAGAAATAAAATGACAGTGCAAAACACGACACGACATCGCAAGAATTGTAAATAGCTTCGGAGAAAGTGTGTGCGGACTTCGGACGGAACAGTTTCGTGGCAGGAGCAATCCAGCCGCTGACGCATCCGGGTTTGGCGGCAAAAAACTCTTTAGCGCTCCGTCGGAAAATCGTGACCATTTGTCCCACGTTGTTTAAGAAGGATATTTACTGATATTCCAACCGCCTTTCCTGCAAATACTTCAACCGATCTCGTATCTCCGCCGCCTGCTCAAATTTCATCTCTTTTGCGGCATTTCGCATATCGGCTTCGAGCTGTTGGATTGTTTCCTTTAGCTGCTTTGGTGAATACTCCTCAAACGCATCCAGATCGAGCGGGATTTTAAAGTAATCTGCCTCGTACGCGGTGACCAATGTAGCGTCAATCGATTTAATAATCGTGGTCGGCGTGATGCCGTGCTCGGTGTTGTATTCCTCCTGAATCGCTCGGCGGCGCGTCGTCTCACTGATCGCATATTCCATCGATTTTGTGATCTTGTCAGCGTAGAGGATCGCCTTGCCGTCCGAGTTTCTGGCGGCGCGCCCCATAGTTTGAATAAGCGAACTTTGCGAACGCAAAAAGCCTTCCTTATCGGCATCAAGAATAGCCACTAGCGAAACCTCCGGCAGATCCAAACCCTCTCTCAAAAGGTTAATGCCAACCAGCACGTCATATTCTCCCCTCCGCAAATCACGAAGTATTTTTATGCGTTCGAGCGTGTGTATGTCGCTGTGAAGGTATCGCACTTTTACGCCGACGTCGGCAAAATACTCGCTCAAGTTTTCGGACATGCGTTTGGTCAAAGTCGTGACCAGCACACGCTCATTACGCTCGGCGCGCAGCCTACACTCTTCCAACAAATCGTCAATCTGGCCTTTTACAGGACGCACCTCAACGACCGGATCGAGCAAACCTGTAGGCCGGATTATCTGCTCGATAACTTCGCCTGCGGTCTTGGTAAGCTCATACGGACCGGGCGTTGCAGAAACATATATGGTTTGCCTGATACGTTCCTCGAATTCTTGAAAATCGAGCGGCCGGTTGTCTTTAGCGCTCGGCAAGCGAAAGCCGTATTCGACCAGCGTCCCTTTGCGTGATTGATCTCCTTTGAACATCGCCCCAAGTTGGGGGACTGTCTGGTGCGACTCGTCAATGACCATCAGAGCATTTGACGGTAAATAATCAAGCAGCGTTGGCGGCGGCTCACCGGGCAGTTTACCGGTCAGATGCCTTGAGTAATTTTCGATCCCACGGCAAAAGCCCATCTCTTTTATCATTTCGAGATCATACATCGTCCGCTGGTGCAGCCGCTGCGCTTCGACAATCTTGCCTTCATTCACGAGAAACTCTTCGTGCTGGTCGAGCTCGGCTCGAATGGTTTGGATAGCACGTTTAATGACCGGTTTTGACATCACATAGTGCGTCTTCGGATAAATCGGCACACGCGAATCGTGCTTATGCAAAACCTCGCCGAGCAGCGGGTCGATAGTATATATCGCGTCGATCTCGTCACCCCAAAACTCGATCCGGTAAGCCTGATCCTGATAGCTCGGATACAATTCGACAACGTCGCCGCGAACGCGAAATGCCCCACGCTCAAAATCTATATTGACCCGCTCGTATTGCAAATCGACCAGCTTTTGCAAAAACTCCTCACGTTTTATCTTTTGCCCCGGCTCGATAAAAACCAGCATCCCAAAATACGCATCCGGATCGCCGAGACCGTAAATGCATGAAACCGATGCGACGACGATCACATCACGCCGCTCAAACAGAGCGCGCGTCGCCGATAGACGCAGACGATCTATCTCTTCGTTGATAGTCGCTTCTTTTTCTATGTATAGGTCGGCCGCCGGGACGTATGCCTCCGGCTGGTAATAATCGTAATAAGAAACAAAATACTCAACCGCGTTGTCGGGGAAAAAAGTTTTGAATTCCTGATAGAGCTGCGCGGCGAGCGTTTTATTGTGGGCCAGCACGAGCGTGGGCCGCTGGGTTTTCTCGATCACGTTTGCGATAGTGAACGTCTTGCCGCTTCCGGTAATGCCGAGTAAAACCTGATTCTTCGTGCCGTCATTCAAGCCACCGACGATCTGTTCGATCGCTTCCGGCTGATCGCCCTTGGGGGTGTTTGCAGAAATGAGACGGAATTGCATCGTTCAATCATAAACCAAACGTGCAAAAGATAAAAGTGCCGAACTGGTAAAAAACGGCGATATTCCGTCACAAAAAACTATTTGTTTAATACCTTTGAGATCCGGTTTCGAAGCGCGGTATAGGTTTCATTGAACGCATCACCCCGGGCGGCATAAATATCGGTTATCAGGCGCGAGTCAGACGGCCGAAAGGCGCGGAGCATAATGTCGCGGTTTCGGATAATGCCATTGGCGTCGATCACGACCACGGCGCGGGTTAACTGGATCGGATACAGCCAATGTTTTGCAAATAGTTTAGTTATTTTACGGTCGGGATCCGAAAGCAATGGGATCGGGAGTTGGTGACTTTGCGAAAATATCTGGTGCTCCTCTGGAGTCGCCGGTGAAATACCGACGATTACGGCTTTGGTCTCAAGATATTTTTCCCAATTATCACGAACCGAGCAAAGCTGCTTTGTGCAGACAAGAGTCTCGTTTTGCGGATAAAACAGCAAAATTGTAACGTGGCCGAGATTCTCAAGCAGACTCCAGTTCTTTTCGCTTTCAGTTTTGAGAGTGAAATCAGACGCTGCAGAACCGACTCGCATGGGCGCAATTTCATCTTTTGGATCGTAAGGCTGCAGCATGTAAGTGGAGATCAATTTTACTGGGTTTGTTGCAAATCCTAGCTCACGGCGACCGGCTCCATCGTCGCTAACTCCAATGTTTTGATCGCCTCCCGGAGTTTTTCGTCGACATCGGTCGGCAAAGATCCTTCCGTGTGCAGTTCCTGCAAAAATGTCAGCGATCTTACATCCTTGATGGCCTTTAGCACGTGGATCAGGGCAAATTTTACGCGGTCGTCTCTGTGTTCGCGAATCGCATCAAATATCTCTTTTGTCTCGCCGGAGTAAATCAATAGAGCGACCAGCACAAATGTTTCATACGCGACCTTACGATCCTCGTGGACGAGCCGGTCAAATGCTTTTACGACTATCCCGGCTTCGATCGCCGCTCTGGCCGCATGACTCATTCGAAAGTTGTCTTTTGTCTCAATAATACGTTTCCAGGCATCGGCCCGGTCAAAATTCAGTCTGAACAACCCGCGTGCAGCCGCCGCTCGAACCTCACGCGTTGGATCGGCACAAGCGAGTAAGATTGCCTCAAAAACCGACTCATGATCAAAATCGGTCAATATTGAAACCGCCTTTGACCTCAAATTAGACGAGAGGTCATAAAGAGCAATCTGAGACAATGCCTCGACCGAATTACGGGTCCTGAACGCCTTCAGTATCCTGACCGAAAGGTCGCGTATCGCTTCATCATCTTCATATTCCTCATTTGCCTGCTCGATTGCGCTTAGGAGCGAAGGGTCATTTGACAATGGCAGCGGCTCAAACTCTTTTGACGCAGTAAGCCCGCTGAACGAATTAATCGGCAACTGAGCATACTGTAGTTTCCTCATCTTTTCCTGAAAGATTTTAGTGTCGAGATTTGGTTCGTTATCGTTGACCGAACCTCTCTTTGAATTTTTACCTGCATTAGGGTTGAGGCCGTGGTGTAACTTTGCAGACTTCACCCCCGGCGATTTCTTGGTCTTTCTGAGCCATTCGAGTTCCTTTTCAGCATCGACGCCTTCCATATCATAGCTGTCATTACTGTAATAATCTTTGTAACGGTTGCCATAGTTATACTGCGGTTGATCTGTACCCTTTTTACTTCTTCGCCATAAATAAAATGCGCCGCAGAGACATACGGCAACTACAAATATGATCGTGTACGTCCAACGGTCGCCGGATGCGTCAACTAATTCTTTCTCTTTCGCAAGGTTAGATTGCGCCGCCACAGTCGAGGCAAATAACGCCAGGTTAATAAGGCAAGCGGTAAACTGGAATTGGTAAGAGGAAGTACTTTTCATTAAGTCAATAATAATCGTTGGAATAGTGCAGAAATTTGGAGGGCCAAACGCGCGTTCGGGTTGAGACGGCTATCTAAACTAAGACAGCCACATTCCATTATGCATATTTTCCATCGTTTTGTCATTATAAATTTCAACGATGTTAGTATATGTTTATCATCAGCATCGTTCAAGAAAAACTTTATATCTATTAGCATTTAACTGAGACGGGTTTTATTATTATTATTATTATCACCTGCCCAGATACGACAAACCGATCATGATGGATGTTTCGACCATTACAGAAACTGAAATAAACGATTTACAATTGCTGCATCGCGGTAAGGTTCGCGATATTTACGAGGTCGACGGACAGACATTGCTGCTGGTTGCGACCGACCGCATATCGGCGTTCGACTGTGTTTTGCCGACCCGGATCGTGCGCAAAGGCGAGGTGCTGACACAACTCTCGGCGTTTTGGTTCGATCGACTGACACAAATTACCGATAATCACGTTATTTCGACCGATCTCGACGCGATGCCGGATGTTATTCGTGGTCACGAAGGTCTTCGCGGCCGCTCAACACTTGTCCGCCGGACTGAAGTGTTTCCAATTGAATGTGTCGTACGCGGTTATCTGGAAGGCTCAGGCTGGAAAGACTATAAAGAAACAGGCGCGGTATGCGGACACAAACTTCCGCCCGGCCTAAAACAGTGTGATAAGCTGCTCACACCTATTTTCACACCCTCAACAAAAGCCGTTTCCGGGCACGACAAGAATATCGATCAACTCGAATTCGCAAAGATCGTCGGCCACGACACGGCCGCACATCTAAAGGCTCTAACGCTTGCGATCTACAAATATGCCAGCGAATACGCAATTACCCGCGGTATCATCATCGCCGACACAAAATTCGAGTTTGGCAGGGATTCAGATGGCAATATTCTTTTGATCGATGAGGTTTTGACACCCGATTCGTCGCGGTTTTGGGCGGCGGAAACCTATTCGCCGGGTAAGGCTCAGCCATCGTTTGATAAACAATTTGTCCGCGAATATCTCGAAACTCTCGACTGGGACAAAACGCCGCCCGCCCCGCCACTGCCTCCAAATATCGCAGCGGCGACGAGCGAACGCTATATCCAAGCCCTCGAATTGCTCTCAGGCCGTGGCCTGTCAGAACCACCTACGGTAGCGGGTGGTTTAAATTTAGTGCGCAGTCAACGTCAATTGTAATCAATGATTTCAACGCGGTCGCCAACTCTCACCATTCCCCCCACACCTTCCGCAATAAGATTCTGGCCAAAAAGCACGGCGTTTGCTCCGACGCCGAGCGATTCATAACTGTCGGGAATTACGTCTTTGGCCATTCGGTATGACGCGAGCGTCTTGAGTGGTTCCTTGCCGGCAAACTCACCTTTCGTTTGATCAACAGTCGTTATTACACAGCGTTCGCACGGTTTTGTCGAGCGAAAAACAGCCTCGCCGATGCGAATTTTCTGCCAATCGTCCTCGGCAAAGGCGTTGGCGCCGGAAACTACGAGATTTGGCCGAAAACGGTTCATAGGCAGTGGTTCAGCAAGCCGCGAATTCAAATCGGTGAGGGTGGCTTCGCTCAGAACCATAAGCGGGTAGCCGTCGGCAAAGCTCACGATTTCGTCCCCTCGATCAAAGCGCGGATTCACGCTCCGCCGCGTGTCATCGGGCATGTAAACGAGCTGGCAATTCGTCCCGATCACGTCGCTAAACCATTCGTTCAACGCTCCGCCATAGACTTCGCTCTCGCAGATGCTTTGCCAGATCGTTACCCGTTGTTTATTTCCCGTGTCGGGCTCCATCGGGATAAAAACATCGCCAAACCTGTCCGCCGCTACGCCGAGCCCGCTACCGTCGTCCTCGATCCAAACCGAGATAATCGCCATCTGTGGAAACTCTCGCTGGGTAAAGAACATCCCATCCGGTGTTGTCAACATCCAACGCCGGTCGTATTGCAGACCGCGCTCCTCGACCGTCGCCGAATCTAGGCTAATTCCATTTAACGATTTGATCGGATAAATATT
>JBBRQM010000051.1:0-26686 GCA_038226395.1 Pyrinomonadales bacterium | reverse complement strand
GTTTTCATATATGTTTGGCAAACGTATCTGAACAAATCGAAATGCTATTAAATTGGTTATGTTATGTGTTTTCAGAGATGAAAACGGTTCGTCACTCAATTCCGTTATCACGGGAGAGAATTTGCAAGGTGGAAGTGTGACCGGAATAAATATCAATGGAGTTGATTGTAATGCCGGAAATCATTGTAGCTTTGTGCAAACGAAAACACTAATTAGAGTAAATTTTGAGCCTCCTTTAGAAAATAGTATTTATTTCACACTTATCAGCCTTCAAGAAACGCTTAGAGCAGAGCCGGCTGATAATCCAATGATCGATAGAACACCAAATGTGCCTATTAGTGCCAGCTCTGCACTCTGAAAAGGTGAGATTTCTTGAATACCAAAACAAACCTGGAACTTCGGACATTGTTGTGGTGGTACAACTCATGGGATCAGGATTTACCGATCAACTAACAGTGGACAGAGGTGAGTTAATAGTTACATCGCCGACCAGAGCAATCTTAAAAATAGATAAATCACAATTACCTGAAGTGGTAACTTTAACCAATGAACAGCTAAGAATAGAGGCAAAAGCAGTGATTATGGGTAAGCCACCCAAGGAAGAATGATGATATAAATATGATGAAAGGCAAGTAGAATTTTTTGATGTTTGATGAAATGTAATGCGATAAAGCGGTATTACGGCTTATTTCTTTTGTTAAAATCAGGGCAAATTTTTTGGCCATTCACTTAGGAGAAAAATGAGATTTAAAAAACAACAAAATAAACTTGGAGTTATGGCAATCACTGGGACGCACACGGTTTTGCTGGCGCTCGACATGCAGCAGCAGGATACGGCCGGATTGCTCGGGTTTGCTATCGAACGAGTTGATCCTAAGGAAAATGAACGGTTTTTTCTAAGTGGTTTTAAGCGATTTGCCTACGCTAACACGGATTCGTCCGTAGAAACGCAATTTTCATCCCACGACCATCCGGTCCAGGCGTTTTTGTGGGAAGATTATACGGCAAAGCCCGGTTACAAATACATATATAATCTTATTCCCGTAACGGGCAAACCTAAAAACCTCATTTACGGCAACCCATGTTCAATCGACGTTGAAACAGAAGGAGAATACGGAGCCACGCATTCTGTGTTTTTTAATCGGGGAGTTGCCGGCAGTTTGGGTTATGCCAAGCGCTTTGGTAATAAAAAACCCTCGGAACTCACAGGGCAAGAGTTAAATGATGCTCTGAGATGGCTTTCACGAGGTCTCAAGGAAGCTATGGTCGCGTTCATAAACCGCGCAACCGGACCCACATTTTCAATACGAGCAGCCTTCTACGAATTCAAGCACAAAGAAATAATGGATGCGTTAAAGGACCGGAAAAGCAATGGAATAAAGGTCGAGATCGTTTATGACCATAGGCAGGAGGCCGCATCAAACGACGCTCAAATCGGCTTAAATCAATTTCCGACGGATGACGGTGATCTAACTAAGCGAACTAACGAACCGAAAAAAGCTCCCTCGCACAATAAATTCATAATTTTGTTCGAGGATGGAAGCCCCCAAGCTGTATGGACGGGATCGACTAATATCACCGCAAAGGCCATTTATGGACATTGCAACACGGGACACATTATAAACGATCCAACGGTTGCGTCATTGTATAACCAATATTGGGAAGAGTTGCAAAAAGATCCCGACAAAACCTTTCGAACAATCACGCCGACTATTACGCCCGATCTCGATCCGGCGAATATTAAGATTGGTACCTCTATAATCTTTAGTCCTAGAGCATCATTGAGTATTCTTAAAACTTACGCAGCCTTGATTACGGGAGCAAAACAGATTGTTTGTGGCATGTTTCCTTTTTCTTTTTTTAAGGATATGAAGACGGCAATTGATAATCAGCCCGCAACTCTCGAAATGATTTTGACTGACAAAAAGGATAAAGGTCTAGAACTTAAACAAGTTAAAAGTAATATACAAATTGTTGAAGGAACTTATTTTAAAGCTCCGCTTTTTAATTGGTTGGCCGAAATCAATGCCGGTATATTATTTAATGAAAATAGCAGCCCCGAAATTGGCACAAATTATATACATAATAAGGTTCTTTTGATCGACCCTTTGACGGACGATCCGATAGTGATTGGCGGCTCGGCAAATTTCAGCCAGCCGTCTATCAACAGCAACGATGAGAATTCACTAATAATTAGAGGAGATAAGCGGGTTGCAGATATCTATTTTACAGAATTCTACAGGATATTCGATCACTATTACATTCGCGTAAAAACAAAGGATATCACCGATGCGAATAAAGATTCGGCTGACAACCCGTTGATCTTAAAGGAAAACTCAGATTGGGTAAACGACTATTATAAGGTCAATAGCTATAAAACACTTCGCAAAGAGATGTTCAACGCGGTTAAGGTTTAAGACTATATATGCAAGAGGACGGATTAAGGGACATGGAGCGTGTAGCAAGTTACACTTGCAACAGACCAGTTAGTCAGCCGAAGTGGCTGCCATTTCTTCGAGTTTTTCTTCCTTAAGGAGGAGTTTTTTTACCGGGATCCCTGGCCGATCTGCTCCGTGCCGAATGTTCCTATGCCGTTTAGCCGAAAGGTGAAAACGAACCTGTTCTCGCTGCGGACTCCGACGCGAAAGGTTGAATATTGTACAACCATCGAGCAGCAGTTGTAGGTGTAGCCGAGGGTGTAAAGCGTAGTGATGGCCGGTGAAAGTTTCGTGACACGGCGGTTTTCGAAATCGAAAAAGAACGATGCTCCGCCGTATAATCCGTGATCGCGGTTGCCCAAAAATACCGACGGGCTCATTTGCGAGCCACGAATCGTACCGGGCTCCTTACCCGCCGCGTTTGAGTATTGGGCGAGGGACGGGATTAGGGTCACCGCCCGCGTGTAATAAAACGTCTGAAATAGTTTAAATAACGATCTGTTATAACCAACCGTCGCCGAAATGTCCCGCAATCCGTCACCCTGCATCCCATAATCCAACCTGCTGCTAAAAAAGACAGTCTTTTGCGGACGATAAATCGCATCAATACTGAGCGGCGAAAATCTGCGGGGAACACCGCCGAATGAATAAAACGTGAGCGCCGTGATCGGCTCGATCTCGTTGCGGCGGCCAGGAATCAGAGCTCCGCCAAATGTTTTATCGATAAAATACTTGCCCCTGACCGTTACACTCAGTATTTCGTAGGGCTGTATTGACAGCTCATTCTTCTTCCCGGTCGATTCGGCCAGTAGGCGTTTTTTAGCATCCGATGAGACCGCTTCGGTATATTTACGTGTGTAAAACCGGTTAGTTACGCCAAACTCGATCTCATTGGTATCCGTAATGGTATCGACATAATCGAACCGGATGATCCGGGCAAAATTGTCGATCCCCTTTACCAGACGGTAAGTGAGATACGGCTCGATCACATGACGGAATCGAAACTGATTGTCTTTTGCGTAGAAATTTTTCGCCAGCGCGACCGGCCGAACATCAAATGTAAACTCACCATCCTTGCGCACTATCGAATTGCCTACGACCTGCCGCATATCGTTAAACGAATCTGAATATCGCGTAACCCTTCCGCCACCGGTGAAAGTAAAGTTGAAATACTTTGTGTGCAGGGGGATCATCAATTCCGGATAAAAATCTAGACGCGTTCCGAGCCCCGTGACTATCGGATCGCTCCCCGTCTCTTGCCGGTAAAGATTGATATCATCGACCTGTTCGCGGCGCGACACCCCCTCTATGCTGGCGTTAAACGAGAAATATACGCCCTTTAAGAACGAAAGCATTGATGGCCGCCGCTCGAAATTAAAACTGGGGAGATTGCGGGTTCGCTCTTTAACATTCGGAATCGTAATGTCTTGTGTCCGCGCGAGCAGATCAAGCGAGTAATTATTCCAGCTCTTATTTAAAAAAACCTGCGAAACCTCAATCGGCGAGATCACCTGTTGGATGCCGTCAGAAAATACCTGCCGGAAGGCAAGGCTCGACGTCAGCCGAACATCCACGGCCGCTGTCCAGCCGTTTGAAAAATACTGGGCGCCTTCGGCATAGATCGAGATGCCACCCTGATCCGGATGCCCGGCATCTGCCTTATGTCCAAAAATTCGGTCCTTGACACCAAAAAAGCCGATGTTGAAAAATGAACGCGAATTGGTCCGCGCTCGAAAATCTGCACCATACCCGACGCCGCGTGCTGTGTAGATATCGCCCCTGATCGTCAGATCGGCCGAATCTCCAAGCGTCTGGTAATAGGCGTTAGAAATCCGGACGCCCTTTCTCTGCGAGTATCCGACCGACGGGGTCAAAAAGCCCGAGCTCCGATCCTTTTTCTTGATAGGGATCGACGCAAACGGCACAGCCGCGATCGCAATGCCCTTAATCCGGAATTTGCCTGTTTTCAACCAGACCCGATCATTGGTTTTGATCCGAGCACTTTTGGCGGAGAAACTCCATTTCGGCACCGCTTCGTCGCAGGCAGTAAAACTCCCGTTGGTTACGATTAGTTCATCCGAACCTACAAGCTCGACCTTTTCCGCCGTGAAATATAACACCGTCCCGTCTTTTGTCTGATTGGAAAAACCGGTCGAATCCTCAAATGACCCAAGCTTTGTTTTGTAGTTCCAGATCGCCTTTGCACCGGTAATACGCTGATCGTCGCCCTTGTCAAATATAACGCTTCCCTCGGCCACCATCTTGTTCTCTGCCTCGTAAATCGTCACGTCGTTCGCCTGGAGGCGATATAGGCCGTAATGAATATCGACGTTGCCGGCGTGATGAAGGATGCGGCTGCCTTTTTCGCCCTCGACGGATTGACGGTCAGAATATACGACGAGTTCGCCGTTACCGCCATCATTTTCGAAGCTTGGTTTTTTCGACTTTGGCGCCGAGATATCCTGCTGTGCCGAAATAGGATTGATGTTAGGCGTGTCAGTGAGTGGGTTTGCCACCTGGCGGTCAACAGGATTGGTTTGCTGCGCCGTTACGTGAAACGGAAGCAGGATCGAGAACAGGATTGGCGTTATTAGCTTGATAAACCGCATCTAATCAAAGAAATGACTTGTTTGATGCTAACACGATGCAAGAGAACAATAAAGCCCTGTGCTAGACTAAACTTTTCGTCGTTATTGTCTTGGGTTTTATGAAAAACGGACGGGTTCTTATTGTCGAAGATGAAGAGCTAGTGCGGGCGATATTGCGTCAGTTGATCGAGGACAGCGGTTATGACGTTGTCTCGGCCGACAGTGCCGAAACGGCGATCGAAATATTTGCCGGCGGTGATATAACTCTCACACTTACCGACATTAAAATGTCGGGCAAAGACGGCCTAGAGCTACTCGACCAAATCAAATCCAACGATCCGGACGCCGTTGTGATCGTTATGACGGCATATTCGTCGGTCGATTCGGCCATCGCCGCCCTGCGAAAAGGGGCGTATGATTATGTCATTAAGCCTTTTGTAAACGAATATCTGCTCCAAACGGTCAAGAATGCGGTCTCTCATCGACAGCTTTTCAGTGAAAACCGCCTGCTGCGCAGAGAATTGCAAAAAAAATACAATTTTTCCGAGATCATCGGGAAAAGTGACGCTTTGCAAGAGGTATTTGCTCTTGTTAATAAAGTAGCAGGGACAAATGCGAACGTCCTGATTCAGGGTGAGAGCGGAACCGGAAAAGAGCTGGTCGCGCGCTCAATCCATTACAACAGCGGGCGCTCAGATGCTCCCTTTCTTGCCATAAACTGCGGCGCGCTGCCTGAGTCGCTGCTCGAAAGCGAACTTTTCGGTCACACAAAAGGCTCGTTCACCGGCGCGGTCTCGGACAAGCCCGGACTTTTTCGCTCGGCTGCGGGAGGAACGCTTTTTCTCGACGAGGTTGGCGAGATGCCGCTGGTTCTACAGGTCAAACTGCTGCGTGCGCTTCAGGAACATGAGGTGACTCCGATCGGCTCGTCCGTGACTGTAAAGTTTGATGCGCGGATCATCGCCGCGACCAATAAGAATCTCGAAACTGAAGTCCAAGAAGCTCGGTTTAGAGAGGATTTGTTTTACCGGCTAAATGTGCTTGAGATCGTCGTCCCGCCGCTTCGCGATCGTCGTGAGGACATCCCTCTGCTTGTAAAGCATTTTGCCGCAAAATCCGCTCGCAGTCAGAATGGAGCGGAAAAAATGATTTCTAAGAAAGCAATCTCGGCGCTTGTCAATTTCGACTGGCCCGGCAATGTTCGCGAGCTGGAAAACGTAATCGAACGAGCGGCCATTCTCAGCACAGGAGACATCGAACTCGAAGCTCTCCCATCAAAGGTCAGATTGAACGTCGCTCGCGAGATCCGCGATACAGAGAGATTTCGACCAACACTTGAGGAAATGGAGCGGCGTTACATGCTCGAAATCCTAAAAAGCGTCGACGATGATAAGACACTGGCCGCAAATATTTTGGGCATTGATCTTTCGACGCTTTATCGTAAATTGAAGCGTTATGAGGACCTGACGGTTATTTCGTAGTTAGTTCCAAGACAAAATATTCGGTATTCTCTATACGTGTGATCTTGCCTTCAGTGTATGGAGTCTGAAAAAATTTATTCGCCGCGTAAGCGGTTCCTTTGAGATTGTCATCACCGTTATTTTCGCTTTGAGCTATCAATTCCGGCGGAAACCAGGTCTCGCTCGGTAAAACGACGGGCTGAGGCGGTGCAATTTTTACAGCGTCGGCCACCAGTTTGTCGGAATCCATCTTTGAAAACCGAAGCACGGCAACCAGGCGTTTATTAGAGGTGTCCTCTTTCCAAACAACATCTTCTGTATCAAACGGCACATTTATAAGCAGCCCAAGCTCTTCTCCATTGGATTTGGAGCTATTCGAGTTGTCAACGGCAATATTTGACGGCTGGTTCGACCGGACATTTGCTTCATTTTTGCCACCACACCCCGCAGACAATAAAATTGCTGCAAAAAATGCTAAAATAGCCGCGAACCGGATATGCACCATGCATTAATTGTAGGGGGATTCGACATCTATTGCAATTTAGACCCATAGTAGGAGAATCGGGTTAGAATCATTATGTTCAAATCAATATTTTCCTTGCTGATTCTCAGCATCGGTTTTTTTACGGCATCTGTTCCGGCACAAAACTCAACACCGGTGACGGCTGTAAGATCATTTTATAAATTTGACAGGTCACACTCGCAAGTTTTCAAGCGCTCGGCAATCGACGCTCGAAAGAAATGGTTTTCGGCTGAGCTTTATAAGCTGTTTCTCTATGAGCTAAAGCGTGAAAATACATATCTGCGAACGCATCAAAACGAAAAACCATACTTCGGTGACGGGCTTCCGTTTCAGCCTATCGACGAAACCTGCAAGGCTGGTGGCAAGGAGCTTCACCGCGGCGTAGAGGTTAAACCAGCATTCCAAAAAGGCCGTCGGGCTGCTGTCATCGCGGCTTTTGCTTTTCCTAAACAATGCTCGGAAAAGGATGTTGTTACATTCACCATCGGCATTGTTAAGAGCGGAACGGCATGGGTCATCGACGATGTAAATTTCGGCGAGGATCGAACTCTCAAACAGGATCTGAAACGCAAGGATTACTAGACCTTACTTACGTGATTATGGATACGATTGAAGTAAAAAAAGCTACTACAAATGCCAAAGCCGATGTGGAGCGTTGGGAAGATGAAACACTCGCCCCGGTTCTGGCAAAAACACCGGAAAGCAAGACTTCGTTCGAAGGCGTGAGCCTCCAGCCTGTAGAAAGGCTCTATACCGCGGCCCACACCGAAGATATAAGCGAGATTGGCTTTCCGGGTGAATTTCCCTATAAACGCGGCATTCATCCGACAGGCTATCGCGGCAAGCTCTGGACAATGCGACAGTTTGCCGGGTTTTCGTCGCCTGAAGAGACCAATCGCCGCTTTAAATATCTGATGGCTCAGGGACAGACGGGTTTGTCGGTCGCATATGATCTTCCCGCGTTGATGGGACTCGATTGCGATTCACCCTTGAGCGAAGGCGAGGTTGGGAAATGCGGCGTCGCGGTATCGTCGTTGGCTGATTTTGAGGTTTTGTTTGACGGGATTCCGCTCGATCAGGTGACGGTTTCACAAACGATCAATGCTCCGGCTCCAATCTTTTTGGCGATGTATCTGGTCGTCGCAGAAAAGCAAAAGGCCGATTTCCGCAAAATTTCCGGTACCCTACAAAACGACATTCTCAAAGAATATATCGCCCAAAAAGAATGGATCTACCCGATCAAACCGGCGATGAAACTGGTTATCGACACCTTTGAGTACACGACCAAATACGTCCCGAAATACAATCCGATCTCGGTGTCAGGCTACCACATTCGCGAGGCCGGAGCGACTGCGTTGCAGGAATTGGCTTTCACGCTCCGCGACGGCGTCGAGTATGTAAAATATGGTGTTGATCGGGGTATGGACGTGGATGAATTTGTCCCGCGGATCTCGTTTTTTTTTAACGCGCATAACGATTTCTTTGAGGAGATCGCAAAATACCGTGCCGCCCGCGTCATTTGGGCGCGGACAATGAAAGAGCGCTTCGGAGCCAAAAATCCACGCACGATGCAGATGCGTTTTCACACTCAGACGGCCGGAGTTTCACTCACCGTTCAGCAGCCACTTAATAACATTGCACGCGTCGCGATCCAGGCGCTCGCCGGTGTGCTTGGCGGGACGCAGTCTCTGCACACCGATTCCTATGATGAGGCACTGGCTCTGCCGACCGACGAAGCTGCATTGATCGCCCTAAGAACACAGCAGATCATCGCCGAAGAAACGGGCGTTGCAAACACGGTCGATCCACTTGGCGGAAGCTGGTATGTCGAATCGTTAACTCAAAAAATGATCGACGGCTGCATGGATTATTTTGAAAAAATCGACGGTTTTGGCGGCATGGTCGAGGCGGTCGAGGCCGGTTTTCCGCAGCGTGAGATACAGGAATCGGCTTATCAATATCAAAAAGCGGTTGAGAGAAATGAACAGGTCATCGTCGGCGTCAATAAATACGCGATGGACGAAGGCGTTTCGAAATACGAGATCCTGCAGATCGAGGAAGGCATCCGCGATCACCAGCTTCTGCGCGTGGAACACGTCAAATCGGTTCGTGACCCCAGTGCCGTTGCCAACGCTCTCGATAAGCTGAAACAAGCGGCCAAATCCGATGAAAACACAATGCCAGCAATCATCGAATCCGTTTCGGCTTATGCAACTGTCGAAGAGATTTGTGTTGCTTTGCGTGATGTTTACGGTATTTACGAAGAACCGGCGTTTTGAAAAATGCTGAGTAAATTCTGGCAGGGACTAAGAACGAGTGAACGAGATTCTATCGGTAACTGAAATAAAGCCGGTCGAACGGTTGAACCTCGGTGAACGTGGCGAGGCTCTTGCGGCTGATTTTCTTATAAAGAACTGCTATCGCCTCGTCGTTGCAAATTTCAAGGTACCGGTTGGTCGCAACAGCAAAGGTGTGCAGGTCACCGGTGAGATAGATCTGATCGCTTTGGACGGCGAAACGCTGTGCTTTGTGGAGGTCAAGACGCGGCGGTCGGATGAGTTTACGCCAATAATAACGAATGTCGATCTTCGCAAACAGCGACAGATAACCCGAACAGCAAAGGTTTATCGCCGTATTTTCAATATTAGGGATGTGAAATATCGCTTTGATGTGGTCACCGTTCTGATGCCAAAACACGCCGAGCCTGAGATCGAATTAACCAAAGGATATTGGAGCGAGGACACCTTTCGGAAACAATCCTGGACTCACCACACATGGCATGATTTTGTTTAAATCTTCTCTAGGCCAAAAACACGTCAATAGAATCTATTTTAATCGCAAATAATCGCGGCAGCCAGGAGCGGTATCATAAGCTCATGATGCCCAGTGATCGAATAGCCCCGTCCGGCTCCGTTTGCCGTTGGCCGGTGGACGACATTTGTCATCGGGCGGTATCGCTGGACGAAATCGAAATTGGCCGTAGTAAAATCCTGTAGCTCGTGTCCGAGATTTCTGACGACCGTCACAGCCTTGAGAAATATCTCGGGCATCACGACGGCAGAGCCGACATTGAGATAAACGCCGCCGCCGTTCAATTCCCGTGCGATCGAGCAGAATAATCTGAAATCCGTATGCGACGTCGCGCCGAGAGCCGCCCCATCACATGATGGGTGAAAATGACCTATATCTGTGCCGATCGTAATATGAGCGGTAAAAGGTATGAGCTGTCGGTAGGCCTCTATTATCAAAGATTTATCGGCAAATGGAGCGTTCCTCGCGGCAACTTCACTGCCCATTGCCTCACCGAGGCCGATCAAATCTCGGTGGCCGGCCTTAGCAGCGGCATTTAATATCTCGCCGGTCTCTCGGGCCGCGCCAAAATCGCCGCTGCCCAATGTCGCATCGACATCTTCGCTCGTAAATCCGACCAGTGCGATTTCGGTGTCATGAACAAGCACCGAACCGTTGGTGGCGATGGCAGAAACAAAACCGCGTCGCATCAGATCAATAAGGACAGGCGACAACCCTGTCTTAATAACATGGCCACCGATTCCCCAAATTACCGGCTTACCCAAATTGCGTGCCCGCCTGATTTGTTTTGCGATCTCCCGCAGCGAGTTTACCGCAAGAATATTTGGCAGCGTTGACAAAAACTCGCGCAGCGACCCCGTCTCATCAATTGGCGATGCGAAATCGTCAACCGTGACCTTGCTCGGCCTGGACGCAAGCTCATAGGTATGAATCTTGTCAAAATCGATGGGTGCGTACCTTTCGTAAATGGACATGTTTTTACCAGTTATGCTTTTTGCGACCGATAGCTTTCAAATATCTTAACACCGGCAATAACAAACTCCCCATATCTCAGCGTTCAAGGTAACACTTGCCTTCCGCTCTCTCAACTACGGATCGGCGACAAAGTTGACGTTCGTAACATCGTCAGACAGGCTGACGAGCCGTGTGGACTGACTAAATGTGTGCCGCCTGGAGGTTATGGTCACAATATACGTCTCGCCCGCGTTCAAATGGTTGAATCTGTACCAGCCAAATGAAGTGGTACGTGCAAATCGCGGTTGTGTCAGACTGCCGCCGCTTAACCTTACCCACGCATTGCTTATGCCACGACCCTGTGGCGTCGATACGCGTCCCATCAGCGTCAGATCGTTGGCCGCCGTCGGCGCCAGATTACCGGCGGCCCATTGCGAGAAGCTGCTGACGTTTGGTGCACTGGCCGTATTTGTAGGAGCATCCACGGTGCCGCCCGCAAAAACAGCCGTCGTGCCCGTTTCGCGTCGCAGCACCTTGTAATTAGCTTCATTACCCGAAACGTCGCCATCGAGATAGGTGAAGGAGATATCCGCTGTCAGGACGCCGTTCTGCGTAACATCCCAGAATCGGGCGGCGGATTGGTTTGGGTCGCTGCCCGCCAAGACCGCGTTGGTAACGCCAACGGTCAGGCTATTCGGGAATGTTCCCGAGGTAACATTAGCCGTAAACGGCGAATAGCTCGACGGAGCTCCGGAGGGCCCCGACACGCCGTCTGCCGGTCGTGTGAGAGGAAGCGAAGTCCCGAGCGGATAGTTAAAGCTGCCTATCCCGCAGTAGTCTTTCTCGATGATGCCGACCACGTAGTTGGACGGCCCGGCGCCGGTCACAGTGGCCGCGCAGCCAAATATCAATTTGTTTCCGCTCGTGGTAATGATTCCGCCGAGCGTCAGGTTTCCGATTACGGTTACGTTTCCGCCAAGCGAGGAGCCACTGAAAAGAGCGATGTTTGTGTATGTTCCGGCGGGGATCACCGCCGTCCCGACGGTGTAGAGATTTGGAGCCGCCGCGCTGGTATTCGATGCCAAATTGCCCGCCGTATCCGATGCGGTGATGTAATAGGCGATAGCGCTGCCCGACGGCTCGCCGGGTATGTTGCAGTTCCAGGTATTGCCGCCGGCCGCAGAACATGCGCTCGATGAGAACGCTCCACCATTTATTGCATAAAATACGCTAACCGTGCTAACTTCGATATTATCCGTTACGGTCACGCTCAATGGAATACTTGCCGTCGATGTCGTGCTTGGCAAAGGCGTATAAGTGATCACCGGCGGTACACTATCAATCGTGATCGTGACCATCGCGGTCACGCTCGTTCCGGCGGCATTTGTGACAGTGAGGGTATATGTTGTCGTTATGGTTGGGCTAACCATCATGCTACCGCTGCTCGTAACTGCTCCGATACCCTGGTCAATCGACCCATTGCCTTTTGAGAAAACATAATTGAGCGTCGTGCTCTGTCCGGACATAATGGCGTTTGACCCAGCCGTAAAGCTTGTAATGACCGGAGCCGCCACGCCCGTGCCGGTGACGGCGACATTTTGCGTCGTCGCGCCTGTGCTGGCATTGGTGACATTGCCGCTCTTTAATCCGGCACTCTGCGGCGTGAACCGAACGAAAACTGTTTGAGTCGTGACCGTCCCGCCGGATTGCATGAAAGTGATTGATGAGCCAAAGCCCGAGCCGGTAGTTTTTGAAACCTGAAAATCGGTTGACGGGGCAGTGACGGTAATATCTGTCGTAAAATTGCTGCCCGAAACAGTATATGTCTTCTCCGTCGAAACGCTGCCCGCTGTGACCGATCCAAAATCGGTAAGGCTGCCTGCCGAAGTCGTGATCGTCGGCGTTGCTGCCGCTGCTACCGTGACAAATGCTGAAAACTCGGAGGTATTACCGCTCAAATCTATCGCCGTGGCTGTAATTACCTGGCCGGCGGTTAACGTGGGAACGGTGACGCTAAAGGCGGCGTTGCCGCTGCCGTCGGTAGCAACGCTCGTGTTTGAGCCAAGATAAGTTTGCCCCTCGCCGTTGCCCGACGAGTCACCGGCGGTGCTCGAATAAACATCCACGATAAATGGGCTGTTTGCCGTACTGTTAAGCGTGCCGCTTACCGAAGTGCCGCCGACGGGCGCGGTCGTGATTACCGGGAAGTTTTGATAGTTATTCGGCCCGGTGTGACCGAGCGAATCGTTTAGCGTCACGCCATTGTTGCCAAGATCGATTCCCAGTCCACCATTATCGTGGATCGAATTCTTGCGAATGACGTTACTGACCGCGCCGGCGTTCTCGACAGCAACGCCCGCGCCGGTGTTGAACGCGATTACATTAGCGTTTCCGGGGTTGACCAAATCGTAACCGATTGTATTTGCGGAGCCGTCAATCATGTGCACGCCCGCTCCTCCGTTTCCCAAACCGGTCATGCCGTCCGCCTTGACGCCAATAAAATTGCCCTGTACAACTCCGATGATCGCACTGCTGCCGCTGATTTTTATGCCGTCTGACGTGTTACCGGAGATGATATTACGCTCGTCAGTTGTAGTGCAGCCGATCATCGCAAGACCGGCATTGTCCATAAATACCCCGATCTTGTTAGCCGAGGCCGACGTGCCCGCTGCGTTAGTCCCGATAAAATTGCCGGTGATTTCATTCAGGAAGTTAAAAGTGCCTCCGCCTGAGGTGATCCTAATACCGCTGCCGGTAGCGAAACGGTTGATCGCCAAGCCTTTGACAGTGCTTCCATCGACCGAGCCAGAGCTGCCGGCTGAGATTATCAAACCGTCAACATTCGTTCCGGCGTTCGTTCCATTCAACTCGATTAGGATCACCGCGTCGTCGGTGTTTGCTAACGTATTCGGATGTGAACACGGCGAAGGATTTGAAGTGCAAGGCATCTGCGTATAGCCATTGATGATGACGGGACGAGTGATCGCCGGCAAAGGGGTCAACGGCGTGATGGTTTGCAAGCCCGAACCCGGAATCGCAAATTTGATCGTATTAGTATCTGGATTTATATTTGCGGCGTTTATAGCCTCGCGCAATGTGCATTCGGCCACGTTGCATGTTCCGTCACCGGGATCATTTGTCGAATTGACCACAAGAGTCGTTGGGATATTAAATGTATTTGTGATTGTGCATGCCTTAATGTCGCCTGCCGCCAGCGTGATCGAACCGTCCGAGACACAATCGCCTGTGATCGCCGAGGTATAATTGGCGTCCGCAGTCTCCCTGACCGTATGAGCCCCAGTGGTCGTTGTGACCTGCACCCCTGAGGTCACGGTCGTCGAGTCCAGCTTTAGCGGAAAATCCGAGACGGCCTTCGTGCCGCCGCCTGTGTTGACCACCACTTTGGTGACGGTGATCTTTGGGGCCTTAAATGTATTGGTAATGGTACATACTTTAACATCGCCGGCCGCCAGCGTGATCGTGCCGTCCGATGCGCAGTCGCCGCTGATCACAGCGGTGTAGTTTGCATCGCCCGTCTCGCTGACGGTGTGCGCACCAGTGCTCGAAGTCACCTGGATCCCGGAGGTCACCGAGCCGCCGTCTAAAAACAGCGGGAAGTCAGCGATCACCTTTGTTCCGCCGCCCGTATTGACAACCACCTTAGTGACGGTAATCTTCGGAGCCTTGAAAGTATTGGTGATTGTGCAAGCCTTAACGTCACCTGCCGCCAGCGTGATCGTGCCGTCAGACGCACAGTCGCCGGTGATAGCCGAGGTATAGTTGGCGTCAGTCGTCTCGCTAACTGTATGCGCTCCGGTAGTCGTTGTGACCTGCACCCCTGAGGTCACTGTCGTCGAGTCCAGCTTTAGCGGAAAATCCGAGACGGCCTTCGTGCCGCCGCCAGTATTGACAACCACCTTAGTGACGGTGATTTTCGGCGTCTTAAATGTATTGGTGATTGTACAAGCTTTTACATCCCCTGCCGCAAGCGTGATCGTGCCGTCCGACGCACAGTTGCCGGTGATCGCCGAGGTATAGTTCGCGTCGCCCGTCTCGCTGACGGTATGCGCACCGTTAGTCGTCGTGACCTGTACGCCTGAAGTCACTGTCGTCGAATCCAGCTTTAGAGGGAAATCCGAGACGTTCTTCGTTCCGCCGCCGCTGTTGACCACCACCTTTGTGACAGTGATCTTTGGCAGAGACATGCCAATATTGAAGAAGCTAAACGAGGTTATGGTATTCGAGAGTATGGTTGAACCCGAAAATGTGCCGCCGATCGAATCAAATGATCCAGTCTGCGTCGCTGATTTTCCGATAAGATTTCCCGCTGAGACGGTCGAATCCGTCAATCGCACGGATGTATTGGTAAACGATCCCGATGTAACAGTTCCCTGCCAATATCGATTCGTTTTCAGCAAGCCTATACCAGTGCCCGCCGATCCGCCGGAGTTTGCGTCAAATACTTCCGCCTGGATCGTGGCCGTACCGCTGGTTGTCGGGTTGACCATCTCAAATGGATTGTAGCTGCCTTTACCTACTGGAAAAACATACGTACTGCCCGAAGCGAGACTAGCCGGTAGGGCCCGCGCAATCGGGCCGTTAATATATGACGTCGAAGAACCGCCGGATATGGATCCTACGGTCGTTCCCGAGACAGTGAGTAGATTTGTCGAAGTTGTTGTTAATTTACCGTTGGTGAGCGCGAGTGTACCGCTTACAGTTCGCGCCGCGTGTAGAATTACTCCAGCTGCGTTATTAGTTATTAAATTCGGCGGACCACTTGTAGATGGAAACTCAATGCTCGTCGTCGTTTGCGACGAGGTACCATTATAGCTCAGAGTTGAGCTTGCACCATAGATTAATGCATTCGTTACGGCGGATCCGCCTTGATTGACCCGAAACGTGCCATTGACAGTTAACGTGCCATTGTTTGTAAGGGTGCCAGCGGTGGCTAGAGTCGCACTCAAAGCAACCGACGAAGAAGAGCCAGTATTAAGTGTTACTGCCGGATTTAATGTAACCGCCGCAGTCGTATTACTGACTGTAATGTTATTAAATGTGAGAGCCGACGAGCTGGTAACGGATTGAGCTACAGAACCATTAAAAGTTGTATTGAAAACGCCGCTTCCATTGATCGGCGTAAACGTTCCGGTATTTCCAAGATCGCCCCCTACTTTCAAAACGTGTGTTCCGGCTGTAAAAGCGTTGAATATGCCTGAATTTGTTATGCCGCTGGTTACGGTAAGAGTTCGCACCGTTGAACCGGTTCCAATCGTAAGAGCTCCGCTGCTGTTAACATTGACGCTGGTCATCGTTGCGTCACCGTTTATGGAAACTACCGCACCTATACCGACGACAACGTTACCGAAATTAGCCGTTCCGCCCCCACTGATAGTTTGCGTTGTAACACCGTTAAACGTAAACGTATTTGTCCCGCCGCTTAGTATTCCAGTGCCAGTTGTAGTCCAATTGCCTGCGATATTGATGCCGATATTTACTGTAACGGTTGAACCACTGTTAATTGTAACGCTGCTAAAATTTGTCGCCGTCGGGATTCCGCCTATAGATTGAGTTGCACCCTGAAAGGTGATGTTGAGAGTACCAAGTCCATTTGCGCTTACACCAGTAAACGTATCATTGTTACTAAAGTTACCCCCAATTTTTAGACTATGTGCGGCGCTACTAGCCGGATTGTTCGTCTGGATCGTTCCACCATTGGTAATATCATTCGATATCGTCAGTGTCCGCACCGTCGTGCTATCGCCCATGGTCAGCGTTCCGCTGTTAATAAGACTGGCCATCGTAGCATTACCAGCAACCACCGTAGCGGATCCGGTATTGATAACCACGTTGCCGAAATTAGCTGTTCCGCCGCCGCTGATCGTCTGAGTTCCACTTCGGTTGAAGGTAATTGTCGTCGAACCTCCTGAAAGTGATCCCGTTGTGGTCCAATCCCCGGAAACATTAAAATTGATACTGGGTGTGAATGTTGCTCCTGAGTTAATTGTCACACTGTTGAAATTAGTGCTTGTCGGAGAACCGCTAAGCGTCGGTGTGCCGGATAGAAAAGTAGCATTAAGTAATCCGCTTCCATTAATTCCGGTAATTATTCCATTATTGACTAAGTTTCCGCTGACTTTCAGTGCCTGTGACGCAACAGAATTTCCAGGTTGAATGGTGCCTGCATTTGTAACATCCCCGTTGACGATAAAATTCCTGCTTGTAGTGTTATTCCCTATGGTCAACGTTGTTCCACTATTTAGCGTCAGTCCAGCGATCGTTACATCAGCCGTAGTCGTCGGTTGATTAGCCGCAGTGTTGATCGTTGCGGTATCAGTCGATTGGGGAGCAGCGTTGTTACAGTTAGACCAATTCGATGCCGTAATCCAAGTAGTATTGGTTGTCCCCGTCCAAGAACATGTAAAGGTAGGCGATATAAAAGAAACGCTATTCAATTCTTTCAATTCCGTCCCAAAGCCACTCGTCTGCGTTGGCTGAAAAAATTCTTTGACCGAATCAATAAAGGCGAAGCCGGCGTCTTGCGACGCGGCGGCGGCAATCGCGGCGAGAGCGATCAAAATTGCAGTAATTGAAATAATGACAATAAGGGGCGGTTTGTGGTTTTTTAACATAAACAAGGTTCTACGTCTTTGCTTTTCAGCATTGTGAAAATAGACAAACCTCCCTGCGTTCTTTATTGGAAGATGCTGTCAGATTAAATTGGATTGTTAAAAACTTAATTGTTGCAAGTATAAGAAATTTCGTCCGTTTGTCAAGCGATATTAGACTTTGAAATGAGACGCAAAGCGCTGGAATGCGAGCGACGGATTGACAATTCTTTACGTTTGGCTTTTAATGTATTCGTTCCCTTTTATTTTAGATTTACGAACCTTAGAACAGCGTCTGCCTGAGGGTGGAGCACAAAATTTAGACAACACAAACATGCCGTCACAAAAGCGGCAAGAAAATATATGAAAAATAAACTAATAATCACAATCATGGCGTCGGTGTTATTCGCATTTGGATGCGGCCCGGCCGCGACAAACACGACCAATAATGCAAACGCGAACAAGGCCATGAACACCAACTCGAATATGTCGACGCCTGTATCGATGACTACGCCATCAAATAATGCGGCACCGATGAATTCAACAGCCAACAAGACGACAACAAACACCAAGGCCACGAATACAAAGGACACCGCAGCCAACAAACCGGCCAAGCCGCGTAAGGGAGATACATTCCTCTGCAAGGACGGCACTTACAGCGACGCCAAAACCTCGCAGGGCGCATGCTCGGGCCACGGCGGAATAGACCACCCGGTCAAACCCTGACCTGCATTAAATAACGGACAGTTGACATAAAAAACCTGCCGATCGCATGATCGACGGGTTTTTTCTTTTAGAGTTGCACGTTTATGGCTAGTGGGGATGAAATTCACGTCTAAAGCATAACTCTTACGCTCTAAGATGAATCAAAGTGAGAAAAGGAGAGTCAAATCGCTCACTATTAGTACTCCCAGTCTACGATTCTCAGCGATCGGCGGCGAGTTGTATGAGAGCCGTCGCATGGTCGAGGGCCTCGCGGGAGATATCGGCTTCCTCCGATGTTGTGAGTCCTGCGGTCGTGATGGCCTGTTCCGCCGCGTCGCGATCTGCTTTAGCTGCTTCGACGTCGATTTCGCCGGCGGTTTCGGCGGTATCAACCATCACCGAAACGCTGTCGCCGTTTACCTCGACAAAACCGCTGGATACGACCAGTTTGTCGTTTGAGCCTTTGCTCGAATACGTCAAAATCCCCGGTTTGAGTGCCGAGATGAGCGGAGCGTGGCTGGGCAAAATGCCCGCCTCGCCCGACGCAGTCGGAACCGTGACGGAATCAACCTCGGTATCAAGCACGCGTTTTTCAGGAGTTACGATCTCTAGTTTAAGCATAGTTCAGAATTGGGAATGCACAATGCAAAATGCACAGTGCAAAATTATGAATTCCGGATTCTGCATTGTGCATTCGGCACTTTGCATTGCTTCGGCTTAAGCCGAAGCGGCCATTTTCTTTGCCTTTTCGCGGGCCTGTTCCATCGTGCCGACCATGTAAAACGACTGCTCGGGCATATCGTCGCATTTGCCTTCGAGAATCTCTTTGAAACCCTTGATCGTATCCTCGACCTTGACGTACTCGCCCTTAAGGCCGGTAAACTGCTCGCCGACCGTAAACGGCTGCGAGAAGAAACGCTGAATCTTGCGGGCACGCGACACCGTTAGTTTGTCGTCCTCGCTCAATTCGTCAAGTCCGAGGATTGCAATGATATCTTGTAAGTCCTTATAACGCTGTAGGATACGCTTGACTTCCTGCGCTGCATTGTAGTGTTCTTCGCCGACGATGGTAGGATCGAGAATACGCGAATTTGACGCCAGCGGATCGACCGCCGGATAAATTCCGAGTTCGACGATCTGCCGTGACAAAGCCGTAACGGCATCGAGGTGGGCAAAAGTCGTCGCCGGTGCGGGATCTGTATAGTCGTCAGCCGGCACGTAAACGGCCTGGATCGACGTTATGGCGCCGGTCTTGGTCGATGTAATGCGTTCCTGCATTTCGCCCATCTCGCTGGCAAGCGTCGGCTGGTAACCCACCGCCGAAGGCATACGTCCAAGCAGTGCCGAAACCTCCGACCCTGCCTGTGTAAAGCGAAAGATATTATCGACGAAAAATAGCACGTCGTTACCCTGATCGCGGAAATATTCGGCAACCGTCAGCCCCGACAACGCGACGCGCAGACGCGCTCCCGGCGGTTCGGTCATCTGGCCGTAAACAAGCGACACTTTTGAATTTTTGATCGATTCCATATCGACCTTTGTCAGATCGAAAGCGCCTGTCTTTTCAAAATTTTTGGTAAAGGCATCGCCATAGGTGATAACCTTTGACTCGACCATTTCGCGGAGCAGATCGTTGCCCTCGCGGGTGCGTTCGCCGACCCCGGCAAAAACCGAGAAGCCATCGCGACCCTTTGCCACGTTATTGATCAATTCCATGATGAGCACGGTTTTACCGACGCCCGCACCGCCAAAAAGCCCGATCTTACCACCGCGAAGAAAAGGCTGGACGAGATCGATGACCTTGATTCCCGTCTCAAACATCTCGAGGCCGGTCGCCTGTTCGTCAAACGACGGCGCATGGCGATGGATCGACGATCTCACATCCGATTTGACCGGGCCGAGCTCATCGACCGGATCGCCGATGACATTCATCACGCGTCCGAGAGTCGCTCCGCCGACCGGCACCGTGATCGGGCCACCGAGATCGATAACTTTCATTCCCCGGACCATGCCGTCAGTTGGCAGCATCGAGACCGCACGAACGCGGCCCTCGCCCAGATGCTGCTGCACCTCGCAGACGACATCAACCTTGTCCTCAACGTCAAAACCCTCGCTAGTGACACGCAGCGCCTGATAGATCGGCGGCAGATAATTGTCCGAAAATTCTACGTCAACGACAGGGCCAATGATCTGCACAACCTTGCCGACCTGTCCCTCTTCCTGTTTAGCCATTTTTAATGAATTGCTCCTCTAAATGTGTATAAAATCAGTGCGATTTACAAAGGAGAAAGAATATCATACCGTCGCGCAGCTTCGCAAAGCGAGCGCGTCCCAAATGCGTCGCACTGTATGACCAAAAGCCCATCCGTATGACCGCTGCATGATCAAAAAAACCATTTCACACAATAACCGGCCCTGCCCTGTATGTCCGGCATAGCAACAGGAAAGCGAATATCATTTTCAGGTTCCGAAAGGATGTCGAGGTAAGGGCGTTCGAACGCGAGCCGATGCTGGTTTTGGAATTGAGGTCGGCCCACCAAATGGCAACTCGGAACAATGCCGGGAAAGAAAAGGACCCAGTCGCTATAGCTCCCGGTTCTGACACTTATTAGGATTTCTTGCGGCCCGATCCGCCCGGTTTTTTGCCGCCGCCGTCTTGTTTATTAACGGTTGCCCAGGCACGGGCTTCGGCTTCTTTTTTGGGAACGCCTTTTTTTTCATATGACTTCTCGATATGATCGGCTTTTCGTTCCTGTTTATCGGTATATTTAGTTCCCGGCATGTTTATTTCTCCTCGGTTAAATTATGCTTGAGGATCTTCTGAGACGGCGGCGCGAAGTTCCCCGGACAGAAATTACGCGTGCCAAATCAAACAGGTCAGACTCAGGTGGCGAAAGCTCAATGTGCCCGCCATCATTTCCACCCATAATCCCATTTTCGTCGTTTTCATCCCCCGCCCATATTACCGGGTTGTTCGGGTCCCCGTCGTTACCATTTATATTTAGCTCTATCATTTATTGCACCTCTTGATTACTGTCATCTACAACATACAGGCGGCCGACGACTCATGTATGTAGGGCAACGTACATACAATTAAAAAAGTTAAGAAAATTGACAGATATATCTGGTTTTAGTAGCCTTTTTCATATTGAGCAATCTTCGAAAATTAGAACTGCCACCTCAGGGACTAAACACGCTTTTTGGCGTTCAGGATCAAAACATAAAATATCTCGAATCGCTTCTCGATGTGAATATCGGAGCGCGGGGCAATGAACTGCTCATCGATGGCGACGAGCGTGATATCAATACTGTCGAACAGATACTGCGTGATTTTGGCGACCTCTTTGCGGATGGAAATACATTTACGGATAAGGAGCTGCGCGATGCTTTTAAACAAATCGCCGAGGATCGGGCATACAGCCTGAAAGATCATTTTCTCAAGGCCCGCTTTAATCCATCAGGCAAAAAGCAAGTCGCTCCAAAAACTGCCAACCAACGTAAATATCTCGACGCGATCGCTGCTCATGACCTTGTTTTTGGCATCGGCGTCGCAGGAACCGGCAAGAGCTTTCTGGCAGTTGCGATGGCGGTCGATGCATTGTTCAAAAAGCAGGTCAGCCGTATTATCCTGACACGTCCGGCGGTCGAGGCGGGTGAGAGGCTCGGCTTTCTGCCCGGCGATTTGCAGGATAAGGTTGATCCATATCTAAGGCCGCTTTACGACGCACTGTTTGATCTGGTCGATACCGAAAAGGTTACGAAGATGCTCGAAAAACGCATTATTGAGATCGCGCCGCTCGCCTTTATGCGTGGCCGCACGCTGTCCGACGCCTTTATCATCCTTGACGAGGCACAAAACACGACCAGCGAACAGATGAAAATGTTCTTGACCCGCATCGGCTTTGGCTCAAAAGCCGTCGTCACGGGCGACAAGACGCAGATCGACCTGCCCCGCGGCCAAAAAAGCGGTATCAAGGAAGCCGAGATCATTCTGGCGAATCTCGAAGGTATCGAATTTGTCTATTTCACCGAAAAAGACGTAGTTCGCCACAAACTCGTGCAGATGATCGTCAAGGCTTACGAAGAGCATTCCGAAAACAACGAGCCCGGTGACCATTGAGCTATGATCGATGTCCTTAACCTCCAGAGAAAGGTCAAGATCGAGGCCGACGTTTTCAGAACCTTTAGCCGGTCGCTGGCTCAGATCGTCACGGAAACCAATGAAAGACAGTTTTCCATTGCCTTTATATCCGACGACCGGATGAAGCAGCTCAATGAATTGTTTCGCGGCAAAAATTTGACGACCGATGTCCTCTCTTTTCCGCACGAGCCAGACGAGTTTGACCCCGACAAAGACAATCTCGGCGATATTGTAATTTCAGTCGAACAAGCCCAAAAACAATCGGCGGAAAACGGCCTGACATTAGAAAACGAGATCAAGCAGCTTATCCTTCACGGTCTGCTCCACCTATGCGGCTACGATCACGAGACGGACAATGGCGAGATGAATGCCCGCGAATTAGAGCTGCGCGAGAAGTTAGGGATATAGCCACAATAATAATATTTGATCTGTCCTCTGTTTTCTCTGTGAACTCTGTGGCAAAATATCCAAAATGACTGATACAAAGAAAATTGCAGACCCATGCGTTATGGTGCTCTTCGGTGCGACCGGTGATTTGACCAAGCGCAAACTTTTACCTGCTCTCTACAATCTGGCAAAGGAAGATTTCCTGCCACATACGTTCGCGATCATCGGCGTTGGGCGTCAGGAGATGACGACCGAGGAATTTCGCAAACAGGTCGTCGCTAACCTGAAAGAGTTTCTGCCTCACTCGCCGGAGCAGAAATTGCTCCACTGGTTCGCCGAGAGGAGCTACTATACCGGCGGCGATTTTGATGACGACCGGAAGCTGTTTGGCGATCTCAAGGATCTCTGCGGCGAGGTTTGCGTCAAGCACCAAATCCCCGAAAATTATTTTTTCTATCTGGCGACGCCTCCCAATCTGTTTGCCGATGTCGCCGGAAAAATCGTGAAAAACGGCATGGGCAAGGAAGAAGACGGAAAGTGGAGGCGATTCATATTCGAAAAGCCATTTGGCCGCGATCTCGAATCGGCCATAAAGTTAAATGCCTCACTGCTTCGTATTCTCAAGGAGCGGCAGATCTACCGTATCGATCATTATCTTGGCAAAGAGACGGTGCAGAACATACTGGTTTTCCGCTTTGGCAACAGCATTTTCGAGCCGATCTGGAACCGTAATTTCATCGATCACGTCCAGATAACTGTTGCCGAATCGCTCGGAGTCGAATTGCGCGGCGGCTATTATGATTCGGCGGGAGCGTTGCGGGATATGATTCCAAACCATATTTTGCAGCTTGTCACGCTGACGACGATGGAGCCGCCGGTCTCGTTCGAGGCCAACGCCGTCCGCGATGAGCAAGCCAAAATACTGCATGCTATACAGCATTTCACACCGGAAGATGTGCTCCACCGGGCGGTTCGCGGACAGTATGGCGAGGGCATCATTGACAAGAAAAAGGTCGTCGGCTATCGCGACGAACCAAATGTCGCCCCTCACTCAAACACCGAGACATTCGCCGCTTTAAAGCTCTCGATCGACAACTGGCGGTGGGCGGATGTGCCGTTCTATATCCGCACCGGCAAGCGAATGGCGGCGCGACATTCGAGCATCGTTATCCAATTCAAACGGGCGCCGTTTGTGCTGTTTCGTAACACCTCGATCGAAAAGCTGACGACTAACCGCATCGTCATTCACATCCAGCCCGACGAAGGAATCACGCTCCATTTCGGCGCCAAAATACCCGGCCCGATCGTCAATATGGGTGCGGTTGAGATGGATTTTAATTACTTTGAACATTTTGGCGAACAGGTCAGCACCGGTTACGAGCGACTTTTATACGACTGCATGATCGGCGACGCAACGCTCTTTCAACGCGCCGATATGGTCGAGGCAAGTTGGAAGATTGTCGCCCCCGTTCAGGACGTATGGGGCGCCATGCCCGCGCGCGAATTCCCAAACTATGCTTCGGGAACTTGGGGTCCAAAAGACTCAGACACAATGCTCGAGACGGACGGCCGAGCATGGAAAAATCTGACTGACTGATACCGATAAAAAAAAATGGCCGCCGGATATGCTCCGGCGGCGCTGGATTTACTTTTTGTAAAAGGCACATCATCCGTTTCCCATATTTTACGGCACGTCCCGGGTGAATGCGGCCGGAATCGGTTTATCGGTAGCGACGCCGAACTGAATGTAATCGACCGATCCGTTAGTCGACGACGACCGGCTGATATACCAGACACCGCCTCTATAGACTCCGATGTCGATCGTGCCGTCGCCGTCGTAGTCGCCCGGAACAGGGATGTCGCCCGCTTGGCCAAACTTGATAAAGTTGACCGTTCCCGGGAACTTTGTGCTGATGATATACCACGTGCCGTTTGACGGGCGGAATACAGCAATATCGTCTTTGCCGTCGCCGTCATAATCTGCCGGAACGAGTTTGTCGCCCGATTGGCCAAACTGGATGGAATCGAAATTCTGCGCCGGCACACCGGTCGATCTTGCGATATACCAAGTGTTGTTCGCTGGTCGAAAGACAGCAAGATTTGTCTTGCCGTCACCGTCGGGGTCCATAGCCAGCGGAATATCTCCGAGCTGGCCGAATTGCTGGATCTGGGGACCGATACCGCTGCTGTATATTATGTACCACGTGCCGTTGGACGGACGGAACACGGCAAAATCCGTCTTGCCGTCGCTGTCATAATCGCCCGATACCGGTATATCGCCGGGCAATCCCCATGAAACACCCGTGAAGGTAAATCCGTTGCTGTTCAGTACCCAGTAATCCGGATTTGCCGGGTTTGAATCCGGTCTGAAGATCGCCAAATCTGTCTTGCCGTCATTATCATAATCTCCCGGAACGAGCGTATCAGTCCCGCCTGCCGCTCCCCAATGGAGGGCGGTGAATCCGTCGCGAGAACGATTAAGATACCAGTTCCCCTCGCTGTTGCGGTAAACGGACACATCCGTCTTTCCGTCGCCGTCAAAATCCGCCCGAACCCTCGGTGTTGGAGTCGGTGAGGTATTGGTGCAAAACCGCCCGATGTTCACTGAGGGCTTGCTGTCTCCCGCCACAGTGAATAGCCCGCCCACGTAAAGGTCGCTCCCGCTCACCGCCAGGGCAGCGACATTGTCGTTCACCCCGTTGCCGCCGCCCGTATCCGCGAAGTTGTTCCAGGTGCCGGTCGTCGTATTGACCTTCGCAATATTGTTCACGCTGACGGTCGTGCCGCCCACGTTTACCGTCGTGAATCCCCCGCCCACATAGAGGTCGTTCCCGCTCACCGCCAGGGCATTGACTAAGCCGTCCACCCCGTTGCCGCCGCCCGTGCCCAGCGCGCTCCAGACGCCGGTCGTCGTGTTGAACTTCGCCACCCCGTTCGCGCTGACGGTCGTGCCGCCCACGTTTGCGGTCGTGAATAGCCCGCCCACGTAAAGGTCGCTCCCGCTCACCGCCAGGGCAGGGATACCGAAGGCAGTGCTGTTCACCCCGTTGCCGCCGCCCGTCCCGAGCGCGCTCCAGACGCCGGTCGTCGTGTTGACCTTCGCCACCTTGTTTACGCTCAACGTCGTGCCGCCCACGTTCGCGGTCGTGAAGAACCCGCCCACGTAAAGGTCGCTCCCGCTCACCGCCAGGGCGAGGACAGTGTTGTTCACCCCGTTGCCGCCGCCCGTCCCGAGCGCGCTCCAGACGCCGGTCGTCGTGTTGATCTTCGCCACATTATTTACGCTCAACGTCGGGCCGCCCACGTTTACCGTCGTGAATACCCCGCCCACGTAAAGGTCGCTCCCGCTCACCGCCAGGGCACGGACACTGCCGCTCACCCCGTTTCCGCCGCCCGTCCCGAGCGCGCTCCAGGTGTTGGTCAGCGTGTCGAATTTCGCCACTCTGGTCACGCTGACGGTCGTGCCGCCCACGTTCGCCGTCGTGAATGCCCCGCCCACGTAAAGGTCGCTCCCGCTCACCGCCAGGGCATCGACACTGACGCTAACCCCGTTTCCGCCGCACGTGCCGAGCGCGCTCCAGACGCCCGTCAGCGTGTCGAATTTCGCCACCCGGTTCGCGGCGACGCTGCCCGCCGTCGTGAATAGCCCGCCCACGTAAAGGTCGCTCCCGCTCACCGCCAGGGCATGGACATCGTTGTTCATCCCGTTGCCGCCGCCCGTCCCGAGCGCGCTCCAGACGCCGGTCGTCTTGTTGAACTTCGCAAGAAAGTTCGTGGTGACGGTCGTGCCGCCCACGTTTACCGTCGAGAAGAACCCGCCGACATAAATGTCCGTCCCGCTCACCGCCAGGGCAGCGACAGTGTCGTTCACCCCATTGCCGCCGCCCGAGCCAAGCGCGCTCCAGACGCCGGTCGTCGTTTTGACCTTCGCCACCCTGCTCACGCTGACGGTCGTGCCGCCCACGTTTGCCGTCGTGAATAGCCCGCCCACGTAAAGGTCGCACCCGCTCACCGCCAGGTCGTCGACATAGTCGTGCACCCCGTTGCCGCCGCCCGTCCCGAGCGCGCTCC
>JBBRQM010000050.1:0-27270 GCA_038226395.1 Pyrinomonadales bacterium | reverse complement strand
CGAACATTATATACGACAGTCGTCGGAATGTCAAGCGGTCGCATTATCCAAGTAGCCAGCACATTATATGGGGTGATAATCGCAGATTTCACGTTTGCCAGGTTTGTCGAATAGAATTACAACGAATGGATAGCACTCCAAAGACAAAAAGAATTTTGTTCACGGTGGACGCGGCGTCGGCAAAGATGAAGCTGGGCGAGTATCTAGCGGACAATCTCGAAACTCTGAGCCGGATGTATCTGCGCGAGCTGATCAGAGACGGCAAGTGCGAGGTGAATGGCACCCATGTGAATTCGGGCTACCGGTTGAGCCCCTGTGATTTTATCGAGATTGAGGCCGATGTGTCACGTGGAACCGCAATGCGGCCCGAGGATATTCCGCTTGAAGTGCTTTATGAGGACGCCGAACTTCTCGTCGTCAACAAACCCGCCGGGATGCTCGCCCACCCATCGCACCGGGATAAGAGCGGGACGCTGCTGAATGCGCTGGCTTTTCACATCAACAAAGAATTTTTAACGCAAAGACGCAAAGTCGCAAAGGACGCAAAGATAATTTGGCAAAACAACGAATCCGCAATCCGCAATCCGCATTCCGCAATAATCAGGCCTGGCTTGATCCATCGTCTTGATAAGCAGACTTCGGGCTTGATGGTCGTGGCTAAGACGGCGAGGGCCCATCGGATACTGTCGGGACATTTTATGAAAAAGCGTGTTGAGAAGCGTTATCTAGCGTTGGTCGAGGGAGTTGTAGCTAATGACGAGGGCGAGATCGAGGCTCCGATCGGGCGTTTTGCAGAGCTAAAATACTGGAGCGTCAAGGAGGACGGGAAGCATTCGAAGTCGCGTTACTGGGTGCAGGAAAGATACGCTGATACGACGCTCGTCGAACTCGAGCCCGTAACGGGGCGGACAAATCAACTTCGCATCCACTGCGAGCTGATCGGCCATCCGATCGTCGGTGACACCGCACGCGGCGGCCGCGAATTTGAGCGGCTCTGCCTTCACGCCTACAAACTCGCCTTCCCGCATCCGACCGGCGGCGAGATGCTGCGATTCGAAAGCCCGTGCGAATTCGCCGCTGACGGGACTACATAATCTTGACTGTCACCGTGACCTCGTCGTCCTTGTCGCCGTCATTGCCGATTTCGAAGGTGTAATCGCCGTTCTTTGGCAGCTTCGCGGTAAATCTGTCTGTTGTCCCTTCGTTGGCTGTGTCGCCCAAAAGGCTGAGGTAAACGTTACCACCGCCGCTGATCGACACGCTGAGCGTCTGCCCGGCACGGGCTCCGACGGTGTATCGCTTGCGATCCTCGGGCGGAATCTTGACGCTGAATGTCTTTTCGGACGCGCCCTTGGCGAATGAGATACGCTCCTTTGGATAAAGCTCGCGGCGGACGCCTTTGCCGATCTCGGTCAGATTGCCACCATTGATACTATACGTCGATGTCATTGTAAATTCGGGACAGCATGCGCCGCTATTAGCGCTCGGATCGTAAGCGACGACGACGAGCTGTCCGTTTACAGCTTTAAGCGATTTAAGGCCGCCATCGGCACGGTCACCGCCGGGAACTCGTGCAAGCAGCGTTGGCTTGCCGGACTTCATAGTGTAGATAAATCCCTCGGTAAACTGTCCGGTACCGCCGGTATTGCAGTTTGAGAGGATGATAGCCTCGTCTTTACCATCACCGGTCATGTCGCCGTATGTTACTTCGAGAGCGTCGAAGTAAAAGCGGTCAACGTAGTCCTTCTCCTGCTTTTCACGAACAAATTTTCCGTCCTTAACGGTTATATTTTCCAATTTCTTGCTGTCCTCCATGTCGGTGCAGGACGGCTGATAAGTGAAATTCTTAAAATCGACATTGTGGATGTCGGTCTGAGCATATACGGCGATATTTGTGAGCGTGACGATGCCGATCAATATAAGCAGCTTTTTCATTGTTTTATTACTCTCCTGTTTTCATACATGGTTTTGTGGACGCTGCGTCGGCCAGCGTTCGAGCCGTCTCGTTTTGCTTTGCGCCCGGCGGGACGATGTCCGTCACACAGGATTCTTTTTTCCCGATCTTTGAGATCATCAGATATGATGTGCTTTTCTTTTCATTCTCTGGGTTGGAAACATTATAACGGGCGATCAATGCGACGGGAACGCCCGCCTTTGTCCTCCATTCGATCTTTTCGCCTATGTAGGAAAAGCCTGGGTAAAATCCCCAGAAGTTAAGCTCGAATTTCTTCTTAGCGGGTGTGATGATATTGAGCGTCTGGCGAATGTCCCCCTCGAGCAGGCGAATTTTGTAACCGCTCACCCCGTTACATTCGCCCTCATAAGAGCCGGCCTCATCGGGATTTGAGCTGATCGTTCGGCAGGCACTCGTTTTGGTGCTGGTATAGATGCTCTTATTTTGCGCGGCTGCAATACCTGACAAGACAAGTACGAAAACCGCAAGTAAAGTGATTCTTTTCATTCGATTTCTCCTATTGTTTTGAACAAATTTGCCACAGTTAGCGGCGATATACAACCCGGCCTCCGACGATAGTCGCTACAGTGGCTCCTGTGAAATCCAAATTATCAAAAGGTGAATTTCGTGACTTTGACCGTGAATCGACGTTTCGATATGTCCATTTCAGATCGGGATCAAGGATTGTTACGTCCGCAAATGATCCTGGTGCAAGCGTGCCGCGACCCGCGAGTTTAAATATCTTTGCCGGGTTTGTCGAACATAATTCGACCAGTCGAACGAGGTCTATGATGCCGTGATGGACTAGTTGGTTGAATGCTAAACCCACGGCGGTTTCCAATCCGGTGATGCCAAACGGGGCACGGTCGTATTCGAGCGCTTTTTCGTCGGCGTGATGCGGTGCGTGATCGGTGGCGAGGGCGTTGATCGTGCCGTCTTTTATACCTTCGAGGATGGCTTTGAGATGCTCTTCGGAGCGAAGCGGCGGTGACATTTTCGTGTTGGTGTCGTAGCCCTCGACCGATTTATCCGTCAGCGTAAAATGATGCGGCGTGACCTCGCAGGTAACATTTATGCCTTCATTTTTTGCACGGCGGATCGCTTCGATTGCCCGGGATGTCGAGACGTGAGCAATATGAATGTGCGAGCCGGTTTCTTTGGCCAGCAGAATGTCCCGGACGACGTCGATGTCCTCGGCGAGTGCGGGCATGCCCTTGAGGCCTAGCAGGAGCGAAATCCTGCCCTCGTGCATCACGCCGCCGGATGAAAGCGATTTGTCCTCGCAATGATCTATCACAGGCAAGTCAAAATCCCGTGCATACTGCATCGCCCGCCTCATGATCCCTGCATTTGGCACCGGACGTCCGTCGTCCGACACGGCCACCGCTCCGGCGGCTTTCATCTCGCCCATTTCAGCCAATTCCGAACCGTCCGAAGATTTTGTGATGGCTCCAATCGGAAAAACATTCGCGAGGCCGGCACGCTCGGCCTGTTCGATCATATAGCGAGTGATCGCGGCGTTGTCGTTGACCGGATTTGTATTCGGCATCGGGCAAACACTCGTCCAACCGCCCGCAACCGCCGCCGCACAACCGCTCGCAATGGTCTCCTTATGCTCCTGTCCCGGCTCACGCAGATGCACGTGCATATCAATAAAACCCGGCGCGACGATCAGACCGCTGGCGTCAAAAACCTCTGCGTCGCTGGGTTTGCTGTCATTTGGCCAAAGCCAAGCCGCGATCTTGCCGTCCTCGATCAGCAGATCTTTGCCGCTGTTTTGGCCTTTGGCAGGGTCGATGAGATGACCGTTTTTGATCAATAACTTCATAAACTATTCGCTCGTCGTGGTTCCTCCGGTCGCTAAATAAAGAACTGCCATTCTCACAGCAACACCGTATTTCACCTGATCCAAAATGAGCGAACGCGAGCTGTCAGCGACGTCGGACGAGATCTCAATACCGCGATTCATAGGGCCGGGGTGAAGTACTATCGCGTCTTTTCGCGCGAGGTCGAGGCGTTCGTTTGTCAGGCCATAGTGGATGGCGTATTCGCGCAGGGTCGGAAAATATGCCGAGTCCTGTCGTTCGCGTTGGATGCGGAGGATCATTACCACGTCGGCTCCGTCGATTGCGTCTTCGATATGCGGGCAAACTTCCAATTGCGGACGCGAGAGAACCACCCCGTCAGCGGAAGCCGCTGCCACCCCTCCTTCGTAAGGAGGGGAGCTTTCGGGGTGCTGATTCGCATCGATCAGATATTCAAAATCTTTTGGGACAAGAGTTCCGGGGCCGGCGACGCGAACCTTTGCACCTAATTTTGTTAATAAATGAATATTCGAACGAGCGACACGGCTGTGGAGAATGTCTCCGACGATCGCCACATTCAATCCGGCGATTGTCTTTTTATGCTCGCGGATCGTCATTGCGTCGAGCAGGGCCTGCGTCGGGTGCTCGTTTGCTCCGTCACCGGCATTGATGATTGCGGCACGGCTGACTTTCGCTAGTTGATGCGGCACACCGGCCGATCCATGGCGGACGACGATGCAGTCGGGAGCCATGGCATCAAGATTCATTGCCGTGTCGAGCAGTGTTTCGCCTTTGCTCAAGCTTGATGAAGCAACGCTTATATTAACGGTGTCGGCTGAGAGGCGTTTGGCGGCGAGTTCGAAAGACGTGCGTGTGCGGGTCGAGGCCTCGAAAAAAAGATTGATGATGGTTTTGCCGCGAAGAGCCGGAACTTTCTTAACCTCGCGGGTCGAGATCTCGCTAAAGTTTTCCGCAGTGTCGAGAATACCGGTGATCTCCGCGGCGGTCAGGTCGCGGATGCCAAGTAAATCTCTGCGGCGAAAAGGTTTGTCCATCAGGCTCGGATAAGGTGTTCCACCTGTTCCACATGTTCCACCGCTGATGGAACGGAACACAAAGCTGAATATAAAAAAAGCAAGGCATTTACCTTGCTTCAAAATTAATCCGTTGGCCGTTCAAAAATCCCGACGGCCTCAACATCGTCAAATTCTTTGAGCATCACCTTTATAATCTCGGTCTGCTTTGTCGGCACGATTTTCCCGATAAAATCCGCCTGGATCGGCAATTCGCGGTGTTCGCGGCCGCGATCTATCAGCACGGCGAGCTGCACTTTTCGCGGGCGGCCAAAATCCATAAGTTGATCCATTGCGGCCCGAATCGTGCGGCCGGTGTATAGCACATCATCGACAAGGATGATATTTTTGCCCTCGATATCGTTTTCGAGCTCGGTGCGATTGACGACTGGATTTGCTCCGACAGTCGAGAGGTCGTCGCGGTAAAGCGTGATGTCGATAATTCCAGACAAAGGACGCTCGCCCTCGAGAGCCTCGATCTTTTCTGCGATCCTTGTCGCAAGCGGCACGCCCCGGCGGCGAATCCCTACCAAATAAAGATCTTTTGCACCATGATTTTTCTCGACAATCTCGGACGCGAGCCGCCGTAGGGCACGCTTCATGCCCGCCGCATCCATGATCCGCGACTTTTCAATCAAATTAATTTCGTCAACCATTTGCAAGCAAATCGTAACAAAGGGCGGACGAAAGTTCAAAGTTCAAGGTTCAAAGTTAAAGTTTGAGGTTTGAAGTTTGTATAAAACCGGGCATTAACTAGAATCTAAACAACGATGTCCTGGCTATGGCAGAAAATGATGCGCCCGGTAATGTTCGGCCTCGACGCCGAGCGGGCGCATGAGACGGGTATTGAGGCGATGCGGCTCGGGCTCGCGTCGCCACTTGCCGCTCCACCTACCGAATCATTTGGCGAGATCGAACGGTTTGGTCTGAAATTCGCAAATCCGCTTGGTGTTGCGGCCGGATTCGACAAGAACGGCGTGGTCGTTGATCGGCTTGCATCTCTCGGGTTTGGTTTTGTCGAAGTCGGGACTGTTACATACAAGCCGCAGCCGGGAAATCCGAAGCCGAGACTTTTTCGTTTGCAGGACGACGAGGCATTGATTAATCGACTTGGTTTTAATAATGACGGGGCGGCTGTGATAGCCGAACGTTTGAAGAAGCTGGATCGGCGATGCATTGTTGGCGTCAATATAGGGCGCAACAAGGATGTACTGAATGAGGACACGGTCGCGAACTACGTGAAATGTTTCGAAACGATTTTTCATGTTGCTGACTACATCACAATAAATGTCTCGTCACCGAACACTCCGCAACTTAGAGATTTGCAGCTACCAGAGAATCTCTCCGAATTGCTCAGGAAATTGCAGGAGCGAAATAGCGTTTTGAGCGCCGTTTCTGACTGGCTCTCACCTGAGAGTGAATCGAAAGGCGGTGTAAGGCGACATGTGAGTGGGGCGTATTTGGGCAAACCGTTGTTGGTGAAAATTTCGCCAGATGTCACCGATAGCCAGTTGGAACAGATAGTATATACCTGCACCACTTGCGGCATTGATGGCATTGTCGCGACGAATACAACAATCGCGCGCGATGGCCTCGCAACAAAAGATGTTGAAAGGCTCGGTACTGGCGGCCTGAGCGGAAAACCGCTCACAAAACGATCCACAGATGTGATCTCAACTGTCTACCGATATTCAAAAGACAAACTGCCGATCATCGGCGTTGGCGGGATCTTTACAGCCGAAGACGCGTTTGAAAAGATTGCCGCCGGTGCATCACTACTCCAGGCATATACGGGATTTGTGTATGGCGGTCCGTCGTTTGCTCATGACATAAACACTGGGTTAGCCGCGATATTGAAAGAACGAGGATTCAGGACGATAGATGAGGCTGTCGGTTCGGCTAACTGAGGATAATGGGTTTGCTTACCCTATTTGTTTGACAGATTTCGCTCAGAGGCTATAATTAACCCTTTGCCTTCCGCGATGGTTATGGCGGACGTTTACACAAATTGACAATGATCATCGATCTGGCCAATGTTGGGACGACCCCAAAAAAGATTGATTTGGCTTTCGATCCGTCAGAGATCGATCTCGACGGCGAGGATGTGACGCTCATTGGGAAGACGGAATTCAGTGGCGAAACCCGGCGTATCGGCGGCAAGGCTCACGTTCGGGGAACGATTGGGGCAGACATTTCGCTCGATTGCACACGTTGTCTCGAACCGGTAGCTAAGCATTTCGCTATTTCGTTTGACGATGTTTTTATAGATGCGAGCGAAGAAACAGACGTCGAGGAGATAGAGATCGGTGAAGAACAGCTTGACGAATCGCTGGTTTTAGATGGAAAGATCGACATGGCCGAGGTCGTTCGCGAGCAGATATTGCTGGCGATGCCGGAGCAAGTTTTGTGCCGGCAAGATTGCAAAGGTTTGTGCCCGAAATGCGGAGCGAACCGAAATTTGATAGATTGTAAGTGTGCCGACGACGAGATAGACCCTCGTTGGGCGGCTTTGAAGAATTTGAAATAGCCGCAAAAAGGCGCAAAAGGCACAAAACAAATCTTTTTGCGAATTCTGTGCCTTTTTGCGGCCATATAATTTGAGGAACTAATGCCAAATCCAAAACGACGACATTCACATGCACGCACGCGGACGCGCCGTGCTCACGACGCGCTAAAAACGCCGCAATTCTATACTGACAAAGATTCGGGCGAGGCAAAGGTGCCGCACCGCATTGACGCCAAGACAGGAATGTATAAAGGCCGCAAGATAATCGACGTCAAAGACGCTGAATAACAGTTTGTGGAGTGCAGAGTTTATAGAGTTCATAGAGTTGAACTCCCGTGAACCCTATGAACTCAAAAAAACTCTATGAACTCAATAACTTATGACTAACGCGGGAATCATCGGGATGGGACACGCTTATCCGGAAGGCATTTTAACGAATGCCGATCTGGAAAAGATGGTTGAAACCAACGATGAGTGGATAATCTCGCGAACGGGCATCAAGCAGCGTCATAAAGCGGCTGAAAATGAATATACTTCGCAGTTTGGCGTCAAAGCCGCTCTACAAGCGCTTGAGCGCGCGGAGATCGAGCCGACCGATATAGAAATAATTATCTGTGCGACGACCACGCCCGATCAGATAATGCCCTCGACCGGAGCCCTGATTCAGGCACAGATCGGCGCTACCAGCGCAGGAGCAATGGATGTTTTTGCCGCGTGCTCCGGTTTTCTGTACGGAATTACGATGGTGGAATCGATGATCCGAACCGGGCAGATTCGTTATGCTCTGGTTGTTGGAGCTGAGGTTTTGACAAAATATGTCGATTATACCGATCGGGGAACTTGCGTCATATTCGGCGATGGCGCCGGAGCTGCTATTCTCGGGCCGGTGGCCGTAGGCAAAGGAATTTTGGCAACAAAGATACGCTCGGACGGTCGTTACGAAGACCAGCTTTATTCTCCCGGCGGCGGCACTAAATTAGGAACCACGCACGAGACGATAAATAATGGCGATCATTACTTTAAGATGAAAGGCAATGAGCTTTTCAAGGTCGCAGTTCGATCGATGGCGGATATTTCGGCTGAAATGCTTAAAAAAGCAGGTTACACGGTGGATGATGTGGATATTGTGATTCCGCATCAGGCCAATCAGCGTATTACGGATGCGGTAGCATCGCGTCTGGGAGTACCCGAAGAAAAGGTTTATTCGAATATCGCCGAGCACGGTAATACATCATCAGCATCGATACCGATAGCTATGGACGAGTGCATTCAATCGGGCAGGATCAAAGAGGGGAGTCTTGTTTTATTGACCGCTTTTGGCGGCGGCGTTACGTGGGGCGGGACGGTGATTCGATTTTAGATTGCGGATTTTGAATTTTGGATTGAATGTCTAAGACTGCGTTCATATTTCCTGGTCAAGGCAGCCAAGCTGTCGGCATGGGAAAGGATTTGTTTGATAATTTTGCCGCGGCGCGTGAGGTTTTTGAGGCAGCAGATGACGCTCTCGATTTTTCGCTCTCTGAAATATGCTTTTCGGGCGATGAAGCCGATCTGCAATTGACTGCGAATACGCAGCCTGCGATCCTGACGGCGTCCGTTGCCGCATTTTACGCGGCGAGAGCCGCAGGGTTGCCTGAGCCGGATTACGTTGCCGGACATAGTTTAGGCGAGTATTCGGCGCTGGTTGCGGCGGGAGTTTTGGATTTTGCCGATGCGGTCCGGACCGTCCGTAAACGTGGTACGTATATGCAGGAAGCCGTTCCGGTCGGCGTTGGAGCGATGGCGGCAATTCTTGGCCTGGATATAGAAACCATCGAGGCTGGCTGTGCAGAGGCTGAACAAGGACAGGTTTGCAGCCCGGCGAATATTAATTCGCCATCGCAAGTCGTAATTGCCGGAAACACGGCGGCCGTCGACCGAGCGTGTGAGATTTTGAAAGCAAAAGGAGCAAAACGGGCGATCAGGCTAAACGTCTCGGCGCCTTTTCATTGTGCATTGATGATGCCGGCACAGGAGCGGCTGGCGTGGAATTTGAAAGAATTGGAATATGCCGACTTTGTCTTTCCGATCCTGCATAATGTAGATGGGGCTATAAATATTGCGGCTTCAGTAGTAAGCGATAAATTGGCGCGGCAAGTTTCGTCGCCGGTGCGATGGTTAGAGACGGTTCAAAATATGATTGCAAATGGAGTTGATAAGTTTGTCGAGATCGGGCCGGGCAAGGTTTTAACAGGTTTGGTGAGGCAGATCAACAGGGAAGCCGTATACGCCAACATTGAAAATTCGGAAGGTTTAAGAAATACTTTAGAAACGTTATAAAACAGGAGAAAATATGTCAGAAGTACAGGATAAGATCAAACAGATAATCGTCGACGAGCTCGGCGTGGACGAGGCAGAAGTTACTGAAAATGCTCGGTTTATTGAGGACCTCGGTGCTGATTCGCTCGATCTGGTCGAGCTCGTCATGCGATTCGAAGAAGAATTTGACATCGAAATTCCCGACGAGGACGCAGAAAAGATCCAGAGTGTCCGCGATGCGTATGCTTATGTAGAGCAGCATAAAGCTGCCTAGTTGGTAAATAGTGAATCGTGAATAGTGAATAGAGTAAATTCTATTCACGATTCACGATTCACTATTCATGAATTTATGAAACGTCGTGTAGTAGTTACAGGACTCGGTTTGGTGACGCCGTGCGGAAACGACGTGCCGACGACTTGGCGCGCGATGATGAACGGTGAAAGCGGTGCCGATTACATAAAAAAATTCGACACTGAGAGATATTCTGTCAAATTTGCATGCGAAGTGAAGGATTTCGATCCGCTCAACTTTCTTGAGAGGAAAGAGGCCCGGCGAATGGGCGCTTTTACGCATTTTGCCCTGGCGGCATCTGATGAGGCGATTAAAAACAGCGGTCTCGTAATCGATGATTCAAACGCCGACATGATAGGGACGTATATCAGTTCGGGTATCGGCGATTTTTGGGCGATCGAACGTGAGCACGATAAGATGCTGAAAGGAGGGCCGGATCGCGTCTCGCCATTTTTTATCGTATCGGCAATCGTCAATCTGGCCTCCGGCAATGTCTCGATTAGGCATGGAGCGAAGGGGCCAAATTCGGCGACTGCTACTGCATGCTCGGCCGGTGCGCACGCGATCGGCGACAGTTTTCGCATGATCGAGCGCGGCGATGCGGACGCGATGATATGCGGCGGCGCCGAGAGCGCGATCACGCCGATGTCAGTAGCGGGTTTTGCGTCGATGCGGGCTCTCTCGACACGAAACGCCGATCCAGCCCACGCCTCACGCCCCTTTGATCTCGAACGTGACGGATTTGTCATCGGTGAAGGCGCCGGGCTGATGATTCTGGAAGGACTAGATTTTGCACAGAAACGCGGGGCTAATATACTCGCCGAGATCGTCGGATACGGAATGAGCGGTGATGCGTTTCACGTGACAATGCCCGACGAAACCGGATCGGGAGCGATTCGCGTAATGCAACGGGCGTTAAAAGACGCCGGACTCGCACCGGAGCAAATCGGCTACATCAATGCACACGGCACATCTACACCGTATAACGACAAATTTGAAACTTTGGCGATCAGGAAGGTCTTTGGCGAAAATGCCTATAATATCCCTGTCAGCTCGACCAAATCGATGACAGGCCACGCTCTCGGGGCGGCGGGTGGCATCGAAGCCGTGTTTTCGGTAAAGACCCTGTTGGAAAACAAGCTGCCGCCGACGATCAACTACGAATTTCCCGACCCGGATTGTGATCTCGATTACATTCCAAACGCTGCACGAAATGGCGAGGTTGAGTATGTGCTGTCGAATAATTTCGGTTTCGGCGGGACGAACGTGTGCCTGATATTTAAACGGTGGAACGCTAATTAACCTGATCAAACGCGGCCTTTCGAGCTACTAACCACTGTTCCTGATTTATGAAAATCATTGTTTTAATGAAGCAGGTTGCCAATAAGGACGCGGTTTTGCGTATTGCGGGTGATGAGAAATGGATTAATGATGCGGATATTTCGCATCAGACGAATGAGTCCGACGCCTATGCTCTCGAAGAGGCCCTGCGGACAGTCGAGGCCAAAGGCGAAGGTGAAGTTGTCGTATGCACACTTGGACCTCAAACAGCCAAGACCGTCATCAAAGACGCTCTCGCGCGCGGAGCCGACAGGGCGATTCACGTCGTTGTTGAAGATTCTAAAACCTTATCCCCGTATCAGATCGCTAAAGCTATTGCAGATGTGATGCGTGACGAAAATGCCGATCTGATATTCTGCGGTTTGCAGTCTGATGACGCGAGTTATGGGCAGACTGGCGTTATCCTGGCCGAGTTGCTCGGCATCCCCCATGCTACTATCGTCATCGAGGTGGACCGCGCAAGCCTCGGCAGCACGCTGCGCGTCAAACGCGAACTCGAGAGCGGCTGGTATCAGTGGTTTACATACAAACTGCCTGCGCTCATGACCATTCAATCAGGTATCTCACAGATTCGCTACGCTTCGCTTAAGGGCATCATGGCAGCGAAGAAGAAGGAGATCCGCGATGTCACGCCGTCAATCGAAGCCTTTGTCTCGGCGTCGAAGATCGAAAAAGTTTACATGCCTCTGAAAACAAAGCAGACGCAAATGCTCGGCAACGGCGACGCAAAGGCCGGTGCTGTCGAGTTGGTCGAAAAGCTACGAACGGAGGTTCGCGTTATATGATCCTCGTATTTATCGAGCATAAAGATTGCGCCCTGAACAAAACCTCGCTCGAGGCGATAGCGGCGGCGCAGAGCATCGGAGAAGATCTTGGGCTTAAGGTTTCGGCTGTCCTTCCGTGCGATAAGGATTGTGCTTTGGCACAAGAGATCGCTACTTATGACCTCGAAAAAATCATAGTCGCCAAGAACGAAAAGCTCGGCACATATACGCCTGACGGATACGCTGACGCATGGGAGCAAGTCATAAAGGCCACAAAACCGCAATACGTCGTGATGTCGCACACGTATCAGGTGCGTGATTTTGCACCAAAGGTCGCGGCGCGGCTTGGGCGTGAAGTTGTAGGCGATTGTATTCGTTACAAGGCTGAGAGCGGAAAGCTTGTTCTTAGCCGACGCATTTTTCTTGGCAAACTCGATGCCGATGTGACTATTGGCGGGGATGCTCCGTATTTTATAACGTTTCAATCAGGCTCATTCCGTGGCGAAAACGTCGAAAAGGGAAGTGCATCAATCGAAACGATGGATGTCACGGTCGGCGACATTCGCATGACGCCGGAGGCTCCGTTTCAGGAAGCCAAAGCGACCGTCGATCTTACAAAATCCGAGATCATCGTCGCCGTCGGACGCGGCATCAAATCTCAGGAGAACATTGCACTTGCCCAACAACTCGCGGACGCTCTGGGGGCCCATTTGGCGGCTTCAAGGCCAATCTGTGACGCCGATTGGCTGCCAATCGACCGGCAGATAGGCTCGTCTGGTCAGACCGTTGCTCCAAAGGTTTATATCGCTCTCGGCATCTCAGGGGCCATCCAACACATTGTCGGCATGAAAAACGCCGGCACGATCGTCGCCATCAACAAAGACTCCGAAGCCCCCATCTTCGACATCGCCGATTACGGCATCGTCGGCGACCTGTTCGAAGCCGTCCCTGTGATGATCGAGGAAGTAAAAAAGGCGAAAGCTTCTTAAATTGATGCCGCGATGGCTTCGTCGAAGATTTCTAAGGCGACATCGACGTGTTCCTTTGCCAAAATTAGCGGTGGCGACCAGCGGATTGAGTTTGGGCCGCAGCCGAGGATGATGAGGCCACGCTGGTAACAGGCCATTTCGACGGCATCACGCAGTTCTGGATCGGGGGATCCCGGAACCCAGTAGCTACCGCTCCGGGTTCTGACAAATTCGACGCCAAGCATCATTCCCAGGCCGCGAACGTCACCGATGCAGTCGTATTTGTCTTTTAGTTTGTTCAAACCGGCTTCGAGATAGGCACCGACATCGCGGCTATTATAGACGAGGCCGCCTTCGAGCAGCTCGATCGTTTTTAGCGCGGCGGTGAGGGCGACGGGGTTGCCGCCGAATGTCGAGGCGTGGGCGCCTTTGTGCCAGTCCATAATGTCGGCACGGGCGATGCATGCGCCGATGGGCATGCCGGAGCCGAGGCCTTTGGCAAGGCACATAATGTCGGCTTTGACGCCCAGATGATGGTCGAGGGCGAACATTTTACCGGTGCGGCCCATGCCAGACTGAACCTCGTCGATTATAAGCATTATGCCGTTTTCGTCGCAGATCCGACGCAATTCCTTTACAAATGCGACTGGAGCGGGAATGTAGCCGCCTTCGCCCTGGACTACCTCGAGGACGATGCCGGCAACCTCTTCGGGCGGGGTCGTCGTTTGGAACAATTTCTTTTCAATCCAGTTTATGACGTCGCGCGATACGGTCGCTTCGTCGGTCGGTTGGTCGGTGACGAAGTGGCGAAATTTATTTGGGTATGGAATATGCACCACATCCAAAGCTTGCCGCATAAAGCCGAGCCGCTGTGTTTTTTTCGATGATGTCAGCGAAAGTGCACCGAGCGTTCGCCCGTGAAACGAGCCGAAAAACGAGATAAATTTCTGCCGACGCGTGTGATACATCGCGAGCTTTAACGCCGTTTCGACCGCTTCGGCACCGCTGTTGGCGAAATGCGTCCGGGTCGGGCCGTCGATCGGACATATTTCCTCCAATTTCTTCCCAAGCTCCGGCATGTGACGGTAAAAGAAATCGGTACCGCAAAAATGGACAAATTCGTTTACCTGCTTTGTTATGGCCGCTACGATCTCGGGGTGGCAATGGCCGGTCGAGCAAACGGCGACGCCGGCATTGCAGTCGAGAAAGACGTTGCCGTCCGGATCCTCGACCCAAACGCCGTTGGCTCGTTCGACGACGAGCTTATAATCCGGCCTCGGATAACTAGGCGTGACATAGCGGGCGTCGGCGTCGATAATCTCGCGGGACTTCGGCCCCGGCAACTCTGTATTGATGGATGGTCGTTGTAGTTCTTGTGTCGGTGTCATGATACTTTCTCCTTTTGTGTTAAACCCAAATTGATCGGGCAATGCGATGAGTGTTACGCCCTTGTTTACTCGCGGGCTTCTGCATTCGAGGAGAAACGGATCAGTCGCCTGCGAAAAGATTGGCTCGCTGCTTGATGGGACGGAGTTTTGATATGCAACGGTCGGTCATAGAATTGATGCCGCTAATATATCAGAATGCGAGGCGCGTTTCAAAAATATTGCGTGGCGTGAAACAATATCGTCATGGAAAGTCCGCCGAAACACACAAATCGCTTGATCCACGAGACCAGTCCGTATTTGCTCCAGCATGCGCATAATCCCGTTGATTGGTTCGCGTGGGGCGATGAGGCCTTTGAGCGGGCACTCGGCGAGGACAAGCCTGTGTTGGTGAGCATCGGCTATTCGGCATGCCATTGGTGTCATGTGATGGAGCATGAGTCGTTTGAGGATGAAACGACGGCGGCAATAATGAACGAGCATTTCATCAATATCAAGGTCGATATGGAAGAGCGGCCCGATGTAGATCAGATCTATATGAATTTCGTCCAACTGACGACGGGACGCGGCGGCTGGCCGATGAATGTCTTTCTGACGCCGGACAAACGACCGTTTTTTGGCGGCACGTATTTTCCGCCGGCCTCGCGATATAACATGCCCGGTTGGCCCCAGATTTTGGAAAGCATTGCGGATGCTTATCGCAACAAACGGGATGAACTGGAACATTCGGCCAATGACATCATCGGCGAATTGCGGCGGCTGAGTATCGTCGAGGCTGCTCCGAGCGGTCTTTCGACAGATCTGCTGGATGCGGCATTTTCCAGTTTCTCGCGGACATTTGATATAGTGAACGGCGGTTTTGGCGACGCGCCCAAATTTCCGCCGGCAATGTCACTTGAATTTTTGTTGCGATACCATCACCTGACGGGCGACGATAGAGCTTTGTCGATCGTGACTCATACGCTCGATAAGATGGCGAACGGCGGAATCTACGATCAGCTTGGCGGCGGTTTTCACCGTTATGCAACGGACGCGATCTGGCTGGTGCCGCATTTTGAGAAGATGCTATATGACAATGCGCAGCTAATCCGGGTTTATTTGCATGCGTATCAGGTGACGGGCGATGAGTTTTACAAGCGGATCGCGATCGAGACGCTTGAGTATGTCAGGCGTGAGATGCTGGATGAATCAGGTGGATTTTACTCCACCCAGGATGCTGACAGCGAGGGAGAGGAAGGGAAGTTTTTTGTTTGGACGCCGGAAGAGATCGCGGAGATTTTGGGTGACGATGAAGCTGCGGAGTTTTGTAAATATTATGATGTGACAGCCGCGGGTAATTTTGAAGGCGAAAACATTTTGAACATTAAGACCCCAGTCGCATTCCACCACCCCGTCGGCGAAACGCCGCCACCCCTCTTCAGGCAGGAGGGGATCAAATCTCCCGGTTCCGACCGTTTCGGCGATGTGCGCTCGAAACTATTTACAGAGCGGGAAAAGCGGATAAAACCAAATCGCGACGAAAAGATCCTGACAGCGTGGAATGGTTTGATGTTGGCGGCTTTTGCAGACGCTGCAGCGGTGCTCGCGAATGATGATTATTTGGAAATCGCAAAACGGAATGCTGAGTTTATACAGACGCATTTGCAGCAAGATGGGCGGCTTTTAAGAACGTGGAAAGACGGTAAAGCCAAGCTGAACGGCTATATTGAGGATTACGCAAATGTTGCGGACGGCCTGATCGAGCTTTATCAGGTTTCGGGCGAAATTAAATATCTTACTGAGGCCAGGCGTTTGGCTGATTTGATGATCACCGAGTTTTGGGATTCGGAAAACGGCGGATTCTTTTTCACATCTAACGACCATGAAGAGCTTATTGTCCGCAACAAGGATTTTTACGACAACGCGACACCATCGGGAAACTCGGTCGCGGCGGATGTCTTGCTGAGATTGGCGAAACTGCTCAGTAACGATAAATATGAGCGATTTGCAGTAATGGTGCTTCGTCTGACGGCGTCACAATTGCGGCGGTATCTGCAAGGGTTTGGCCGGGCGTTATCGGCGATGGAATTCCACCTTGCGGCGACAAAGGAAATCGTCGTTATTGGCCCCAAAGGGAACGATCTTGAACGCGAGGTTTTTGGCAGATATTTACCCAATGCTGCAATTGCGTTGTCCGCAGGATCTGATACAGATTCGATGACAATTCCAATTTTGAATGGTCGCGGCATGATCGATGGGAAACCAACGGCATTTGTATGTGAGAATTTTGTATGTACAAAACCGGTGATATCGGTTAAGGACTTAAACGAGCAGTTATACTGAATTGGAATAACGCTGCGCGACGACATCACGAACGAAATAAAAAGACACGATGTTCCTTAACACCGTGCCTTTTTATGCAAAAAAAAACGAACTCAAACTATTTATTTTTTGTAGTTGAATTCGCCATTTTATTGTTGGCCATTTTGTTGTCAGCCATTTTGTTAACGTCTTTGCTCATGTTGGTCATGGCGTTCGACATATCTTTCATGGCGTTTGACATCTGGGCGTTGGCGTTGGACATCTGGTTAGCGGCATTTGCCATGGCGCTATTAGCAGCATTCATGGCGTTTGTAAATGCCTTGTTAGCGTTCGCCGCGGCGTTATTTGCCCCTGAGTCGCTGCAGGCCATGCCCAGAGCACCCATAACGAGAACTGCTGTAAGTGCAATTATTTTTTTCATACTGATTCTCCTGTCTTCTTCAAAGATTAGATCTAATTTATTTACCGGCGGCCGTGCGAGCACAGCCTTTGTCCCATGTCTTTCTTTTTTTTAGGAACATTCGACAATATAGTTAGCAAGTTACCCTAAGTCAACTCCAAAATGGCAAAAATACATTTTTCATGCAAAATTTGCTTGTCGACGTTATGGATGTCAGCCCCATGCAAGCGACCAATTTTTGACTGAAAAGAGAAAAGCACCCCGCCTGAGAGCGAGATGCTTTTCTCAAAAAAACCGTTAAGTAAACTTAACTAGGGCTTCTTGTTCATTGCCGGAGCCGCATTGTTTGCCGGTTTAGCATTTGTCGCCGTGGTGTTGTTTGCCGGTTTCATATTCGAATTTGTTGTCGTGGTTGTGTTAGTCGTTGTCGTGTTGGTAGTGGTTGTTGAACCATTGCCATTCGACATTGTGTTTGTCGTCGTCGTGTTTGATGCATTAGTCTTGGTATTGTTTGCGGCATTGTCACCACAAGCCATGCCCAAGGCACCCATTACAAGAACTGCTGAAAGTGCGATTACTTTTCTCATTTTATTTTAGATTCTCCTGTCTTTCTCAAAGATTAATTTACCTATTATTTGCGTTCGGCTGATCAGACACAGCCGTTTTGCCCTGAACTCTTTCTATTCAAGGCAAACGTCAATATAGTAATCGGCAATGCAATAGTCAACCTGAAAATGAAAAAAAATCACTTTTTTTCAAGTTATTTTTTTTGAATTTTAGAGATTGGAAACGACATCTCTGCAAGTGCCTGTGTTTACTGCACTTGAAAATTATTTCTTGACTTCAAATGATTCTAAAAGTTATCTTGAAAAACGGGCATTATTTCCCGTGCCCGGTCTATTTATACCCGATCCAGCCCTGAATAAATGAAAAACTCCACAGTCCGCGAATCATGGCGCTATGACACTCGAGCATTCTCACGATACACGCTCATCATAATACTCGCCTCTCTCACCGCAATGTTCTCAACGTTTCTGCTGGCAATTTCGTCGGTTGAAGTAACGACAAAAACGCGTGGGTTTTCCGGCATAATTGCAGCGTTTTTGGTCGCCTGCGTATGCGTTCGTTTGTGGCAAACGAGGCAAAGATCAGTAGCAAAAACCGGAGAAGTATCGGAAACAGACGTCGAACGCGGCCTCTTTGTTTTGGACGAAGCCAATGAGTTTTTTGCAGGATCGCTAAAAGCGGCTGATACTTTCAGACTCGTGGCCAACCGAATAATGGAGCTGATACCCTATCGGACGATTGTATTATATCTACTCGATGAAACGCGCTCGCGGCTCGTAGCAACCGAGGCTGAGGGTATCGATGCCGAGGCTCAAAAGGGCCGGACGAATGACTTTGGCATTGGGCCAGTCGGCAAATGCTATTCGAGCGGCAGGATCGAGTCTGATGATGGCCATATGGTGGCAATACCGCTTCGGCATGGAATTGAGACTTATGGCGTTCTGGAAATGCAGCTCGATCGTGATGCGGCGACCGTAGATCAGTCGCTGTTCGAAGCGGTCGGCACGCGGGTCGCGCCGTTGATCCTTAGCTCGTTATCCTTTGAACGCAGCCTTTCAAACGCCCTTACTGATCCGACTACCGATCTGCCAAACGAGCGAGCTTTTTACATGATACTCGAAAATCAAATCGCCGAGTCACAGCGAAAACGCGAGATGCGGCCGCTGACGATACTCGCCATCGACATCAGTAATTTTGACGAGATAAATCAAAGATTTGGTCATGCGTCGGGTGACCGCGTATTGAATTTCGCCGCCCAGGTCATCAAGGACAATTTGCGTCAGATGGACTTTTTCGCCCGTGCGATGAGTGACGAATTTTTGGCGATCCTGCCGACTGCCTCAAAAGAGATCTCGCACGAGGTTATGGCGCGAATACACACAGGTTTTTTTGGCAGAAAACTCAAGATATCTGACAGCGATTCGGTTGAGATCGAACTGAACATAGGTTGGGCCGCGTTTGGTGACGATGGCGAGACGCCCGATCATCTAGTCATGGTGGCCCGCATCAGGAAAGAGCAGGTCAAATCGGAAGTTCCGAATAAAGTTCTTTGGTTCCCTCAGGAATTAGTTAACTAAGCCTAGCCTTCAACTGCAAAAGACAACGTGAAAACAAAAGTATAAGTTCCATTATCGCTTTCCAAATACCTAAATCCCATCGTTTGATCGTTTCTCACTTTGTCCCAAGTGAATGAGCCGAAATGTCCGTTGCCGCCGTTATCGCCAAAAATCAACCCAGCCATCTCGTCGCCCAAATGATTGAAGAAAATTATTCCGGGCGGGCGGGGCGATTTTCGCTCGATGACTTTTCCGTTTGAGATGCCGGGATGCTGCCGTGCTTCGTTGGAGATAACCATTCTGAGCTTGCCGTCTTTTTCAACGACATTAATTCGCTCAACATCTATTTCCTCAAACTTTTTTTTACTTACAACGGCGAAGGCCGAAAGAAGGAATACTGCAAAAAACAGCGTGCTTACGACAGCATAAATTTTCAAGTAACGCACTTTTTTTTCAATTTTGGTTTCCATAAACAATCTCCAAACATAATTTATGACCCACCCTTAATGATTCCCTCAATACCAGAAATTTAGTCCTATTGCTGCAAACGGCCCGGTGTCAGCGGGGCGCCTGCTTCGTCGAGCGCTTTCTCAAACTTTGGCAGATCTGTCTCGACCAGGGTTCGCAATCTCGCTAAAATAGGTGCGAATTCCGCGCTGGAAAGGTCGTATTGCTCGATCTGGGTTTGCGTCGGTTTGACCAATGAGAGCCGGATCGAGTCTGCGATATTACCGACGCGGGAACTTATCGACGGTGGCGGTATATCCGAGTTTTCACGACCGCCGCGAAGAGCATTGAGCAAAAAATTGATCTCTTTTTCATAGGCTTCGGCTTGCTCGATCAGTTTCTTATTATCAACCGGTGCGTCCTGAGCGGCACGTTTGAGAAATCCGATACGCGTTCTGGCGGCTGCGGCAACCTCGGAGGCTCCACCGACTGAGCGCCCGAGCGTCGAAACCTTGCGTTGGAAATCAGCTAATAAAGACCGTTCGGCATCTGTCATTCTCTCCTTGCCCTCCACCGTTATGTTGAAACTTTGCGAGCCGGGCAGGGAACTGACGACGCCGTTCACCCGCATTGCCATGGTGACGGTATATTTACCCGGCATAACGAGCGGGCCCTGAGGCTGTCCTCTGAAAAACAGGGAGTCCGGATCATCAGGAACTTGCGGCCGTTGTGCTCCCGAGATTGACGGAGCAGTGTAGCGCATATCCCAAACCGCCCGCTGAACGCCCTGTCCGGCTGGAGCATTAAAACGGCGGACGATTTTGCCGTCCGAATCGGTGATCGTAAAGATCACGGCGGGCGGCTCTTCCTCTGTTTCGGCGCGCAATTCTTCGATTGATGGGTAGTGAAATGCCTGTTTCTTCTTATCAGCATCCCGCTCGGATTCCTGCCGTTTTTGTTTCAGGGTTTTCGGCGATTCCTTTAGGTAGTAACCAAACGTCGCTCCGTATGGCGGATTTGGAGTCGTGTAAAATGACGATCCCTGAAAACCTGTAAAAGCAGCGTTAGAGCGGACATACATCAGAGCGTCTTTGACCGGGAAAAGCACCGACCGCTGATCCATCTCCTCTCGCCTGACCTGCCTAAGGGCGGAGTAATCGTCAAGCACATAAAATCCGCGTCCAAATGTCGCCAAAACGAGATCGTTTTCCGTTTTCTGAATGGCAATATCACGGACGGCGATAGTCGGCAATCCGCCTTTCAACTGGATCCATTTGCCGCCGCCGTCCGTCGTGAAGAAAACGCCGAATTCGGTACCGACAAACAGCAGGTTTGGGTTAATATGATCCTCGGCGATGGCGTAGAGCGAGCCTCGGATGGGTAAATTAGCCGTGATCAATGTCCATGTTTTGCCGGTGTCTATGCTTTTCATCAGATAGGGCTTGAAATCGCCGTTCTGGTGATTATTGAAAAGCGCGTAAACCGTGTTTGTGTCATGCTGCGAGGCCAAAACGCGGGCAACGTAACTCATATCGGGTACACCCGCTATTTTATCGATCTTACGCCAATTACCGCCGCCATTTTCCGTAACCTGTATTAACCCATCGTCGGTGCCGACATAGATCAAACCCTCTTTTTTCGGCGATTCGGAAAGAGCTGAGGCGTTGCCGTAAAGGGCTGTCGAAACGTTTTTTTCAACCGCGTCGGGACCCCAAATCTTGCCCATTACGGGCAGGGCATTGCGGTCGAGACCGCGCGACAGATCGCCGCTGATAACTTTCCAGTCGTCGCCGCGATTGTCCGACCGGTAGAGTTTATGCCCGGCAAAATAGAGCCTTGTGTTGGAATGCGAGCTAATGATAAACGGCGTGTCCCAGTTGTAACGTTGAGATTCGACGCCCTCGCCTTCGACTGGTTCGATTCCGACGCGTTCGCCGGTCCGTTTATCAAACCGGACTATTCCGCCATTCTGGCTTGCCGCAAAAACGATGTTTGAATCTTGCGGATCGACTTGGGAATGAAACCCGTCGCCACCATTCGTGACATACCAGTCGGAATTCATTATCCCGGCGTTGTTTCGCGTGCGTGCCGGACCACCGAGCGAATTGTTGTCCTGCGTCCCGCCGTAAACATGGTAAAAAGGCACGTTGTTATCGACGACAACATCATAAAATTGCGCGACGGGCAGATTGGCCTTGAAATTCCAATTCGCGCCGCGATCAAAGCTCTCGTAAACGCCGCCGTCACACCCGACAAGCATATAATCGGTATTTGCCGGGTCAACCCAGATGGCATGATTATCGACATGCTTTAAACGCTCGCCAAGCGGACGCTGCGTTCTTCCGCTGTCGTCGGAGACTTGAAAGATCACGTTGGGGATATAGATCCGGTCAACATTTTTTGGATCAGCAAGGATCTGGCCGTAATACATTCCCTGAGCGATATTCGGGCTGGTACGTTCCCATGTCGCGCCGCGGTCGTTTGACCGAAAGATTCCGCTAAGATTTCCGGTTGCTTCGACCGTTGCATAGACCACGTTTGTGTTAGCGGGCGAGATCGACAGGCCAATGCGTCCCAGATCGCCGGGCGGCAGGCCAGAGCGAAGCTTTGACCAAGTGTTGCCGCCATCGGTCGATTTGTAAATAGCCGTTTCGGGGCCGCCGTTGATGAGCGTGTAAAAATGCCGTCGGCGCTGCCATGTGGCGGCATACATTGTATCGGGATTTGAGGGATCGATGACAACGTCCGTCACACCAGTATTTTCGCTGATTGTTATCACCGCTTTCCAGGTTTTACCGCCATCGGTCGTTTTATAGAGGCCACGTTCGCCGCCCGCCGACCATAGCGGCCCCTGGGCGGCAACAAAAACGACATTGCTTTCGCGTGGGTCTATGGCAATTTTACCGATATGCTCGGAGGTCTTTAAACCCATATTTTTCCAGCTTTTGCCGCCATCGTCCGAGCGATAAACGCCGTCGCCATAGCCGACGCTTCGCTGGCTGTTGTGCTCGCCCGTGCCAACCCACAGCGTCGAAGGGTTTTTGGGGTCAAGCGCGATCGCGCCGATCGAGAACGATCCTTCGTTGTCAAAAACCGGCGTCCAGGTTGTGCCGCTATTGACGGTTTTCCACACCCCGCCGGAGGCAACAGCGACATAAAATTTGGTGCGGTCATTAGGATCGACCGCAAAACCGGTCACGCGTCCGGAGGTCACTGCCGGGCCGATCGAGCGAAACTTCAAACCTGAAAATACGGACGAGCCCATTGAGTCGGGTGTCGGCGTAGGTGTCGGAATTGGCGTCGGGGTCGGTGTCACGGGGATGGTGGTGATCTTGGTCGAATCGCCAGCCGGTGTCGGCGACGGCGTTGGCCGTTGGGCATAAAACGCCGAAACGAATAGTAATAATACACAAACTATGGCAAAAGACTGACGCAATTGTTGCACGGCAAAAACTCCTTCAAAGACGGATTATTTGTAAAGCGGACGATTGAAATTATGGCGTTAATCCAGCCGATTAGCAAGCATACGCAGAGGACAACCACAGGGTTGTGGCAAAAACTTGTTTTCGCATCAATTCCACTATAAGGGGTCAACGTTCGCGATTCTGCATGCTATACTTTTCACTTCGATTTTTTTGTTTATTAGGAGAACAAAACTTGAGCGTCTTAGTCGATAAGAATACACGCCTGATCGTGCAGGGCATCACCGGCAAGGAAGGCACTTTTCACACGCTGCAGATGATCGAATACGGCACAAATGTCGTCGGCGGCGTCACACCCGGTAAGGGCGGCACGATGCACGAGGGCGTGGCTGTTTTTAATACGGTTGCGGACGCCGTGCGCGAAACAGGAGCGAATGCGTCGGTTATCTACGTGCCACCGGCATTCGCCGCTGACGCGATAATGGAAGCGGCGGACGCCGGGATCCCGCTCGTCGTCTGCATCACCGAGGGCATCCCGGTCGCGGATATGATCAAGGCAAAGGAGTATCTTCGCGACCGCAAGACACGTATGATCGGTCCAAATTGCCCCGGCATCATCTCGCCCGGCAAATGCAAGATCGGCATCATGCCCGGACATATTCACAAAGAGGGACGTATCGGCGTTGTATCCCGTTCCGGGACCCTCACATACGAAGCGGTGGGACAGTTGACTGCACTTGGATTAGGTCAATCGACGGCCATCGGCATCGGCGGCGATCCGATAATCGGGACGAATCATACCGACGCGCTGCGTTTGTTTCAGGACGACGACGAGACCGACGCTATTGTAATGATCGGTGAGATCGGCGGCACGGCAGAGGAAGACGCTGCCGCATTCGCAAAGGACAACATTACAAAACCGATCGTTGCATTTATCGCGGGACAAACGGCACCTCCGGGCCGCCGCATGGGACACGCCGGTGCGATCATTTCAGGCGGCAAAGGCACGGCGGCGGAGAAAATGGCGGCGTTGACAGACGCAGGCATCCGCGTGGTCGAATCGCCGGCGGATATCGGGCTGGCCGTTAAAGAAAGTTTGTGAAATTCTCGCATTCATTTCGCGTCGATCCGGTAGACATTGACGAACAGGGGCACGTCAACAACGTCGTCTTTCTCCAGTGGATCCAGGATGTGGCGGTGGCACATTGGCTTAGCTCGACGAGCGAAGAGGAGCGGGAAAGATATGCGTGGATCGCTATCCGGCATGAGATCGATTATAAAAAGCAGGCGTTTGAAAATGAGGAGATCACGGCGGCGACATGGGTCGGCGAATGGTCGGCGGTCACGTGCGAGCGTTATACCGAGATCCACCGCCGCGACGATCTGCTTGTGAAAGGCAAAACGATATGGTGCATGATAGACCGTAAAACAACGAAGCCCGTGCGGATCTCATCCGAGCTAATAAATCGGGTTGTTTGAGGCGAAAATGAAGTTTTTTCAAATTGTGGTTTTGTTGGTTCTAGGTAGTGTTGTTGCAAGTGGTCAGACGAAAGATAAAACAACGATGCTTTCGGGCACTGTTTATGATGATAATGGGGCAGTGGTTCCAGAGGCGGTTTTAATTGTTCAGGGATCGGATAAGATTGAACAAAGAGCTGAAACCAACAGCGACGGTTTTTATCAAATTGTGCTAAAACCAGATAATTATTATATTCAGGTTAACAGGCCTGGTTTTAAGACCTTCAAAATTGAAACTTATAGAGTTGGACAATTTTACGACAGCCGATTGGCCTTGGATATTGTTTTAGAGGCTAATGATAAAACAGAGGAGGGTTTAGTTGCGGGAATCGACAATCCAGTCGAGTTAAATGCACCGAAGGTCATGACGGAGGTACAATCGCCGGAGATTAAATCTAGGCCATTGGTCAAAATCGCGAATGAAGGGGCCAAGGAAACGACGCATTTTTGTGGCACGGTTAGGGACGAACTCGGGGCTACGGTTCCATATGTCTCTTTTCGATTCAAGCCAACCAAACAGTCACAATCCAGAACGAAATACAACCTTAAGACAGATTCAGATGGGCAACTTGATGTTATGGTTATGGATGGGGTTTATGATATTGAAGTGAGGGCGGAGTCATTCAAAAGAATCGTGTTAAAAAAACAGCTCCTGCCTTATGATCCAAGAGGATGTAGAACAATCACGCTTAAAACTGCAATACCTCAACAATCAGTTTACTGAAGACTTTAAGACTAACTAATGAGCAATTTAACATTTGGAATTATTAAGCCCGACGCGGTTCGGGCGGGGAATCAGGGGAAGATCGTTGACCGCATTTTGGGTACGGGTTTTAAGGTGCGCGGGATGAAGCTTATTCATCAGAGCCGGAAACAGGCTGAGGGCTTTTATACCGTTCATGCGGGCAAGGGCTTTTACGACGAGCTGACGGAATTTATGTCGAGTGGGCCGTGTGTCGTGCTGGCGCTTGAGAAAGAAAATGCTGTTCCGGCGTGGCGTGAGCTGATGGGGGCGACAAATCCAACCGAGGCGGCCGAGGGAACTCTGCGTAAGGAATTTGCGACATCGATCGGCGAAAATGCCGTTCACGGGTCGGATTCGGATGAAAATGCGGCCATCGAGATTGCTTATTTCTTTAGCAAACTTGAATTAGTTTAGGCGTTAAAGTATAAAAGTTTCAGAACATTAACATCGAAAACAGGCTTTACCACCTCGTAGCCGCAGGTGGTTCTGAGAAGAGGAATTTATGAAAAAATGCCCGACTTGCAACAAGACATTTGAGGATTCGTTTCGGTTTTGCCAGACGGACGGAACGCCGTTGGTTGACGATGCCCCGGCATTGGATCCCTATGCGACCATTGTTCAAAGTCATGTCGTTGCCGCTCCGGCTGAAACACCAGCAGAGACGACACCGGAGGATGAAGCTGAGCTCGAGCCTCCTATTCATCAAACCGTAGGCTCGATGCCTATCAGCGAGCCGGAAGACGTTCTCGACCTGCCTGAGGCGGACCCGCTAAAGACCGTGGTTGTCTCGCAAGCTGAAATGCAGGCTGCTCTTAGCGGCGAAATCCTGGCAAATGAAATTACACTTGACTCGCCACCGGTCGAGACCGAACCTGAGGCTCCACTGGCCGAGGAAACTCCGACACCCGAGCCGCCGAGTTTTAGCGTTCCCGATATACCGGCCCCGAGTTTTGCAGACGCCGCCCCGCCGCCGTCGCCGTTTTCCCATTCGGAAAGCCCAAATGGCGATCCGTCCCCGACATCGCCGTCTATTGAGGAACCGTTAGAGGCTCCTGCATATGAAGAACTTTCGCCGGCGGATACACCTAAAGACGATCTGGCTACGATGATCCTGCCGGCGGCCACCCCACCGCTGGAAACTCCGTCGGCACCATCCGAGACACCACCGGCCGCACCTTCAGGAGGGTGGGAGCCCCCGCCGGCACCTGTTGCCGCATGGGAAAATCAGGAGATTGGCTCAAATACGCCATTTCAGCCGCCGGCTACCGGAACCGAGGGGCAGAACACAACGTTGGGGCTGGTTTCTTTGATACTCGGTATCGCGAGTTTTATTTGTCTCGGATTATTGGGTTCGATTCCAGCTATAATTTTAGGGATGATGCAGAGAAGCAAGATCAAAAATAATCCGAACGAGTTCGGTGGCAGTGGCATGGCTCTGGCTGGAATCATCCTTGGCGCTCTGAACATCGTTGTTTCAGTTGTTGTTTTGGTGATCTATGTGATTGTAATTGCTTCGAATATGCGGTAATGGCGTTGAAGACATTTTGTCGAGCTAACTCGGAAAACATTTCAGATAGAGGCTATATCTTGAGTTAAATATGTCAGTTGTTTCGGACGTAATTCAATCGACTGTTGCAATCATCAAGGGGATGAAACGCACTATCTCAGAGATCCCGCGGGCTAAATGGACGGTGCAGTACCCTGATGTGCCGATCACCGTTCAGCCGCGTTATCGCGGCCAGCATTTGCTGCATGTCGATGAGGCCGGCAAGGAAAAATGTGTTGCATGTTATCTCTGCGCGGCTGCTTGCCCGTCCGACTGCATTTACATCGTGGCTGAGGACGATCCGCGTCCGTATGCCGAGCGGATCGGTCGTGACGAGCGTTATGCCAAGGTTTACAACATCGATTACGGCCGATGTATTTTT
>JBBRQM010000049.1:0-27380 GCA_038226395.1 Pyrinomonadales bacterium | reverse complement strand
GTTACGCCCTTGCTTACGCGCGGGCTTCTAGCATCAAGGATGGCGCGAAAAAAAAAGCGTCGAACGCGATTGCTCGCCCACGACGCTTTTATTGTCTTAAACCTTTCACCGAAGTGTCAGATCAAAGGGTTTGGCGGTTCTCGCATGTACACGTTCGAACCACCGGTTTTGTATTCCGAAAACTCTCTGCGGAGAGCCGTCCCCGGTCAGCACCCCAAGATGAATAAATTCAAAGAGGTTGTGCTTGAAAGCACGGTGCCGTTAGGTCTTTTTTTGGTGGCTTTTCCTCCACCGCCGGTTACGTTCCCGGCAACGAGGCTCTTGTCCCGAAGGACTCCAGCGACATAGCTCCCGTTTGGCTGATCATTTCCAAGGGGCGTTATCCGTTTTTATCCGGATAACTCCGGTGCGGCCTTGCGGCCGACCTTAGCAAGCCTTTCGGCTTCGGCTGAGGGCGTCATGGCAACTTACTTCCGCTTTCGGCTGCCTTCAAACGGTGTGTCACCACCTCCGTTCCACTTCCCAATGCCGGTCAAAATGCCCGCAAGCAATCTCGACTGTGAAGCTATCTTACACCCGAAAAATACAATGTCAAGTAGAAAATACTTTAACTATGGCCAATAAACACGGGCATTCTGTGGAAATTCTGTGGATAAACTACGACTCGTCCTGTGGATAAAAATGTGGGAAATCCCGTAAGTAATTTGACGGCATAGTTTACTAAATCTGGCGAATTTAACGCCGGGTTTTTGAAGCAGGATAAATCGGTCAAAAAAAAATGAAAAAAAAAGTTTTTTGTCATTACCGCGAGCGATAATAACCAGGCTTTTGCTAATTTTAAATGGTTAGTGCTAAGTTTCCCTTGAGCTTGAGTCATAACCGGGAGCGATTTTTTTGGCGGTCTTTTTTATCATTTAGGGTTGCTTTTTTTTACCTTTCCGTTGAAAATTAGCTAGTTTTATCTTGCAGACCCTTTCCGCTAGAATAATTTGGAACTTTGGACTGAAAATACCGTGTAAATTGTCCGGGTATCCAGAATTTTGCATTTTTGATCCCAAGAGCACACCAAAAAGCTATGAACAGATCGATCTATTTCCGTTTTTCGCTCAGTTTTTTACTTATTTTTGCAATGCTTTCGCCGCTAGTGGTTTTTGCGGGCGAATCCGATGTTGAAGGCAAAAAGCATTTCAAGGAAGGGCTGAAGTACGAGTCCACCGAACAATGGGACAAAGCGGCGGAGGAATTTGCCCTGGCCGTATCCAACAAACCAAAAAATCCGGAGTACCGCCTTCATCTGTGGCGCTCGCTTTTTAACGCATCGCAGATGTATATGAAAAAAGGGACGATAGCCGCGAATGAAAAGGATTATGAGGCGGGATACGTCGCTTTTCGCCGTGCCTACTCGTTTGACCCCACAAACGAGCTTGCAAAATCGGAAATGGAGCGGATGGTCAGGCTGCAAAAAGATTTGTCGGACCCGGCAAATCCTGACAAAAAGAACGATAACGGTAAGGTAAAGCTAGTCTCGACCTCGTTTGTTCCACAAAATACACAAATTGCCAAGCTACCGCCAAAGCTCGAAAAATGGCGTGATGTATCGTTTCCGGCGGGTGTTGATCTGCAATATATTATCAAGGATCTAGCTAAGGATCTCGATCTAAATGTGCTTTTTGACACCGAATCATTTCGGTCGACCGGTCGCAAGACGAATATAGACATAAAGAACGTAACAGCGGCACAGGCGTTGGATTACATCTTTTTACAGGAAGGTTTGTTTTTCCAGAAGGTTGGCCCGCATACGATTCTGGTCGCAACTCAGAACCAGCGGGTCAAATTCCAGCAGCTTGTGCTGCGTACATTTTATCTGGCAAATGCAAGCCCTAAAGATATCGCCACAGTCATCTCGACCGCGATTCCGGCACAGCCCGGCCGCAGCCAAACTATTGTATTGCAGGATAGCGCGACCAATAGCGTGACGATCCGCGATACTTCGGAAAACATAAGGCTTATCGGCAAGCTCATCCAGTCGCTGGATAAGGATCGCGCCGAGGTCGTGATGGACGTTGCGATCTATGAGGTGAACAAGAGTGACCTCCTGCAGCTTGGCAATCAGATTGGGACAAGTTCCGGCCCAAATTCGCTGCTCAATCTCGGCGGCGTCGGTGTTCCGCTCTATACTGCGGGGCCGACAGATCCATTACTCAAGGCGTTGCCTTTTTTGGGAACCTTTAAGACAGCATTTGCTATCGGTCTGCCTAATAGCCAGATCGCCGCTCTGCAACAGAAATCGGATACAAAACTCATTGCCTCGACGCAGATCCATGCGTTTAATAACGAGGATTCGTCGGCCGTGATCGGTCAACGAGTGCCGGTGCAGTCGGCCCAGTTCGTCGGGGTAGGGAATACTACTCCGGGAAGCAATGGGGCCGTCCAAAATGTGATCAACTATGAACAGGTAGGATTGACCTTGAAATTCAAACCGCTTGTGTTTCCGAATCAGGATGTTCAGGTGACGATGGATATCGAATCCAAGGACGTCGCCGGTGCTCAGACGCTGACGCCGACATTTACCGAGCGGACGATCAAGGGCACCGCACGTATCCAGAATAACAAGACGCTGCTGCTGGCGAGCGTTGCCCAGGGAACCGAGACTAACGGACGGTCAGGATTGCCGCTGCTTGGTTTGATACCGATCTTTGGACGGCTGTTTACCGCTCCGACCAAGGACAACCGACAGGTCGATATCGTGATCGCCGTTACGCCCCGTGTTATACGAGCGCCGGCTATTTTGCCGGAAGATGAGGTCGAGCGCGAAACCGGCAGTCTTGGGGTTCCAACCGGCAGTTCGCTCGAGGCAATGATCATCGCGGACGAGCAGCAGGAATTGCTCGCGGCCGCCCGGAGGACGCCAAACACGGTCGAGGTGCAGTTGCCCGACCGACAGGCCGATGTCCCCGTATATGTCAAAGCCGATTCTGCGGCTAATGCCGATAACGGCGTAAAAGTGGACGCACAGGTTACCGGCGGCAATACCACGACCGCCAACAACAGCACTGAGCCAAACGCTTCGATGCTAAAACCAATCGACAACAGTGTTAAGACGCTTCAATTAAACCAGACCGCCGATACCTCGAAAGGCATCGATATCGCGAATGAAATCCGTAACAATGCTGCCAATCCGTCCGTTGTTTCCGATCCGTCGGAGGCTCCATCGACGGAGATCAGTATCGGCTCTGAGCTTAAGACGATGAAGACCGGCGAAAAGGCTGTCATTCCCGTGCTGGTAAAGGGAACCGCGGCGTTTCATTCAGCGGTTCTCGGATTAAAATTCGATCAAAAGAAAGTGGCTGTCCGCCTCGTATCTCTTGGCGATGTTTTTGGCCAAATAATGGTGAATAAACAGGTTACGCCGTTTCTTAATCAAAACGGCAAGATGTTTATATCGCTTTCGGCAGACGACGCCCGTCCGGCAAATCCGACAGGCGTTTTAGCCTACATCGAGATCGAGGCACTTGCCGACAGCACCCCTGAAATCGCTTTCGAGCGCGACATGCTCAACTTTCTTACTACAGACGGCAAGAATTTTGTAGTTAAATTTGATAAGTAAAATCTGTGAGGATAACGGGGACAAAAATTTTCCGATTCGCCGACGGATACAGCCTGCTTGAGCTGATGATCACGCTGAGCGTGCTCGCTATCCTCGTAATGGGGACGATCCCGATGGCCCAAAATGCGGTCAAACGGCAAAAAGAGATGCGCCTGCGCGAAACTCTGCGCGACATTCGCTCGGCGATCGACGAGTTTAAACGCGATACATTGGGAGCATGTCCGCAGGGAGCGATCGTGACCGGTAATCCGGCCCAGCCAGGTGGCGCCAACGTTCCGACCGATCCCCGCAGCCGCGTGGTGGTCGACGATTGCAAGATCTTTGATTCGGAGAATTTGGATCGCTATCCGCCATCGCTTGATATGCTGGTGAATGGCGTCCGGGTAAAGGCGCGCGGGGCAAATTTTATGGCCGGCAGCGGACTCGATCCCGGCACAAAACAGGCGACCGAGATCAATGACACCAAGGAGCTGAAAAAGGTCTATCTCCGCGAAATGCCAATCGATCCGTTGACCGGTGAAAAGGATTGGAATCTGCGGTCGTCTTATCAGGATAAGGACTCTCAAAGCTGGGACGAGATCAACGTTTTTGACGTCCGCTCAACCTCAAACGAAGAGGCTCTGAATGGGGAGAAATATAGTGACTGGTAAATCAAGTGCGGAATGCGGAATGCGGAATGCGGAGTCGGGCTTCGTCGGCCTATCTTCACGCCGTTTTTCTTATTTTCCTAAATTCCGCAATCCGCATTCCGCATTCCGCAATCAAAAGGGCTTTTCCTTGTTAGAGCTGATGATCGCGATGTTTATAATGATCATCCTGCTTTCGGTGGCGATTCCGACTTATGAGCGAAGCGTCAGCCACGCACGCGAAACCGTTTTGCATGAAAATCTGTGGCAAATGCGGCGGGCAATCGATCAATATACTGCCGATAAGGGCAAAATGCCAAAGTCAATTGACGATCTGGTCACGAGCAAATATCTGCATGAAAAACCGGTCGATCCTATCCTGGACAAAGCGGAATGGGATGAAGTTCAGGGCGATGATACCACTTCGCACGATGGGCAATCGGGGTTAAAGGATGTAAAAAGTATGGCCGAGGGACAGGACAGCAACGGCGAGCCGTACGCCAAGTATTAATAACCCAATATCTATATCTATGTTTCCCTCGATCACACAACCAAATTATCCAAGCGCCGCGCTTGGCCTCGAGGCCGGGTCAATCTCCGTCGTTATGCTCGAAAAAGCGGGACGGGGACAGTTTGCGATCAGACAGGCTGCGACATCTGTCCTACCGCCGGGGCTGCTCACGCCGAGTTTTCTCGATGGTAACATCCCAGATCCGCGCGGCTTTGCCGACTGCCTACAGGAAGCGGTTGTAAACGCCGGTCTGATGAATCAAAAACGATGGTCGGTCGCTTTGCCGAGCAACGCTGCGCGAACTTCGATCATCGCTCTCGAAAACGAACCTACGTCAAAAAAAGAGGCCGACGAGATTCTGGATTGGAAGGCCGAGCAGAGCTTTGGTGCACCCGCCGCCGAACTGCGGATCGCGAGACAAAAAATATCGCCTGACAAAGAGGGCAGATCACGCTATTTTGCTACAGCGATCACCCTTTTGGCGCTGGACGAATACGAGACTCAATTTGAGGCACTTGGCTGGAAGGCGGGGCTCATCCTGCCGCGAGCCGTCGGCGAGGCACAATGGCTGATGGACGGCACCGATCTATCTGATTCACTGCTGATAAGCTCAAATGATGACGGTTTTACAGCTTTGCTTTTGCGCGGCAGCGAACCGGCGGTCGTCCGCTCTGTGACTTGCGTTCCGGATGAAGTTGACGACGAGGTATATCGTCTGTTGATGTTTTACAACGACCGCTTCGCAAATGAACAGGGCGGAGGCTCGCTCGAAAAGCTGCTCGTCATCGGAAAGGGAATGATCCCCGAAAAGATCAGGCAAATTGGTTCTGAAGCCCTCGGTCGTGCTTTGCGCATTCTGACACCCGGCGAGATCGGCCTCTATCTTCCCGACAGTTCCCTCGATTTTGACGAGATCGCCGCCCCGGCTGGTCTTGCCGCTCTTGGGGCGTAATAATTAACCGCTAAATACACACAAACACGCTAACTAATTCTATTATTTAGCGCATTTCGCATATCTAGTGGTTAAAATTCTTTTCCGGCATCTTGCCTAATGAAACAATTTGGACGAAAATACCGTAGTAATTTTGCATTATGTCTATCCAGGCAGCGGCACTCGAAAGTAAACCCAAGCTGACCGACGGTGAGTTGATCCTCGGCGCGATTGGCGGGCGTGTCGACGGTTTTGAGGAGCTTGTCCGCAGATATCAGCGACCGATCACGAGCTATGTTTTCCGTATGCTCGGCAATTACGAATCGTCGCTCGACGTCACACAGGAAGTTTTCATCAAGGTTTACAATTCGCTTCATAAATACAGCGCCGAGTATAAATTCTCGACATGGCTCTATCGCATCGCCCACAACGCCGCCATCGATCATATGCGCCGCAATTCCGTGCCACAGCAGAGCATCGAGGCCGAAAACGCTGACGGCAGCTATCAACTACAGCTAGAAAGCCACCGCCCCTCGCCCGAGCAGGATCATGAACGCGGCGAATGGAGAACTGAGATCGACGCGGTGGTCAAATGTTTGCCTCCCACTTATCGCGATCTGATCGTCCTCAGGCATGGGCGCGATCTCAGTTATGACGAGATTGCGATGGTCACCAATCTTCCGCTCGGAACCGTGAAAAACAGGCTTTTTAGGGCGCGAGAGATGATGCGCGAAATGTTTATCGAACGCGGATTTACGGGGGTTTAACTTATGTATGAAATGCAGCCGATGCAGCCGGGGCCGCTGGTGACGCAGGACGAGAAGCAGATGGGGATGTTTCTCCATCTGTCACAGCTTGCGAATGTGATCCTTTTCCCTGTCGGAATAATTTTGCCTATCGTCCTGTGGCAGACCCAGAAGGAAAAGATGCCGGCACTCGACGCCCACGGCAAGATGGTCGTTAACTGGATGATCTCGTCGACAATATACGCCTTTATTAGCATACCGCTGATTCTTCTCTTTTTTTTAGGAGTTCTAACTCTAATTGCGGTTGGATTGCTGGGCATAATATTTCCAATAATTGGCGGGATTAAAGCCAATAACGGCGAATTGTGGCAGTATCCGCTGACCATCAAGTTTTTGAAATAATGGAATCACGGCACGAAAACATTGGATTTGATTGCCCGTCAGAGGAGATCGCCTCGTATATTGACGGCGAGATGGAATCCGCGCGCGAATCGGAGCTTGAGGCTCATTTCGCCGCTTGCAGCAGATGCACCGGTGAGTTAAATCAGCAAAGGATGTTTCTCTGCAGCCTCAACGCAAGCCTCAAAAACGAAAGCGAGCTCGATCTGCCCACCGATTTTACAAAACGCATCGTCGCCAACGCCGAGAGCACGGTCAGCGGCCTCAGACGTCCAAGAGAGCGGTTTAATGCCCTGTTTATCTGTGCGGGATTGTTTTTGTTCGCTCTTTTCGCATTGGGAACCGGTGCCGGAAATTTTGTCGAGAGCATTTCCACTATTTTTGGCCAGATCGCGGCAGTCGGCGGTTTTTTGGCAAATCTTATTTATTCGGTTTTCCTAGGTCTGGCAATCGTTTTGCGTGCGCTTGCATCCCAGTTGAGAATTGATATTGCCATTGCGGTTGAGTTGACAATGCTCTTTGCTCTGCTATTAACGGTTATCTCGCGAAAGGTGTTGCGGGCAAACCGCGTCTGACCGGTCCCTTTTCTACAGTGAACTACACATCTGAAACAGCATTTTTCCGTTCGCATTTTCCGTGTGGTTTTGCGGAGGCTTTGTTGTTTCTATGCTTTCTTCAGTTATTTTGCATCGCTATTGCGGCCAGCCCTGAGATTTCGACTTCTAATGATGGGACAACAATTACTGTCAATGACGCCCCGGAGCAGGATGTTATCGCGTTTGGAAAATCAATTATTATAAAAAAACGTGCAAAAAGCGCTCTTGCCATAGGAGGCGATATCACCGTGGAAGGTGACGTGGCAGAGGACGTGGCGACGGTCGGCGGTAATATCTTACAAAAGGATCAAACACATATTGGCGGAGATGTCCTGGTCGTTGGCGGAAGCTATAAGCGGGAGGGTGAAAACGCACTCCGTGAGCCGGGAAAGCAGACCCTGACGGTCGGCGCTTTTGAAGACGAGCTGAGAAATTTTGGCCAAAACCCTACACAGCTTTTCTCGCCCAGCTTTTCATTAAGTTTTCTTGCACAGCGTATCCTGGTCGCGCTTCTTTGGTTTCTTGTCTCCATTTTTGTTACTACTATTGCTCCCGGTGCTGTTAGCCGCTCGGTAGCGAGGATACAGATATCTTTGTTAAAGATTTGCGCGTTAGGCTCAGGAGCTTTTCTATTTATTGCCGCCCTGATAGTGTTGGGGTTTGTTGCCCTGCCAAACTTTCTCGGGGCGACACTCTCGATGATGGGGCTTCTTGTGCTCTTGCTTGGCTATGTTTTCGGACGCGTGTCGTTACAGGTAAGTCTGGGCAAACTATTTCAAAAGCGTCTTCTCTCCGAAAACAACCGCTCTGAGACGCTCGCCACTCTTATCGGGGTGCTGATCTGGACATTTCTCCTATCGCTGCCCTACATCTGGATTATCGCGCTCTTTACAGTCTTTGCCGTTGGCATAGGACTCATTCTCACGGCTCGCTCCACAAGAGTCTGGCAAGAGACGTAAGTAATTGCTTGCAGTTTTTTACATTTCTTTACAAATAGCCTCGAACCTAACTGATAGAATTAACGTCTTAACCTTGGAAGAGACGCAACTTTACCGGTTCTAAAAGCGTAATTAAATCAAGGAATTTTTTTAATACTATGGCTCAGATTATTTTTCGCATAATTTTGTTCGTTATTATATCAGGTGCATTCTCGTTCGCCTTTGGACAGACGCCGGATGCAGCCATCAAACCGACTTATTTTGTTGGGGATGTCGCCGCGATCAGCGCTAAATCGATTATTATTACGACAAAGTCAGGCCCATCCCAAGTTTTGCTTACAGATAAGACGGCGTTTAAACACAGTTCCGCTGAAAATCCCAAAGATCTTGCGGCGGCGACGGCGGGTGCTTTTACTGATCTTAGCGTGGGGGACAAAGTGATCGTCTCAGCCCTGTTGGCCATTGATGGCAAATCGATGAATGCCCGCTCGGTTTATTTTATAACTAAGGCTGATATTGATGGAAAAAACGCAAAGGAAACGGCCGAATGGAAAACACGCGGCATCACCGGAAAGGTATCCGCGATAAATCAGCAGACAAATCAGCTCACGGTGCAAATGAGCGGACTGACGGGAGCAAGCACCACGCTCGCGGTCACGCCAAAGGAAAACGCCAAATTTTTGCATTATGCGCCTGACTCGGTGCGTTTCGACGAGGCGAAACCCAGCTCGCTGAGCGAGATCACAGTTGGCGATCTGATCAGGGCGGTCGGCGACAAGAGCGCCGACGGAGCCAGTTTCACGGCCGAAAAGATTCTGATCGGCTCGTTCCAAACTACGGCCGGAACTGTGAAAACCGTCGATGCTGAGAAAAACGAGATAGTGATCAAGGATTTTGCGAGCGGTAAAGATGTCACGATTTCGACGGCGAGTGTCACTACATTCAAAAAATTTCCGGCCGAGATGGCCGAGCGAATGGCGTCGTTTCAATCTGGCGGCGGCGGAGCGCGACCGGCCGGGGAGGGTGGAATGCAGGCTAGGCCCGTTAATCCCGGCGGCGGTGGCGGACAAGGCTCAACTGGTGGACAGGGGCGAGGCGGAGTTGGCGGCGCGCGTGGCGGCGGCGGTATCGACGATATGCTCGAGCGCTTTCCCAATATCACGGCTGCCGATCTCAAGGCCGGCGACGTTATAGCCGTCTCGAGCACAAAAAACGGCAGTAGCGACCATATCAAGGCGATCAAACTTTTAGCGGGTGTCGAGCCGTTTTTGCGCATGGCGCAGGCTACAGGTGGTCGCGGCAGAGGTCAGGGCGTCCAGGGCGGATTTAGCATTCCCGGCCTCGATGGCATCGGATTTCCTTAAATTTTATACATAGAAAAAAAGGGGCATCTATGGCTTGTCCATAGATCAGATCATTTTACATACAGCAATTTATCATGAAACTTACAAAGATATTTATATTTACGGCTCTAATTTCGCTCATCGGAGCGTCACAGGCCTTTGCACAGGCGCCGGGAAGCATCGGCGGTCAAGTCGTGGACAGTCTCGGTAATGTCATCGTCGGAGCGACGGTGACGGTAGTGGCGGCCGATGGCAAGCAAAAACAGGTGATTACCAATTCACGCGGCGAATTCACGGTCGCGAGTCTCGCTCCCGGAACCTACTCGGTCAAGGCATTCGCGCCAAAATTTGCACTTTTTCAGAATGACGCAGTTGTGGTCGCTGCCGGTCAAAAAAATGAGCTTATCATTTCAATGACCGTCTCCGGAGTTAAGGAAAGCGTCGATGTTTCGCCCGACATGGGTGTCTCGACCGATCCGGATAACAATGCGAGTTCAACTGTCATCAAGGGCAAGGATCTGGATGCCCTGCCGGACGATCCTGACGAATTAGCCCAAGCCCTACAGGCGCTGGCCGGGCCGTCTGCCGGGCCTAATGGCGGACAGATCTACATTGACGGATTTACCGGCGGACAACTGCCATCCAAAGATCAGATCCGCGAGATACGGATCAACCAAAATCCCTTTTCGGCGGAGTATGACCGCCTCGGTTTTGGCCGCATCGAGATTCTTACAAAACCGGGCTCGGACAAATGGCGCGGTTCGATATTCGGCAATTTTAACGACGCCCGCTTTAATTCGCGCAATCCGTTTGCAGCAAACCGGGCACCGAGCCAATTGAAATTTTTTGGCGGCAACATTTCGGGACCGATCAAAAAGGGCAAATCGTCGTTTTCGCTCGAGGTAAACGATCGCATGGATGACACAAATGCTATTGTCAATGCCGTTATCCTCGACCCTTCGTTTAATATAACGACCTTTAACCAGGACATCCGCGTGCCGACCAGACGTTTCAATATCGGCCCCCGTCTCGATTACCAGATAAATAAAAACAACACGCTTGTCGCCAGATACAACTATTCGCGGACAAGCTCAGCAAATCAGGGCGTGAGCGGCACATCGCTCCCATCGCGGGCTTTCACGTCGACCAGTCAAAATCACGAACTGCGCGTGACCGAGACGATGATCATCAATCCCAAGACCGTCGATGAGACGCGGTTTGAATATAGCCAATCGCGGCGGGGCCAATTGGGTGACAATTCGATCCCGACGATCAGCGTTCCGGCTGCGTTTATCGGAGGGGGAGCGCAAGTCGGATCAAATTTTACCAGCAGCCGGATTTTTGAGATCAATAATTTTATTTCGACATCCTTTGGCAAAACGTCGCAGCATGCCGTGAAATTTGGCGTCCGGTTCCGTCATATCCACATCGATGACCAATCGCAGAATAACTATGGTGGAACGTTCACTTTCCCTGGTTTTCAAGAGATACATTCCCCAGCAGGTTGCTTTCCGGTTAGCTCAACATGTGTCGTTGTTGTGCCTGGTGTAACCTCGATCGATCAATACCGCAATAAACTGTTGGGGACAGTGGATCCGCGATATAGCAATTTCAACCCGACCCAGTTCACTTTAACGACCGGCAACCCGCTTGCCGCCGTGTCGCAAACCGACGGTGGGATTTACGCGATGGATGACTGGCGAATATCGCCCGCGCTGTTACTGAGTTTTGGTTTGCGTTACGAGTTTCAGACAAATATACACAGCCCGCTCAATTTTGCACCGCGATTCGGTTTTGCATGGTCGCCGGGTGCGGGTGGGGCTAAGGCTCCGAAAACAGTCTTTCGAGGCGGCGCCGGAATCTTTTATGACCGGTTTAGCGAAAACTTTACTCTAAACGCGTCGCGCTTTAATGGCGTAAACCAGTTAAGCCTTTTGGTCAGCGCCAATGATACTGATCCAGCACGTAGGGCGGCGGCGATTGTATTGCTTGCTCAGCCCGTTTTTACGCTTAACGGCGTCACGAACGTGCCAACGGCAGCTCAGATCCTGGCCGTTTTGCCTCAGTCTGCGAGCACGATCCAACAGGTATCGAGCGTTCTTCAGGCGCCTTACACGATACAAGGCGCGCTTGGGGTGGAACGGCAGCTACCGGCGAAAACAACACTCAGCCTTTATTACATTGCATCGCGAACACTCCACCAACTTAGGCGACGAGACGTCAACGCGCCGATTTGCCCTTTGCAGACCAATTGCACAGGCGCACTGCGTCCCCAGCCGACTCTCGGTAATATATACGAATACGAATCTGCCGGCACAATAAATCAAAATCAATTCATAGCTAATTTTCGTTCGACGATAAGCACAAAAATATCGCTCTTTGGTAATTATCGTCTCGGTTTTTCCAATGGTGATACAGACGGATCAGGTACTTTCCCCGCCTATAGCTATGATCTTGCCGGCGAATATGGCCGCACATCCGGCGACATCAGGCATTTCTTTGTGGTCGGCGGCAATATAATACTGCCGTGGAGCATTTCGCTGGCGCCGTTTATTACTGCTGCGTCCGGCAGGCCATTCAATTTCTCCAACGGTATAGACAGCAATGGCGACGGCGTCATTACGGAACGCCCGACCTTTGGAGCATTGGCGGCACGCTGTGCACAGGCCAATTTGACGGCAGCGTTCTGTAATATCGGCAATAACAACCCGAACGCGATCATTCCGCGAAACTACGGCCAGGCACCAGGAAATTTTAGCGTAAACATGCGTTTTAGCAAGAATTTTGGATTTGGCAAAACATTGGGGGCGAAACCCGCCGATTCCGGCGGTGGCGGACGCGGCGGACGTGCTGGCGGCGGCGGTATCGGCGGTGCGATCGGCGGCGGAGGAGGCGGTGACAGAGGCGGCGGCGGCGGTGGCCCTCGTGGCGGCGGGGGTGGCGGATTTGGCGGTGGAGGTGATGTCCGTCGGCCGTATAATCTGAATATCGGCATTAGCGTTAATAATTTGTTCAATAAGGTCAATTTCGGAACTCCCGACAGCACCCTTAGTTCAAGCCGCTTTGGCCAATCGACATCGACACTTGGCGGTTTTGGCGGATTTGGCGGCGGCGGCGGTACAAGCGCGGCAAACCGGCGAGTCGAACTTCAGATGCGTTTTAGCTGGTAATAACCAAATCGCATATAATAGCAACAAAAGAGAGATGAAAGCGTAATAAAGATTTCATCTCTCTTTTTTGATTATGACATCTGTAAGCCGAGGTATTTATCTAATGCGTGTAATTATCAGCTTCGTATTAATGGCAATTGTTTTTTCTATGGCCGCTTCCGCACAGACGGACTCCGCGACAAAAACAGGTAAATCCGACAAACCGTCGGTCGCCGTTCCGGCTGACAACCCGCTCGAAACCGCAAAAGCCGCGCTCGCCGCGCACGGAGGCGACAAGCTGAAAAAAATGAAGTCGCTCGTGATGAAAGGCTCGGTCGATCTCAATGTATTTGGTCAATTGATGCCCGGTGCATTTTCTGAGGCCTTCAACGGTGATAAATATTATTTTGAGATCAACAGCCCGGCTCAGTCTATAAAGCAGATCTATAACGGAAAGGACACCTATTCATCGATACCGGGATTTTCGCTGCCGCCGATCACGAGCCTCGGCTTTCCGCTCTTGCCCAGGCTCGGCGACACCGGCTATGTTGTATCTGCACTCGCCGATGCTAAGAAAAAACGAAAAGGCTTTCGCATTACGACGCCCGAGGGCTTTTACACGGACTTTGTGGTTGATGAAAAGACCGGCCAGATCAAGGCTTACGAATCCAGCTACGATGTCGGCGGGCGAACGGTATCAACATCGGTCGAGATCGACGAGTGTAAGATGTTTGATGGGGTACTCGTGCCGGTAAAGTATTCCCAGAGATTCGATCTACCTGGCCAATTGACGGCTTATGCCAGTTTTAAGACCAAGACGATACTGGTGAATTCAACGATCGAGGATGACGCATTTGCGATCCCGAAGTAAAATTTTGAAACTGTTTCTTTAAGATAATGCAATCCTTCAGCTAAAGCTGGAGGCAATTCACAAAGCAAAATATCAACAATCTTCTTTTTCTGTTAGAATTCTCGTCTAAATCAGACACTACGACGAATAGTAATTCAGATAGCATACGGAAATTTTAGTGAATATAAATACTTTCACTTTTATTCAGAAAGGCAAAATATCTCTCCCATTGATAATCGTGCTCTTTTGTTTATTCTCGTCTGGGGCTCTATCCCAGAAACCCGAGTTGATTCTGCAAAACGCTCACAATACTGCCGTGCTTTCGGTGGCTATCAGCAAGGACAAAAAGTTGCTTGCCTCATCCAGCGGGGCCAACGATGTGCGGATCTGGGATGTTGATAGTGGAGTAATGTTGAGATCCTTTGTGGCGCCGCAGATCAGCCAGCTTGCGTTCAGCCCTCACGCACGACTTATTGTCGCGGATTATATTCCGGGGATCGGCGAGAACGAGATCATCGGCATATGGGATGTGCAGAGCGGCAAACAGATTGTAGACGCCCGGCGGATCGCGTCGTATGCGTTTAGCGACGACGATCAGGCGGTGACGATCTGCTATCAGCCGGATACAGGCAAAGACGATGACCCCGCATACGTCTCCGTGATAAAGGATCTAACGGGGCGTAACAGCGATCGTGTGACAAAATGCGTCAATGAGCCGGTTGACGATCATAAAACAAATCCGGTTACTCCATCGGCTACCCCAAGTGACGATCGTGAAATGTCACCGAATGGAAAAACGTTCCTGACAATTGAAGATATGCTTTCCGGCAAAGGCAGGATAATCGTCCATGATGCGGCGACTGGAAACGAGATTAACCGGTTCGAGGGCATTGCCTTCGGCGCGGCTCAGGGACTGGCAATAATGTCTGGCACGCCATACGCTTATTCGGACGACAGCGGCTTGCTTGTGGTCGGAAAAAATGACGGAACGCTGCTGCTCTGGGACACATTGAAACGCCAAACTGAGCATATATTCGAAGCGTCTCCTGTGGCGATAACCAGAAGCGTGACGTTTTCCGCAGCCGGAAAGAGCATCCGGGCCGAGGCTCGCGGCGGTTCATCCGCAGATTTTGGAACAGGTGGCACGACGCCCGGTGTGGGCGAATATACCGTCGTTAAAGGTGCCGACGGTTTTGAGCTGCACGATGCGAAGAGCGGCAAATTATTGCGTTCGATGGCAGGTTTTGACAGATATACATTCAGCTCGAAACAGCGATATTTTGCCCTTGAGCGGGAGGGTCTTGTCGAGATATGGCAAACGTATCCCAATGTTATGTTAAAAACGTTCAAAGCGGCGAGCGAGGAGGAGAGCATAAGTTTCGAGGACTTTAGCCCCGACGAAAATATTTATATTACAAGGGACAATTTCGCGATGTATGGCTGGGACGCCCGAACCGGCCAACGCAAATGGGAAAAGACTCTCGGTCAGATCTACGGTCATCCGGCATTTAGCTCCGACAGCCGGCTTGTCGCCATTACCGCCGGGGGCACAAAGCATTCCAATACTTCGATTTACTACACTGCAACCGGAAAGACGCATATTCCCGTTAGCCGCCCTCGTGCTGGCCGAAACGAATTTGACGGCTCCATCCTCGATGAAACCGAGAGCGATGGCTTATGTCTTTTTAGTCGGGATAGTACATTGTTTGCTCTGTCAAAAGGCAATTCGGTAAGCATCTTTAACCTACAGACATACAAGCTGATTGTCTCGTTTGAGGACACATACGGTGCCATTCCGATGAGATTCAGCGACGACAAAAAGACGTTAGTCACCGAGAATTCGCAGGGTGAGCTTGTCTTCTGGGCACTGAATGGGCGAAAGGCGACGCGCCTGGCGTCTGCCTTTGTCTTTGCCGATAATGAATGGCTGGTGGCGACCGCCGACGGCCTCTTTGACGGAACTCCGGGTGCCTGGAAACGCCTCATTTGGCGATTTGACGGCAATACGTTTAGCCACGCTCCGGTCGAGGCATTTTTTAATGAATTTTTTCACCCGGGACTGCTACAGGAGCTTTTGCAGGGCAAGCCCCCAAAACTGCCCGCGAGGGACCTTTCCAAAGTAGATATTCGACAGCCAAAGGTCGGGATCGTCGCGACCAACGGGATATTGACTGAGGATCGCACCGTAAAGGTCACTGTCGAGGTAACAGACAACACAGACAAGGCACGACAGACAGACTTGACAACATCGAGTGGTGCGCAGGACGTGCGTTTGTTTCGCAACGGCTCGCTTGTAAAGGTCTGGCACGGGGATGTGCTAAAGGGAAAGGAGAGCGTAACGCTGGAGGCGACGGTTCCGGTGGTTGCGGGCGAGAATAATCTGACGGCGTATGCTTTTAACCGCGACAATGTAAAGAGCAGCGACGCGACGCTAATGGTCAAAGGGGCTGAGAGCCTCAAGCGGAAGGGAGTGGCTTATGTCGTAGCGGTCGGAGTGACGGAGTATGCCAACAGGGATTTCGATCTCGGCGTGGCAGACGCCGACGCTGACGATTTTTCGGCTGAATTCAAACGCCAGCAGGAACGGCTCGGCAACTTCGGACATGTCGAGGTCATCACGCTGAAAAACACAGCGGCAACAAAGGCCAATATTCTAAAGGCGATCAGCGATATCGCTGTCAAGATACAACCCGAGGACAGCCTGACGATTTTTTTCGCGGGGCAGGGCATCGCCGACCAGAACCGTTTTTACATGATCCCGCATGACATCGGCTACACAGGCCCCCGCAAACCTATCGACGACGCGGGTTTCAAAACGATATTCGAGCACGGCATCTCTGACGAGGAGTTAGAAGCAGCGGTCGAGGGCATCGACGCCGGGCAGATGCTTCTCGTGATAGACGCCTGCAACAGCGGTCAGGCTCTCGAAGCCGAGGAAAAGCGTCGCGGCCCGATGAACTCGAAAGGCCTCGCCCAGATTGCATACGAAAAGGGAATGTATATTCTCACCGCCGCTCAGAGCTTCCAGGCGGCAAAGGAATCTAAATTGCTGGGTCATGGATATTTGACCTCGGCGTTGATAGAAGATGGTCTCAAGAAAAACTTAGCCGACCGCGAGCCAAAAGACGGCCAAATCCTACTGCGCGAATGGCTCGATTACGCGACCGCCAGAGTGCCGCAAATACAGGAAATCGAAGCAGGCAGAAAACGCGAGTTTGAAAGAGAAAAACCCACAATGCCGACAAAAACAACTATGCCGCCCAAAACTGTGGCCGTTGACAACGTCCAGCGCCCGCGCGTCTTCTACCGCCGCGAGCCCGAGCCGCATCCCATGGTCGTCGCCAGACCGTAGTCGTCCGAGGTCTCCGCGAGAAACTCAGCGATCTCCGCGTTAAAAAAGGAAGTTTAACGCAGAGAACGCCGAGCAAGACGCAGAGTTCAACGGAGATTTTTCAATTAAACAACAAGATTAGGACATTACCTGAAAATAGGTAGTGTCCTAATCTTGTGGTGCTGATACATCTTGAGCCTTTTTGAGCAAATCCCTTAAACTCCAGATTGTTCCCGTCAAATTTGCGGCCATTGCAGGTGTCGCATCATTCAGCGTCTTGTGGCTCCGACAAAAGTTGTAATACGCGAAATAGATCGCCAACATATAATTCAGGTTTTCCCATTTCTTGCTAAAGCCGTTTGTCAGTCTCGTAAACCGACGCATCGACATACGCATCGTTAAATTCTGGCGTTCGACCATCGAGGTCGATATATTCTTTCGGTTCGGATTGCCGACGATCTTTTTCTTTTTGCATCCGATACACTCGGCGGCTGAATATCTGACCTCATTCGGGTTCGGAACGCCGTAGATTTTTTGAATCTGGCCGTAGTGAGCCTGATTGCCTAAGATCGCCGGAACGGTTTGATTGTAGCCGGGCCAAGCGTCGGTCGAAAATTGAAAGACGGTTTCGGAGTCAGCGGCATCCCGCACCTTACGTAAAAAGGTCAAAGCGTGATCTTCGGAACGTGTGCCAAGATGCCAAGCAACAATCAATTTGGAGTCAGCGTCGATAGCTGTAAACGTGTAAGCAGTTCCGACCTTATCGCTCGTGATCTCATTTGCAGCCTTTGTTCTGTCTTTCATCGCGACGTAGCTCCAAATTTCATCAGCTTCGACAAATCCGACCTTTACGTTTTTGACTAAAGTTTCCTGAATCCAGATACATTTTTTGCCGACCGTTTCAAGTAGTCTCAGAACCGTATCACGGTGAACGCCTGTTATCCGCTCGGTCGATCTTACGGAGTTACCCTCAACCAGCAGATTGAGGCAAAGCAGAGCCTTATCCTCAGACAAGATCATTCCGCTCAACAGCTTTTCTTTCGGGATGCTGAAACGCTTTCCGCATTCGGTACATTTGAAACGTTGATCGCCTCTGCGGTCGTGTCCATCTTTCTTTGATAAGTTGTCACATATAGGGCAATTCATTGGCTTTTCCTCGTGTTTGTGGTGCTTTTCTATGGTTATTATGCTTACTAAGCAAGCATTTGTCAAGTAGAAAACACCACAGAATTAAAATATCTGAAAAAGGATTTGCAATAAGAATCGCCTTATGTTTCAATACACTTAGAGGGTATCGCCAATAAGGCGATTCTTCTTGACAATTGGCACACCCGGTAGGACTTGAACCTACGACCCGGTCTTCGCAAAAAACCTGCTCTATCCAACTGAGCTACGGGTGCTAAAAATGTTTATCGGCCTAGCGCGATCTTGTGAATCCGCTAGGTCGATTTGCTTTTCAGGTCTTATTCACTTTTCTCCTTTCTTCGTCGAAAAAAAAACGACAATTTTCGCTTCATTCACCGTGCCGTAGCTCGATGCTTAGTCGAAAACTGTCGTTTTCTAAAACTTTAAGTTGTCACCTTTTGGAGCGTAGGATTATCCACGCTCAAGGTGTTTATCAGTAATGAATGTACTTGAGATTAGGTTCTATTGTCAATAGTTCCTTTACCACTCCAAAAACGATAATGTTAAAATGGCTATTCTGGCTTTTAGTCAGGTTGTGATATTTTTATCGCATGAAAAATATTGTAATCATCCGCTTGGTTTCGGTCTTTGCAGTTTCTCTGCTCTTTACGGTGGCCGTCGTTGCTCAGGAATACGAATACGGCAAACCAGCAGAATTGAAAGGACTCACGCATATCTTTATCGACACCGGGCCGGATGTCGGTAATTTCAACCGGATAAAGAACAAGATTGTGGAAGCAAATTTACCCGGTATAAAGATAGTTGATTCTATGGATGATGCAGAAGTTACCCTTACATTTCGAGGCGATCACGAACAAGTCGTTGAGGGCAGCCGCGGCGACATCGAGACCCGTAACATTCGAACGGGAAAAGCACTTGTAACAATCCCCTCGAAAAGCGGAAAACGATTGCGTGTTCTGATGAATTTTGAGGATAAGCAAGGTATGTTCAAAACTAAATATCCATCTGAAAAATTCGCCAAACAGTTTGTTGAGGCCTACAAAGAAGCGAACAGTATCAAGAATTAAATCTCAACTAAACGATTGGCAACACAAACTTACACCATTACCAATTTTTCCACCGTGCCGCCGCCGCTTTCTTTGCAATAGCTTTACGTTTGGCAGGTGAGAGTTTCAAAGCGCGAGCCTGACCGCCTTTCCTTGCCCGTGCCTCTTTCGGCGTTTCCTCGTGCTCGGTAAACTCTACAATCTCGTCAAAGATCGAACGGGCTACGGTGATCTCGTCGCGGTCTTTTTTGGTAGGATTTGTCACAAACCAAGCGTATCATAAGCAAGCATCGGATGGAATAGGCTAGCACCACAGGATTAGGACACTACCTGAAAATACGACGCGCATCTAAAACTGGAAAAATATCGAATATGGCGTATAATATGCTCGATTCAATACCGCAATTTTGGAGTACACGGCTTATGCGATTTATTACGACGGTTTTAGTAGATTTGCTCATCCTGTCGTCAATGTCTTTTGCACAGAATACCCGCCAGCTTGAACGCGAAAAGCCCAATCCGCCGACCGAGCGGCGCACAGCGCTGGTCATCGGCAACGGCGGCTATACAAAAGTCGGCCCGCTTGGCAATCCGGTAAATGACGCGACGGATATTGCGGCTGCTCTGCGAATTCTGGGCTTTGACGTCATCATTGGAACGGATACAAATCTGGTGCAGATGCGGCGGCTGATACGCGAGTTTGGTGAAAAGCTTGAATTGCAGAAAGGCGTCGGGCTGTTTTATTACGCCGGTCACGGCGTCGAGGTGCGGGGAAAGAATTTTCTCGTGCCGGTTGACGCCGACATCGCCCGCGAGGTCGAGACCGAGGATTACGCGATCGATATCGATTCGGTGCTGAGGCAGATGGATGCCGCCGGCAACGGCTTTAACATTGTGATCCTCGACCCTGCCGCAACAATCCCTTTGCACGCGGCTGGAACCGCAGCGGAGACACGGGCGGGCTGGCAAATGTGCTTGCACCGACCGGAACATATATTGCCTTTGCTGCCGCGCCGGGATCGACGGCATCTGACGGGAAGGGAACGCGAAACGGCGTCTTTACCGGCGCATTGCTCAAAAATCTGAAGCGGCCCAATCTGAAACTTGAAGAAGTTTTTAAAGCCACCCGCGAAGATGTGATGACGCTGACCGCGCGCAAGCAGGTTCCCTGGGATTCGTCGTCGGTGCAGGGCGATTTCTATTTTAGCCTAACGACAACGGTCAAGATCCCAAAAAGCGGCCCACCGGTCATTAACGAGACGGTTACAGTGAAGGATCCGGGAGCGGTCGAGCGCGAGGCGTGGAGCTACATCCGGGATTCGGCAAACGCACAGGATTTCAGAGATTTTCTAAAGGATTTTCCTACGGGAGCGAATGCCGCAAATGCAAAGATAAAGCTCGAGCAGGCCGTCTGGGACGCGGTCAAAGACAGCCGCGACAAGACAAAGCTGCAGGCGTATCTGAGCGAATTCCCTACGGGCGTAAACGCTCCGCTGGCGAGGATACGCTTAAGGCAATTGGATTCTCCGGTGGTGAGGGGCGGAAACGCGAGTGTGAACGAGCGTGCCAATCCGTCAAACTTAACGGCGGGGACGGTGCGAAAGATGCCGTCGGGGATCGAATTGGCATATATTCCGCAGGGCGAGTTTATGATGGGCTCGACTGACGCCGAGATCGACGAGGCGTTGTATGAATGTAAAAAATACAATGCCGAATGCAAGCGGGAATATTTTACACCCGAGTCGCCAAAGCATCGGGTGACGATACGCGAAGGGTTTTGGATGGGTCGGTATGAAGTTACACAATCCCAGTGGCAGTCGGTAATGGGTGATAATCCGAGCAAATTTAGTGATTGTGGCGGGAACTGTCCTGTCGAGCAGGTCAGTTGGGACGACATACAAGTTTTTCTTAAGAGGCTGAATGCAAAAAACGACGGATATGTTTACAGCCTGCCGAGCGAGGCACAGTGGGAATATGCGGCCCGTGCCGGGACGACAACCCCTTTCGCCTTTGGCGACAGCTTAAATTCATCGCAGGCAAATTTTGCCGGTGTGAATACCCATACGCCTCGACAAAGGGCACAGACATCGGCAAAACCGTTGCAGTCGGACGTTATCAGGCGAATGCGTGGGGATTGTACGATATGCACGGCAATGTCTGGGAATGGGTGCAGGATATTTACAATACGAGTTATAATGGACTGCCGACTGACGGCTTGGCAAATGTGAGCGCGGGAGACTCAAGTTTGCGTGTGGTTCGTGGCGGTGGTTGGTACGCTCATGGTGACTTCACGCGGTCTGCGTTCCGGAACTGGTATCTGCCGTCGTCCCGTTACTCCTACAACGGATTTCGGGTGGTTGCTCGCCCGCAGTAGCCTTTGCCCTTTTTTCTTTTTTGCCGCACTCGCCGCTACGCGATATGACCGCAGGCGTCGTCGTCTGTTTTTTTGTGGCTCAGGCCGCTCTATTTGCGGAGATGCTCTGTTTCTCCGAAGCTGCCCTCAAAAAACTCGCGGCTCAGGCCGCTCCCGAAGGGCGCATAGCCACGTCGTTTACGGCGTGGTCAAGATTAACCAAATAATTCTTAGCCCGTTTCAACGGGCTTACCTGATCAGGCTTTAGCCATTTGCCCACTAAAGCGGACGGAGCTATCTTAGCATTTTTACCACGGCCTAAAGGCACGGGGCTATGTGCCGCTTCGCGGGATGCATCTCAGACCGCAAATAGATTGGCATAGCCCGGACCGACTGGCGGGTATATTATGTAAAGCTGGAATTCAAAAATCTTACTTTGCAAAGCGGCTTGATCTCCACCAATCGATTGTTTTTCGCAGGCCTTCTTCCAGCCCGACGATCTCAGTGTAACCGAGACATTCTATAGCGCGTGAGTTGTCGGCTTGCGAGTGCAGGATGTCGCCTTTGCGCGGCGGTTGGTGGTCGGCGGTTGCTTCGGGCATGTCAGTGATCTTTTTCAGAGCGTCGAGCAAGTGATTTAGGGTGATCCGATCGCCGTTGGCGATGTTTATCGTTTCGCCGACGCCTTTTTCCGAATGGGCGGCGCGAATATTAGCATCAACGACATTTGCGATGTAGGTGAAATCGCGTGACTGCTCGCCGTCGCCGTAGATCACAGGCTGTTTGCCGGTCATTAAACTGTCGATAAAACGAGAGATCACGCCAGAATACATCGACGCCGGATTTTGCCGGGGGCCGAAAACATTGAAATATCTGAGCGACATCGTCTCAAGACCGTAAACGTTATTAAATGCACGGCAGTAATACTCGCCGGTTAATTTTGCGACAGCATAGGGTGAGAGCGGCTCGGGCCGCATCGTTTCGACCTTTGGCAGCGTCGGCTGGTCGCCGTATGCCGAGCTTGAGGCGGCGTAAACAAATCGCCGGACGCCGGCCTGTCGGGCATGAATAAGCAGATTGAACGTGCCGTCAACGCAGACCCTATGCGTTTCAACCGGATCCTCGACCGAACGCGGCACGCTCGGCAGCGCCGCTTGATGAAACACTATCTCGACTCCGTCGATGGCTTTTTTTACAAGCGTATCATCATTTATATCGCCCTCGATGAACTCGAAATCGCCCGCGATCTCTTCGAGATTTTCGCGAAAACCGGTCGAAAAGTTATCGATGATCGTGACCCGCGCGCCTCGACGAATCAGTTCGTCCGCCAGATTCGAGCCGATAAAGCCCGCACCGCCGGTTACTAAAACTTTAGTTGTAAGCGCCATCTTTTTATAGACCAGAGACCAGAGACTGGAGGTCCGAATCGAGCAAATTACTCTTGTCTCCTGTCTAATTTTACCGACCAACGCCGATGTATTCAAAGCCAAGCTCGCGCATATCTTCGGGTTCGTAGATGTTACGCAAATCGGCGATTTTTGGAGCATTAAGAAGTGTCTTGACCTTTTCCATGTCGAGAGCACGAAATTGATTCCATTCGGTGACGATCACCAATGCGTCGGCTCCCTGGATCGCGTCGTATTCATCCGTTGCATATTCTATCTGCGGCAAATATTCACGTGCTTCGCGCATTGCCACAGGATCGAATGCCTTAACGCTCGCCCCGCGTGCAATAATTTCGTTAATTATCTCGATGGCTGGTGATTCGCGCATGTCGTCGGTCTCTGGCTTGAATGACAGGCCTAGTAAGCCGATTCTTTTGCCTTTGAGGTCACCCACCAGCTTTTCGATCTTTGGGATCATCGCGTCTCGCTGCCTTTGATTTGCCTCGATAACGGCGTCGACGATGCGCGTCTCGACGCCGAATTGGTCGGCGACGGTTGTCAATGCACGCGTATCTTTTGGAAAGCAAGAGCCGCCATAGCCCGGACCCGGATGCAGAAATTTTCGGCCGATGCGGTTATCCATGCCCATGCCTCGAGCCACATCGTGAACGTCGCAGCCAATGGCGTCACAGAGATTGGCTATCTCGTTGATAAATGTAATTTTGGTCGCGAGAAACGCGTTGGCAGCGTATTTTATAAGCTCGGCGGCCTCGAGCGAGGTGATAACAATCGGCGTTTCGATCAGATACAGCGGCCTGTAGAGGTCTTTCATGACTTCGATCGCGCGCGCCTCATTGCTTCCTATCACTACGCGGTCAGGGCGCATAAAATCCTCAATCGCTGCACCTTCGCGCAGAAATTCAGGGTTTGACGCCACGCCAAATTCGACCGATGGATTGATGTTATCGGTGACAAATTTACGGAGCCATTTGCCGGTGCCAACCGGAACGGTGGATTTTGTGACGAGCACTTTGTATTCGTTCATCGATCCGGCGATGTCGCGGGCAGCCTGCCGGTAAAAGCTCATGTCAGGCGATCCATCTTCCTGCGGCGGCGTGCCGACCGCGAGAAATATTACGAGCGCCTGCTCGACCGCTCTCTTTATGTCGGTTGTAAAATGAAGACGTCCGGCATCCCTGTTTTTTTCGACTATTTTGTCGAGACCCGGTTCGTATATCGGAATAATGCCCTGGTTAAGCTTGTCGATTTTATCCGCATTGACGTCGACGCATGTAACATCAACCCCAAATTCCGCAAAACATGCTCCGGTTACCAATCCGACATAGCCGGTGCCAATAACTGCGATCTGCATAAACTTATGAAACTCTATCGGAAAATTATATTTACAATTAAGAAATCAGAACAAAAATTATGCGGGTCACATGTGATAAACATGACCCGCATTCATTTACGAAAATTTGAGATGATCAGCGATTAGCGCTAACCACGACAACGCCGGTGCCTAAGTCTACATCATGTCCGCGTGTGCCAATAATAACAGCTACAGCTGCTCCGCCCGCGGCAAGCAATATTAACCATGGCCAGCCGGTAACGGCAACATCCGGTGCCTTGCTGCGAAAGCATGGCGGGCAGCCGGTTTGCGAAAGGTTGCCGGCGGTCGCGCTGGTTCCGGCGACGATTTGTTTATCGTTTGTGCCTTCTCTCATTGTTACGACACCGGAAGCTGTATCCACATGGGTATGCGAACACTCGACCTCAACTACAAAGTTATCAGCCTGTCCGGCGTCTGCGATGATAGTAGCGTTCTTGGTCGTTACGGTTGTCGCGACGCCTGCCGCATTCGATACATGAGCTTTGCCGGAGGATAAAATTCCAACGATGCTATTGTCCGTAAATCTTAGAGTCAAATTCGAATTTTCGAGTATTTCGATTTTGCCGGCTTTGCCCAAGCTGATTACTGCACTTGAGCCTGCACCGGATACGATCGTCGCACCCGAAAGGATCGTGGAATTAGAAACAGCCGCCTGGCCATTGACACTTACCTGGCCGGTTACGGTAATCTCACCTGCCGAATCACCCGGCATGGCAAATGCAACCATTGAGTATACACACCATACTGTAGCAATTGTGATTAGCGTGATGAATCGTTGAAATCTAGTTTTGCTTAACATTTTGTTTTATTATCCTCCTGGATCAATCCTTGTTGTTTATATCTTAATTATATCGCTTAAAAAACACAATCACTTAAGCTTAATAAGAAAGCTCCCTCCAATCAAATTTAACGAGTCGGGCTAACAGGGATGTTATTGTTATTATGATTAGCCGCAATTATCACCCCTACGACAATCCCTCCGACTATTACGGCAAAAACCCACAAAGGCAAAGTACCAATATACTTTTTGGATTTATTCGACGCACTGCTCGCATTGGCCGTGGCAGTCTCGCCAGCATTAAGCTCAATATCCCCGGCCAAAGTCTTTACCCCCATGCTCTGGGCAGCACTAAGAACTGTAATACTTCCAGATGTCAATTCGCCATGCATAGAGGCTTTGTCAAACGATAATAGCAATGTAGTGTTCGGGGCTAATTCAATTTTACCTGTTTTCCCCAAACTTATGACAGCGCCATATCCGTCAGGGGTCGATATAATGCTCGAAGAAAAAATCGACCTTCCGCTGACAGCGGCCTCGCCATTTACGGTCACCGCCGAATTTCCGGCATCAGAATTATTTGCGGTTATAATAAGTTCGCCTATGGCGTTGCCGGTGTTGGCCAAAGCCAACATCGAACTCGTCATAAGGATAGCAACTGTGAGGCACAAGGTGACTACCATGTGAATTGACGAACTCCTATGTCCGCATTTCTTAGTGAATTTTTTCATAATCATATTGGTCTAATTACAATGCCTGTAAAAAGTTTTACAGGAAATATAAATTAATGTCAACAAAAGCCAAGGGAATCCGACAAAAAAAACTAAAATAATGCTTATGATGTCAGCCCAACTATATAACGTAATGACTTGATCGGTAATTATAGCACGATTATAGCACGATTTAGACTTGATACAAGTGTATTTTTTAAAAAATACTGATTAATTATGTTCCACGACGTAGCATGTTAACGGAAAGATAAATTTCCTTTTGCTAAGCACCAGAGAGACAATCCCGACGCCGATTATTGCCGGAGCGAACGCTCTATTTACGTTGTTACTCACTCATCCGGTTGACGGGGGCGGATTACACTTCGCCACAATTGCTGAAACTCTGATTTTTTGTTCTAATCTCCACAGATAAAATCATTTCGTACGGAGATCTTTTCAAATGAAAACAAAATTAACATTTCTGTTTTTGGCTGTGGCTATTGCGTGCTCGTGTTCTAGCAGCCCCAAGGAAAAACGTATCAAGATCGGGTTTGCGATGGATACGCTAAAGGAAGAAAGATGGCAGCGTGATAAGGACGCCTTTGAGGCACAGTGCAAAAAGCTAAATGTCGATTGCGAGATCACGGTCGCCGACAATAAGGCTGACAAACAGGCCAATGATGTTGACAACCTGTTGACAAAGGGAATTGACGCGCTGGTGATCGCTCCGCACGACGCGACGCAGGCGGCCTCGATGGTCGATAAAGCCAAGGCGCAGGGCGTACCCGTTATTAGCTACGACCGGCTGATAAATTCCGACAAGATCGACGCTTACATCTCGCATCAGGTGCCGGTTATCGGCAAAAAGATCGCCGAATATGCGCTTGGTAAGGTGCCGAAAGGGAATTACGTGATGGTTTACGGAGCTTCGACCGATAACAATGCCGTCATTATGAAGAAGGCGGAGCTCGAAGTTCTACAAGGGGGGATAGATAAAAAAGATATAAAGGTCGTCGCCGATGACTTTATGACCGACTGGAAACCTGAGCTTGCATTAAATTTTGCCGAAAATGCGTTGACTAAGAATAATGACGATATTCAGGCTTTCGTCGTATCTAATGACGGAATGGCAGGTGGTGTCGTTTCGGCACTCGAAAAGAAAGGACTTGCCGGAAAGGTGATCGTCACCGGCCAGGATGCCGCGCTCGACGCTCTCCAACGCATCGCCGAGGGCAAGCAGACAATGACGGTTTACAAACCCATCATTCCACTCGCCAATGCCGCCGTCGAGGCCGCGATCAAGCTTGCCAAAAAGGAAAAGCTCGATACCAAGCCGTTTCACAACGATGCGCCGAGTATTAATAAGGATGTTCCGGCGATCTTACTCGAAGTCACGTCCGTGGACAAGGCCAATCTGATGGACACCGTTATTAAGGACGGTTACGCAAAATTTGAGGACGTTTATAAAAATGTCCCCGAAGCCGACCGCCCGAAGAAGCCATAGATAATGCAGAAGCCCGCGCGTAAGCAAGGGCGTAACAT
>JBBRQM010000048.1:0-27851 GCA_038226395.1 Pyrinomonadales bacterium | reverse complement strand
CGGCGGGATCGTTTACACTTTTGGAACAGGCACGGATAAATGCGTCCCCGGCGACTGGACAGGCGATGGCAAGGCCGACGTCGCGTTCTGGCGGCCTTCGACGGGCGAATGGTTCGTCCTCCGCAGCGAGGACAGCAGCTATTACTCGTTCCCGTTTGGCAATTCGACCGACACCCCTTCGCCCGGTGATTACGACGGCGACGGCAAATTCGACGCCGCCGTCTTCCGCTCGTCCGTCTCAACCTGGTATATCCAAAACTCCAAGGGCACCCCCACAACAATCACCCCATTCGGAGTCCCCGGCGACCTCTCCGTCCCAAATGCATACGTGCGTTAGTGCGGTCTATTATAAAACCCCAAAGGCTTCGCATCCGGCGAAGCCTTTAACATTGGACATATTTGCGTCCGCAGACTGCATAATTCAGCAAAAATGAAACTTTAACACGGTTTTTTCGTGCAAATAAAAGTATGCTGTTGTCATCGTAACAGCGTGGGGTATAGACTAACTACGATGGCAAAAACTCAACATTCGATTCGGCGAAAACTGGCTCACGCGGGCGGTTGGCAGGTGGCGAAACACGTTGCAAAGGCGATACCGTTCGGCGGCACGGCCGTCGTGGTTCTGCTCGTTGGCAACGACATTCGCACCAAAGGCGTCGTTAAAGGGCTGGTAAATTCCGGCATAGACGCGATACCGTTTGTTGGTCTGGCAAAAAACGTGGTCGAGATAGTTCGCGGCGATTTTATCCCCGACAAGGTTAAATGAGGAAAAAGGTTATGAGACACAATAACTACGGCAAAACGGCATTTTTTGCAATGGTGATCGGTATAACAGTTTTCGCTTTTCATGCGGACGCCCAGCGGCGGAGGCCGACCCCCACGCCCACGCCAATGCTCACCGGCGCCGAAATTATCAGCCGCGCGGACGATCTGCCTGATACCCAGCCAATCGTGCAACCCATTAAAACCACCACTCCAACCGACCCTGCGGCCGCCCGGGTAAAAGAACTCTCGAACCGCGTCAAAAAGCTCGAAAGCGGACAACCGGACAGCTACGAGCAAAAACAAAAGCGCGTCCTGATGAATCTCGACATCCTCACGCGTGCCGAGCAGCGCAGCGAATCGCTTCGTAAACAGCTCTTCGAAATGGTGGAAAAGGAAAGCTCGATCAAAACCAAGCTTGATCAGATCGAGATCGATATACGTCCTGAGATGATCGAACGCGCCTTACAGCTCAGCGGCTCGTTTCACCCCGAAGAAGTGCGCGAAAGCCGCCGCAAATCTCTCGAGGCGGAACGCTTAAATCTACAGGCACTACTCACCAACATCCAATCCACCCGCTCTACGCTGACCGCCAATCTCGAAAAGGCCGACTCGCTCGTCGAACGCCTCCGCACCAAACTCGAAAAAGAGATCGACGACTCATTCCTAAAGGAAGAGCCTGAGAATTAACGATTTCGCTCACTTTCTTCTCCGGGCTATGCCGACCGTCAGGCTCAATAATAGTTCACTGATCCCGCATGAGCGGCCGACAAAGCAAATGTCGGAAGTATAGCCTCCTCAAAATTCTTTAATTAGCTAGTCAAATTAAAGAGGCGAAGCCACAAAGTCAGCATCGTCTGCGGCACTGGGTTGGCAAGAAGACGGATTAGCTTTAGAATTGTGAAGTGATAAATACTCAATTCAATTACTAAAACTATGAAAAAACTGACCATTGCCAGATATGCAGTTTCTCTTTTGCTGATACAGGCGTTTATGCTGCCGGGTGTGATTTTAGCGCAGGATGCCAAAACGACTTCGGAGATCAACGCCGCCATTCGCAAAGAGGAAAACGACAACTCAAAGATAATGCATACGCTGCATATCCTGACCGATCTATACGGCCCGAGGCTGACCGGCTCGCCCAATCACGTCAATGCCGCAAAGTGGATCGCCCGCGAGCTGATGTCTTGGGGTTTTGAGAATACGGCCCTTGAGCCCTGGGAATTTGGCCATCCCGGCTGGGTCAACGAGCGCAACACCGGCCTTATGCTCTCCCCGGTGCAGGACACTTTGACGTATGAAGTGCTCGCCTGGACGCCCTCGACACGCGGAGTTGTAACGGCCGAAGCTGTCAGTATCGTTCTCCCCGTCCAGCCGACCCAAGAAGAATTGACCACATATCTCGGCAGCGTGAAGGCACTGGTCAACGGGAAAATAGTGTTGGTCGGGAAACCGACATTCATCGACCAGTCAAAGGACCCTGCCCCGAAACACTTCCCGGACGACATAATGAAGTGCCGCATGGACCCGGCTAAGACACCGGCTGATTGCGGTCCGATCCTCGGTGGACGCGGCGGCAATGCCGGCCCCCAACGGCCTGGTGCTTTGACCCCGGCGCAGGTCAACGAACAGGTCGATAAGTTTCTGCTCGACAACAACGTCCCCGTTCGGATCAACGAATCGCAACTTGACCGCGGTGCCGTGCGTGCATTTAACAACCGAACATTCGACGTTACAAGGGTCGTTCCGACGGTCGTTATGCGTAACGAAGATTTTGGACGCATTTTCCGTCTGCTTGCCGACAAGACGCTGGTCAGGCTCGAATTTGACATACGCAGCCGGATCGTGCCCGACGGCGTGACGAGCTACAACGTTGTCGGCGAGATTCCCGGCTCGGATAAAAAGGACGAGGTAATTATGCTCGGCGGGCATCTCGATTCGTGGCACTCGGCGACCGGTGCGACCGACAACGCCATTGGCTGCGCGACAATGATGGAGGCCGCCCGCATACTCAAGGCCATCGGTGTTAAACCCCGACGGACGATCCGCGTCGCATGTTGGAGTGGCGAGGAAGAGGGGCTCTTGGGTTCGCAGGCTTACGTCAAGCGGCATTTCGGCTCGGCAGAAAATCCCGGACTTGATTTTGGCAAGCTGGATGCGTATTTCAATATCGACTCGGGGACGGGCAAGGCACGCGGTATGACTGTTTTTGGCCCACCCGAGACGGCCACTGTTTTGCGTGAGGCACTTGCCCCATTCGCCGATATGGGCGTCGCCGGAGCTGTCAGCACCAAGGGCCGCAACCTCGGCGGTTCGGACAATACATCATTTTCGCAGTCCGGTCTTCCCGGCATCGGCGTTGCACAGGATCCTATCGAATACTTTAACGTTACCTGGCACACAAATCTCGACACCTACGAGCGCATCATCGAGCCGGACGTTAAATCCTCGGCCACGGTCATCGCCGGAGCTGTTTATATGCTGGCAATGCGCGACGAGATGCTGCCACGGTTTAAGACGAGCGACATGCCGCCGCTGCCAACGCCGACGCCCAGCCCAACGCCGCGACCGTAAGAAATTTTTACCGCAGATAAACGCAGATTTCGCAGATCAGAAATATTTTTTATCTGCGTCATCTGCGCAAATCTGCGGCTAAAATTTCTTTGATGTCTCTAGGCCGATCTTTGGGCAGATGTCGGCTGGGAAGCATTTACTGCAATTTTGACTTACAAATGCGCGGTTTGTTAGTCTTTAATCAATGCTGATCTAATAAAGTGTGTTCTCTTGATTGAGGAAACACGCTTTTTCTACCTTTTAGGCCTCAATCGCGTTTTTATTTTTATGAGTTTCAAAGTAAACAGTACCGTTCATTCCGGCTATATCCGCGTGGGGGCCACAGGCGAATGTTCGCTCCCGAACATCTACCAATTTATTGACGAAATCAAACGCCTTGCCATCGACGCCGGCCGCGATCGCATTCTCATTGACATTCAGAAAGTCGAAGGTATGCCAACAGGAGCCGATTTATTTTTTGCCGGCGAGCGAATCGCCGAGGTTTTTGGCGGAAGGCTCAAAACCGCCGTCCTAAACCGCCCTGAACGCATCAATAAACTCGGCGAAATGACCGCTGTCAATCGCGGCGCCCGGGTGATCGTAGTTGCGGATGAAACCGATGCATTGGCCTGGCTGCTCGAAGGATCTCGCAACGAATCCGCACGCGTTTTTGTCAGCGAAAACAGCTAACAGATTTTATAGCAATTACAGATTATTACGGAAAATATTTCCGTGACGGGCAGATGCTGGCGAGGACGCACTCGCTGCATTTGGGCTTGCGGGCAATGCAAATTTGGCGGCCGTGGGTAATCAGCCAATGCGGGAACATTACCCAGTGTTTTTTGGGGACAATCCCGGCCAGATCGCGTTCGATCTTTTCGGGTGTTTTGTTCTCCGTAAGGCCGAGTCGCTGTGAGAGCCGTGATACATGCGTATCAACGACAACGCCTGAGGCGATGCCAAACGCATTGCCCATCACTACGTTTGCCGTTTTTCGAGCCACGCCGCCGAGGGTCAAAAGCTCATCCATCGTTTGCGGCACATCACCGCCAAATTCATCGATGATACGCTTGCACGCCGCTTGTATGTTCTTTGCTTTATTGCGAAAAAATCCGGTCGAGTGGATGTCTTTCTCAAGTTCTTTTTGCGAAACATTCAAGAAATCCGCGGGGCCGCGATACTTGCGAAATAGATCGGCGGTGACGATATTGACCCGAACATCGGTGCATTGAGCAGACAAGATCGTCGCAATGAGTAGCTCAAACGGCGACGTGTGATTGAGAGCGCAATGAGCGTAAGGATATGTTTTTTTTAGCCGCTTGATGATCTCGGTCGTGCGAGTTTTTTTGTCTGCGATCATGACCTTGAGGCTAAAAAAGAAAGGAGCAAAATGCAAATGAAATAAGGTTTAGGTAAGATTACAGATTGGATTAGCGATCTTTGACCTTAGATCTTTGATCTTAGGTCTCAAACTTTGTGGTTTTGGCATAGATACTGATTTTTCAAAGATCGAAGATCGAAGATCAAAAATCAAAAACTAATGAACGTTCCATTACTTGACCTAACAGAACAAAACGCGTCACTTCGGCCTGAGATCGAGGCCGCTTTGGGCCGTGTGCTCGACACCAACGGATTTATCCTAGGCGGAGAGGTCGCCGAGCTTGAACGCGAACTTGCCGTCTATTGCGGCACAAAATACGCAATCGGCTGCGCCTCGGGCAGCGATGCGATCCTGCTTGCTCTGATGGCGCTCGACATCGGTCCCGGCGACGAGGTTATTACGACGCCTTACAGCTTTTTTGCGACCGTCAGCTCGATTACGCGGCTCGGGGCGACGCCAATTTTTGTCGACATCGATCCGGTTACTTATAACCTTGCTGTCGAGCAAATAGAGGCAAAGATAACGCCGCGAACAAGAGCGATTGAACCCGTTCATCTATATGGACAATGTGCCGATATGGCCGCCCTTCGAGCGATAAGTGAAAAGCACGGCGTCCCGCTCGTCGAGGACGCCGCCCAGGCGATCGGTGCCGAGGAAGACGGTATTCGGGCGGGAGCGATGAGCGCAGTCGGCTGTTTCAGTTTTTATCCGTCAAAAAACCTCGGTGGCATGGGCGACGGCGGTTTTGTCACGACGAGCGATGATGCACTTGCATCGAAACTAATGGCTTTGCGGGTTCATGGCTCCGACATAAAGTATCATCACAAATATGTTGGGATCAATTCACGGCTCGACGGTTTTCAGGGTGCCGTTTTGCGGGTAAAACTGCCACATCTCGATTCATGGACAGATAAGCGTCGCGCCAATGCTGATAATTACCGGCGGCTTTTTACCGACCTAGGTCTAACCGAACAGATCGGTTTGCCAATCGAACGAGGGAACGCCAAACACATCTATAATCAATACGTAATCCGCGTGCCGGGCCGCCGGGACGAGTTGCGTGCATTCATGACCGAAAAGGGAATCGGCACCGACGTTTATTACCCAGTGCCTCTGCATTTACAGGAATGTTTTGCATATCTTGGCTATGTCAAAGGTGATCTGCCCGAGTCGGAAAAGGCTGCTCTTGAGACACTCGCACTCCCGATCTATCCGGAACTGAAGTCCGAACTGCAAGAGTATGTGGCGGAGACAATAGCCCAATTTTTTGAAACGAAAAACTGACCACGATGCCTCAGGATTTGTTTGTAAAGAACGCAAAGGACGCAAAAATACGATTGGCGCTTTTCTCCATAGTTGCCATAGCGCTTGTCTTTGCCTGGTTTGCGGTTCGCTGGCAATTTGGGGATATGCTGGGCGAATTGACGACCAAAAGCGATCCTAACGCGTTGGTCATGTCCGATTTTGCTGTTTTAATGGCACCATCCGACCCGCAGACGCACTTGCTTCGGGCGTCGCTCCAACAGGATATTATTGCTGCTCCTGATAAAACGGAATCCGAGATCGCGGGATTTTTGGAAACGGTGCGCCTTTCGCCATACGACTATCGCTTGTGGATCCAGCTTGGACGTGCCCTCGAACAAGCCGAGCAATATGACCGGGCCGAAGCGGCGTTAAAACGAGCCGTTGACCTCGCCCCGTCCTATACTTTCCCGCGCTGGCATCTGGGCAATTTTTATCTTCGTCAAAACCGTCCCGACGATGCCTTCGCCGAGCTAAAATCCGCGACGATTGGCAATCTGACCTATCGTGACCAGGTTTTTGCTCTCGCCTGGGATTATTTTGGCAATGATCCGGCAAAACTTGAGCAAATCGTCGCCGATCGCGAGGATGTTCATGCGAGCCTCGCCTTGTTTTACGCTGTCCGAGGACGCCCGGGAGATTCGCTGCGGATGTGGAATTTATTGAGCGATGAGAATAAGGCGGCTCATCAGCAAATTCTTCGAGTTATCGCTCAGGGGCTTTACGATCGGCGATATTTTCCGCAGGCTCTGGAATTTGCCAGGCAATTGGGCATGGATCTGGACGCTCAACCAAATACGATCACAAATCCGAGCTTTGAAAAAGCAATAACAGACGCCGCCGAGACACGCTTTGGATGGAAGATCCTGCGCGGCGACTCGAAATTAGACGTGACCAGCGACAACAGCGTCAGGCATGATGGAGCACGCAGCCTGAAAATCACTTTCCGAAATTACAACAAACCCGACCTTTACAATGTTTTGCAGACAGTAGTTGTCGAGCCTAAACGCAATTACCGGTTGACGTTTTGGGTGCGAACGGAAAACCTAAAAAGCGCGGGCGGCCCGCTGCTCGAAGTAATAAATGCTAATGACGATAAACTGTTAGCAACGTCAAAGACATTTCCGTTAGGAACAAATGACTGGCAGGAATTCACAGTCGATTTCACGACATCTGAGAATTGTAACGGCATCACCGTGCGAACCGGCCGTTCGTTTTGCGGCGATGCCTGCCCGATCGCAGGGATTTTCTGGTACGACCAGTTTGAGATCACCAGGGAGTAGGCGGTTGGCAGTCTGCTCCTGAAACTTGGAACTTGGAACTGGGAACTACTAAGTTTGAACAAACTCAATTTCATCTTAATATGCTTAATCGTCATCGTCTCGACCCTTGCGTATGGGACAGTGCATCAGGCGGTGATCGCGGCGTTTTACCTCGCGGTGACATTGTTGATGATCCTTTGGGCAAGTGACTGTTTGTTTAGCGGAACAATGCAGATCAGCCGGGAGCGTTTGCAGTTGCCTCTCTACGCGACGGCAGTTTACGGCTTTATTCAGATAATCCCGTTTGGCAGCTTGGCGGAAACAGCGGGTATCACGGGGATTCCGCGCACAATCTCAGAGGCTCCTTTTTCGACTGAGACTACCGCTATTCATTATCTCGCACTGTGTTTTTTCTTTTCCGTTGTTCTCGTCAATCTCGACAGCGCTGCCCGACTCAGAAAAATGGTCGCTGTTATCACCGTTTTTGGTTTTGTATTCGCGTTTTTCGCAATCCTTCAATCGGTCCTCAGCCCAAATAAGATATACGGCATTTACGAGACAAAATTTGTTATGCCGTTCGGTTCGTTCGTTAACCGGCATAATTTTGCTTCGTATATGGAGATGACGATGAGCCTGCCGCTGGGAATGATGTTCGTCGGGGCAGTTGCTCGCGACAAACGGCTTTTGTATATCACGGCGATCACGTTAATGGGGACTGCTCTGTTGCTAAGTGGCTCGCGCGGCGGCTTGATCTCGTTGCTGGCTGAGATTATTTTGCTGATAATCCTTACCACCGGCCGAAAAAGCCGTAAAAATCTTTTTCTCAAAGTCGCTCTCGCCCTCGTGCTGGTCACCGGGGTGATAGGCGGTGCGATCTTTGTCGGCGGCGACACGTCTCTGACGCGTTTTGCCGAAACTGCCGCTTCGCAGGATGTGACTACGGATCGGATGCATATTTGGGCAGTCACAATTAAGGTCATCGAAAACAGCCTTCCGTTTGGAGCCGGTCTCGGAGCATTTGCACAGGCTTACACACCCTATGACACCTACAACGGTCTGGCCCGTGTCGAACAGGCTCACAACGATTATCTGCAGGTATTGGCTGACGCCGGTCTCGTCGGGCTTGCCCTCGGTGCTTTGTTTTTGTTTTGGTTTTTTCGAGACGGCTTTAGAAACACGCGTGTCTCAAATGTTTTCCGCCGTGGTGTGGTGATCGGCGCTTTTGCCGGGTGCTTTGCGATATTAGTTCACAGTGTCTTTGATTTTGTATTGCACACGACCGCGATCTCGATACTCTTTCTCTTGCTGCTGGCGATGCTTGTGTCTGCGGGAAGAGAATACAAAGACGATATTACCGATTTTGACGATGAACACTCGAAACGCCGCCTCACGTCGCAAAAGACGCCGTTTGCAAAACGCAGTAAATAATCGTCAGAAACATCCGCCATCAGCGGGGAGCTTAACAAGACGGATACCTTGCCAGTCCAATCGTCCAAACCGGATCATAACATTACTTTTGTTCCAGAGTGTTCCACCTGTTCCACCGTTCCGGAACGGAACAAGTGTTCAAGGGAATTAGCGATTCGCGGGCGTGGGTCGGACAAGACGGCCTAGTGAGCTGATCATCCACAAGATCAGGCCGTGAGCAACATATAGGCCGGCGATCGCCAGCAGAGCGTATTGCGAATAGAACCAAATCCCCATAGCCGCCGCCGCGATGAGCAGAACGAGGAAAAATCCCTGTCGCCCGCTTCCCTTAGCTTTCATGCTTGTATAACGGATCGTGCTGACCATAAGGACGGAAAGCACGCCGATCAGCGAAAGCAAAGCGTAGGCGTAATAATGGGCCGGCACTGTCCCGAGAGCGCTGAGAGGCTCCGGCGAAAAATGCACGAGCGCAGCCAGCAAACCGCCCGCGGGGGGTATCGGCAACCCGACAAAACTCTTTTTATCGACTTTTGCGGTACCCTCGAGCAGGACACGCGGGCGCGTCGCCTGTAGATTAAATCTTGCCAGCCGAAAAGCGCCGCACATCAGATATGCAAACAGCAAAAAGACGCCGAGATTGTGGCCGGGGCTGTTTTCGGTAAAGGTTGGCGCGATCGCCCAGGCGTAAATGAGGGCCGTCGGAGCGATGCCAAATGTCAGCACATCCGCAAGTGAATCAAACTGAACGCCGATCTCAGTAGCAGTCCTCGTCGCGCGAGCAATGCGGCCGTCAACCGTATCAAAAAGTATAGCGAGGCCGATGGCCAGCCCGGCGCTGTTAAAATAGCTCCCGGCCAATTGCGGATTCGACGCCGCCACCGAAAAGCCGCGTATCGAGGACAATATCGCCAGATAGCCCATCGCCACATTTGCCGCCGTAAAAAGCGTCGGTATGACGTAAAGCCCCTTTTTTATACCGCGATGCGGCGGCTGTTTGTCTTTTTCGTCCTCGACCATATAAGACAGTGAAAAACTAAAAACTAATAGTTAAAAGTTTAGGATTTTTCACTTTTCGTTTTTTACTTTTCACACATCACTCGTCCGATGATTGTTTCTCCGCCCTTCACGCGGTCGCCGACAGATACGGCCAATTCTACATTTGCTGGCATCAGAAGATCGGTTCTCGAACCAAATTTTATCAACCCGAATTTTTGCCCTCTCCGAAGCATATCACCACCTTTCGGCCAACAGACAATCCGCCGCGCCAAAATTCCGGCGATCTGCGTACAGGTGACGGTCAATCCTTTGCCCTCGATGACAAGCGAATTGCGTTCGTTTTCGAGGCTCGCGGCGTCGTTTGTCGCGGGCATTCGCTTGCCCACGGTGTAGGTTATGCTCTTGATTTCGCCGCCTATCGGCGAACGATTTATGTGAACATTGAGCGGCGACAGAAAAACGCTGACGAGCTTACCGTCATCGCGTTCCTCGATCCGCGTGACGCGTCCATCGGCCGCAGAAACGATCAGGCCCTCGCCCTCTGGAACGACACGCCTCGGGTCGCGAAAAAAATATGCCATAAAGACCGCGACCGCCACAAACGGCAAGCCAACAAACCATAAATGAAAAAACACAAACCCGCCAGCGATCACCAGCGGTATCAAAACAAACGGTAATCCATCTCGAACCATAAACAGCAATAAGCGGTCAGCAATCAGCCGATCCAATTCCACCCTTATCGAAAGGTTTCACGATACTACATTTGCACCATATTACCGAACACGCTGAATGCTGAATGCCTATTGCTGAATGCTCACAAAAAAGCCCGGCGTTATCGAACACCGGGCACAGAGGAGGACCAAATGAAGAAACTCTAGCCCCGCACAGGATAATCCTTTGCATAGCTGTAGGCACACCACGCTGCTATCAGGTGGATCACCCAACCAAAAAGACCGGCCGTACCGATCCACGAAACACCGGTCAAAACAAGCCAGATTATGCCAATGATAATCCTGCCGTTATAGATCTGACCCAGTCCCGGAATCAGCAAACTCAGTATTCCCGCTAACAATGGTTCTCGCATACTCGCCAAAGCACCTCCAATATCAAAATACGATTGACTTCGTCTTTTGTTTCACGTTTTTCCTGTCCGTGTTCAATGACCTGCTTTTGTACTCGTCACCCGTCCCTCGTCACTTCATTAATGCTTTGTTTCAAAATTCTTGTTGGAACGCGCCCCTTAGCGCGTCCCAAATATGACCAAATGCGTCCCAAATATGACCCAGGATAACTAAAACCTGACCGGTGTGCTCTGGCGATCAGCCACCGTATTAATCATTTGGCGTTACGAAGTCGTACAGTTTTATCAGCCCGGTGCATCACCCACCAAGTCAGTCACAATTCGCCTGCACTTGTTACTCGTCACTTACCTCTCGTCCTCCTCAGAACGTTGCACACTTGACACATAGCGTAAACTGTGCTACATTTTTAAAGATAAGAGCAAATTGGCAGGAATGCATACATTATTCGGGTGCCCACGCGGGTTGGGTCGCCCTTTACGTGACGTTAAATCCAAAAGGGGATCTCCACCTGAGCGGGACGACCTACACAAAAATGGGCGAGCCAAAGGCGGTGAACGTGTTTTTCGACCCGCCGAATAGCCGCTTCGGGCTAAAGCCGACCGCACTGAGTGTGCGCAACGCTTTTCCAGTTTGCAAACACGGGTCCGGCGGTGGTCGCCGCATCTATGTGTCTGCGGTTCTAAAAGAATTTCATATTGACATCCCCGAAACGATCCAATTCTTCGACGCCGATTTCGACGACGAAGGCATCCTCGTCCTCGACCTCCGCACCGCCCGCGTCCCCAACCGCGTCCTAAATCACCCGACGAAACGAGCCAAAACCGCGAGCGACGATGGACGGGTTTCTTGATGCTTTTGTGGCCAGTTCCATCGCTGCCAACTCTCGAGGCTTTGTTCTTGGGTTTGATGATGAGCATCCATATTTTGAGAGTCCATCCACAGACGACTCATTGTTGAATAGGCTCTTCGATGTGGAATACTCAGCCGAACGTCCGGCCACTGAACATATGATTCAGCTGCCATTCCGAGATATTTTGGTCCATATTGCTCAGACGTCCCTAACGGGACTTCGATCTTTTTTCCGATAGCTACCCACCGATGAATCGGTGGGCTATTAACACGGCGTCCGATTCCCGGAAGCAAGATTGGCGGCTACCCGATCATTGAATGTAGAAGCGCTTGTGTGGCGAAAAAGAGTGCGACGCCGGCGAAGACGGAGAGTGATACCCATGGACTTTTGCCGCCGTGGTGGTTGACCTCGGGGATGAGGTCGCTGGCCGCGACGTAGAGCGTTACGCCGCCAGCGAGCGGCAGTGCGTAGGCCACCGTAAAGCCGAGACTGCTGCCGATCAGGTAAAACACCAGCACGCCCATAAACGTCGTCAGCCCCATCAGCGAGGTCGCTATCATTACCTGTTGACGGCCTTTGCCCGCCGCCATTACCATCGAGCCAATTGTAAACCCCTCGGGAAATTTATGCAGAAAGATAGCGATAAATACCAGCAGCCCGACACGCGCGTCCACTTGTGACGCCGCTGCGATAGAGACTCCGTCAAAAAAAGTGTGGATGAGCAGCCCTCCGACCGCCGTGTATGCGGACGAGGGCGAGATCATCTCGTGTTCGTGGGCGTCATCTTCGCAGTGCATCTCTTCGCCGAGATGAAAGTGCGGGGCGATCGTATGTTCGACAAACTGCGTCAACAAATAGCCCGCCATCAGCAGACACATTGGAACGTAGAGGGCTTCGGGCGTCAGAGGCGTTGACTTTTGCCACAAAACCACCGACTCGGGCAGAATCTCAAAGATCGTCACCGCCAGCATAAATCCCGCTCCGAGAGCGAGCAGATATTTGAGAAAACGCTTGAAATCCTTATGCAGCTTCGCAGGGAATAGGACAAGGCCGCCAAGGACATTTGCGAGCGCCGCGAGCAGGCCGAAAACCAGGAGTTGGAGAAACAGAGGATTCATTTATATATTGAACGCAGATTCTATCCTATATCAGCGAAAATGAAAAACAAAAAAGGGCAATGCGGAGGCTTTAGAAAAGATCGGATTCCTTAAACATATGATTAATAAAAAAATATGAATAAGTTCTTGACAGCGAATCATAAAACGGCGTAGTATGCTGAATGTAGTTGACCAATTCTGAAACAGCTGTCAGTGAACAAAAGTATATAATTAAAGGTAATGTTTAAGAAATTAAGCAAATTCCATCTGAAGACTGACGCTCGTAAAATGATGTTTGATGTAATTTTGATCGGAATCTCCCGATTCTTATTTACACATCGCTCAACATGTTCAGCTTCAAAACTCATATTTGATCTTTGACTATGCCGAAAAACGAAGCTGAACCGGCACATGAATCTGTCCTGCCCGTTGAAACGGTGCTGATGCTGGATTCGCGATCTGGTGGACTGTTTGTCGATGCGACGCTCGGTCTCGGCGGCCATTCGGAAGCGATACTGGATTCGTCTGCGAAGACCCGGGTGATCGGCATCGATCAGGACGGCGAAGCGATAGCAATAGCCACGCGGCGGCTGAAGCGATTCGGCGACCGGGTAAAGATTGTTCAGGCAAATTTCTCGGAGATCGCTAAGGTGGCAGCGTCAGCAAAAATGGGTGAGCCGGACGGTATAATCGCGGATCTTGGGGTTTCGTCGCTGCAATTTGACAGCGGATCGCGCGGCTTTAGTTTTCGGTTTGACGCACCGCTCGATATGAGAATGGATGCCGAGTCAGGCGGCGAAACTGTTGCTCAATTGTTCGCAACTGTAAAAGAGGACGATCTGGCCAATCTAATATATCGATATGGTGAAGAAAGGCGCTCCCGCCGAATAGCCAGACGGATCATTGAAAGAAGGGAGAGCGGCGATCTGGTAAAGACGACCTTTGAACTTGCGGATTTGGTCAGGCGGGCAGTGCCGCATAGTCCGAAAGACAAGATACATCCCGCGACACGGACATTTCAGGCATTGCGGATCGCGGTTAATCACGAACTTGACGTGTTAGAGCAGTTTATTCCCAACTCTGTAGATATTTTGAAAACTGACGGTGTTCTGGCGATCATCACGTTTCAATCGCTTGAGGACAGGATCGTAAAGCATGCATTTCAGCGTCTTGCCGGCGGCTGTATTTGCCCTCCGCGGATGCCTGTATGCATTTGCGGGGCAGTGAAAAGGGTCGATATCCTGACGCGAAAGCCGATACTCCCAGGCGACGCCGAGACCGATAAAAATCCACGCTCGCGGAGCGCAAAGTTAAGAGCGTGTCGCAAATTGGTGCATTAGACACTTGTATTAAAAATTCCGGAGGGCTTTTATGAATCAAAGAGATCAAATGCAGCGCGGTGGTCGAGCGAAAGTCAAACAAAAACGAAATGATCCCAAGCGTTGGCCGACTTATGCGCTGATGTTCATATGCGGGTTGTTGTTAGTAGCGGGATTCTTTCTCGCCGGACGGCAACATTTCTCTTCGATGGATACGGGCATGAAAAATTCGCGTCTGCGTAAACAGGTTGATGAACTGGAAGCGGAAAAACGCCGTCTTCTGCTGACACGAGAAGTCTCGCTATCGCCGTCCGAGATAAAAAAAGCCGCTAAAAAAACCGGCCTTGCTGAGCAGTCAACCGCCGAACCAGAGACTATACAAATCGCCTCAGTGACGAAAGATCGGACATCTCAATCGGCTCAAATTACGACGAAGCCAATGGTCGTAAAAACGGCTGCCGTTGAGCCTGCCAGGCCATCAACGGCAGCGGTTTTATCCAAAGCGACAAAATTGATAAGTCAGGCCAGGAAACCATTGTCTACCGAATAATTATCGGGGACTGTGTTTCATGTTTGATCAATCAGACTGAGATTCATCCGAAGTGATAATATGCGGCTTTCAAAAAGTGCAAACACGAAAAATATGCGTCAGACCGCCTTTGTGCGGTTTATGCTAGTCGTCGCGATTTTTGTTATATGGATTGGCGGCATCAGCGTCCGATTAGTGCATTTACAGGTCACGCAACATGCATGGCTAAAGGAAAAAGCACTTGATCTTCGCCAGGATGTGAAGCAAACAAAAACGCTTCGCGGAACGATCTATGACCGCAATGAGAGGGCATTGGCTATGAGCGTCAGAGCCAAAACCCTCTACGCCGATCCTTCGGAGATTACTGACGTTGACACAGCCGCGAAAACAATTGCTGCTGTATTAAAGCTCGACGCCCGTCAGATCGCCTCTCAAATTCGACAGGCAAAAGAGGGAAACAAGAGATTTATTGTCATCGCAAAAAAACTGGATGAGGACGTTGCACAAAAGGTGAACAAAGCTCTCGACACGCCTGGCATCAGGAAAGCTGATCTCCCCAATTTTTCGGGGCTTCACTGGCGGGACGATCAACGGCGGAGTTATCCTAATCAATCGCTCGCCGCTCAGGTAATTGGATTTAGCAACGCAGATGACGACGGCAAGGCGGGAATTGAGCAGTCGCAAGACGAGGTTTTGCATGGCGCAATACTGAAAAAGCTCCAGGAACGCGACCGTCTGGGCCGCATTTACGATGAGACCACTGTCGAACGTGACACTCCAAGCGATATCATTTTGACCCTCGATACCGGCCTTCAATACATGACTGAACAGGCGCTCGAAAAAGGCGTGCGTGCCGCGCAGGCAAGATCGGGAATTGCGATTGTAATGGTGCCAAAAACCGGCGAAATACTGGCTCTCGCTAATTACCCAACCTTTGATCCAAATATTATAGGTGACGCAGCGAGCGAAAACATTGGAAATAAGGCGATTCAAAACGTTTACTCACCCGGCTCAGTTTTCAAGATCGTTACATACGGTTCGGCGTTAGAGAAGCATCTTTTCAGTCCCGACGATAAAATAGACGCCGGCAACGGCACGATCGAGGTTGCAAATCATGTTTTTTCCGATCATCATACAGGCGTCATGAGCTACTCTGAAGCTCTCGCTCACTCGAGCAATATTTGCGCTATTAAAACGGGAATGCGCGTGGGTCGCGACGATTTTGCTGCGATGATGCAAAAAATGGGTTTTGGACACAAGACTGGCGTCGAGCTGCCAGCCGAAACTCAAGGCATCGTCCGCCCATCGGACAAATGGAACGGCGATTCCCTAGCGTCGATGTCGATTGGTTATGAAATTGGCGTGACGGCATTGCAAATGACAAGTGCTTTTGCGACGATAGCGAATGACGGAATCAAGATTCAGCCGCATATTGTAAAGGAAATTCGCAGATCGGACACACAGCTGAAATCAATGCCGCAAATCGAGCAAACACAGGTGGTTACACCCGAAACCGCGCGTAATCTAAAAACGATGCTGCGTCAAGTCGTGCTGTCTGGAACGGGCAGAAAGGCTCAATTGAACGGTTATACGGTTGCCGGAAAAACGGGGACCGCATGGAAATTCAATTCCAAGTCGAAATCGATTGACTCGTCCAAATATATTTCGTCATTTATCGGCATGGCTCCAGCAGAAAACCCGGAGATCGTCGTTGCCATTGTGATGGATGAGCCAAAGGTCGGCGCGCGAGACGGGGGAATGGTATCGGCACCTGTTTTTCGCGAAATTGCCCAGCAGATCCTACAGGAAATGAAGATCAAGCCCGATTCTCAGCTAAAACCGGAAACTTTAATCGCAAAAGAAATTCCTGAGTCACCAGCAGGAAATATCACCGGCAAGAAAGCAAGTGAAAATAAACCTGACATTACTGCGAAAGCAAAGGGCGCCGAGGTTCCGGCAGGAAAGCAGAAATCGAAAGACGTAAGGAAACCAAATCCTAAAAAGTCCGGTAGCACAGGTAAAGCGACCGCGGCCAATACACGAAGATCATATCCACGAGACATAGAGCCAAAGCAAGAAACGAAAGTTGAAACTTGAAACCGCCATTGGATATATGAATGCATCCGCGCCTGCACTTGATCCCGCTTTGCGTCAACGCGAAGTGGGTTCTTTTGCTATCGACTCACGCGAAGTGCAGCCCGGCGATGTTTTTTTTGCCCTCTCGCAGCCGGATTACCGCAATAATGGTTTTAACGGAGAGTTTGATGATTCCACTAAATTTGTGCCAGCGGCGGTTGAGAAGGGTGCCTGTGCTTGCATCGTTCGCGCGGACAGATTTGATGAACATAAGGCCGAGCTTGAGAAATACCGCGACCGCCTGATCTTTACCGACGATGTGATAGCGGCCTTTCAAAGACTGGCTCACGGCGTCTATTTGGAGTGGAACAAGCCGGTTGTCGCAATCACTGGTAGTGCAGGCAAAACTACTGCAAAAGAATTGACAGCGCATGTTCTTGAGGGATCTGGCCGCAAAGTTCTGCGAAATATAAAGAACTATAACAACGGACTCGGGCACCCTCTGACGATTCTAAAACTCGCCACAGACAAAAGTTACGATGTGGCGGTTCTTGAAATGGGAATGTCCACACCGATGAATGAGATCGCACGTCTCTGCCGCATTACGCCGCCGGATGTTGCCGTCGAATTGAATGTTTTGCCAGTGCATGTCGAGCATCTCGGCTCGATCGAGAACGTGGCAAAGGCAAAGGCAGAGCTTGTCGAGGGGATGAAGCCCGGCGGAACCGCGATTCTAAATGCCGACGACCCTCTGGTTGCTAAAATGCATTGGTTGAGCAAGGGCCGGACGATAACTTACGGAATCGAGACGCAAGCGGACGTGCGGGCGAAAAATATTCGATTCGAGCGGTTTGGCGAAAATAAATTTATCTTAAGCTCGGACGGTGTAGAGGCCGATGTGACCTTTCCGCTCAACGGAAAACATAATATCCTAAATGCGCTGGCCGCTGCCGCCGTCGGAATCAGCTTTGGGATGACGGTCGATCAGGTCGCGGAGAGTTTGGGATCGGTCGCGGCACCGCCGCAGCGTGGCGAGGTGCTGCATTTCAAAGCCGGTTTTACGCTCATCAACGATTCATACAACTCAAATCCAACGGCATTAATCTCGATGATCGAGACTTTGGTTGAGGGAGCGGGTGCAAGACGCAAGATAGTGGTTGCCGGTGAAATGCTCGAACTCGGCGGAGACGAGAGTGAAATTCACCGCGAAACCGGAGAAGCGATAGCCCGAAGCGGTGTTGATCTGCTAATAGGCGTTCGAGGTCTGGCAAATGAAATGGCTGCTGGGGCAAAGGCCGCTGGTTTGAAAGACGTTGAATTTGTCGAAGATTCTGATGCGGCCGGTGATCTGATCGCACAGACGGTGACAAGCGGAGATGTAATATTGGTCAAAGGCTCGCGTGGTGTGCGGACGGAAAAAGTGATTGAGAAATTGTTAGAAAAATTTGAATTGGAGGAGGAAGAGAAAGCGACGCGGTGACACTGATACGCCGTGAGAAATCCAAAATCCAAAATCGCAAATCCAAAATCGGACGATGCTTTATTACTTTCTATACCAATTCCTTTATCAGCAATATGGTCGTAATGGCGAGTCCTTTGTTTTCAAAGGGCTAAATGTAATCCAATATGTCACGTTTCGCACTGCACTTGCCGCAGTCACTGCTTTGCTTATTTCGCTGCTGCTCGGCGGCAAAGTCGTCAAAAAACTTGCCGATCTGAAATTTGGCCAGGAAATACGAGAAGAGGGCCCCGTGTCGCACTATGAAAAACGCGGCACGCCCACGATGGGCGGCGTTTTGATAATTGGCTCGGTCTTTTTCTCGACAATCCTATGGGCACGGATGGACAGCCTTTATTTATGGATTGCTCTGGGGGCAACAACGCTTTTTGCCGCAGTCGGATTTGCGGACGATTGGATAAAGATTGTTAAGAAACGGAGCCTTGGGTTGACCGGAAAACAGAAGCTGGCTGGACAGCTCTTAACCGCTCTGCTTGTCTGGGGCGTACTGTGGGCATGGGGAAATTATCCGTGGAATTTTAGTATTCCGTTTTTTAAGGACACCGCGGTAATCGGCGGGATAACGGATCTCGGCACGATAGTTGGGCCAGTCGTCGCACCGATAATTTACCTGTTTTTTATCATTTTCATTTTACTGGGATCGTCAAACGCCGTAAATTTGACCGACGGTCTCGATGGATTGGCGATAAGCGTTACATTTATTGCAATGTCGGCGCTGACAGGGTTGACATATCTCGCCAGCGACGCCCGTTGGGCCGACCGGTTGGATCTAACGCATAATCCCGCGGCATCGGAGTTGACGGTTTTTTGTGGAGCGATGGTCGGTGCCAGCTTGGGATTTCTTTGGTATAACTCGCCGCCGGCCGATGTTTTTATGGGCGATACTGGAAGCCTGGCTATCGGCGGAGCTCTCGGGACGGTGGCGATTCTGACCAAGCAGGAATTTTTGCTGCCATTCATCGGCGGTGTTTTTATTCTCGAAGCGGTTTCGGTGATGCTGCAGGTCTCGGTGTTCAAATTGACAAAACGCGGTGACAGCCCCGGACGCAGATTATTTAAGATGACGCCGCTCCATCATCATTTTGAGATGACCGGGTGGAAGGAGCCAAAGATCGTTTTCCGGTTTGTAATCGTTGCCATTCTTTTTGCGCTGTTGAGTTTATCGACGCTGAAACTGAGGTAGGATTTTCAACGCAAAGTCGCTAAGAGGCAAAGACGCTAAGTTAAAGATTTGTAAAGTGCGGCAATGTGGAAAATTCAGATATGCCAATCGTTAATAATAATTTCCTTTGCGGTCTTTGCGACTTTGCGTTAAAAAAATGAATATCGAAGGCAGAAAAGCATTAGTTCTCGGGGCAGGGAAATCCGGTATTGCATCGGCAAAATTTCTTGCAGAGAGAGGTGCTGTCGTCGCTCTTCATGATAAAAAGGAAGTCGAAAACTGGCCCGAAGCCGCCAGATCTTTGAAAACATCGGATAACGTTAGCTTTATGACAGGCGAGATTCCGTCACGGCTGCTAGATCAGATTGACTTGATTGTAATTTCGCCTGGTGTTCCGACAAACACGATCCCGGCGAGGTATGTGGATCGCAAAGACGCCGAAATCATTGGCGAGATTGAACTCGCCTACCGTTTTTTGAAGGGCCGGATCGTCGGCATAACAGGCTCAAACGGAAAAACGACAACGACGGCGCTCATTGGCGAATTACTCAAAAATGCAGGTATCAAAACGCAGGTCGGCGGCAACATCGGCACGCCGTTGCTGAGCCTGACAGAAACATCCGAGAATGACGGATGGACAGTTGTTGAGCTTTCAAGTTTTCAACTTGAAACAATCGTCGATTTTCGCCCAAACGTAGCGATATGCCTTAATGTGACGCCAAATCATCTTAACCGCTATGATTCGTTTCACGATTACGCTCTGGCAAAGCAGCGGTTGTTTATGAATCAGACGGCGGACGATTTGGCGGTGTTGAGCGCCGATGACAAGATCACGGCGAGTTGGACGGACGGTTTGAGGGCCAAAGTTGTGATGTTTAGCGTCAAAAAAGAACTTGACGAGGGCCTGTTTTTGCGGGGGGACGAATTAATTTATCGAGCGAACGAAACAGAAAAAGTGTTGACCACACGCAGCAATATTTTCCTGCGTGGTCTGCATAATGTCGAGAATGTCCTGGCTGCATTTGCCGCCGGACTTGCATGCGGTGCTTCACCGGAATCAATGCGTGAATCGGTGCGAGAATTTAAGGGTGTCGAGCACCGTATCGAGTTTGTAACCGAGATCGACGGCGTGAAATTTTACAACGATTCAAAGGCGACGTCGGTTGACGCGACCTCAAAGGCCCTCGAAGCTCTGAGCGGCTGCGAGGGCAAAACGGTCCTGATACTCGGCGGTCGCGGCAAAAATGCACCCTACGCTCCCCTGATCGATCTGATCGAAAGCTCGGTCAGAACGCTGATCCTCGTTGGCGAGGACGCTGACAATATCGAGTCGCAACTCGCGGGACACGCAGAAATTATTCGTGCCGGTTCGATCGAAGATGCCGTCGCAAAAGGGTTTGATGCTGCGAAGAGTGGCGATTCCGTGCTGCTTGCACCCGCCTGTGCGAGTTTTGATATGTTCAAAAGTTTTGAGGAACGCGGGACAGTTTTTAAGACCTCCGTCCAAGAATTGTCGTTAACGGTTGGCATAAGTGCCGAGAAAGAATTTGCCGCAAATAAACGCAGATAACGCAGATCGGAAAAGACGTTTTTTACGGCATCATCTGCGGCAAAACTTCTGTCGTGTATTTTGATCTGAAATTGTTTAGTAAATGATTCAGGAAAATCGCATAGATTGGTTTATGTTCGCAATAGCCGCGAGCCTCGCGCTTTTTGGAGCGTTGATGGTCTACAGCGCGTCGGCGATGTTTGCCATGAGAGAGACCGAGAGCAACAGCCAATTTACTTATTTTTTCAAACAGATCGGTTTTACACTGGGCGGCCTCGTGGCAATGTATATTGTCAGCCGGATCGATTACCATATTTTTCAAAATGCGTGGATTGTCACAGGCGTAGTGGGCGTGACAGTTATCCTGCTTGTGCTGGTTTTCCAGTTTCCCGAAATAAACGGCGCGCGGCGGTGGATACGATTTTCCGGTTTTTCGTTTCAACCGTCTGAGCTTGCCAAGATCGCATTGCCTATATTTCTTGCCTATTACCTGACCAAAAAAGAGGAGATGGTTGGCGAATTATGGGAAACGGTGCTGCCGTGCATTATTAGCCTTACTGTTTTGGCAGGGCTCGTGTTTCTAGAAAAGGACCTCGGAACGACGATAGTTCTCTGTGCCATCTTTTCCGCCGTATATTTTGCTGCGGGGGCCCGCCTCGTTCACATTGGAACGGTCGCGGCGGGCATGGTCCTCATCGGCGTCGGTGCAATCTTATTTGCCCCTTGGCGCATTGCTCGTTTGATGGCGTTTCTCGATCCATATAAGTATGCTGACGATCAAGGCTATCAGGTCGTCCAGTCGCTATACGCGATCGGCTCTGGCGGCGTGCTGGGCGAGGGATTTGCGAAAGGGCATCAGAAACTCTTTTATCTGCCTTATCCGTATTCGGATTTTATTTTTTCGGTCGTCGGCGAGGAATTGGGGCTTGTCGGAACGCTCGGCGTCGTGCTCGTATTTGGCCTGCTGCTCTGGCGCGGAGCGCGTGCGGCCGTTATGGCCCCTGACCGGTTTGGTAATCTGCTTGGGATCGGCATAATCACGGGCATCATAGTCCAGGCTCTGTTTAATATCAGTGTTGTGACCTCGATACTGCCGGCAAAAGGCATTCCTCTGCCGTTTATTTCTTACGGCGGTTCGTCGGTGGTTGTAACGCTTCTCGGTGTTGGTATTTTACTGAATATATCGAAATTTGCTGGCAGCCGTGAGACAAGCGAAGAAAGAAGTGAGAGCCGTGTGTCACGGCGTAGAAGGTAGGCGTATGAGATTATTTTGGATCGACAAATGAAAGTTTTGATCGCGGCCGGCGGAACCGGCGGCCATATTTATCCGGGAATTGCGGTAGCCAAAGAAATACTTCGGCGTAGCGCTGATTCCGAGGTCTTGTTCGTTGGCACGGCGCGGGGGCTTGAAAAGAAGATAGTTCCGGAGAACGGATTTCAATTGTCGCTGATAAACAGCGCGGGGTTAAAAAACGTTGGGGCCGTCGGCAAGGTTAAGGGAATGGTCGTTTTGCCGCGTAGTTTTTGGGAAGCACGAAAGATACTGAAAGCATTTGCCCCGGACGTTGTGGTTGGCGCAGGTGGTTATGTCTCGGGGCCGGTGCTGTTGACGGCACATTTTATGAGATTTCCGACGCTTATTATGGATTCGAACGCGCTGCCCGGATTTACAAATCGCCGGTTGTCACGTTATGTCGACAAAGCGGCATTGACCTTTGATGCGGCGATTCCTTTTTTTGGTAGCAAAGGCGTCGTTACCGGCAATCCGGTGCGAAAAGAGTTTTTTGACATCGCCAAGCGTCCGATTGGAGACAAGGTCGATCTACTGATATTTGGCGGTTCACAGGGATCTCTTGCGATAAATAATGCAATGGTCGCTGCACTGCCGTTGATGCTGGAGAATGCGGTTAAACTCACAATTACGCATCAAACGGGCGAGGCGCAATATGAAGCAGTTCGTAGCGAATATGCCAAAAACGGTTGGCCTGAAGCCGATATTAGGCCGTATATCTCTAACATGGTCGCATCGTTTGATAAGGCTGACGTAATTATCAGCCGCGCCGGTGCGACCACCTGTGCTGAAGTAGCGGCGGCCGGCAAAGCGGCTATAATGATCCCGCTACTGGGTGCCGCTGACGATCATCAGCGAAAAAACGCCGAGGCATTGGTGATTAAGGGAGCGGCGCGGATGATCCTGCAAGCCGATCTTAGCGGCGAGAGGCTGGCAAAAGAACTGTCAGGGCTGATCGAAGAGCCTGAAATGATAGCAAAGATCGGTGCTGCCGCACGCGAAATGTCGCGGCCAGATGCGGCCGAGGCTACGGTTGACTTGATCGAAGGTCTACGGAGGCAAAAATAACGATATGTTTCGAGGTGTAAAGAGAATTCATTTTATCGGGATCGGCGGCATCGGAATGAGCGGTATCGCTGAGGTTTTGTGCAATCTGGGTTTTGTTGTGACTGGTTCCGACGCGCGAAAATCCAAAAATACCGAGCGTCTCGAAAAGCTGTTTAGCCTCGGAATTGCGGAGGGTCATCGGGCTGAAAATATCGGAGCTGCACAAGTTGTCGTCTATTCGTCTGCCGTCACCGACGACAATCCTGAGATCGTGCTCGCCCTGGAAAAGGGCATTCCGATCATTCCGCGGGCTGAAATGCTTGCCGAGCTGATGACTCTAAAACCTTACCGGATAGCCGTATCGGGCACTCACGGCAAGACATCGACAACGTCGATGATCGCGACAATCCTCGGTCATGCGGGTTTTGATCCGACGACCGTCGTTGGAGGCGTTGTGGACACGCTCGGATCTAACGCGCGGCTTGGCAGTTCGGATTGGTTTGTCACAGAGGCGGACGAAAGTGACCGCTCATTCCTGATGCTTTATCCGACGATCGCGGTTGTCACAAATATCGATAAAGAGCATATGGAATCGTATAAGAATATGGACGACGTCGTTCAATGCTTTACCGATTTCGTCAACAAGGTGCCGTTTTATGGCGCAGCAGTTATCTGCCTTGACGATCCAAATGTTCAATTGATAATTCCCAATATAAAGCGACGGCGTGTGACATTTGGCTTGACGGCACAGGCGGATGTGTCGGCAAAGGACATCCGTTTCAATGAGACATTCGGATCGACCTTTACTGTGTCTAAAGGCGACTTGGTTCTTGGGGAGATCGACATGCCTGTGCCTGGTCAGCACAATGTTTACAACGCTTTAGCGGCAACGGCGGTCGCTCTGGAGCTTGATATACCGTTTGAAAAGATCGCAGGGGCCTTCGCCAGCTTTAAGAATGCAAACCGCCGTTTTCAGTTTAAGGGTGAGGCAAACGGGATCACGGTTGTCGATGACTACGGACATCACCCGACCGAGATTGTTGCCACTCTTTCAGCGGCGAAAAACAGCTCTGCCGACCGCCGCACAGTCGTTGTTTTTCAGCCGCATCGATATTCACGAACAAAGGAGCTGATGGATGATTTTGTCGTCGCGTTTAATAACGCCGATCTATTATTTCTTTTGGATATTTACGCGGCCAGTGAAAAACCGATCGAAGGCGTCACCGCCGAGATCCTTGCCGAAAACATAAAGAGATACGGTCACAAAAACGTCTCGTATTTAGGCGATATTGAGACTGCGACTAAAAAGGTGTGCGAACAGCTACAGCCCGGCGATCTTGTGATAACGCTCGGAGCAGGCAGCATCACGCGTTTGTCGGACGAGATAATTGAAAAACTCCGAAGCAGGGATGCGAACGCCTGATTAATTCTCATAAACTATGCCAAAGAAAAGGAAAACAACCACAAAAGCAAGAGGATCGTCCGTAAAATTAAAGGGACGAAGCGCCTCGTCGCGTGTCCGGGGCAAAAACACGTCGCGGGCGATCAACCGTTTTGTATTGCCGTTAGTGATCTGTCTTGGTCTGTTAGGCGGTATTGTATTTTTGGGAATTTCGGGCTATCGAACGGCGACCGCGTCAGTTTTTTTTGGAGTGCGAAACATCGAAATTCGTGGCAACGAACATACCCCGGCCGAGGACATTAGACGAATAGTTGCCACCGCGACAGAGAAGCCTGGCGTTTGGAACGCCGATTTGGCCGATATTCGTAACCATATCGAAAAATTTCCGTTTGTTAAATCGGCTGCGGTTTCGATGGTTTTGCCAGCCGGTATCCGTGTCAACGTGATAGAGCGCGTCCCCGCCGCTGTAGTGCATCTAAATTCGGGTGATTTTCTGGTTGACGGCGACGGTACGATCTTGTCCTCGGCGTCCGCTGGTGATAAAACCTATCCTTTTATACTCCATGGTTGGGATGAAACTAAGTCGGAAAAGGCCTTTAACGACAATTTGGCACGGCTAAAGCTTTACAAAAAAATGATTGAAGAGTGGCGTCAGTTTGATCTTTCAAGCAGCGTGAAACAAGTCGATCTTGCTGATCTTAGGGAGCCAAAGGCCGTTATTGAAGACTCAGGCCGCCCGATCACCGTAGCTCTGGCAAAGGATAATCTCGGCAAGAGCCTCAAAACCGCTATCGAAGCCGTCGTCGGTAAAGGGGCAAAGATCCGGTCGGTTGATGCGGCAGGCGTTTATCCTGTGATCGATTATATTGAGTTTTAGGTTATATATTTGGTCGGTTTATTAAATAACGAACAATGAATAACGAGATACATGCAGTCGGAGTCGATATCGGCACAAGCAAGATTCGATGCGTAATAGGCGAACCGGCCGCGGGCGGCAAAATGAATATCGTCGGAGCCGGCGAAGCCGAATCAAAAGGCCTGCGCCGGGGCGTTGTCATATCGACCGAATCGGTAGCAGAAACTGTGCGAAAGGCGGTCGGCGACGCCGAGCGGGTAAGCGGTGTAGATGTCGAATCTGCATTTGTAAATCTGTCAGGCGAGCATTTTCGCGGAGAAAACAAAAATGGGGTGGTTGCGGTCGCTGGTGCTGAAAAAGAGATCGCTGAGGAGGATGTCGAGCGGGCGATCGACTCGGCCAGCGCTATGCCTCTGACACCCGGTTGGGAGATCGTCAGCCGGCTGCCGCAGGAATTTATCGTTGACGGGCAGGATGGGATCACCGAACCCGTCGGCATGAACGGCTCGCGCCTCGAGGCCCTTGTACATATTGTTACGAGTCCGAGCGCAGCTCGCCAGAATCTTGTCACGGCTGTAAAAAGAGCCGGACTTGATGTTGAGCAGCTAATGCTCGAGCCGCTCGCGGCCGCCGAGAGCGTTTTGACCGATGACGACAAGGAATATGGGTGTGCAGTTGTAAATATTGGTGCCGAGATCACGAGCCTGATGATTTTCGGACGCGGAGCGGTTAAACATACAGCGGTATTTCCATTCGGCAGCATGCATTTTACAAAAGACATTGCGACGGGCTTGCGGGTCTCGATTCCCGAGGCCAACCGGATCAAACACACTCACGGTTGCGTCGCGTCGTTTTTGTTGAGCGACGATGAAAAGGAAGAGGTTATTGAGGTAGTGCCTTTTGGGCGGAGCGAAACGCGCGAGCTTTCAAAAGAAATACTTTGCGACATTATGCAGCCCCGTGCGGTCGAATTGATGCAGCATATCGCGCGAGAGACCGGGGCGGCGAGGTCGCAGATCCCGGCTGGTGTGTTTTTGACCGGCGGCGGCTCGATGGTTCGTGGCTTGAGCGAAATTGCAGAGCAGGTCTTTGACGCTCCGACGCGGCTTGGTTTTATCACAAAGGAGCATTTCGGCGGCCTGGTCGAAGAAGTTCAGACGCCCCAGTGGGCAGTCGCTTGCGGCCTGGCCTTGGGGTCAATGCGGACGCAGTTACGTGATGAGGGCGGCGGCGGAATATCGCCGGTGAGAAAGGTTGCGGAATGGTTTGGAAGTTTTCGCGATAAATTTAAATAAATGTGACAGGGCGGCTGGATTTTTTCCGCAAACGGTTGTATGCTTATTGCCCGACAACACAATATCTTGTTATTTCACAGTGGTTCTCAAAAAACCGACTCATCAGTTAATTTGGCAATAACGTTATGGGAAACTTTATCGCAATGGATGACCTTCAAATGAGCAGTGGCGGCATAAAAATGTATATCGACGAGCCTCCGATCACCGGTGCGCGGATCAAGGTTATCGGCGTCGGCGGCGGCGGCAGCAACGCTGTCAACCGGATGATCGATGCCGGGATAAAAGGCGTCGAATTTATCGTCGCAAATACCGATCTTCAGGCGCTAAATGCCTCGAAAGCACCGATGAAGATACAACTCGGCAGCAAATCGACGCGTGGTCTCGGTGCCGGCTCAAATCCTGAGATCGGACGCGCCGCCGCGCTGGAAGACACCGAAAAGCTGCTCGACATACTGGATGGCTCAGACATGGTCTTTGTGACCGCCGGCTTAGGCGGCGGAACGGGCACTGGCGCGGCCCCTGTTGTTGCATCGCTTGCGATCGAACTTGGTGCCCTAACCGTTGCTGTCGTGACCAAACCCTTTACCGTAGAAGGAAAAAAACGCATGGCCCAGGCCGAAAAAGGGCTAGCCGAATTACGGGGATGTGTTGACACGCTCATTACCATTCCAAATTCAAAACTGCGTGAGGTCGAGGAAAAGATCACGATCATGGATGCGTTTCGCCGTGCCGACGATGTGCTGCTTCAGGCGGTGCGGGGTATTACAGATCTGATAATTACACCGGGCATCATCAATCTTGATTTCGCCGATGTGACAACCGTTATGCGGGGCAAAGGCGTGGCTCTGATGGGCATCGGCAAGGGCGATGGCGAAGATGCCGCGTCAAAGGCCATGCGGGCCGCGCTCGACTACAAACTGCTTGAGGAAAACTCAATTAAGGGTGCAAAGGCGGCTCTTATCAACGTAACCGGTGGCCCAAATATGGTACTCGGCGAGGTCGAGGATGCCATCGGTATGATCGAGAGCGAGGCCGACGACAATGCCGATATCATCTGGGGCAGCGTGATAAAGGAAGATATGGGCGACGAGAT
>JBBRQM010000047.1:0-28080 GCA_038226395.1 Pyrinomonadales bacterium | reverse complement strand
GGCCTGTTTGCGGTTTTTGCCTTGTTTCAATGCCGTCTGCTCGGCGTCGACCAATTTGCGAAGCGTCGCGGCCAAATCTGGCTGGCGAAATATCTCGCCCGCCGCCGGCCCCTCGCGTTTTTCGCCCGGATGCGGCAGCATCACGGAGCGCGAGTATTTCCACTTTTTTAGCTCCGTTTTGCCGCGCTCGATTACGTTCGAGGTCTCGCCGTCCATCACATAGCCATCGGCCATCTCGATCGCGGGTTCGAGAATTTCACGCAGGCTCAGCTTTCCATATTCGGCGAGCATCGTCATAATGCCGCCCGGAGTTCCCGGCGTGACGGCGGCGAGCGGCCCGTATTCGGGCGGATAATTCATCCCTTTGCTCTTATAAAATTCGGCGGTCGCACCGGTCGGCGCAACTCCGAGAGCGTTGATCCCGATGACCTTGCCGGTATGCGGATTGTAAATGAGCGCCTGTGTCTCGCCGCCCCATGAGAGCGTGTCCCACATGGTCGAGGTCGCCGCGATCATCGCGCACGCAGCGTCAACCGCGTTCCCGCCTTTCTGAAAGATCATCGCACCCGCCGTCGCCGCAATCGGCTTGCCAGTCACAGCAACCCAATGCCGCCCATAAAGCACCGGCTTCTGCGTTCGCTGGCTGTAAATATTATTTGGCATAACCAGACTAACCATTATCAGAAAAAACAAGGCAAAGCGGAAATTGGCGGCGGTAAATATGGTTTTCATATCCCAAGATTATAGCGCGGATTCTGGCTCGATCAACTGGTTCAAAATGTAAGATAGATCGCGGTAATAAGCACGACATGCGCCGATATATGGGCGATCATCGCGGCTTCGAGTCCCTTTTTCCAATAGAGAAAACCGGCAACCATGCCGAAGATCGAATTTACTGTAATCACGTATATTACAAGCGGAGTGGTAAGGCCGCCCGCCAACATCGATGCGATAGGGAGGTGGCCGACCCCAAAAACCACGGCCGACGCAAAGATCGCCACGACGACGTAAATCGCCTTTGGCACTCCTTTGCCTTTTTGAAACAGCAGCCACGCCGCCCATACCAGAAAGGTCATCATCCCCCAACGCAGCAAAAGCTCCTCGGTAAAGCCGCCGTAGAGTAACCGTGTAATATGCGGCAGGAGTTTATTGAATTCCTGCGCCCTTGTGACGAATTCCGCCGAAAGGAATGGTTTGGCGACCACCCAGCTGGCGACTATCGCAACGCCGGACGCGAGGCCCGCGATTACGCCGGGCAGGATCTGAGGCTTTAATTTTGCGAGAAAACCGTCACCGCTTGCCAACGCTTCGGCAGCCGGGGAATGCAGACCAACCTTTGGCGAAAGCCAGCAGCCGACCAGGACAGTAACCGTCGTAATAACGGCGGGTTGAATAACGCTGACGAGTTTGAGCAGCGCGGGCGGCGGCAGCGTGGGCGGCGGCTCGCCCGGCGGCAGCGGCACGGCCATGATCAACGCCGTCAGATCGACAAACAGGAACGATGCGACGCCCGCCATCCCGGCCACCCACAGTATCAAAAACAGTTTTGTCTTTGGTTTCAGAATACCGCCATCTTACGCCCGGAGAGTCGGATTTGTCGATGGCGTGTTTGACTCTTCTAATTTAGGCTTTGCCCTATCGCAGTGCGGTCATGGCTGTGCCCGACCGTTGCGTATCTAAAAATATTTCGGAGGCGGCCGAGCCGCCGACAAGGAAAAAGCGTTGTCGCCCGCATCGAGCGGGCTCCGGGGCTTTAGGGGCGAGCTTACGGCGAGGCACAGCCATCGCCGCTCTGCAACGCGGCCAAGCCGCCGGATATGTCGGTACCGTAGGTGTTACTAACCAGGAACCCTATGGTCGGCTGACAGCGCGGTTCTCTTTTTTTTGAATTTTGCCTTTTTACTTTTGCCTTGATGTCGTCCGCCCACATCCCTTCGCCGCGTCCCTACCCAGACTGAGATCGAAGCCGCCCGATCCGGGCCGTAAACAACGGGGTCTGGTTTCTTTATTCATGCGTGAAATGGGAACGGTGTAACATCTGGAACATCCGGCCCAATGGTGCGGTCAGTTTGGTGTTATAGCGACGGGGGTAGGTGCGTTAAAGTTGACGATGTAAGGAGTCAGATCAAGGTGGTTACCAGTTTTCGAACAAACCATTAAGTAATTTCCATTATTGTCTTGACGGAGTACAACATGCCACCACATACCGCGCTCATTGTCGGTAGTACCAAGGTCATTAAGCTTTTCTTCCATAACCGAATCTGGAATGACGAAAGCAAAATCAATATCCATCCCGCCTAATACTAGAAATCCTACTTCGGGGGCGGTGATGAATTCTCGCCACTTGTGATCATACCCAAACCAATAAGGATCCTTCGGGGATTCGTACCTTTTCGAGACTGTGCACGCTACTCGAAATTCACGATCTGCAGTCCAGTACGTCGCCCGGCTCTTTCGAATAAGTTTAATACCGTGAATGCGGGACACCTCGGCTAGAATGTCATCCCGCTTCTTATCAATTAGACGGGTTTCAGTAAAATCCCACTTGGACTCTTCCTTAGTTTCCGTTTCTACAATTTCAACCGTTATTTGTGGCTCAACCGCGGCTTCTACATCTTGTGCAGTTGCAAAAATTACGTCAATAAGTCCGTCCAGTCGGGTGTACTCCATCGGAATCAAGATACTTCGCATCTTAGATCCTGTGGCCTCGTCTTCAGTGTTTTCTTTTAGGCGTACAAGATCAATTAATGCACTCACTCCAATGAGTCGCATATCCCAAGCGTGGCGGGAACCTCTCACCTGCGCCTCCAGTTCGCCTGTATCCTTCCGACCTACAACTAAGAGCATTGAGCTGGACGCCGTAATCTCATTCTGTGCCTGCAAAGAGTTTCGATACTTAGCGATCGTATCTAATGAGACGCGATATGCGTCAGTAGTCTTGACCTCGACCAACAGTTGGTTGCCTTCAGGACTAAGCCATAGACCATCGTTTCCAACAGCATTTGATACGCCTTGATAGCGTCCATTTGTTACGATGTAGTCGAGCCGCCGCCCGAGTTCGTTAACGATATCTTGGAGAGTTTCGCCACTCTTATCGAAGCCGGAAGTGAGGCAAAAGTCTGCGTATTCGGCAAGCTTTTCACTTGGTACCTGTGAAAGAAATGTTCGCAACTCATGAGAACATTCGCTATTGTCCAGAAGTCTACCGTCTCCCGCCATTGCCACTATTTGGCGAATTGACAACGAAAGTACATCATCGGGGCTATTGGCCCATATAGATAAAAGTGCCATAGAAAATAAGAAGCCGTCTTACATCTAATTTTAAAACATCTGGCATAACTGGTTCAGTCACACCAGATGCTCCAAACAGAGCTTTATCATATCCTCAGCGGCATGACGATGTATTTGTAGTCGTAGGTGGTTTCGCCGGCGATGGACATCTGGGTCTGGGCGTTGGCGTCCTTGAATTCGAAGTTGATCCGGAGCGGAACCTGACCCTCACGGGCCGTGGCAGTTCCAGTAGCAGTGGCAGCGGCAGTCGAATCAGACTCACCTGCTACTGCATCTGCTGCTACTGCATCTGCCGGTGCTGACTGGGCCTCAGCGGCGATCATTTCGGCCGAGCCGACATTGGTCAGAAATTCGAGCAGGTATTGCCAGTTAAATCCGAGCTGTATCTCGTCGCCGTTGTAATCGGCCTGAACGGTCTCGTTGCCTTCGCCGTCTTCGCTGGATTGTGAGGTGATCTCGATCTCGCCTTCGCGAATGGTGAGGCGGATCGAGCGGTTGCGTTCGTCGGCGATCAGCGACATACGGCGTACGGTCGAGCGCATTTCGTCGAGGTCAAATGTGGCCACGCGGTCGTTGTCCTTTGGCATGACCATCTCGTAATTTGGGAATTGGCCCGAAAGCTTGCGGGTGATCAGCAGCCGACCCTCGGTCTCAAAATAGATGTGATTGGTATCCTCGCCAAAGGCGATGTCACCCTGCCCACGCGAAATTTTGACCAGCTCGAGCAGGGCCTTTTTCGGGATGAGCGTGTCCATGACCGCCTCTTTGTCGTCGATCGCTGTCTCGACATAGGCGAGCCGGTGGCCGTCGGTCGTGATCATCTTTGCCGTTCCATCGCCGATGATGAATTTGGCACCGGAGAGCGTGAAGCGCGACTGCTCGGTCGTGATCGCGAACGCCGTATTGCGGATAAAATAGCTGAACGTCTCGGCCGCAAGTTTTAGCGGCGTGCTCTTAAACTGCGGTATCTCGGGAAACTGCTCCTTATTGACGCCGGCCAGGCGAAAATTGGCACGGCTCGATTTGAGAGTCACCCACTCGGTATCCTCTTTTTTGAAATGCACGTCACCCGGATCGAGGGCCCGAGCGATGTCAAACAGCTTGCGGGCCTGTAGGCAGATCGATCCCGGCGTGATGATCTCGGCCTCGGCGTCGCAGCGAATCGTGCAGTCGAGATCGGTGCCGACAATGCGGATCTCGTTCTCGCCGATCGATTCGATAAGGATGTTTGACAGCACAGGGATCGTCGTTTTGCGCTCGACCACGCCCTGGATAAATCCCAACTCTTCTCTTAAAACGTCATTTTTGATCTTGAATTCCATTTGTTTAATGCTCCTAAGTATTTTTGCCACGAATAACACGAATGGCACGAATAAATTTTTCAAGTGCGTTTCGTGCGTAAAACTCGGTTTCAAATAATATACAACACTTGGTTCCTGATTTTCAATTTATTTTTGTCTGCTCCGATCCGGCCGCCTGGCTTTTCTGTTACTAACTAAATTCAAAAGTCTATTAAGAGTTAGTAGTAGTAATAGAGCCTGTGAATATGTGCAAAAGCGGCCTAAACCATTATAAAATCGGCAGTTTTCCGTCCACAGCGGCCTGTGGAAAACTTGTGGAAAACTCACATTGCCTGCGGAAAATCTTGCCGCCTGCTTTTTTTCCACCGCTGTCCACAGGGCGTTTTCGCCGCCACTTGCGGAAAAGTGGAAAAAACATGTTCAAATATCCGAAAACAAACAACTTACGCTAACGATAAATTTCACTCATATGTGGAAATTAAAATGTTTATTTCAGAGCCAAAACAGTTTTAATTAACTGCAAAGATTATCAATTAGCTCTTTTACTTCCCTGTGGAAATTACGGTCGTCCCGCGAGAGCGTATCTATCTTGTCAACCGAGTGCATAACGGTCGTATGATGCTTGCCGCCGAACTCGCGCCCGATCTCTGGGAAGCTGTGCCGGGTCAGGCGTTTGCACAGATACATCGCCACCTGACGCGGCATCGAGACGGCGCGAGAATTGTTTTTTGACTTTAATTCCTCGACCGTCATTTTGTAGTGCGAGGCGACGAAGCGGGCGATATGCTCCATCGTCAAACCGGGGGGCCGCTCGCTGTCGAGGATATTTTTCATCGCTTCCTGAGCGAGGGTTTTTGACAGCGGAACGCCTTTCATCGAGGCGATCGCGACTAGCCGAACAAGCGACCCCTCGAGCTCGCGGACGTTGCTCTTGACCTTGCCGGCGATGTAGTGGGCGATGTCGTCGGCCAGCTCGATGCCGTCCATGTCGGCCTTGCGCTTGAGGATAGCGACTTTTGTCTCGAGATCGGGCGGCTCCAGATCAGCGATCAGACCCCATTCAAACCGCGAATGCAACCGCTCCTCGAGCGTCGGTATCTCCCGCGGCGGGCAATCGCTGGAAATCACGATCTGCTTCTGCCCATTGTGGAGTGTGTTGAATGTATGAAAAAACTCCTCCTGCGTGCGTTCCTTACCGGCCATAAACTGCACATCGTCCAAGAGCAGCACGTCGATCGATCGGTATTTATCGCGAAACGCCGGTGTTTTGTTAAACCGTATGGCGTTGATCAACTCGTTCATAAACCGCTCGGACGTGATATATGAAACACGCATGTGCGGGCTGCTCTGTTTGATCGAGTGGCCGATTGCATGCATCAAATGTGTTTTGCCGAGGCCAACGCCGCCATAGATAAAAAGCGGATTATAGGTGGTTCCGGGTGTTTCGGCCACCCCTTTTGCAGCCGCGTGGGCAAACTGGTTGCATGATCCCACGACAAACTTTTCAAACGTGTATTTTGGGTTTAGGCCGTCCTCGACCGGCTCGATGTCGAGAAAACCGGCAGTGCGTACCCTGATCTCGGGCGGCGGCAATGTGGAGCTTGGTTGGAAATAAAGCTCGGTATCGGATTCGTCGGTTAACGCGAGTGCGTCGGCCGGCGGGTCGATCAGCCACTCGATCTTATGCCCGTCCAGATCAGCGTCCACAAGTGTGTCGTAAAGCAAGTCGATATAATATTGACAGACCCAATCTTTCGTAACCTGCCCGGCACGCAAAGTTAGTGTTTTGCTGTCGCCGTCGTGCTGCTCAAACCGTATGGGCCTAAACCAGGTGTCAAAAACATCTTTGTTCAGCCGCTCTTCGACAAGCAGAAGAACGTCATTCCAAGGGGTTGTTTTTTGAGAAATTATTTTCAAGATTGTGCGTCCAAACCGGCTCTTAATTACCGGTGTGTTTGTGTAAAATTTTATTCCAGAGATTCCTGAGCGGAGGGGCCTGATTTTCTGTCACCGCTGGCCCCGAAGTCTTTGTTTTTTAGTGCTTTCCGGCTAATCTGAAAACCGCTCTAGCGGGCGTTATTCACAGACTTTTCCACATTAGCGGAGCCGAAGCGCATAAAACCTAAAGTAACGCATTAAGCCTTTTACTATCAATAAGTTACAATGGCTCAAATTCTGGAAACGGGTAACAGACTAACACGAAAAAAAGGCAAGCGCAAACGGAAATCCACAGGTTTTTTTCGCAGCGTTTAACACAAATTTAACTTCCTTTTGTGACAACAATTCGGTGCAATTTTCCAATGTGTTAGACTAAGAAAAACGATCAATTTTGGGTAAAAAATGCGCCGAAAAACGAAAAAAAATGCAAAATATTTTTCAAGATGAAAATAATAATGACGGCGGGCCGATGGGCGAGATCTGGGATGCCTGTAACGGCCTGATCTATATCAGCGAAACCGACGCCCCGTTGCTGGCGTTCGCCGGTGGCCATACAAACGATAATACTGCCCAGACGATTCTACAACAAACCGGTCATGAAGCGGAGACGCCGGTCGAGGAAGTCGATTTTCGAGCGTTTTTTGCGCGGCTGACGGCGATCAATGATTGGTATGACGACGCGAGAAAGGCAAGTGCAAAGAAATTCCTCGACCTGCAAAAGCTGCTCGAGGAAAATCTTAGCGAACTGAAAGTTTTCAAGGTGGGCAGGATTCAATTGGACATCTTTGTCGTGGGAATCGACAAAGACGGATGTTTGACGGGAGTGACGACCAAGGCCGTCGAAACCTAAAAATTAATTCTTTTGTGTAACATGGCTCGCACCGCTCGTCTTTTTGACGATGTTTGCGGGCGTTCCCACATACGTTATCTTGCTCGCGCCGGATGTGTCGGCCCGCAGCTCGCCCGTGACATTTACATCTACGTGGCTTGCTCCGCTGGTGTCGATCTCCGCATCGACGGTCTTTAGATCGGCAGCATCGACCTTTGTCGCGCCGCTAGTCTCGATTGAGAGTTTGGCGGTTTCGCCGGAGAGCTTGACCTTGGAGGCGCCAGACGATTCGAGTGATAAGGCGTTGTTTTTCAGATCGCCCACCGTCACGTTGGAAACGCCTGAGATCTCGAGCTTATCTATATCGGGTGCGGAAATACGGATGCGAATCGGGTTTTTGCTCGAAAGCCGTTTGTCGGCCTCGATCCGCAAGGTGCCGCCGCGGACCTCGGTGCGGATCAGCGGGATAAGATTGTCGTCAGCCTCGACCACGACGCCGTAATCCTTTTGCGCCGTGATCTCGACGACGAAAACGCCGCCGACCTCGACCGACTTGAACTCGGCCAGATCGCGTTTATCCGTGACAACCTTGCCGGAACCGCTAACCCCGCCAAAATTGAACTGGAAATTGAAAAACCTGTCGGTGACACGCCCAAACGAGAACATGTTTGTCACAACCAAACCAACGACCAACGCAACCGCAAAAATAATAATTCCTATCCTTTTCATAAAACCCCTCCAAAGAAAACTTGCTCTTGAGATAGGCAAACGAAACCGCCGCTGGAAAAGTTCAGAAAATTGTCGATGGCGGAGTGACAAGGGACAAGTAACGAGTTACAAGCAAGAGGTATTTTATTTATCCTTCACCCTTCAGCCCTCATCCTTCGGGTTGCCCCGCCCTGGGGCAGTGGGGCATATGGAGCAAGGTGGGGCAAGCGGGGTACCCGCTGTCTTGCCTATTCACTATTCCCGATTGACGATTCACGAATCGTGTTCCGTTCCTGGAACAGTGGAACACATGGAACAAGGTGGAACACTAGCTTTTGTCAGAACCCGAAACAGTAGTGACCAGGTTCCTCGCGGCTACGCCTTGCAGTTAGCTAATAAGACGATAGGCAAAAATAGGGGTCAAATGTTTATTAGCCATTCACAAACGGAAGTGAGTTGGACATCATTGGTCAAGTTCGCAGCACACGCAAGAACTCCTTTTTCGAGCTGTCCAACGATCTCAACAGCCATACTTCTCTCGATTGCTGCACCGATGAAAAAAGTGGGCGGACTTAGGCGTTGGCTCTGGAAGTGAGTTCGCGCCCGGCTCAATGCGGTATCAGCAGTTTTCCAATGTTCATCCGCACCGGCGGGGTCAATTCCGCCCTTTAATTCACCCATTGCCACATAGCGAGAATTTTGAATCAACAATGACCGATCTTTCTCTTGCCAGTCGGCAGGAATAGCATTCAATAAAACGAGATCTACATTTTTGTCGATCAGCGGAACTTTTACATTGTTAAGAAGAAGCCTGTCCCGATCTTCGATTCTCCAATGAAGGGCATTCATGAGTTTTTCGACATTAACCTGGCCAGTAGGCCCTGAAATCCATTTTTTGGTTTTGCGGTCTCTCCAAGAATACTCAACACCGGCCAACGAGAGCAAAGAAATAAGACATCGCAGAAATTTTCTGTCGCCGAGATCCCCCGCAAGATTTCTCGCACTTCCTCCAATCGCATCGCCTTTTGTAAGTAAATATCTATAAACAAGTTCGTCAGCAAAACTTGATCCCGCAGGTTCCAAAAATCCCTCGATAAGCCCCAAAACAGCCTCGGTTTTATCGTTGTCGTCAAGAAACTTCAGAGCTTTGTTCGAAAGTCCCGATGCAGCAAGCAGTCCTTGCCGAACACCCTTCATTTCTAATAGTTGGCGGGGTGTTTTGACTTTGCTTGCTAGTGCTTTTAAGGCTTTTGCTTCTTCGACATATTGTGACGCCATGAGGTTTTTCTCAAGGGCCATTGAAATAAAACCAGCACGTGTTTCATCCCTGGATGTCAAAAGATCGTTAACGGCGAGTTTAATCACCACATTTTTTATCCTTTTCGCCATACGTAAACACACTTACGAACTTCAGTACGTCCGAAGCTACCCATTTGCTGACTACTGTTGCCTTTTCCTCGAGGCAGTACCAAAATCTTTTCTACTGAATAACCGAAAGCCTGAGCAAACTCTGACAGAATTAAATCAGCTGGAATTTCTTCTCCGCCATAACGCACATTATCGTTGACCATAACGCAATATCCACCAGGTTTTGTAACGCGACACAACTCGTAGATCACAAAACACATTTCGAGAAAGTAATTTTTAACCATTCGAGCAATATTCTTATTGTTAAGCTGATCGAGGTTTTTTAACTTTTCCAAAATGATATTAATCTCATTCATCGCTTCCGAATGTTGATAAGCCGCCCTCACAGTTGAGAATATCTCTGACGTTCCGATGTTAGTATAAAGTTCCTCCATCTGAAGCAATTTATCTTTATTTTCGACCGTACATGAAAGCATTTCCTGGCGAAGTTTTCTAACATCCGTGTCACACCACCCAAGATATGCCAATTCGAGCGCGTAAGTTCGTGTGTAATCGTAACGATTGCAATAGGGTGGCGACGTAATTACGAAATCAAACTGGTTTGGATCGCAAGCAGGCAAAACCTCAAGGCAGGAGCCAGTGACCAAACGAAAGCGATCTTCCGCTCCGTTGTTATTTATTTCATCGTTTAATGGTAGTAGCGAATCATTTTGCAACGTGTCTTCTAAAATCTGGCCTATCTTGTTTTGGATTGCTTCTTCAAAGGTCAATATCCGTCCTTTGTCAAAAGGCTTTCCCGATAAATTCCTATTTGAACGATGATCCCAACGAAGATATTGACCGTCTTTTCTTGTATAGCTAATCTCTTCGAGAATCGAGAATGCAGCAAATTCTAACACCGTTTTTAGATTCTTATTCTCGATATTTGAGCAGAACTGTAAATATCGATTAAGCGATGTTTCTGTTGATTCCGGAAATGCGTCTTTAGTGATCGAAAGATGCTTAAAATCTAACGCTGAAGCTGAAACACTGCCATTTTCTTTCGTGAATTTACCTAATGCTTTTTCCAAATCAAAAGGCTTAATCTTTGATATAGCTTGGCGAGAGCGAACCGCGAAGGCTCCAACTGGCATAAGTTCTATGCCACTAACATCCCATCCGAGTTCTTTTCCGACAAAAAGAGATGTGCCAACTCCAGCGAAAGGGTCTAGTAACTTCCCAGGGTTCGGCGAGTACTTCGTGAGAAAATATTTAACCAAAGCAGATGAGAATCCTTCCTTATACTTGAATAAACGGTAATTTGGCTCGATTTTATTTGCCTGAAAACTCACGGTTTTCCGGTTTAGATGATGCGCAGTTTCGAGCTTGCCCTCGAAGTAGTTATAGAGCTTTTCTCTTTCGGTTAGGAACAGCCCGGTCGCTTGAATCATTTGAGGGATTTTATCACAACCAGAGAGATTAAGGTCAATTTCTGTGCCGTGACAAATTGTGACGGCGTAGCTACCGGCGCTGGATGGTTGGCTGGCCGGAAAGGCGAAGCCATTCCGCACTTAAAAGGGCACAGCCCAAAGATAAGTGGAGAGGGCGAGACGCAAGGATCGAATTCAAAAGTCAAAATTGAAGAAGCGAGCGGGGCCTCGATCTCCAGTCAAAAAAGCGAGCCAAGAGGCTCGCCTGTCGTCATCCGAAGATGTGCACTCTAAGTTTACTTCGTCTTCGGCGTTTTTGCGGGATTGGCGTCGTTGCCAAGAGCGCCGGGGTCGGGCTTCTTTTTGACGTCGGTTGACTTCTTATCATCCGTCTTTTTGACGTCGGTCTTTTTGACCTCAGGCGAGGCGCCTGGTTTGACGGGCGAGACAGACGGAGACGGGCTCGGGCTGGCCGTCGAGACGGGCGCCGGGGTGGCGACGGTATTCGGTTTGGTAACCGTTCCGTTATTAGCGGCGCCGGAACAGGCACCCAACACGGCGACGCTTGCCGCCAAAACTATTGCGATCATGTATGATCTTCTCATTGTATTACTCCTTAAATATATGCCCTTACTTGCGTGCGGGCTTCTGCAACTGATTTGCAGACGCGGATCCAGACCATCCGCTGGCAGACATCCACAGCCGGAATGATATGACGCGTCTTTCCGCAAACTGCCGGGCATTTAATGCCCTCGATTTGCCGCTTCACATCAACGCTGCGCCTCGATGAACGCGCGGGCGGGCGAAACTTGCAAAAATAATTAGAGGTCAGAAGTAAAAGAATATACGTGCGGCTCAGGTTTTTGGAACCGCGGTGGCTTGCCATGCGACGGCCTGCCAGCGGCCCTTTCGTTTGATGAAAGTTCCTGTGTTGAGATAGAAGGCGACTGACTTAGTGCCGTCAGTTTTGGTGGTCGTGGCAAGCAGTGTAAAGGCAACGACCGCCGTCATGCCGTATTGATGTATCTGAATATCCTCGGCGGTGTACATGGTCACCGGATCACCTGGTTTGCGCTCCGTGGGGTGTTTGAGGCCGGCCATCAACTGTTTTTTATTTTCGCGTACACCGATCGAACGCGTGTAAATCACATCGTCCGCCCAAAAGCGGTCGTGAATGGCGGCGTCATTGCGGCCTGCTCCGGCGAGGAATTCGTTGAGCAAGCGCGTCAGCTTGCCGGCGTCGGGCGCGGTCTGGGCATTAAAGGAAGTGGCCGTAGCGATTACGATAAGGATAAATAGCAATATGCGTTTCATATCGGGATTGTAGCACGGAACCTGGTCGCTACGGCTCGCGGTTCTGACAACTATCTCGCGTAGATATAGAACTGGATCGCCTGGAGGACGCCGACGGCGAAGCCAAAGACGGCACCGCAGAATTCGATGGTGCGGAGGTGCTCTTTGGCGACCGAGAGGACGAGTGATTCGAGTTTTTCGGCGGGGTAATTGCGAATCTTTTCACGGACGACCGAGCCTACGTCAAACTCGGCGATGGCGTCGGGCAGCTTGGCATGGACGGCAGCGATGATAGCGTCGGTGAGAGAGGTACTAGCCTCGCGCAGCTTATCCTCGGCAATGTGGTCACCGAGCTTGCCGATCGGCGTCGAGAGCAAACGGTCGATCTGGGCGGCGAGCATTTCGTTGACAATATTTGACGTTTCCTCGCGGGCGAGGATGTCGAGCAGGCCGTTTGAGAGCATCGTCTTTAGCTTCTCTTCCGATTCGGGATGGATAGTGCGGAGGATTGAATCGATGCTGTGCGGTCGCAGCTTTTCTAGCGTTTCGCGCACGTAAGACGTAATTCCGCCCATAGTTTCATCGCTTTGGAGCAGGCTGAGAACGGATTTGGTGACCTGCCCTTTCAACCGCGCGAGTTGATCCGGGGCGACCTTGCCGATGACGACCGGAAGCGGCTTGGCGAGAGCGTTGTCGATGCTGGAAGAGATAAAGACCCTTGCCTCTTCGGCAAAAAGATCACCGCGCAGCGTTTCCTCGATGCGTTTTGGCAGGCTCTCATTTACCAGTCCATCAACCTCGGCAAGCAAGGTTTCACGCGAGACAAAGATTTTTTTAAAGAACGAGAGATTTTCGTAATAATCGTGGACCTCGCGTTTGATTAACGCCCCGATCTGGGTGCGTGTCTTTTCGGCGGCGGCAAGCTCGGATAGCTGGCGGATCGCCGGCTCGATTTGCTCATTGGCCTTCTCTTTCAAAAGAGCGACCGCATCATCGGTAAACATTTGAGCGAGCGGCGTTTCGGAATTTATCAGCTCATCGAGACGCCGGCTGATGAAATCGCTTATATTAGTCTCGAATGATTTTGCACCGATCGCGGTGCGGACGCGTTCATCGAGAAAACCGACGATTTTGGCGAAAGTCTCGTTATCGATGACCTCGGAAACGCGTTTGCCGAGCACGTCATCCACGCGGCGTGTAACAAAACCTCGGATGGCATCGAGCGATTCTTCGCTTTTCAAAATTGTTTTGATATGTTCGGCGAGCTTGGTTTGCAGGGCCGAGATCGCATCCAGAATCGAAGCTCGAACGTTTTTTGGCAGAGCCTCGATCAGCGATGGATAATCCTGCGAGAGAAGCTCGTTTGTATAGGAATCGACAACGTTTTGAATCTTTTTGCGCAAGAAATCTTTGCCGGTGAGCTGCTCCAGAATGGTGTCTTGTGAGACGAGTTCCTGGCCGACGGCTTTGCCGATGGCGCCGGCGAGCCGTTCGCGGTGACGCGGGATCATCCCTTGTGGAAAGACCGTGAGACCTAAAAATTTAACAGGTTTACGCGGCCGAAAAAGCATTCTTACCGCCAGCCACGCACCGGCGTAACCGTGGAGCGTCGCGAAAAGGATCAACAGCGCAATTTGAACGCGGAGGTCCTTAAAAAAAGGCTCTATTGTGTGGATGAGGTCTTGCAGAGCTTCCATAGAAAAATTGAACGCGGATTTAGCGGGTTATCACTGATTAGAAAACTAAATAAGGGCCTATATCATATCCGCGTTGATCCGTGCGATCAGCCTAATCCGCGTTCTATTTCCTCTAAAAGATCTGAAAACCCTTTGACTTCAAACAAAAATCAGCAAATTCCGCGAGCCAATCGTGGCTGGCGCTGTAATTTTTCCATTGCTCGTCACCATCGCGGTGGAGCGCCATGTCGTCGGGCTCGTCGGTAATACTCAGGTTTGCGTATATCCGCTTATTTGGCGCGAGCTTTGGCAACCACTCGTTTTTGATGCGAGTGCCGATCTCATGTGCGTCGTCCATCGATATTTTTACGCCGGTCGCGTTGTAATTCATCTGTCGCAGGGCCCCCTCGCCGATGATGTCGAGGCTGCGTATCACCTGGAGGGCCGCTTTCCAGTTCCATACGTTGGCACTAAATTCAAAGTTCTCTGATCCGAGATCGGTTAATGTGAAGCTCATAGTAAAATGCTAAACGGCAAACGAGGTTTGGTCAATGAGTTTCGTGCGGGAAAGCGATATAATTCCATTTTCTTCTGTTATGAGCGACTCAATTTCCTATGCCGATGCCGGCGTCTCGATCGATAATGCAAATCTTGCGGTTGCAAAGATCCGCGAGTATGCCCGCAGCACGTTTAATGAGCGGACACTGACCGAGATCGGCAGCTTTGGCGGCATGTTTGCCGGGGCTTTTCCCGATATGTCCGAGCCGATACTGGTGGCCTCGGCTGACGGCGTCGGGACAAAGCTGAAACTCGCGTTTGAGACCGGCATTCACAACACGGTCGGGGCTGACCTCGTAAATCACTGCGTCAACGACATTCTTGTGCAAGGTGCGCGGCCACTGTTTTTCCTCGACTATTTTGCGACCGGTAAACTCGAACCCGACGTGACCGCCTCGGTCGTCGAAGGCATGGCCCGTGCCTGTCGCGAGAATGGCTGCGTCCTGCTCGGCGGCGAAACTGCCGAAATGCCGTCGATGTATGCCGACGGCGAATATGATTTGGCCGGGTTTATTGTTGGCGTCGTCGATAAACCAAAGGTCATCGATGGCAAATCGATCACACCCGGCGATGTCATATTCGGCATTCCCTCGACCGGTTTGCAGACTAACGGCTATTCGCTTGCACGGAAATTATTTTTTGAGGTCGGCGGTTTTTCGGCTGATTCGTATATTGATGAATTGGGCTCGACCGTCGGCGAAGCACTGCTCGCAACACACCAAAGCTTTCTGCCGCAGATCGGACCACTGCTCGACAGCGGCGTCATCAAAGGCCTCGCCCACATCACCGGCGGCGGATTTCTCGAAAACATCCCGCGCATTTTGCCCGAAAATGTCTCCGTTCAAATAAACCGAGGATCGTGGCCCGAACTACCCATCTTCGGCATGATGCAGCGACTCGGTAATGTCTCGGATCACGAGATGTTCCGGACTTTTAATATGGGAATCGGGATGATTGTGGTTTGTTCCGAAAGTCACGGAGATGAAATTGTAAATCGCTTGGAAAACTCGCATGAAATCGGCCGTGTTGCGTCAGGACACCAAACCGTAAAGATCCTTTCGTAACTTGAATTTCCTAACGTCCCGGATCACCGACGCCGAGCCACCGGCGTCCGTCTGCAACCGGAGCGTTATCGCGGCGTTCGGTGCATCCGATTGTTGGGCAATTTCTGTTCATGCCAAGTGCATCGAAGTGTGCTGCTGGATCATGGCGGCTATATCAGGGCGAGACTTCTTGATGGTCTGATCAAATATCTCTTGGACAAAAGGTGCGACCCAGTATTGCGAATCCGGCTCTGGAGTCATCCCACACTCCAGCCAGTCCAGGTAGTCACTCGACATCATGTAGTGGCCGCTGGCAAAAAACATGCACGAGAGGTGTAGTATCAGCACATCGCGGAGATCGTTCGAGAACTCCTCCAAAGCCTGCCGCCGCCCCTTAAGAAGAATCTCTTTGTCGTTGAGGAGAACGTTCCGGTAAAAGTTGTAGTGTGTATGGTCATTACAACGATCTCTGAGCAATTTGTATCGGTCACCTGCAAACAAAAGACCCGTAATCGGGGCAACTCTCGACGAGGCTCGTATGCACCGGGACATGACCCTGAACTCGGGCAGTCGTTCTTTTCCCTGCAACCATCTGTCGATCTGCGCCACAATGAAATTCTCAATGCTGACGTGATCCTCAAGGTAAAGGCCCGTGTAGATATTGATGATTGCCGAGTCGTGGTACTTCCGCAGCAAGGCGTAGGCGTCATTGATCCTTCCGTCTCGAAGGATGGCGTGAATCGACGCCAACGTTCCTTGGATCGAGGAAAACACGTATGAATCAATGTTGCAGATGGCCCGCGTACCAACCGAAACGAACCCGAATACAGAGCGGGCCAAACTCTCGTAGAACGCAACGTACCGCTCCAAGTCAGCAAAGACCGTGTGCTTTTGGTATTCTTCGTCACTGACCATCATAGCGTTTCCTCACGGGGACGGAGCATACGAGCCATACGCCCTGCTACTTATTAACACCGGACGACGATGATGATAAACAAATTGTGGGTATTATCAACGACGAATCAAACGATTTCGAATTGAACCTTCTTCCCCAGCGCCTTTGCGTATTTGTGCAGCGTGGACAACCTAATGTCTTCGGCGTGATTTTCGATGCGGGAGATGGCCGATTTTTTTGTTCCGATCTTTCGGGCGACCTGTTCCTGCGTCATGCCCGCCTGTTCGCGGGAAAGTTTGAAAAGCACGCCGATCTTAAAATTCTCATAACCTTCGTCAAAATCTTTCGCAAACTCAGGATTTTCCGCTTTCCATTCTGTGATCGATCTATCGAGGTCATCCATTCTTTCTTTTTTCATAATCTCCCTTCCTTTGCTCGGCGAGTCGGATCTCTCGTGTCGGGGTTTTATCCGTTTTCTTTGCGAAGCCATTTGTAAGAACGACAAAGTTGCCTTTGTTCATAAAACCCAGAATACGAAACGTGTCGTTGCCTGAATCGATCCTTACTTCCCAAATATCATCTGTGCCAGACAGTTTCTTGAAATACTGTCTGGATAAAAGCGGAAGTTCCCGCACCAGCCTCAAAACCCAAGTCACTTTCTCAAACTGCTTGGGCGACAGCGATCTCAAAAAATCATCAACCGGACTATCGCCGCTGACTGTTTTGTAATAGATCACTTCACGCATAGAATGTTAACAAATATGTGAACTCACTTCAATATCTATTTCCGACAATGGTATCTTATTTCCCTAAGTAGTAGAACACGATGAAAATAGGAATACTCATATCAGGGCGCGGGTCGAATATGGTCGCTCTTGTCGATGCTGTGAAAAGCGGTGACATACCTGATTTGGGGGTTGCCGTCGTTATCAGCGACAAGGTTGACGCAGGCGGTTTGGAAAAAGCGCGGGCTAGAGGCGTCGAGACTGTCGTGATCGAGCGAAAAGGCCGGACGCGTGAAGAGCATGATGCCCAGATCGTTAGCGAGTTAAAGAAACGCGGTGTCGAGCTTGTTTGTCTTGCGGGTTATATGCGGCTGTTGTCGCCAAGCTTTATTAAAGCGTTTCCAGACCGGATCATTAATATTCACCCGAGTTTGTTGCCTGCCTATCCGGGCCTCGATATTCACAAACGCGTTCTTGCGGCTGGCGAGACAATGTCTGGGTGCACGGTTCACTTTGTAAACGAGGACCTGGACGCTGGTCGGGTCATTCTTCAGCGGGAGGTGCCGGTGCTTGCGGGTGATACGGTCGAGACGCTTTCGGCGCGAATTTTGGAGCAGGAACACAAACTGTATGTCGAGGCGGTTATGAAATTACTCACCACTGAGGCACAGAGGACACAGAGAGTTCAGGAAAGCTGATTGTGCCCACCAATCTCCGTGCACTCTGTGGCTCTGTGGTGAATTTCTCTTTGACAGAACCGTGATTTTTCCGTAAACTCAAAGTTTTCACTTTCACACCGAAGTGATGGAGAGTAATTATGCCGAAGAGAACATATCAACCAAACAACCGCCGCCGCGCGAAAAAGCATGGCTTCAGGGCGAGGATGGCGACCAAGAACGGCCGTGCCGTGATCAATCGCCGCCGAGCGAAAGGACGCAAGCGATTAACAGTCCACCATTATTAGGTTTTGCTCTACCTAAGGAAACGCGGCTGTTAAAACGCGCTGATTTTCTACGGGTTTACGAGCACGGAAAGCGTTTCGAAGGCCGTTTTATGACGGTTTTCATTTTGCCCGCAAACGGAACCGGACATCGCGTTGGCATAACGGCGACGAAAAAAGCGATCGGGAACGCGGTGATGCGTAACCGGGCAAAGCGGCTTTTGAGAGAGAGTTTTAGATTGAGCCGGGACGAGCTTGAGGCCGTAGCGACGAAATACGATTGGGTTTTGAACGCACGGCGAAGCATTTTGAATGTAAAGCTGGAAAAGCCTTTGGCCGAATTCAAGGCAATTGCCGCTAAGGTTGGAAGTGAAGATGTTTTGCCCGCGAATAAAGCAAATGTCCGCGAATAGAAGATTTGTTTTTATTCGTATTATTCGCTTTATTTGCGGGCAAAATTGTTTTAGATGAAATTTTTGGTTTTAGATCTTTTGGGCATTTATAAGACGTTTTTGTCGCCCTTTTTCCCGCCCGCGTGCCGGTTTGAGCCGAGTTGCTCGGAATATGCCCGCGAGGCGGTCGAAAAATACGGTGCGATACGCGGAACATGGATGGGTCTGACGCGTATATTGAGATGTCAACCGTTATGCAGAGGCGGGCATGACCCGGTTAGGTGATTTTGGATTTGTGATTTTAGATTTTGGATTGACAGAAATGATCGCCTCGATCGATCCAAAATCGGAAATCTAAAATCCAAAATGTGAATAATGGAAAATCCTAGTAGTAACAACCAATCTCGTTTTCTGATCGCAGCTGTTTTGTCGATGGCCGTGCTTTTTGGCTGGCAGTATTTTTACGCGCCAAAAAAACCCGCTGACAACGCAAATATTGCTGCTAATACAAACACTGCTCAGAACGCAACACCGCAACCGGCTGCGACGCAGGCGCCCCAGCAACAGCCTCAGACAGCCGCGACTACGCCGGACACGACGCCAAATCGCACGATCACTATCAAGACCCCGCTCTACGAAGCAAAACTCGATTCAAAAGGCGCGCTTGCGACTAGCTGGATCTTGCTGAGAAGCAAATCTCCCGGTGGTGACCGAGATCTATTTGCTGACGGCTCGACGGACACTGACAAGAAGCCTTTACAATTGATTTCGCCCGAAGCATTGGCCCGCAATCCTCGCGAGATACCGTTTCGGCTCGCGACTGACGACGCGGCTATCAACGCGTTGGTCAACGACCGCAATTATACGAGTTCGGTTGCCGGCGATGTGATCGAGATCGCTGCCGGACAGGAAATGCCAATTGTATTTACCCTCACGGACGCAAGCGGTGTTGAGGTTACAAAAACATTTACATTCCGGGCCGATAATTACGTCGCGGACCTACAGATAAAATTAACAAAAGGTGGCCAACCGTTACCGAATACCAAACTGTTGATCGGCGCAAGCGTCGGCGATCAGGCGATCCAGCATCACAGTTTTTATCACATCGAGCCCGAGGCTGTCGCGAACGCCGATGATGCCGTTTTCCGCAAGCAGGGTGCTTCGCTGACATTTGATGCTAATAATCAAAGCTCCGTAGTGGTTCCCGGCAGCACCGATTGGGCCGGCGTCGGCGATGCTTATTTTGCAATGGCTGCGATCCCCGCACAGAGGGTTCAGGGCGTCGAATACCGTGCATCGAGATATGAATTTGCAACTGAGCCTTTTTACGACGGTATTATAAGTTTTGTAACCCGGGCTCAAAAAACAAGCGAAACGCGTCATTTGATCACTGCCTATATACCGATCGCCGCAGACGGTTCGGTAACAAAGATCTATACAGGAACCAAAGACTATTTTGCTCTCAAGGGATACAGCGCTTCGCTCACGACACCGGAGCGCAATATCGACCTCGTTCAACTAATCAATTTTAGCAATTACAGTTGGATACGGCCGATCACGTCGCGGCTGGCGATCCCTATCGTTTATTCGCTCAATTTTTTTAACGGCCTGACGCATAATTACGGTATTGCGATCATTGTTTTCACCTTTCTTTTTTACATGCTGCTCTTCCCTCTGCGTTGGTCGCAGTCGAGGTCGTTCAAAAAGGCCTCGGGCAATGCTCCGAAAATGAAGGCCGTCCAGGACAAGATCAAAGACCTGCAAAAAAAGGGCGTACCGACCGACGATCCGCGTATGCGGCAACTCCAAATGGAGCAGCTCAAGATGACCAAGGACGCGCTGCCGATAGGCGGCTGTCTGCCAATGCTGCTGCAATTTCCGCTGTTGATCGCGTTTTACACGGCCGTCACGGTTTCGCTCGATATTCGCCAGGCGTCCTTTATCTGGCTGCCCGACCTCTCGGCGGCCGATCCGTGGCACCTGCTCGAATTTGCGTTTGCCTTGTCGATGATCCTGTCGATGAAATTTACGCCCCAGGCCGCGACCGTCACGCCCGAACAGCAGATGCAGCAAAAAATGATGACCTATTTTATGCCGCTGATGATGCTCTGGGTGATGTGGTCGGCTCCATCTGGACTTCTGTTATACTGGTTTTTTGGCAACATCGTCAGCTTTGGCCAGCAGATCGTCATTAACCGGATGAACAAGAAAAATCCGCCGCCGGGGACGGAGATCGTCGATTCGGTGCCGATGAATGCAAAGCAAGTGAAACCGAAATTTGGAACGGCCTGAAAAGTGTAAATGTGAAAAAGGGCAAAAACTGAAAAAGTTTCGTAGTGCCTTTTCAACATCCTTTTAAACTTTTTAATCTTTCACCTTATAACCTTATGAACGAGATTTGTGAAAACGCAAAAGAATTCCTTTCGGGGCTTGTCGCGGATCTGCGTTTTGATCTGACGGTTTCCTCCGAGTGGACCGACGAGGGGTGCGTGCTAAATCTGAGCGGCGATGATGCTCATTATGCTCTGGCCGAGAATGGTGAATTGCTTGACGCTTTTGAGGTGCTGCTCTTTCAGGTTTATGGCCGCGAGATCGACCGCGAACACCGTTTCGTTGTCGATGCTGAGGGATTCAGGCAGTCTCGAAAAGCCGAGCTTCACGCGATGGCACGTTTTGCGGCCGATCAGGTTCGCAAAAATAGCCGGCCTTTCACATTCGGCGTGCTAAATTCTACCGAACGACGCATCATCCACATGACGCTGCAAAAAGAGGACGATCTCTTTACTGAATCCGTCGGCGACGGACGCGACCGTAGGCTGCAAGTCCGCTTACAATAAAGAAATTTCAAACAGGATATACAGGATAGGCAGGATAAGGGCGATTTTAAATCCTGTTCATCCTGTGTATCCTGTTTATATTTATGCTTGACACGATAGTAGCTCTTGCAACACCTACGGGCCGCAGCGGTATCGGCGTCATCCGTTTGAGCGGCGGTGATTCAATTGGTATAACCCGCGAACTGATTAATGACCTTGGCTTCATTCCAGAGCCTCGCACCGCACATCTCAAACGGCTTCACGATCCCTCAACCGGTGAGATTATCGACGAAGCGATAATCACCTATTTCAAAATGCCGCATTCTTTTACGGGCGAAGATGTGGTCGAGATAAGCTGCCACGGTTCGCCTGTTTTACTGCGTCAAGTTGTCGATATTTGTTTAGCCGCGAATGCACGAATGGCAGATGCGGGCGAATTCAGCCTTCGCGCACTAGCAAACGGCCGAATGGATCTTGCCGAAGTCGAAGCGATTCGTGATCTGATTGATGCTCAGACCAATGCGGCAGCTCGGCAGGCGATCAGACAGCTACGCGGGGAATTCTCAAATCAGCTTCAGCCGTTAAAGGATGATCTTTTGAATGTGATTGTAGTGCTCGAATCGGCGCTCGAGTTTGTCGAGGACGATCTGCCCGCGGTTCAGGCAGAAAGCGTAAAGCACAGACTGGCCTCGATTGCCGAAGAAACTGGAAAATTGGCGGCGACATTTCAGGCCGGGCATTTAATTCGTGAAGGTTTACGAGTTGCGTTGGTCGGTCGTCCAAATGTGGGTAAGTCGAGTCTTTTCAATACTTTACTCGGCAGCGAACGGGCGATCGTCACTGAAATTGCCGGGACAACGCGCGATCAGATCCACGAGCGCTTTACGATTGACGACATTCCAATCTCACTCATCGACACTGCGGGTTTGCGGGTGACGACTGACATGGTTGAGAGCATCGGCGTCGAACGCTCAAAGGCGACAATGGCCGACGCCGATATTGTTGTCGTCTTGCTCGATGCAAGCGAACCGGTGACGGATAATGATCTGGAGATCATCGACTCGGTATGCGGGATCGAGCACGTTATTGCTTTTAATAAGATCGATAAGGTTCGAGCGGGCGGAATTGGAAATTTCAAATTTCAAATTTCACATTTGAAATCCCGAATCTCAGATCTCGATTCTAAAATTATTGAGATGTCTGCCAAGACCGGCGACGGGCTCGACGGGCTAAAAAAATGTATAATCGAGCCGTTTTCGCCGCATGACATCGCCTCATCCGGCTTTCTCGTCACCGACGCGAGACATCATGACCTGCTGATTCGGTCAAAAGCTGAGATCGAGCAATCGCTTGAACAAATGAACAAAAAAATGAGCGAAGAAATCGTACTGATAGGACTGCATAACGCGCTTCGCTACCTCGGCCAGATTACCGGCGAAACCACCAACGAAGACATGCTAACCCGCATATTTTCAACATTTTGCATAGGAAAATAACAATGAATAGAAGAGACATTTTAAAAAGCGCAGCTATGCTGTCACTGATCGGAGGAGCGGGTTTTACAAACGCAATTGGACGAACGCCAGCACGGCCAAAGACAATCAAACCCAAGCGGTTGCAAGTCGGCGACACGGTGGCTGTGATCGCCCCGTCAAGCGGGGCCTCGCCGGAGGCGTTTGAACACGCTCTCGCAAACACGGCTTCGCTTGGCCTAAAGGCAAAGATTGGCCAGTTTGCCCGCGGAAGTAACGACTTTCTCTCAGGCACGGATAAAGAAAGGCTGCACGACCTCCATTGGGCATTTGATGATGCCGAGGTCAAAGGCGTCTGGTGCGTTCGCGGCGGAAGCGGCGCTCCGCGTCTATTGCCGGATATCGATTATGCATTAATCAAAAAGAATCCTAAGGTTTTTGTAGGTTTTTCGGATATAACCGCTTTTCATTTGGCGATCTCACAGCAGACTGGCCTCATAACTTTTCACGGTCCGGTCGCTTCGTCCGAACTTTCGGAATATACAAAAACCCATTTTGTAAATACGGTGATGACGCCGCCCGCAAATTACAAAATACAGCCCTCTGATTACAATCTGGCGCAGCCGTCAACCCTCTTCAAGCCAACCGTGATCACGCCGGGACGGGCCCGCGGACGGCTCATAGGCGGCAACCTGAGCTTGCTGGGGGCACTTGCCGGCACGCCTTTTGCGCTCACGGATGTAAAGGGAGCGATACTTTTTACCGAGGACATCAACGAGCCGCCCTACAAAGTCGATAGGCTCTTTACACAACTTCGGCAAAGCTGTGACATGAAATCGCTGGCGGGTGTCGCGCTCGGGGTCTTTTCCAGTGCACAATCTGCGACCGACGCTGAGACGGCTTCGACCGTAAGGGTGCTTAAAGACAGACTCGGGGATCTGGGCATTCCGGTTGTCTCAGGATTATCGTTCGGACACATCCGGGATAATTGTACGCTCCCGGTTGGGATCGAGGTGGAATTGGATACATCGACGGCTACTCTCACTTTGACGGAATCGCCTGTCCTCTGAGGTCGCTTGGAATCATGATAGCGGAAAATCCATTATTGACGAACAGTTTACGGATTGATACGGTTAATATTTGGCATTTTTCCAGCGGACACCGCTGATAACCGCCAAGGTATTGAGATTTATGTTTGACGAGTCTTTTGATGTGATAATTATCGGGGCAGGGCACGCGGGGTGCGAGGCGGCTTCGGCTTCGGCGCGGCTTGGCTCTGAGACAGCACTTGTCACTATTAATCTCGATCTGATAGGGCAGATGTCGTGCAATCCTGCTGTAGGCGGCATCGCCAAGGGCCATGTCGTCCGCGAGATAGACGCGCTTGGCGGAATCATGGGCCGGGTGATTGACCGGACGGGCATACAATTTCGTCTTTTGAACCGCTCGCGCGGCCCGGCCGTTCAGTCGCCACGGGCGCAGGCCGATCGAATTCTTTATCGCACAGAGATGCGCCGCGTGCTCGAAGCGACGCCAAATCTGCATCTCCGTCAGGGAATTGTAATTGACCTAATTATTGAGAATAATAAGGTTATCGGCGTGGAAATGCAGGACTCCCGTCGGTTTGGAGCAAAAGCGGTCGTTATCGCCACCGGAACTTTCCTCAACGGCACTATCCATACTGGACGAAAGACTTACTCGGCCGGGCGCGCGGGCGAGCCGGCATCGATAGAATTAGCGGAAAACCTAAAAAACCACGGCTTTCCGGTTGGACGGCTGAAAACCGGCACGCCGCCTCGTCTCGATGGCCGCACGATTGACTGGGATGCATTTGAGCCGCAGCCTCCGGACGAGAAGCCGGTCGCGTTTTCGTTTGCGACGGAAAAGATCGATCAGGATCAGCTCCAGTGCTTTATCGGTTACACGAGCGAGCGATTGCACCAGACGATCCGTGACAATCTGCACCAGTCGCCGCTTTATTCCGGAAAGATCAAGGGAATCGGGCCGCGATATTGCCCGTCAATTGAGGATAAGGTCGTTAAATTTGCAGACAAGGACCGGCATCAACTTTTTCTCGAACCCGAGGGTCATAATACGAACGAGGTATATCTAAACGGTTTTTCCACATCGCTACCTTCTGAATTACAACTAGAGCTGCTGAGGATGGTTGATGGCTTTGAAAAAGTGAAGATAATCCGGCCTGGCTATGCGATCGAATATGATTTTATCGACCCGCGCGAGATGAGGCCGACGATGGAATCGACTCGAATGGACGGGCTTTTTCTCGCCGGGCAGATAAACGGTACGACTGGATACGAAGAAGCGGCTTGTCAGGGTTTGATGGCGGGTATCAACTCGGCTTTCTCGGTGCAGGGCCGTAAACCCTTTATTTTGCAGCGGGATGAGGCCTATATCGGCGTTTTGACCGATGACCTTATCCGTCACGGCGTCGATGAGCCGTATCGCCTGTTTACGTCCCGGGCAGAGGCACGGTTGACTCTGCGGCACGACAACGCCGATGAGCGGCTTTCGCCGAAAGGGCGCGACGCCGGACTGGTGGGTGATACCGATTGGGAGCGGTTTAACGTCAAACGCGACCGGATCGCAAATCTGCGAAACGCTCTGGATCACACGCGGTTTAAGCGCTCATCGGTCGAGCATGCAAGTATTTCTCAAATTTTAAGCACAGATCCTGGCGATTCGATAACTTTGTCACAACTGGCTATGCGACAGGGGGTGACAGCAGATTTAATTCACCGCTTTTTACCAAAAGATTTGCGGGAACATATAAGAATGGACGATCTCGGCACCGCGCTGGCCGATTCACTCTATAGCGGTTATATAGAGAAACAAAAGATTGCGACAGAGCGTGTCAATCATCACGATAGTCTCAGAGTCCCCGACAACTTTAAATTTCAAAGCATCGGCGGCCTTTCAAATGAAATGGTTGAGCGGCTTGAACGCTCACGACCGCGTAATTTTGGCCAGGTTCGCACAATTGCAGGGCTTACACCTGCCGCCGTTTCGAGTGTTTTGGTCCATTTAACCGCTCATACTCCAACCGCCGCCGCTCAAAACTGACCACATTGTAATGCAAATTGTGGCACGTACCACATTCATCAGGCTAAGGCTTCAGATGTGGCACGTGCCACATTTCCGATGATTAGAATTTAGTTACCGCGTGTGTTACCTTAGAAATTCGCAGTTCGCACGTAAAATGGGCAGAATCATAGCTGTAGCAAATCAAAAAGGCGGTGTCGGAAAGACAACCACGGCCGTCAATCTGGCCGCTGCATTGGCGTCCGAGGAGCGTAAAGTATTGCTGGTAGACGCTGACCCACAGGCCAACGCGACATCAGGAGCCGGGATTGCACGCTCGAATTCGAGAAAAACGCTTTACAACGCTATGATTTCCGACGATCCGGTAAAGGAAATGGTCCTGCCAACCGAGATACCGACGCTTTGGGTCCTGCCGTCGGACAAAAATCTTGCCGGCGCCGAGGTTGAGCTTGTCGAACGCGAAAACCGTAATTACGCTCTGAAAGAACTTCTTCACGGCGTAAAAGATTTTTTTCATTACATCATCGTTGATTGTCCGCCGTCGCTAGGCATTTTAACTATTAACGGTCTAACCGCAGCGGATTCGCTTCTCGTGCCGATACAATGCGAATATTACGCGCTCGAGGGCGTCACAGAGCTATTTGATACGCTCGCAAGATTGAGACGCGAGCTTAATCCGGCGCTTACGATTGAGGGCCTTTTGCTGACAATGTTTGACGAGCGAACAAATCTTTCATTTGCGGTTGCCAAGGATCTGCGTGATTTTTACGGCTCGCAGGTGCTGCAAACAGTTATACCGCGAAATGTTCGCCTCGCCGAGGCACCGAGTTTTGGCAAGCCTATCATGCTCTATGATCCGCGCTCACGTGGCGCTGAGAGCTATGCGCTGCTTGCAAAGGAGATATTGAGTCATGGCTAGACAGACACTAGGAAGGGGCTTAAGTGCTCTGCTTGGGGAGGATACGGCTTCGGCCGTCGATATTGGGACACCGGAGATCGACATTGATCTGATCGAGCCAAACCCTGAACAACCGAGAACCCGATTCGCGGAAAAAAGCCTCGATGAGTTGGCTCAGTCGATCCGTGCAAATGGCGTGGTGCAGCCGATCGTTGTCCGACGTGTTGGGGGGCGTTACCAGATCGTGGCCGGAGAGCGGCGTTGGCGGGCGGCTCAGCGGGCAGAATTGCGTCGGATACCGGCCGTGGTCAAGGATGTTCCAGACGATCAACTTCTCGAACTGGCGCTCATAGAAAATATCCAGAGACAGGAGTTAAATCCCATCGAGGAGGCCAAAGCATACCGCAAACTTATTGATACAGTTGGACTTACGCAGGAAACAGTCGCCCAGCGGGTCGGAAAGGAGCGCACGGTCATAACCACGGCAATGCGGCTTTTGCGTTTGCCGGGCGAGATCCAGCGGGTGATCGAGGAGGGCGGTCTCTCGGCCGGACATGGCCGGGCGCTGCTAATGACGGATGACCCGACGCTACAGCGTGTCGTGGCAAATAAGGCGATCGACAATGGCTGGTCGGTGCGGGAGATGGAAAAGGCGGTCAAACGCGGTAAATCACCACAAACCACTGGAAACAAGGCGGTTAACAGAACAATAGATGCCAATGTAAAATCGGCCGAAACCAAACTGATGCGGCGATTCAGCACAAATGTAAAGATTATTCCGGCCAAAAAAGGAGCGGGCGGCAGAATTGAAATCGAGTATTACAGCCCGGACGATCTGGAACGGATATACGAGTTGTTGACGAGAAAATAAAAGGAGCAGGATAAATGCAAAAGCGTCTGACGGAAATGGTTGCATGCGCGGGTTGAGTGGCTAAACTCGCGCCGGGCGACCTTGCTCAAGTTTTGAGCAAACTTCCGCAACAAAACAGCGTAAATGTGATCGTCGGATTCGATAAATCGGACGATGCGGGTGTTTTTCGCCTTACTGACGACATAGCCCTGGTGCAAACGCTCGATTTTTTTACGCCGGTGGCCGACGATCCTGAAACTTATGGCCGCGTGGCGGCGGTAAATTCGTTAAATGATGTTTACGCAATGGGAGGGACGCCAATATCCGCTCTTTCGATTGTATGCTATCCGCAAAAGGGCGATTGGGAGGTTTTGGGCAAAATACTGCTCGGCGGACAGTTGGCGATGAACGACGCGGGTGTGGTGGTGATTGGCGGCCATTCGGTCGACGATCAGGAGATGAAATTTGGCTATGCCGTGACTGGAGTCATTCACCCTGATAAGGTCATTACCAACGCGAGTGCTAAACCGGGCGATGTGCTGATCCTGACCACACCGATTGGAACCGGAGCGATAAATACGGCCGTCAAACACGGGAAAGCGAGCTGTAAGGCCGAGG
>JBBRQM010000046.1:0-28536 GCA_038226395.1 Pyrinomonadales bacterium | reverse complement strand
CTTACGAGCGAGTGGAATGATGAGCCGCATCGTGCCTCTAGACCTTTTTCCAAAGATCGTTCCGGCATAGTGATCGGCGAAGGCTCATATGTTTATATCCTTGAGAATCTGGAGAATGCTCTAAACCGGGGCGTTCATGTTTATGCCGAGATCACCGGCTATGGAGCGACCTGCGACGCTTATCATCGCGTGCGGCTTGAGGATACCGGAATCGAACCCGCCCGGGCAATGACGCTGGCCCTCGAAGACGCGGGGATCGCACCCGACGCTGTCGATTACGTAAATCTTCACGGAACCTCGACCGCACTTAACGATAAGATCGAAACAAACGCAGTCAAAATGACACTCGGCGAGCACGCTTATTTAACGCCGATGTCCTCGACCAAATCACAGGTAGGCCATCCACAGGGGGCTAGCGGAGCGGCCGGTATCGGAGCCGCACTTTGCGCGATGACGACCGGCATTATTCCCCCGACGATAAACCTGGACGTGCCAGACCCGGATTGCGATCTTGATTATGTTCCAAATGTCGCAAGGCATGGAGCAGTGAATACCGCTATCTGCAATTGCATCGGTTTTGGCTCAAAAAATAGCGCCTTGGTCGTCGAGAGGTTAGTTCACTAAAAAATGTTTCGCCGCTTTCAATACCGCAGCCTCAAGCCGGAGCGGCTGGATACCGGCGATTATACGCCCGATGAATATGCAAAATGGCATCGCGAGATGTGGTTTATTCACAGGATCTTTGGCGAAATGCGGGCTATGCGCGGCTCTCTGATAAAAGAACTGCGAGGAAACGAAGCGAAACGAGTTACGATCCTCGATGTTGGAGCCGGCTCGGGGGAATTGTTGCGACAGATCAGGAGATCAGTGCCGGAAAAGGAATTGCTGCTTGTCGGGGCCGAACTTAGCCAGAATGCGGCCAGAGCGATCAAGAATGGCTCCGCTGTTGGCGAGGTTCAGTCGATTCAGTCTAACGCGCTGAAATTGCCGTTTGCCGACGACGCTTTTGATTATATCTTCAGCTCACTTTTTCTACATCATCTGACCGACGAACAAGCCGTCACGTTACTACTTGAAATGAGCCGGGTCGCCCGCAGGAACTTTTTCGTCATCGACCTGCATCGTCATCCAATCGCTTATTATTTTTACAAGATCGTCAGTCGCTTGTTTCTACAACAATTTACCCGTGAGGACGGAGCACTTTCGATCTTGAAGAGTTTTCGCCCCAGCGAGTTGCTAAGTTTGGCAACAAAAGCCGGTTTTAATGATGTCACTGTAACTCGAAGAGCGGCATATCGGCTGGTTTTATCGTGCAAAAAAAAGGCGGTTCAGCTGTGAATACAAAACAAGACGCAAAATGCGATGCTCTTATCATCGGCGGCGGACCGGCGGGATCAACGGCGGCCTTGTTGCTCGCAAAAGCAGGATTTTCAGTCGTGATTGTCGAAAAAACTGCATTCCCCCGTCGCAAGGTATGCGGCGAATATCTCTCGGCTACAAATCTCCGCCTTTTTCATGAGCTTGGCATCTACGACGATTTTGTCCGTTTAGCCGGACCTGAAATCTCACGCGTCGGTCTTTTTTCCGGTGATACTAAACTCACGGCCGCGATGCCTCGTCCCGAAAAATTCCAAAACCACTGGGGCCGGGCACTGAGACGCGAAGTACTGGATGCACTCCTGCTTGAGCGTGCAGCCAGAGTGGGAGCAACTGTCTGGCAGCCATGGTCAACCATCACCACGACAACAACAAACGAAGGATTTGTTTCGCTTATCGAATCAAAAGAAGGCAGCGAAACATCCGAGGTCAGATCGCGAATTGTCATTGCCGCCCACGGCTCATGGGAGATCGGGCCATTGTCCACCCAGCCAAAACGCCAGAAATTAAAGCCCTCCGATCTGCTTGGATTCAAGGCGCATTTCCAGAACCCGGATCTGCCGGCTGACTTGATGCCAATGATCGTTTTCCCCGGAGGATACGGAGGGATGGTGACGTGTGATAGCGGATTTGCAAGTATTTCATGCTGTATTAGAAACGACATGCTCCAAACCGTGCGCGATCGCTTTCCACACTTAAAGGCGGGCGAAGCGGTCGGCCAACACATATTTGACACTTGTCGAGGCGTCCATGACGCCCTTTCCAATGCCAAACTCTACGGCGAATGGCTCTCCGCCGGCCCGATTCGCTCAGGCATCCGTTCCCGTTATAAAAACGGTATTTTTATCATCGGCAACGCCGCCGGCGAATCGCACCCGATCATTGCCGAAGGCATCAGCATGGCCATCCAATCCGCATGGCTGCTCTGCGAAAAATTGATCGGACACATGCCCGCCGAATTAACATCACAAAATCAGCAGGAGATCGCCGCCGACTACGACAGCGAATGGCTTCACGCTTTCACCCCACGAATAAAGGCCTCAGAAATATTCGCCTACCTTGCATTAAACGATCGCTCTCACACCGTCCTATCCAAACTGATGAACACATTTCCTTCGCTCCTTACACTGGGTGCAAAATTGAGCGGAAAGGTCAATCAAGTGGCAGCTTAACCGAAGCCGTGGCGCAAGATTTGCCCGCTAATATAGCGAATCTTCGCGAATAAAAGTAAATTTGCTCTTTATCTTATTCGCGTTTATTAGCGTCATTCGCGGGCATATTTCTTAGTGCTTTGTATTTCCGTTGATCTGATCGATAGCGTGTTTTAGAACCGGACGGATGACCTCAAAACATTCGTCAACGCCTTTTGGTGATCCCGGCAGATTGATTATCAGCGTATTTCCGCGGATTCCGCAGATGCCGCGTGAGAGCATGGCCATCTGCGTTTTGACTGATGTTTCGCGGCGCATCGCCTCGGCCATCCCCGGAGCCTCGCGTTCGATAACGCCGCGTGTCGCTTCGGGAGTATTATCACGCGGGCCAAAACCCGTGCCGCCGGTCGTCACAATCAGATTTACGTCCTCTCGCTCAGTCAAAACGTAAAGCGTATTTCGCAGATCTGTCAGATCGTCCGATACGATTAACTTTTCGACAACCTCAGCACCGATCGCCCACAGTAGCTCCGCGAGCTTTTTGCCAGAAGCGTCGTCATCCTCGCGACGCGTATCGCTAACGGTGACAATGGCTGCTTTGATGATTGTATTCGTCATAAAAGCCAAAAAGAGATTTAACGCAAAGTCGCAAAGAGGCAAAGACGCGAAGGAAGAAATTTAACAGGGTGGACAGGATAAACAGGATTATTATTTCTGATACAAGTTCCTTTCTCTCTTTATCTTGTCCATCCTGTATATCCTGTTTAAAAAACTTTGCGTCTTGGCGGCCTTTGCGTCTTTGCGTTAAAAACTCCTATCCAACCGAAGCCTCGATCTGCTCTAACTGCATTCGCCGGCGGCCGTAAAGCACGCTTAATAAAACGCCAATGACTACCAGCAGCATCCCCGCTAAAGATATTATGGATTGTGCCTCGCCGAATACAAACCAGCCGATGGTCAGAGCGTAGATCAGGCCGGTGTAATTGATGATCGCAACCCCGGCTATCGGCTCGCGTTGGAGCGCGTTTGTCAGAAACATCTGACCTATCTGGGAGAAAACACCGACGAGAAATAAATATAGCCAATCCATGCCTTGCGGAGTTTCCCATTGAAAAAACAGGCTGATAAACCCAACAAAAGCTCCGACGAGCTGAAAATGCAGCACGACGGTCAGCGGATGCTCACGCCCGCGAAGGCTCCGCACAAGATTATATGCCATCCCCGAGCTCGCCGCCGAAATAATGCCAAGCGCCAGATAAAACGGCGAGATCCGGTCGTCAAAACGTTCGATCAACAGCACACCGCCAAACGCGATTGCGTAAAAGACCCACTGAGCCGGACGGACGCTTTCTTTCAATACAAAGATCGCAAATGTCGCCGTAAATATCGGCGAGAGATATTGTATCGTCTGTGCCGACGCCAGCGGCATCTGCTGGAGCGTCAAAAAGAAGCAAAACAGAGCCGTCGTGCCAAAAATGCCGCGAAGCAGCAACATCAAATGATTAGACCCGATCAGGCTGCCCTTAACTCTCCGCAGCCCATAGACGCAAAACGCCGTCGCCACTATACAGCGAAAGAAAACCGTCTCCATCGCCGGTATATGAGCTACCTGTTTTACAAAAAAATTCGCCAGAAAAAAAGCGAGCGTCGAAAAAAACATCGAACGCACGCCCGGGGTTATGAGTTTGGGATCGCTGCTCAAATTATGAGGGTAATTTTTTCGAGCCTCCATTGCAACCGCGATCGGTTTACATTCTGCGAAGTAGCGTAACGCGTCCGCGTGGCCGCGTAGGCATTCCTCTCTCCGCGTGAGGCATTCTTCTTTCCGCATGAGGCATTCTTCTTTCCGCGTGAGGTATTCTTCTTTCCGCGTAAGGCATTCTTCTCTCCGCGTGAGGCATTCCTCTTTCCGCGTGAGGCATTCCTCTTTTCGCGTGAGGCATTCGGCTTTCCGCGTGAGGCATTCGTCTCTTAGCGGACGGCGTTTATTTTGTGCGTTTGAGGTTTCGGAATTCCAGCGACTTTACCTGGTTCCACTCCGTGCTGTTTCTTCCAAACGCGGACTCAACGTATGTCTTGAAGAGCGTTCCCGTCTTGTAAACGTTCGTATCATTGGTGTAAAGAACATCGTCGCGGCTGCCGAGCGCGTTGGAAAACGGCACAAACGTGGTCGAGATCGCGTCCACCTTACTCTGTAGATCGGCGGCCAATGTTGTCAGGCTGGCAGTTTTGAGCTCGCTTTCGTTGGGAGCGTAAAGCGGCTGTGATTCGAGCAATAAACGCATCTCGTCGAGATGGCCGATCCGCTGCTCGCGGCTCATCTGCGACGCCGACACGCTTTGTTTTGATTCGTCAACTGGTGTATTCGGGTCGTCCTGTGCCGCCGGTGCTACACGCAGACCCTTTATTTTTCGGGCCGGAGTGTCGAGATCGTCTTGAAACGATGCCGGAGCACCACTTGCTTTAGCGGCTTTTTGCACCCGCACGGTCAGCTTGCTCAACCCGGCAAATTCATCATCTGCGGCCGCTCTCGCGTTTCAATAAGGCGTTTTCTGGGTCTGAACCGAATCAAGCTCAGCCTCCGCAGCGGTGACCAACAAGCTCATCGCCGCTACATCGAGATCGGGATTCGACGGCTGGTACGTAGCTCCCCAACCCGTCGCGAAATCTCTTGCCTTTTTCAAATTGTTGACATTAATTACGTGCCCTGATTCAGCCATGTGTTTACACTCCTTTTGTGTCATTTTCAGACAGCATAAAAACCCCAACACTGCCGCCGAAAATCGATTTAGTTGATAATTGAATACAGGAAAAAGATAAAATATTTGAGTTTTTGTGTCAAGGTTGAGGATGTTGTTTGAGCCATTCGGCGCGGAGCGAGAAGCTGCGGTCATTTACTATCTTGTCTCCGACGGTTAGGCCTTCGAGGACAATGTATTTGCCGTTAGTTTCGGTGCCCAGGCGAACGTATCGGAGTAAAAAAACATTCGGTTTGTCGGTGGCGACAAAAACTAATTGGCGGTTGTCAATTGTTTGCACGGCAGACGAAGGAATGACGGGCACTGTCGATTCGGCATTGCCTAGCGAACCGAATGCCGCGTTGACATACATTCCGATCTTTAATACTTGTCCCGGATTCTCTAGTTCCACACGAACGGGAACTGTGCGGGTTTGCGGATTTAGGATCGGGTCGATGTACGTAACATGTCCGCGAAAGAGCCGTCCGGGATATGCGTCGGTCGTGATGCTTGCACCACTACCAACACGAAGCCGGTGCAAGTCTTTCTCATAGACCTGCGCGATCACCCAAACCGTTGAAAGGTTGGTGACTTTCATCAATTCTTTGTTTGGTTCAACTACTTCGTTTGGATTGATCGAGCGGCTGGTGATCGTACCTGAAACCGGTGCTGTTAAGGCAATTTCCGATGTGATCTGTGACGGCGAGCGAAGATTATCTACACGCTGCGGCGACAAACCAAGCAAAATCAACTTTTCGCGCGCCGTCGCTCTTTCGACCTCGGCGGTTCTGAGTTTTACCGCAGCCTGTTCGAATTCGATCCGACTGACCGGATTAAGTTTTGCGAGTTCGATGGCCCTCTGATGTCGCAGACGCATTTGTTCTACGTTGGCTTCGGCTGTTTTTAGTTTGGTCGTCGCCATTTCATATTCTTCGCGGCTTGCGGCGCCGATCGCAAGCAGCTTCACCGTCCGCTCGTGGTGTCTGTGATGCTCTTCCAATTCGGCTTCGGCGATCTTTAGCTTTGCGGTCGCGTCCTCAAGCTCGGCACGGCTGACGGGATTGAGGTTGGCAAGGCGTGCGGCGCGGTTATAGACCGTTCGCGCCGTAGCGAGCTCCGTTTGGAGCATGATAAATCGCGATTGTGCCGCCGCGAGTTCGTCGCTGAAAACAACCGCAACGGTTTGGCCTTTCTGCACATTCTGACCGAGTTCGGCACTAACTCGTCGAACTACGCCACCGAGCAGCGAGATGACAGGCGTTTCGCTGTACGCGTTAGGCTGTACGACACCGGTTGACGAGACATTTGCGGCCTCGCTTGACAGGGTTTCGCCGACCGTCTCGATCGTGATACCGGTTCGCTCAACCTCTTCGGGCGGAATTGTCAGCGTTTGATCGCCATTTGAGTCGACTGGCTGCCTGTCGCTATTATTGTCGAATGACACGTTTCGTGGTGCCGGAACAACTTGCCCCGTTTCGCGGCCACGCCAAAACCAAACAAGAAGCGCGCCGACAATGAGAACACACGCGATGCCAGCCGCGATATAGAGCGGTTTGAGGTTTACGGGCTTGATAGTTCCCATTTCAGTGTCAATAATTTCTTCTTTATTTTCTTCGTTCATTTCTTTGTCAGGTCGGACGAGTTTGTCGCCCGCAACATCTCCACTTTTGCTTGATAAACCGCAAGCTGCATGTCGATGAATTCGCTTTCTATATCTATGTACCGGCGTTGTTCCACGAGATATTCCATAAGATTCCTCGAGCCAAGCTCGTATGTTTGCCGAACAACGTCGAGGTTCGCATTTGCCTGGCCGCGAACACCGACGCGAAATATCTCCATCGCTTTTGCAGAGCTTTCGTAACGTGCAAAAGCTGTGGCAACCTCTCGCCGAACGACAAGCTCGCCAAATTCGCGCCGATTCCTGGCCGCGTCACGCATCGCGATGGCGGCTTCGACAGCGCCTTGGTTCTTGTTTAGCACCGGCAATTGAAGTGTTACGCCGAATGTGAAGTAGTGAAAAATATCTTGGATAGGCCGCAACCCGCCGGTGTTCGTAATCCCGTTCAAAGGAAAGCTTGAATTCATCCGTTGATAACCGGACGTGACGCTAGCGTCCAATCTTCCGCCCGTTTTCGCTTGCTCGACCTGTGCTGCGCCCAAATCTTCCATCGCACGCAATCCCGCGAGGTCTGGACGCTCCTGCAATGCGTTTGCCGTCGCGTCAGCTAAGACAGGCAACGGCGAAATCAAATTATCAAAATTACCGCGAATACGAAGCGGTTCCTCGGGTTTCATGCCAAGCAAGTTTCGTAACTCAAGAAACGCGATCTCGGTCGTGCCTGCTGCGTTTTCGCGCATCGCACGCAGGCGATTGACCTCGACCAGCGTCATATTCTCTTCGAGCGGGGCGATCTTGCCCTCGGTGACGCGGGCCTGCACGAGTCGATACGCCTGCAAAGCCGCGTTGAGCGTGTCCTCGGTGAACTTCAACTTGAGTGTCGCGGCCAAAGCCTCGCCGAATTTTACGCGCACTTCCGATGCAAGCAGTCTTTCGCGATCCTCGACCGCCTTTTCCCTCACGGCAAGCTCACGCTTGGCTACGCGAATTCTTGCCGCTCGGCGCCCGCCAAGCTCAAGCGGCAACATCGTCTGTACCATCTGGCTGTTATCGGCACCGCCTATCATCTTTGTACCGCTCGCCTCTAGGCTTGGATTTGCGCGTAATGCAGCTTGTTTGACCAAGCCCCTGCCCGCGTCTAGCTCATTCCGCATCGCCGCAAGTTCACCGTTGTTTTCGAGGGCGATCCGGACAGCTTCATCTGCCGTCATTCCTGCGGTTTGATCAAGGTAGCGGGAAAGCGTTTTATTGTTTGCTGGCACGTCCGTCGGTGTCTGAGCGAAAACAATACTCGATTCCACCGCCGTTATTAAAAGCCAGAAGAAGAGAACTTTATTGATGATTCGGCTAGACATTCTCTTTTCTCAACTTTCGTTCGTGAATCCAGTAAAAGATCACGGGCGTAACAACCAACACATGCAAAAGGCTTGAAACCATTCCGCCCAACACTGGCGTTGCCAGCGGCTTCATTATTTCGGCGCCCGCGCTCGTGCTCCACATGATCGGCAAGAGTCCGGCAACGATCGTAGAAACCGTCATAACCTTTGGCCTAAGACGTAATAATGCGCCTTCCGTCACGGCATCCAACAAATCTTTTTTGGTGAGGACACCCAATTCCTTCCGTTTCTTTTCGACTGCTTCATTAAGATAGATGACCATCACAACGCCAGTCTGTACCGCCGTTCCGAATAATGCGATGAATCCGACCCAGACGGCGACTGAGAAGTTATAATTAAGTAACCAAAGCAGATAAACGCCGCCTGTAAGAGCAAACGGAACGGCCATTAGCACATGGGCGGCCTCGATCAACGAGCCATAGGTCAGATAAAGCAATCCAAAGATGACGATCAAAACTATCGGTATAACCAGTAGCAGACGCGAACGTGCGCGTTGCTGATTTTCGTATTGACCGCTCCAACTTATGAAGTATCCGGCGGGAAGCGTCACCTTGTTTTTGAGCATCCGGCTTGCTTCATCGACAAAGCTGCCGACATCACGCCCGCCGCGAACATTCAGAAGCACAGTTCCACGTAACAGTCCATTTTCGCTTGAGATCATCGACGCTCCGGCTACAGTTTTAATGTCCGCGACTTCGCTCAATGGAACTGTCGCACCGTTTGGCGTTGCGACGGGAATGTCACCGAGGGCCTTTGGACTCGCGCGAAATTCAGGTGCGTATCGAACGCGCATCGGGAAACGCCTTCGTCCTTCGATGGTCACAGAAAGATTTGTTTCTCCAATTCCCTTTTCGATAACGTCCTGAATCGTTCCAACGTCAATGCCATAACGCGCGGCGGCTTGGCGGTTTATCTTTATGTCAACGTAAGGAGTTCCGCCGATCTGTTCGGGATAAACGTCAACCGCGCCCGGTACTGTCCGAACGGCATCCGCGATTTGCCTTGAAACGTCCTCAAGCGTCTTTAGATCGTTGCCGAATATTTTTATACCGACCTGTGAACGAATACCGGTCGAGAGCATATCGATACGGTTGATGATCGGCTGTGTCCAAATGTTTGTAATGCCGGGCATCTTGAGTGCCGCGTCCATCTCCGCAATGAGAGACTCACGCGTCACACCGGATCGCCATTGTTCCTGCGCTTTCAGATGGACGATGATCTCGTTCATGTTGTTTGGTGCCGGATCGGTTGACGTGTCAGCACGTCCGGCCTTTCCAACCGCCCATTCCACTTCTGGAAACGTCATTAGAATCTGATCTTGCTTTGCCAGCAACTTCGCCGCTTCATTCATCGAGATCGCCGGGTCGGCAATCGGCATGTACATCAAGTCGCCTTCATTAAGCGGCGGCATAAATTCGCTTCCGATCCGGCTTGCGAGAAACAAGGCGCCCAGGAATAGAACTAAGGCGATGCCAACCGTAACGGCACGATGCCCGAGGGCGAGGGCAAGCGTCGGTTTATAGATAGCCTGAAGAAACCGCATTACCGGATTTGATTGTTCCGTGCGGATTTTTCCGCCAAGCAAATAGGTGCAAAGCACGGGAACGAGACTTACAGCGATAATTGTCGCTCCGAGCATCGCACAGGTTTTGGTAAAGGCGAGAGGATGAAACAGTTTTCCTTCCTGACCTTCCAGAGCGAAAACGGGCATGAAAGCAAGGATAATTATCAACATCGAAAAGAAAACCGGACGACCGACGAGTTTGGTTGATTCGAGCACGGTGAGCCAAACTACGCGGCGGTCTTTCGGGTCAACATTGTTGGTTTCGATGAAGCGGAATGCATTTTCAGTAACGACAATTCCCGCATCTACCAAAACGCCAATCGCAATCGCGATACCTGACAATGACATTAGATTTGAACTGATGCCCATGAAATACATAAAGAGAAAGGACAGCAGCACAGCCAGCGGAAGCGGGATAGTCACGATAAGAATCAAGCGAAAGTTTACGAGGAAGACTATGCACACGATAGTGACCAATATTAGTTCTTCGATCAACGTATGCTTCAACGTGTCCGTCGCACGATTACCTTGCCCGGAATCGGATTTTCCGTTGTTGGCTTCGAGCCAGAACTACAAGCCACTCCAAGTAAAATCAAACCAGTCAGCGATGTGATAGCAATAGCTACAAATATTTTCTTCATTATTTTTCTCCGCAATTTAATTTAATAGAAATTTCAGCCGCAATGGCCTCCAAAAGACCAACTACGGCACACGATGACAATATAGAACCAAGCGCAGAAATACCTGCAACAAGGCGCACTTCGTCCTCGAACCTAGATCAGGAATGAATGATGTTGGATGTATTTAGGCTGGAATGATCGCTTTATTGCCGCCAATTCAATGTGCGGTAAAATAGTCGGCTTGACCCTCTCGATCTTGAAAAGATCGGCAATCTGCGCGGCAATCGAATCTTCGATTGTCACAGACGACGGTGAGAAATTCATCGACAAACCCGATGATGTAGGTGCTGAATCGGAACAATTCAAGGTACAGCAAAGCCTTGCTATTGAAGCTTCTGTGGATTTGTCTTTGCTTTTAGCTTTATCGCAGCATTTCATCATTCCCATCTTTTCAGAATGCACGGGCATTCCTGCAAACACTCCGCCAGCGAGTCCAAAAAGAAGGAAAACAGATGTAAGCCACTTTTTCATCGTCAGTTTGACTATATTGAATGCTGCAATATTCTGTCAATAACTATATTCCAAGGTAAAAGCCGCGACGCGATTAAACGCCTTATCCCTTGCCACGCTTAGGGCTGGTTCCACAGCCGCAGTCGTCACCGCAGTTCTTTTTTAGAGAGAATGACCGGGAACGCTTGCGCAGCAACGATCCGGCGTAAAGACACGCGGCGGCTATGATCAGGAAAACTACTATGTATTGAATGTTCATAAGAGAGAACCACCCCGTCAGCCGAAGCGTCTGCCACCCCTCCTTCGTAAGGAGGGGAGCTTAATTGACTTATCCAAAGCCCAGAAACTTTCCGCCCTGGTATGTGATCAATGCCCCTACGTAGGCGAGGCCCGTCATATAAACTACCATAAACAGCGGCCAGGACCATGAATTTGTTTCGCGGCGGACGACGGCGACGGTGGACATACACTGCATCGCAAGAACGAAAAAGACCATCAGCGTCAAAGCCGTCAGCGGAGTCCAGGCGGGCTTGCCGTCGTCGGTTTTGGCGTCGCGGACAGCGGCGATGAGCGTTTCGGATTCCGCCTTTTCGTCTTTGCCGACGTTGTAAATTATGCTCAGGGTCGATACCAGCACCTCGCGCGCGGCAAAACTCGCAATCAAGGCGACGCCGATCTTCCAGTCAAAACCGAGCGGCCGGATCACCGGCTCGATCGCGTGGCCGAGCGTCCCGGCAAAACTGTGTTTTATTTGCTCGCTTTCGTTCGCAGTTGAGAGTCCGGAGTCGAGTGTCGAGAGTCCTTGTACTGACTCTTGACTCTGGACCCTTGACTCTCGACTCGTTCGCGGAAAATACATTAGCGCCCACAAAATGATCGAAATCGCCAGAATTACCGTCCCTGCACGTTTCAAAAACAGAAAAGCTCGCGTGAGCATATTCTGGAAAACCGTGCGCAGATTTGGCAGGCGATATGGGGGCAGTTCCATCAGAAATGGCGGCGGTGGAGCTTTGAGAATAGTGCGTTTCAGAATGAACGCGACGACTATGGCTACGGTGATGCCGAGAGCGTACATCGCCAGCATCAAAATCGCACCCATCGAGATAAAGCCAAAAACATACTGTCCGCCAAAAAATGCCCCGATCATCAGCGTATAGACCGGCAGGCGGGCCGAACAGCTCATAAACGGCGCGATCATGATCGTCGCAAAACGGTCGCGGCGGCTCTCAATCGTCCGCGTCGCCATAATTCCGGGAATCGCGCAGGCAAAGCTGCTCACAAGAGGCAAAAATGCCTTGCCGTGCAGCCCTACGCGGCTCATTAGCTTATCAAGCAAAAACGCAGCTCGCGCCATGTAACCGCTGTCCTCAAGCAGCGAAATAAAGAGAAATAACAGCAAGATCTGCGGCAAAAATACGACCACGCCGCCGACGCCAGCGATTATGCCGTCCGCCACCAAGTCGGTCAAAATTCCCGGCGGCATTTGAGTGCGAACGAGATCCCCGAGTGTGCCGAAAACGTTTTGGAGCAGATCCATCGGCAGTCGCGCCCAGGAAAATATTGTCTGAAAAACTATAAGTAATATTGCAACCAAAATTACGAGCCCAAAGAATTTATGTGTGAGAACGCGATCGATCTTGTCTGTTAAACGGTGCGATTTATGGTCGCTGTGCCAGACCGAATCCTGCACGACCTGCGAAATAAAATTGTAGCGTGAAAATATCTTGCCGTGCGGCCCCGACTCGGCGTTGTCCGTTACATAGGGCACCGTAGGCGTCGTGTGCATGACTGAGGCCACTTTAGCCGCCAGTTCGTCTTTGCCTCGTCCGCTTTTTGCATTCACCTCGACAATGGGCGTCTTTAGCAAAGTTGAGAGCATTTCGACATCGATCTCGTGCTTCTGTTTCTCAAAAACATCAATCATAGTCAGAGCAATGACTACGGGAACGCCAAACTCGAACAACTGCATTACGAGATACAGATTGCGTTCGAGATTGGTCGCATCGACAACCGCGACTATCGCGTCGGGTCTTGGGATGCCGCCCTGCTCGCCCCGGATAATGTCGCTGGCGATGTGCTCATCGAGAGATGTCGCGTCAAGGCTGTAAAGGCCCGGCAGATCGATCAGATTGGCCGTCTTCCCATTGAGCCGCCATGGGCCCTCTTTGCGTTCGACGGTAACGCCGGGATAATTTGCGACTTTTTGTTTGAGTCCCGTGAGAGAGTTAAAGAGGGTCGTCTTGCCGGCGTTTGGGTTGCCGGCAAGAGCTATGGTTACTTGAGATTTATGTCCGTTGTCGTTCATGTATCGGCATCAAATCGCGGTTAATAGCTTACCTCGATTGCGTCGGCCTCGCTCCGCCGCATAGCCAGGCTGTAACCGCGAACCCGCACTTCGATCGGATCGCCAAAGGGCGCCATCTTAATAATCTGCACCGCAACACCCGGTATTACGCCCATCTCCATCAAACGGCGTGTCACCGGGCCCGTGCCGTTTACCATCGTGACGCGAGCATCTTTGCCGACCGGCAGTTCTGTCAGGGTGATTGTGCGTGATAGTCCGATTTTGTTATTCATAACCAAATTCATGCTAAAGACATCTTAACCTAATTGAAAACCATTTTCAATTTCATTTAGAAATAAAAATATTTCTCATTCCTGTTCAGAAAATATGTGACAGTCATTTTGGAATGTCGATAGTTTGCGAGATGAGATCGGCCTGATATGGCCCAATCGAGAAACGCAGCGGAACGCGCGCGGCATCCATGGTCAGCCAGACTTTCGGCGCAAGGGCGTCGAGCTGGGCATTTCCAGTGTTTATAGAGATCAATTGGGCCAGTATTTTTTCGCCATTAACCGTGATCGTTTCAGGATTGGCTGGCCGCAGGGTAAATATGTAAGCTTTCGATTCCCAAAAAACGGCGACGCGAGTGTCGTTTACGGGATTGCCGGGATCTTTACTCGGTCTTAAATTGAACGACCGCATTGCATAAATCAGCGACAAGAGCGTATGCGTTCCCACGGGAGCGTCAAACGGATCGGTTCCAGGAAAGGAGATAAAGCCGGTTTTTGGATCGAATTTTACAGTCTGATTAAGGTTCGCCAACAACGGGCCAAATTTGGCTTCGCTTGCAAACGGTGCAAGCGTATCCGGATTTACACGCACAGTTATGGAATCGCCCAACGCAAAAATACGATTGTCTTGGTCAATGCCGTTAACGTTTGCCGAAAGCAAAAGGCTGTCAACTTTTTGAATAAGTTTGCGCTCAGCGGCTTTTAGAGAGATCGTCGCAACCGGTTTGCCGCTGGTGGTGACGCGATAATTGAGCGTTTCGCCGAGTGCAAATCCCAGTTCAGGCAAGAGCGGCCGATTATCAAAATATTTTACGGGAGCAGGGGTAGGTCTTGGTGAAGCAGCGGGTCGCGGCGTCGGAGATAATGAAGGTGTGGGTGTAGAAACTGGCTGCGACACGGGCAAATCGATCTCAATGCTGGCGAGTGCAGCGCGGAAATCTGACCGCGCCGTTTTGCCTCTAAACAAAACCGGCATACGATCGTCATCGATTGAAAAATTAATCTTTAGCTCTGTGATTCCCCTCGCCGTCAGGTAATCGCTCTCGACCATCGAAACCGTCGTCATAAACTCACCGGCAGGCGTCTTAACCTTTTCGTTACCATCCGGCCGAAAAGTAACATTATATGTGTGTCCGCCGTCAACCATCGAAAACGAGCCGTCACCTCCCATTTCGCGTGCCTTATAGATAAGTGTCAGAATATCGAAATTCGAGGTTGGGGCGGCCAGATAGCTCGTGACCGATTCTTTCGGGATCAGACCGTCATTTACTATCCTGGTGACATAAAGCGGGAGCCCCGTTTCGGCCGAGGCATAGACGACGCGCGATTCATCGACCAGAAAAAAAGCCGCGCTTACCATGTCAAACGTCTTTATTTTTGAGTGGATCTCAATCCCATCGATGCCGCTGAGTTTCCCGCTCGAAGCAACATATAATTCGGCAAATGCAGCATTTTCAAACTTGGCAAATGAAACGTAATATGTGAGCTTTTCACCAATGCGGAAGTGTGTTGGCCGCGAAAATGGAGTTGTATTCACCTCTGTTTGAGCGTAAACAGCAAACGGTATCAAAATAATCGATAAGCTAAATAAAACTATGCCCAAAAGCGCTCTAATACCCGGCTGCACACACAAACGTACACCGCCGGGGGATACAGATTGTCCTTTCCCGTTATTCATCTAATTGCCGATACCGGCCGTATCTACTATCTTGCGAACTGCCGTCAAATGATCTTCGGCTTCAATTATTGGCCGCCCGATGACCGCAAAACCCGCACCGTGGGCCAGGGCCAGCCCGAGAGTTGTTACACGCTTTTGATCGTCACCGGTTGCAAAATCAGCCCTGATTCCCGGCGTTACTATCAGAAAATCTTTTTTTGGTATTAAACGACGGATCTTTTCGGCCTCAAGCGGTGACGCCACGACTCCGTCAAGACCACATGCGGCGGCGAGACGCGCGAGTTCAATTACCTCGGTCTCGGTGTCGCGGTCAATGCCGACCTGATGCAGCGTCTCGCGATCTGAGCTTGTCAAAATAGTGACACCGATGATCCGCGGCCGCGTCAGATGTTCGCGTTCGCAGGCGGCATCGACTACCTCTACCGTTCGCCGCATCATTTCGCCGCCGCCGAGCGTGTGGACATTAAACATCCAAACGCCGAGCCGGGCGGCCTCAACTGCTGCGTTTGCAACCGTATTTGGAATGTCGTGAAACTTCAGGTCGAGAAAGATCTTTATCCCAGACGAAGTAAATTCCCTTACCAATTCCGGCCCGGTCGATGTAAAAAGCTGCAACCCGATCTTGAATGCCCCCACCTCGTCGCGCAGCTCGGCGACGATCGCGCGAGCCTGGTCCGCCGTAGCAACATCGAGAGCGACGATGATTTTGTCATTGATTTTTGTTTGCGGGTATTCGGCTGCGCGCGGTTTAGTCATTATTAATCGAGGTCGAGCGGGTTTGTATATGGCTTATCCGTATTCGTATCGACGCGTTTTAGAGCTTCCCTAAATTTTTCTTCGAGCAGCCGCTCACGATCCTTTTGCGAAGACATTTCCTGTGCAAATATCTGTTCGCGATGCTCCTTTTGCTTGCTCAATTCGCCTTGCAAATCTTCAAACGAGCCGAGTATTTTCTTTTTCTCTTCGTGAGCAAGAATCGCGCCCGTGCCGGCATCAACGGTGAGGACGGCGTCACAGCAGGGACATGTAATGCTAAACTTTTCCATAGCCAATGTGGATTATACAACAATTTGCGACTAATGATTCTGCACCGGTGACGCTTGTAGCCTTGACCGTAAATTCTCTTTGACCACCGGCCATTCCGTTTCAATAATACTGAAATAAACCGAGTCGCGAAAACGTCCCGTATCGCAGATAACGTGTTTGCGGAAGATTCCTTCTTGTTTGGCGCCGAGCCGCAGAATGGCGTTTCGCGACTGTTCGTTCAAAGCGTCGGTTTTCAATTCGATGCGAATGCAATTCCATGTCTCAAAGGCGTGTGTAAGCATTAAAAGTTTCGCCTCGGTGTTGACGGCGGTTCGCTGCCACGCCGGGTTGATCCATGTCCAGCCGATCTCGGCGCGACGATTGGCAGCATCAATATTGCCGAACCGCGTAGAGCCAATAACCTTGCCCGAAAGCCGCTCGATCGTGACGAATGGCAGAGCGATGCCTTTATCCAGGTCGGCGAGGGCGACATCGATATATCGCCTCATATCCTCGAGCGAAGCGACGTTTGTGGGTATCAAACGCCAAAGCGATTCGTCCGCACCCGCCGCCCATAGAGCATCCAAATGCTCTATCGTCATCGGCTCAAGCCGCACAACTTCACCCTCTATAATCACCGGTTCAACTTTCATGCGTTAAAGAATAACAAAGAAAGCAGTCAGCTTTTAGCAATCGGCACTCAGAATTTGGATTTCCTCGATGCCTGACTGCTGATCGCAGACTACTGAATGCTCATTGCTGATCGCCGACAGTTAAATATCGTAATACATCTGAAACTCAAGCGGATGCGGTCGTAGGCGAAGCGGCGTGATCTCGTTCTCGCGTTTGTATGTGATCCAACGTTCGATGAGTTCCTTGGAGAAAACGTTTCCCTTGAGCAGGAATTTATGATCGTTCTCAAGCGCGACGAGAGCTTCGTCGAGAGTTCCCGGCAGCGACGGAACCTTTGCGAGTTCCTCCGGCGGCAGATCGTAAATGTCCTTATCGAGCGGCTTGCCCGGATCGATCTTGTTCTCGACGCCATCGAGACCCGCCATCAGCAAAGCGGCGAAGGTCAGATATGGGTTGCACGACGGATCGGGCGGACGAAACTCAAGCCGCTTCGCCTTTGGCGATTTGGAGAACATCGGAATGCGCACGGCCGCCGAACGGTTGCGTGCCGAATATGCGAGATTCACCGGTGCCTCAAAGCCCGGGACCAGCCGCTTGTAGCTGTTCGTCGTCGGAGCGGCCAAGCCGATCAGCGCCGGAGCGTGTTTTAGCAGCCCGCCGATATAGTATTTCGCCATCTGTGACAGCCCCGCATATTCATCGCCGCCAAACAGCGGCTTGCCGTCTTTCCACAGCGATTGATGGACGTGCATCCCCGAGCCGTTGTCGCCGTAGAGCGGTTTCGGCATAAACGTCGCGGTCTTGCCGGCGGCGAGCGCCGTGTTTTTGACGACGTATTTGAAGAGCATCACATTGTCAGCCGTGTGGAGCATATTCGAGTATCTAAAATCGATCTCGCATTGGCCGGCGGTCGCGACCTCGTGATGGTGACATTCGACATTGATACCGACCTCGCCGAGGATCGACGAGATCGAATTGCGGATGTCGATCAGCGAATCGAGCGGAGCGAGCGGCACATAGCCCTCCTTGGGGCGGATGTGATAGCCGGTGTTTGGATTATCCTCGCTGCCCTCGCGTCCCGAATTCCAATGAGCCTCCTCCGAGTTAAACGAATACCCGGCGGAGTTCTGCGTATTATGAAAACTCGCATTGTCGAATATAAAAAACTCGGCCTCGGGCCCGAAATACGCTACATCGGCGATACCGCTTTTGGTCAGGTAAGCCTCGGCGCGCCTCGCGGTCGTTCGCGGATCAAACGGGTAACCCTTTCCCGTCATCGGATCGACGGCGTTTGCGATCAGGCACAGCGTCGTTTCCTCAGTAAAAGGGTCGATCCAGAACCGCGACGGGTCCGGCACGAGCAGCATGTCCGATTCGTGGATCGAGGCCCATCCGCGGATCGACGAAGCATCAAAACCGAAGCCCTCGGTAAAGCTGTCCTCGGTCAATTGGCTGATCGGAAACGTGAGGTGATGCCACGCTCCGGGCAGATCGGTAAAACGCACAGAGACAAATCTCGCTTCCTGGTCGGCAGCGAAGGTCAAAACGTTCTTGGGGTTCATTATTTCTCCTGAGTTAGGTCGAGATTCGGTCAAGTTTTAATTTGATAACAAGCATGAAGGACTTTTTCAAAAATGAGATTCTACAATACAACCCCCAAACTTCAAAACGCCCACACACAAAAAAAGTTTTAAATCGGCGTTATCGTCAATTTTTACCGAAATCGCCCGCATCTGAGATTGAGTACTTAGTCTTCATTTGCAAGGGCTGGCCTGATATTAATATTCGGGAGCGACTCAATCATTTTTGGTAGAATCGATTATATCTGAAGTAATTCGATAAAGGGGGGTATAAGGGTTAAAAATGGAAAAGTTGAAAAGTGAAAAAACGAATAAGAAATTTACGCAGCAGCGTTTATTTAATCTGGCGGCAATCGTGGGTGTTACGGTTTGCATGTATAGTGGGGGTTTGGCCATCTTTGGCGAGAGGGCGGTCCCGACCGCTTACGCTCAGCAGGACCCGTTTTTGTCGCGGCGGATCGACCAGATGGAGCAGCGGTTTTATTCGATCGAAAATAGGCTTAACCGGATCGAACAAGATTCGATGCGAACGACGATCACGCCGCGAATAATCAATAACAATGATACTGAAATCCAATTTTTACGAACACAAGTTGGTAGCCTTCGGCTCAGGCTCGGGGAAACCGAGTGCGGATTACTGCGGGTTGACGAAAGAACGCTCACGCCAGCCGCCAGACTGGCTCGAAGCAAAGCCGGTGCAAGGGAATCTGACAAGTGCCGTCTCGATATAGACGCTCCGATCCAGCTTTCCGCGAGGCCGTGAAAGGTCATTGGGTCTTGATTGCCGTGACTTTCCAGCGGATATTGGCCCGGTCGTCGTGCCGGTCAAAGCCGTCGAGGGTGAGCGTGATCGGGATGGTTTCGCCGGGGCCGAGCGAGGGCTGCTCGACGGGGACGACGAGAACGCGTTTTTCACGTAAAACCTCATTTTTTTGCGTGATGACGCTGACATTAACCTCGAGCGCCGTGATTTTGCGTGTGCCTTTGTTATAAACCTTGCCTATGATATACATCGAGATGGTGCCGAGGCCGGTGGGCGATTCGATGGTGTTATCGTCAGAGCAGATGATGTCTTTGGTAATAACGGCAAATTCGGGTGATCCTTCGCGATACGCGCCGTCGAGAATCCTGGCCGTCTGATCCTGCATCGACGGTTTGAGCGAGAGCATGTAAACGCCCACGCCGATCACCACAACCGCAATGATAATACCGACGACAAGCAGTTTGTTCACGCCGCGTTTTTCTTGCGGTTTGAATAGATCGTTCATGTAAGAATTTCAACGCAAAGACGCTAAGAACGCAAAGCAGCAAAGGAAGAAATTAATACATTTTCGATTCGCCGGAATTGTTATTTTCCTACTTTGCGTCTTGGCGCATTTGCGACTTTGCGTTAAATCTCTTTTCTTCCCTGTCAGTATTAGACAACAAGTTTCGGCAATATGTTCCAATAGGTTATCATTTTCACCAAAGACTCGAAAATGTCCACTCCAAAGGCGAAAATTTCACCGCTGCCCGTATATGTCGAGGCCGCTTTGCCCGTGCCGCTGCGGCGGTCGTTCACATATCGTCTCCCTGAAGAAATGCGGGGCGGGATAAAGCTCGGTGCGCGGCTGCTGCTGCCGTTTGGCCGTCGAAATCTCACCGGTTACGCCGTCGGTTTGCACATCGATCTCCCGCCCGGCATCGAGATCGACGAATCAAAGATCAAAGATGTGATCGAGATGACCGATCATGAACCTCTCATCACGCCTGAGATCCTCAAACTGACGCAGTGGACGGCCGTTTATTACGCAAGTTTTTGGGGCGAGATGCTCAAGGCTGCGTTGCCCGCCGGGATAAACTCCGAAAAGGTGCGGCCAAAGCGGCGAAAGGCCGTCCGTCTGATCTCGACGGTGACAGACGATGAGGAAAAGCAACTTACCGATCAACAGCAATGGATCGTTGACCTAATAACGGCAAACGGCGGAAAGATGCTATTCACCGATGTCATAGAACAAGCGGATGTAGGAGCATCGCCGATAAATACTCTGGCAAAACGCGGGATCGTTGAGGTTTATGTACAGGACGTGATGCGCGATCCGCTCTCCGGAGCCGATTTTCCAGACCGGGACGATTTTACGCTGACGGATGAGCAGCAGACGGCTCTCGACGCGATAGCTACAGCGATAAAGAATGATGGTGTTTTCAAAGCATTTCTATTGCACGGCGTGACTGGCAGCGGCAAGACCGAGGTCTATATACGGGCGATGCGGTTCGCACTGGATGCGGGGCGTTCGGCGATGATGCTCGTGCCTGAGATTGCCCTGACGCCGGTGTTTTCGAGGCGTTTGCGAACCGTTTTTGGCTCTGATGTCGCGATACTGCACTCAAATCTTTCGCCCGGCGAGCGTTTTGACGAGTGGCGGCGAATTCGTCGCGGCGACGCTAGGATCGTAATAGGGACACGCTCGGCAGTTTTTGCCCCGCTTGAGAACATCGGACTTGTGATCGTTGACGAAGAGCACGACTCGTCATACCGCCAGCACGAATCACCGTTTTATCACGCCCGCGATGTCGCAGTAATGCGGACCCATCTTGCGGGTGCGGTCGTCGTTTTGGGCTCGGCGACGCCGGCGATGGAATCTTTTTATAACGCTCAGACCGGAAAATATACTTATCTTCATCTGCCGGAGCGCATAGGCGGACTTGGATTGGCAGAAGCTCAGCTTATAGACATGCGCGAGGTTTTCAAACATGCGGGGAAGGATGTGGCTCTCTCGACGGAGCTGCTTGAGGCGATCAAGGCAACTCATGTAAAAGGCGAGCAGGTCATTATTTTGCTAAACCGCCGCGGATTTTCACAGTTCGTGCTCTGCCGGACGTGCGGTGAGACGTTGAAATGCAAGAACTGCGACATCACGCTGACATTTCATCGGGGCAGCAATAAATTGCTCTGCCATTACTGCAACTATCGCGAAAAGGTGCCAAAGCTGTGTCCGCACTGCGAGAGCATATATCTTTATTTCGTCGGCGAAGGCACCGAAAATATCGCCGATCAGCTCACCAAAAAATTCCCGACCTTAAGGATCGCTCGCGTCGATCGCGACACAATGACACGCAAAGGCGAGATCGACGACGTGCTGCTCAAATTTGCGGCCGGCGGCCTCGACATGCTCGTCGGAACCCAGATGATCGCGAAAGGGCACGATTTTCCAAATGTGACGCTTGTCGGCGTCATCTCGGTCGATATTGGTTTGGGGCTGCCCGATTTGCGTTCGGCGGAGCGGACGTTTCAGTTAATTACGCAGGTTGCCGGACGATCGGGTCGTGGAACACGGGCCGGAAAAGTTCTGATCCAGACATATTACCCGGAGCATTACGCTCTGCGGCATGCACGCGAGCAGAACTACGAAGGATTTTACAAAGAAGAGATAAAGTTTCGCGAGCGTTTGGGTTATCCGCCGTTTTTTGTGCTGGCGTCAATCATGATAAAACACCGTGACCATGTTTATGCATCGAAAAACGCAAACATTTTGCGTCGTTCGCTCGATGCGGCAAATTCGGCGAGACACGCGCGCATACTCGGACCTGCACCGGCTTCCCTGTCGCGTTTGAAGAACGAATACCGCTTGCAGATTATTATTAAAGCGGTCAGCCGGCGGTCATTGAGAGAGACCCTGGATATTGCAATTTCCGACGCTGAGACACACGGCTGCGACCTGCGAACCGTGAATGTCGAGATCGACCCGGTCAACTTAATGTAGGTCTTATAAATTGCCTCCAACTTTAGGTGGAGGTTCCAAAGCAACAAAAACATTTGGGCTTTAGCCCAACCAGCTATGGTTGGGCTAAAGCCCTGTAACAATGTCGGCCTCTCACCCTCCAGCCAAGCTGGAGGCAATTGACTTCGGTTAGTTCACTGCCTTCGAACTTAACTCCGATTCTTTGAGTTTGATCTGCGCATAGACCTCGGCGAGCGAGAGTTTACAGTTGATTGATTCGAGCGAAATCACGTCGTCGCGCTCGTTATAGATGCGATAGATCCACTGTTTGGCGTTTTGGCGGGCATAATGCTCGACGCGCATCTCGTCTTCATTGACTAGCAAACATTCCTTTATCTTTGGGACGGCCAAAAAGCCTTCGAGCTTTTGCATGCGACCGGTGGCTTTGGACAAATTTGAGATAATCTCGACGATTACCGTCGGATTTAGGAGCAGATCAAGGTTGTCGTCGGCAAACGACGGTTCACCGTTAACCACTACGACATCGGGAAAACATATCGAACTGCTGCCGATTTTTACACGCATATCGCCCGAGTAAACTTCGCAAGTGCCGCGATGAATGCGGCTGCCGACGGCGACTGTAAAATTTGTCGAGATCAAATTGTGCCAGCGGTTTGTGCTGTGCTTTGCGACAATGCGTCCGTCGAGATATTCGTTTTTTACGATATCACGTCGATCGGTTGGTTGGAAATTCTTATTTTGTTTACTGCCTGATTCGGCTATTGAGGTTTGATTCATACTACTGTAACGCTCCTGTAAAAATTAGCAAAAAGGCGGAAAAAATGGATTACAAAGACTGAGGACTTTGCGTGGGCTGATTTGTTTGCTAAAAATAGTGTGACACATGCTTAGGCGATGTATCAAGGAAATTTTCATGAAACTTGCCCAATTAGCCGAGATCACACATTCAAATATCGAGAACGGTTCGCCCGATTTGGAGATTCGATCAGCGACGGGTCTGGAATTTGCAGATGTGGGAGATGTGACATATCTTGCCAATCCAAAACTCATCTCCCTCATCTCAACGACAAAGGCCTCGGGCATATTTCTGGGCCAAGGCGTCGAGATTGCTAATGACAGCATCGCTGTATTACGCACAAAAGATGCTCAGTTGGCCTATGCTCTGGCCGCGCAGATATTTTTCCCCGATCCGCCGATTTTGCCTTTCATTCATCCGACCGCTGTTATCGATCCGACTGCCAATGTCGCGGAGTCAGTCGAAATCCACGCCAATGCTGTCATTGGTGCCCAGTGCAAGATCGCAACCGGCGTTCGCATCATGCCAAATGTAACGATCTACAATGGAGCAAGCATTGGGAGCGGCACGACGCTTCACTCAGGCGTTTCGGTCCGTGAAAACTGTGAGATTGGCCGCAACTGTATTATTCACAATAACTCAACAATCGGTTCGGATGGATTCGGTTATGCAATTGATGAAGATAAACGTTGGGTCAAGATACCTCAAATTGGCCATGTCGTGATCGGGGACGATGTCGAGATCGGGGCCAACACTGCGATTGACCGGGCATCGGTCGGCGAAACGCGGATCGGTCGCGGGGTAAAGATCGATAACCTCGTTCAGATCGCCCATTCGTGCAGTATCGATGACGACGCTCTAATTTGCTCTCAAACGGGGCTTGCCGGCAGTTCGCACATCGGCAAACGAGTCGTTCTGGCTGGACAGGTAGGCATTGCGGGTCATTTGAAAGTTGGCGACGACGCCGTCTTGACGGCAAAATCTGCGACATCGCATGACGTCGATCCCGGCAAGATAATGTCCGGCGTTCCCGCGTTTGATAACCGCGACTGGCTACGCTCAACAGCGGCATTTCGCAAATTAGGCGAGATGTCCCAGCGTTTGAGAAAACTTGAAAAACACATTTTCGGCGGCAAAGAATAGCGGAGATGGAATCAAAAGAAAAGATTATTATTTCCCTTTGCGCAGTTGCGACAATCGCTGCGGGATTACTGCACTACGCCGGTGCTAATGCGGTGGTGGCCTTTATCGTCACCGCCGCCGCTCTTGCCTTGCTTGCCGTGTTAGTGGGTGACGCGACCGAGCAGCTTGGCAGCCGTCTCGGACCCGGAGCGACCGGTATTTTGCAGTCGGGTTTGGGCAATCTGCCCGAGCTTTTTGTCTGTATCTTTGCATTGCGTGCTGGTCTCGATCAGGTTGTTCAGGCCGCTCTGATCGGATCTATTTTGGGCAATTCGCTACTTGTGCTCGGCCTTGCTTTGTTTTTTGGCGGCTTAAAAAATGGGACTCAGCGGTTCAAATCCGAACCGCCGCGGATGATCGTTGCGCTGATGATGCTTGCTGCGGCTGCACTGATCGTGCCGACGCTTATTAAACAGCTTCACACCGCCGCCGAACCGCACATTGCGAGTCTCGACATTTTTGTTGCGATTATCCTTTTAGTTTTGATGTCCGCCAGCATTTATTTTTCGATCAAAGGTGACCCGTCAGTTGCATTAAATCAGGAGGAAATGGGTCAAGCCGAATGGTCGATGAAACTGACTATCATCGTGCTCACCCTCGCCGGTGTCGGCGCGGCTTTTGTCTCGGATTGGTTTGTCGACGCTTTGCAGCCGGCCATGAAAACTCTCGGAATATCCGAGGCATTTGCGGGGCTTGTAGTAGTTGCGGTTGCAGGAAACGCAATCGAAAATCTCATCGGCATCCAGCTCGCGTGGCGAAATCAAGCAGATTACGCCGTCAGCGTCATCCTCAACAGCTCGCTGCAGATCGCGTTGGGGCTGTTTCCGCTGCTTGTACTGCTGTCATTCGTGCTGGGCGGCTCTATACTGACATTTGTGCTGTCGCCGTTGCTCGTCGCGGCGCTTGCATTAGCGGTGATCGTCAGCGCATTCATCATCTACGATGGCGAATCGATCTGGCTCGAGGGTCTCGCTTTGATTGGCTTGTATTGCATTATCGCCGCCTCATTTTGGTGGGGATGATTCAGATGCGGAGCCCGCGCGTAAGCAAGGGCGCTACACTCAATTTGGAGGTTACGCCCTTGCTTACGTGCGGGCTTCTGCATGTAGCAAGTGAAATAGTTTAGAATTATAGCTATGGACAAAGAATTATCAGAATCTGGTTACGACGTTACGCCGTTGGGTGCTGATGAGATCGAACGGCTTGCTCAGGATCTGAACGACGAAGAACGTCGTGTTTTGCTGGACCACGGAACCGAGCCGGCATTTTGCGGGACGCTGCTCGACAACAAAATGAATGGCGTCTATGCCTGTCGTTTGTGCAATTTGCCACTTTTTAGCTCGACTCACAAATTCGAATCCGGCACGGGCTGGCCATCGTTCTATCGACCGTTCGACAAAGATCATCTCACCAATATCGAGGATAACGCTTACGGGATGCGACGAATCGAGATCCGATGTGCTCGCTGCGGCGGCCATCAGGGGCACGTTTTCCCCGACGGCCCACCGCCGACCGGACAACGCTATTGCCTCAATTCAGCGTCGCTTGAGTTTTTTGAAGACGGCGAGGAAATCCCACAGAAAAATTAACGCCAAGACGCAAAGATCCCTTATTCTTTGCGTCTTAGCGACTTTGCGTTAAAACTCTTACTTTCTATCTTTGAAGCTGTCAAACAAACGGGTGTGCCGGCTGGTCAGGGGGATCATACGGCCATCGATGAAGAGATATTTGACGTTTGTTCTCGGTTCGAGCATATCGCCGTCGGTGACGACCAGATTTGCCATCTTGCCGACATCAATCGAGCCGACCTTGTCCGCAATTCCGAGGATTTGTGCCGGATAGAGCGTCACTGATTTCAGAGCGTCTTCTTTTGACAGCCCAAAGCCGCCGGCGATTCCGGCTTGATACGGCAGATCGCGAACCTCGGCTCCGTCATTACCTGTCGAGATACAAAATTTTACGCCCGCCGCCTGCATTTTCGCCGGCCCCTCGAAAAGATAATCGTAAACGTCGTCTTCCTGAACGGGCAGAGCGTAAATGTTCGTATAGATAACCGAAATGTTGTTTTTCTTTAGCTCGTCCGCGGCTTTCCAGGCGTCCTCGCCGCCCATAATGATACCCTTTAGCTTCATTTCCGCGACAAATTTGGCAACGCCGCGTATGTCGCGTTCACGCTCGGCGGTAAAAATAACGGGCTTTTCACCGTGAATGTATGGGATCAACGCATCGAGACGTTCGTCCGACACTGGATACGGCAGAGTTTTGTCTTTGGCATAGGCCGCTTTGGCACGGGAATAATTTTCAGTATCGCGAAATATCTTTTTCAGCTCGTCGAGCTGGGTATCGCGGCGTTTGACCGCATCGCTAAACTCGATCTGCGGCCCGCGTCCGCCGCCGCCAAAACCACCAAACGTTGCGATTCGTGGAAAGTTTATGACCAAGCCAAATTCGCCGACCAGAGCCATATCTGCCTGAGTCGATCCAAGCAGATCGATCACCGTTGCCTGGCCAGAAATCAGCCCGCCAGTCGGCATGGAGAGAACGGATGTGATGCCGTTGATGCGGGCGACCTCGACATGCGACGAATGTGGATTAATGCCTTTGATCGCCTTTGCGTTGGCGTTCATTGTGCCGGTTTCGGCGACATCGACCGAGCCATTGACGCCAAGCGGAATCTCAGCCAAACCAAGATTTGTCCCGGCGTCGATCATTCCCGGAAAAACGGTCAAACCTTTGCCGTCTATCTTTTCCGCGCCTCCGGGAATCGTAACACCCGCCCCGACCGCCGCGATCTTGCCGTTTTGAATGACAACCGTGCCGTTTTCAATCGTCGCCCCCGAAACTGTTACGATCCGCGCATTTACTATTGCAAATGTCCCTACACGGCCATTCTGATTCTGCTCCGAACCGTCATTCTGCGCCCGAACCAAAGAAATGGAACCACAGATAAACACGGATAGACCCAGATAAAGAAATCCGCTTAACAACTTTGAACTTTGAACCTTGAACTTTGAACTCATTACTGATTTCCTCCGTCGCCGTATTCGGTTTCGTCACGGTCACCTTGACGTTTTTCGCTTGGAATTTTCGGCGGCGTGCCGCCACTTCCCGGCGCCCGGTTAACGTCCAGTTTTTGGAGTGTCTCGCGTTCCTTTGCCATATCGACACGCATTTTGGCGTCTGTTGCCCGATCAAAATATGTTTCGCCTTCGATGATCGTCGTCTCAACCCGCGAGTAAACGCTAAACGGATGAGCGGTCCAGATCAGAATATCGCCGTCCTTTCCCACTTCGATCGAGCCTGTTCGTTTGTCGATCCCAAGCTGTTTTGCCGGATTGAGCGTGATCATTTTCAAAGCCTCTTCCTCAGGCACACCGCCGTATTTTTCGACCTTTGCGGCGTCGAGATTAAGCCGCCTCATGCGTTCGTCGGAATCGGAATTGATCGACACGCTGACGCCGTTTTTCCACAAAATATATGCGTCATACGGTATCGCATCGTAGGCTTCGAGCTTGTAGCTCCAACTATCGGTGAAGATCGAAACGCCCGTGCCGTGTTTGGCAATTTCTGGGGCGATCTTATATGCCTCAAGGCCGTGCTGAAGCGTGGCAACGCGAAAACCAAATTCGTCGGCGAGCAAGAGCAGATTCAACATTTCGTCCGAGCGATAACTGTGAGCGTGGACCAGCCGCTTGCCTTCGAGTACCTCGACCAGCGGTTCCAGCTCAAGATCGTGACGCGGCTGTACCTTTGTCTTGCCGGCCTTAAAATCCTCCCATGCCTGTTTGTAATCGCGGGCCCGGAGCAATGCGTCGCGATCAGTTTCGATCACGCCCATTCGCGTGTGCGGGTAACGAATGGGTCGTCCCGGCTGCTGAAAATTTGTCTGCTTCGGGTTCTCACCCATCGCAAATTTGATCCCCGGCGGAGCGTCTGGAATCGGAAAATCCTCAACCGCATGCCCGAATTTGAATTTCACAACCGTATTTTGTCCGCCGATCGAATTTGCCGAACCGTGCAGAATATTCGCTGACGTTACGCCGCCTGCGAGAGCACGATAGATAGCGATGTCGTTAGCCACCAGCACATCACGTGTCCGCGTCATCGACGTTACGGAAAACGCCCCCTCGTTGATAGCGTCGAGCATCGTGTGCGAATGGCAATCGACAATACCCGGCGTTACGTATTTTCCTGTCGCGTCAATTACACGGGCGCCTGCCGGGGTCGAAAGATTCTTGCCGATCCGTGCGATCTTGCCGTTTTGGATCAAAATGTCGGTATTCTCAAGCGTCCCCCGGATCGCCGTCATCACGGTCGCATTCTTGATCAAAACGTCATTTTTAGACTGCGCCAATAATAACGTCGGCGAT
>JBBRQM010000045.1:0-28720 GCA_038226395.1 Pyrinomonadales bacterium | reverse complement strand
TTGAATTTGGCGTATCGGGCTATAGAGGCATTTTTACAAATCAGGATGAAGCTCCCATCTCGGCAAATATTGTCTTTTTTGACGCTTCGTACCGGCGTGGAAACCTGATATTAAATGCCGAATATGGACGCTCAAATATTGTCGGCGTCGGAATCAAACGACGGAGCGATCCGCCGCCGGTTGTCAACATCAACGATCCGGCGAGCATTCAGGCTCTGGCGGATTTTGTCGCCGAACGGACGCCTGGGCAGGACGGATTTTATATCGAGGGGGCGTATCAATTTCGCCCGGCGTTTGCCGTAAGACATTTTGATACAGGCGGCTACATTGCTCCGGTTGTTCGTTACGAGGTCGTCCGGCTTGACCGGACGCTGCAAAATTTTTATCTAAACCGGTCGAGGACAACGCTTGGGCTAAACATCGCTCCGTCGTCCACAATAATTCTGAAAGTGAATTATCTGTTTAATCACACTTTTGGACCGGTGCCTAATGTCCCGGCGGGCATCGGCGGCGCGTTATTTGGGATCAGTCCGCTTCCGCATCTTGGGTATGGCAAAAGCGGGTTTACGAGTTCCATTACCTATGTTTTTTAAGAGGTTAGTCGTGAACAAAATAAACCTGAAAATTATTGTGCTGATCGCATTTGCGGCATTGTTTACCGCCGGTCTTTTTGCGTCGTTACTGACGCAGATTGTTTCCGCAAAACCCGCCTTTATGGATAAATACAACATCGAGCCATACGCTCGAGAGGAACTCAAAAATGACTGCACGATTTGCCATGTCGGCCGAGGCGGGGCCGAGCGTAACGATTTTGGCGAAGCCTTTGAGGACGCAGGTTATCGAATTACCCCAAAACTGCGAGCGAAATTTCCCAAGATGTTCAATCTGCCAAAAGAATAAATCCCCAAAAATTAGAAAAAGTGACAGTCGCATTGTAGCGGCAACGTTTGCGCTCTAGTCTAAGAAACTACATTCTATCCAGATGCGGTCGTTGACGTATGGCGAGTTGATACGCGGGAATAGGAATTTTCGCTGTCTGCTGGCTGGACAATTTATATCGGAGCTTGGGAGCTGGTTCAATTTTATTGCCGGGCTGGGATTGGTGCGCCTGGTGTCAGAGGCGTCGCCGACGGCTGCGGGGTTGTTTTTTATCGCGCGGTTGCTGCCATTTGCAATAGCGTCGCCGATAGCGGGGGCTTTTGTTGACCGATTTTCTCGGAGGACGGTGATGATCGCGACCGATCTGTTGCGCTCCGTCGTTGCTCTCTCGTTTTTGCTGGTGACAGACGCTGAAAATTTATGGATCGCATACGTGGCGACCATCTTGCTGCACACATTCGGCGCGTTTTTTGATGGGGCGAAAAATGCAGCGGCTCCGAATCTGACTGGCAAAGAAGGATTGCTTGCGGGGACAGCTCTGCTGTTTTCGACACGGTTTTTGTTGATGGCTGTCGGGTCGGCTCTGGGTGGATGGGCGGCGGCAGTGTTTGGTTATAAGGTGGCATTTGTGATCAATGCTGCTTCATTTATGATCTCGGCATTCTCGGTATGGCTTATTCCCGAGGAAGCCGTAACGGAAAAAGACGCCGCGGCGCCGGGACGCGGGTCTCCCACCACCCCGTCAGCCGAAGCGGCTGCCACCCCTCCTCTGGCAGGAGGGGAGCTTAAAACACGGGAATCGTTTTGGACGGAGTTGAAGGAGGGTTTTAGGTATGCGGTCAAGAACCATTTCGCCTTTACGATCCTGTTAGTCAATATTATCTGGGCCGTAGGAGCGGGATCGATCAACATTATATTTGAGCGAATTGGCGGCGTGCATTTTGCATCAACCGAAGGCTGGAATCCGGACGAGGCGGTTGCTTTGCTGTGGACAGCGACGGGGCTGGGGATCACTTTCGGGATGATGATCGCCCATCGGACCTCGATCTATCTCGACCGCAAAGACCGGAATACAAGTTTTGTCGGATGGACGCTTATCCTGCACGGGGTCGTATTTTCCACAGCCGCGTTTATGCCTTCTCTGTGGCTGTGGGCCGTCGTCGTATTTGTTTCGCGGGTGATCGTCGGCGTCGAATACGCCGTGCAGGAGACGATGTTTCAACGCAGCCTGCCCGACTTTATACGCGGACGGATCTCGACGCTGGATCGCGGGGCGGAAATGACCGTTTTTGGGCTGGTTAGCTATGCCGCGAGCGGAATGATATATTACGCCACGCCGCAGACGCTGACGATCATTTCGGGTATTTTGTCGGCGCTGGCGGGGGTTGTGTGGTTTATTCGGCAAAGGAATGCAGAAGCCCGCGCGTCAGCAAGGGCGTAACTTCCAAGTTGAGTATTACGCCCTTGCTGACGCGCGGGCTTCTGCATTAAATCATGCTGTGATAATGACCGCTTTTGTGCCGGTCAGTTCGGAAAAATCCTTTGTAAAAACGGTATCGACGCGGCGGATGCCGGCGATGCAGTCAACAATATCCTGAGTTTGGATAAAGCCGGCCTCAACATGGGCGATGGCCCAGTTTTTGATGTGCGAGGCTCGGCGGAGCGTTTCCTCAAGCAGGTGCAGATATTGGGATTTTGTCTCGGTCGCGGAGCCGAGTTTGCCATTTAGGCCGGCTTCGAGATCATCCCAAAAACCGCTCCCACTGCGGAGCCACTCTTCACGCCAGGCCGAACGGCCGAGATAGCCACGGACGGTCTGAGAATGTGTCGCCGGCAACCGCAGAAACATCATATCGGCCGTAATTTCGGCGATAAACTCGTCCGCACTCTTGTTTTGGCAGGTGTTGTTTTGCCCATTATCCAAAGGCACTGGCTGGATTGCCCAAAGCCGCCGAAAGACGTTTGAGAGCGGTTGGCGCAGCTCGCGAGTATCTTCCTTAAACGACATCACATAGTCACCCGCGGCAAACGCGATCGACGAAGCGATGGCACGCGCCGTCGGTGCCTGAAGTTTGTCGATGCTCTGCCGGACATTGTCAAACCACCACGAATCCGTCTCGGAAAACCAATTTGTCAACGCAGGATTTTGCAGCCGGTAGCCCGGCACATAGGCGTCTTCGAGAACGATATTCACGTCTTCGGCGGAGAGGCTTGAGCCGCTGTTAGCTATTTGTGCCAGCGCGTGGGTATAAGCCGACTGAAGGGGATCGTTGGCAGAGACAAGGACATCCCAGCGTTTGAGATATACCCCCAAAGCGGGCTCGCCCGAAAAAGGCAGGGCAACGGACTTGAACCTGGTCCTGCGCAGGACATTAAGGTCGAATGCGAGCCAGCTTTTTGGCGATACTTTTGAATGACCGTGCATAAATTGCTTTAGACCGACGAGACCAGTCGCGCCTCGACAATCGCTTGTTCCGTTAAGTTGATCGCCAGAAAATGTTTAACGACAGCCGGGTCAAATTCGATACCGGCCCACTCGATCATATATTTGCGGGCGTCGTCAGGTTTCAATGCCGCGCGAAATGGGCGTGCGGCTGTCAGCGAAGCGTATGTGTCAGCGACACGCAAAATGCGGACGGCAAGCGGAATGCTTTCGGACACGAGACCGTCAGGATAGCCGCCACCATTCCACCATTCGTGATGCCAGCGGACAATGAGCTGGACGGCTCGCGGCAAGCCAAGTTTCGCTGTTTCCTGTTCACCGATCACCGGATGCCGCTGAAGGTCGATCCGTTCGGACGCGCTCAGGCCGCGCGGAGCGATGATATAGTCGCGATTCATCATCACTTCGCCGATGTCATGGACGAGAGCCGCCTGTTGTAAGAAAATTCGGTCGCGGGATGCCAGATTAAATGCCGCGCCGAGCAAATCGGCGATCTCGGCGATCCGGCTGCCGTGAGCAGCAGTGTAACACTCAAATCCGTCCATATCGGACGAGATGCGCAGCAGCGTTTCGTCAAATTGCGGGCGCTCAGTGAGAATACTCTCCATCCATTTAGTTTCGCGTCTTTGCTGAGAAGATTCAAGTCAGAGGACAAAGTCTATTTCTGCAAACCGTTTAGCAGGTCGCGGGCTTCGCGGTTGCTGGGGAATACGGCGAGGAGCCGTTTTAATTCGCCCTCAGCGCGTTTTAGCAGATTTTGCTGGATAAAGAATTCGGCCAAAAGGATTCGGAAGGTCGGGTTGTTTGCGTCGAGCTTAAGGGCAGTCTGCAGCTCTGCCTCGGCCTTGTGCCGCTGTTTTTCGTCGAACGACAGAGCTTTGCCGTAATAGGCGTGATAGCGGGCATTTTTTGGTGCGAAATGAACTGCACGAGCCAGGAACGGCGTCGCAGCCTCGTATTCGTCATCCATCAGCAGGCTGAATCCGCGCTCAAAATTGTCGACGGCCTGCTCGGTTTGGACGCTGTAATCACCGTCTTTTTCGGCTTTCGCCAGTTTTTCGCGTTCGGCAAGTTCCTTTCGCATCCGGTAATCGTAAATTTCGCGTGTCTCCGGGTTTTTTAGCGTTTCGTGTGCCTGTGCGAGCTCGGTAAATGCATGTTGGATACGCTGTAGAGTCTCGCCGCCCTCGGCGTGATAGTGATCGGGGTGAAAGGAACGGGCAAGTGCAAAATATGCACGTTTCAATTCGTCAATATCGGCGTTAGGATCGACATCGAGGATATCGTAATATGTATCCGCTGTTTCGACCCGATCGAGGTATTCATCAAGCGTGATTATGATCGCAGGCTCTTTGGGTGAGGCCGGCTCGTTTTCAGGCTCAGTAATTTGGACGACCGGGGCCGTTACGCCGGGCAGCTTCGCTTCGCGTTTGAGCGCCAATTTTGCTTCCCGCATAGAGGCGATCTTAATGTCCGAAAAGGCCGGCCGCCAATCATTACGCACGAGTAACCCGCACAGCCAAAGGGTATAAATAGCGTGGATCGAATTCGATTCGGACATGGCGGACGTTGCCACAAGCTCGGCAAGGGTGAGCGGCGTGTCAGTGGCTTGTGCAAGCATGAAAGCTTCGTTGGGTTTGAGTCCAAGACCGGATACTGGAACTTCAGAGTGGTAGAAGCTCTCCTCCAGACTCCGAAATTGTCCCAAAACCACCTCGACCGGCAAACATCGGGCGTAATCTAACATCAGATTTGCCGTATTGATGTCGAAATCGAGTCCGTCACGCACGCGCGCCAAGGGACTAAAGTTCCAGTCGCCTCTCGTCCACGAAAGAACGTCGATGACTATACCCGCGATCTGTTCGGCGAAAAGTTTGTCGCATTCATCTTTGGTCAAAAAACTTTTGTCCTGTAGGTAGGCTGTAAACTCGAAATCGTTTGAAAAGTTTGGGATCTCCGCAAGATCGGTTTTAGTCAGCCGATTTTTATTGAGAAGAATATCGAAAAGACGTGATGAGCGAGCATTTGAAACAGCGAAAACCAGCCGTCCGCTCCTAAAATAGATATTACATTTTCGATCCACTTCGGACACGCGCAAGGATCCGCTGAGCCGAGCCTGCGTTATTTCGGCTACGAGTTCGGCAAACGGATGGGTCAGAAAATTACCTGTAAGTTCAAGTTCGGTCTGAGGAGTCATTTTTTGCGTAAATGGAGTATGTCGGAACGGCCAAGAGGGGCCGTTTAAATCATAACAAAAAAACGGTCGAAAAGTTAAGGGTTAATTTTCGCGTTTGGCGATTCGATTTGATAGCATTTGAACAAATTACGTGCTACTTAATGACAAATAAAATCGAAATTCGCGAATGTGAAACGCTAGACGAGCTGGCCGAGTGCGTGAGGTTGCAGCGTGAGGTATTTGCTTTGCCTGAGGCCGAGCTGTCACCCGTGAGGCACTTTGTGGTGACAAAAAACGCAGGCGGATTTGCGCTCGGGGCATATGACGGTGAGCGGCTGGCGGGATTTGTGCTGAGCGTGCCGGCATTTTTGCGCAGCGAGCGGGCGTTTTATTCGCATATGACCGGCGTCCGGCCCGAATACCAAAGTCACGGCGTCGGAGCGAAACTGAAATGGGCTCAGCGGACTCGCTCTTTGGACGAAGGCGTGAAATTTATCAAATGGACCTTTGAGCCGGTAAAGGCAAGAAATGCCTATTTTAACCTCGAAAAGCTCGGTGCGACCGTGAGCGAATATAAGCCAAATTTTTACGGCACCGACTACGCGACCGCTGCCCAGATGAGCAAAAAGATCGGCCTTCCGAGCGACCGGCTTTTTGCCGAGTGGCACTTAATTAGCGAGAAAGTTAATGCATTGTCATCGGGAGAGGCGTTTGTAGAAACTCGTGACCCGACTGCGACTATCCAGACATTGAACGACTGGCTCGGCCTGGTCGAGTTAGATCCTGAGGCGGCGATTGCCGAACAGACGCGTATCCGCGGTGAGTTTGAGGCGGCGTTTGCCGAGGAGCTGGTAGCACGAGGGTTTAGGCGTGATGATGAGCGACCGGCGTATTTGCTTTACAAAATAAATAGAAATGTCCATTTTTGAGATCGATCCCGATATTCGAAAAGCAAAGACACTCGCGTCCGATTTTTACACCGACGCCGAGTATTTTGAGATGTCGAAAGAGAAAATATTCGTGCATTCGTGGCAATTCCTAGGCCACGCAAGCGAATTTTCCGGACTCACGCCGACGACGATTCTGCCGGGATTTCTCGACGAGCCGGTTTTGCTGGTGAAAACAAATGAATCATTTTCATGTTTATCAAACGTCTGCACGCATCGCGGCAAGATATTGGTCGAAGAGCCTTGTCAGGCGAACCTGATTCGTTGCGGCTATCACGGACGGCGGTTTTCGCTTGCTGGCGAGTTTCTATCAATGCCCGAGTTTGAGGGTGTGGAAGATTTTCCGACAGAGAATGATAATTTGAAGCAGTTGCCGTATGCGGAACGCGGCGGATTTATGTTTGCCTCGATTGATCCGGCGGACACGTTTGAGGCATTTGTAAACGATGAGGCTTTTGCCTTTCCGGGTGTTGCTCCCCAAAGAATGCGGCTCAAATCGACGCGTGATTATGAGGTCAACGCTCACTGGGCTTTGTATTGTGAGAACTATCTCGAGGGATTTCATATTCCTTTCGTCCATCATTCGCTCAACGAGATCGTCGATTACGGCAGTTACACGACCGAGACTGTTCGATACGCGAGCGTGCAGACCGCATTGTCAGTGGCAAGTGGGACGCTTGCTCTCCAGTCTGTCGCTGCTCGATATTTGTTTATCTTTCCGAATATGATGTTCAATTTTTATCCGTGGGGCATCTCGGTAAACGTCGTCCGTCCCGTAACGCCGACAAAAACCCTAGTCGAATTTCTAACTTACGTCGGAGACGAATCACTCTTTGAAACCGGTGCCGGAGCCGACCTCCACGGCGTCGAAATGGAAGACGAAGCCGTGGTCGAAAGTGTCCAAAAGGGAATACGTTCCCGGTTTTATTCACACGGGCGCTATTCGCCAAGACGAGAGCAGGGAACGCATCATTTTCATCGGTTGATCGTGGAGTTTATGAAATAATTAGATCAAAAATGACCCAAGTAAGCGACATTCAAAAAGAAATCGAGAACCTACGCGGGGAGATCAACCGGCACAGCGACCTCTATTATCAGCAGGACGCGCCGGAGATATCTGATTTTGAATTTGACCAGCTTCTAGAACTGTTGAAGGCGCTTGAGACCGAGCATCCAGAGTTTGTCACGCCTGACAGCCCAACGCAGCGGGTCGGCGGCAAGGCGGCGAGCTTGCAGCCGTTTACCCATACCGTGCCGCTGATGTCGCTCGATAATTCATATAATTTGGACGATTTAAAGGCATTTACCGAGCGGTGCGAGAAGCTGGCCGAGGGACGCAAACTCGAATATGTGGCCGAATTAAAAATCGACGGATTGAGCGTGTCGCTGCATTATGAGCATGGCATTTTAAAAACCGGTGTGACCCGCGGCGACGGACAGACAGGCGACGAGGTGACGCAAAACGTCAAGACAATTCGTAGTATTCCGCTGAAATTGAAGGTTGACGCACCGGAGCACGCCGAGATTCGCGGCGAGGTGTTTTTGTCGCGGTCGCAGTTCGCCAAGATCAACGCCGAGCTTGAGATGCAGGGCGAAAAGACGTTTGCAAATCCGCGCAACTGTGCGTCGGGGACGCTGCGGATGCTCGATTCGGCTGTGGTCGCGTCGCGTCGCCTTGATTTGTTTCCGTATGATGCCTTTACGGGTAATCAGAAGATGTTTGCAACTCACGCGGAGGTTTTTGAGTGGTGCAAACGCAATGGATTCAAGGTAAATCCGCATCACCGCCTCTGCGCAAATTTTGACGAGCTTACCGCCTTCATTGCCGAAATTGAGGCTATTCGTGACGGCCTTGATTACGAGATCGACGGCGTTGTTGTAAAAGTCAATTCAACGGCGTTACAGGATGAATTTGGCGCGACGACAAAGGCGCCGCGATGGGCAATCGCTTATAAATATCCAGCGCGACAGGCAACGACCCAGTTGCTCGGCATCGGTATTCAGGTTGGCCGGACAGGAGCTTTGACGCCCGTCGCACATCTCGAACCTGTCGTACTTGCAGGCACGACAGTCGCCCGCGCGTCGCTGCATAACGAGGACGAGATCAAGCGTTTGGATCTCAAGATCGGCGATTGGGTGATGATCGAGAAAAGCGGCGAGATCATACCGCAAGTTTTGTCGGTTGTGACAGCGAAACGCGACGGCACCGAGACGGAATTTCACTATCCGACAGTTTGCCCGGTTTGCGGTTTTGACGCCGTGCGGCCAGAGGGCGAAGCCGTTCGGCGCTGCATAAACACTGATTGCCCGGCAAAAATAAAGGGCCGGCTCGGCTATTTTGCGTCTCGACGGGCTATGGACATTGAGGGATTGGGCGACGTTTTGATTGACACCCTTGTCGATAAAGGAATGGTAAAAGATGTTGCCGACCTTTATTCACTGAAGTTGGAAGATATTTCAAATCTTGAGCGAAAAGGCGAAAAATCAGGTACAAAACTCATTGACGAGATCGAGGCAAGCAAAACGCGCGGGCTTCAGCGTTTGCTATACGGCATTGACATTCGTCACGTCGGCGAGCGATACGCAAAGCTGCTTGCAAACCATTTTCGCAACATGGAAAAGCTGTCCGAGGCGAGTATTGAGGAGCTAGACGACATCCACGAGATCGGACTCGCGGTCGCCGAAAGCGTCTATGAATGGTTTCGCGACGAGCGAAATATCGACCTAATCTCACGCCTCAAATCTGCCGGTATGAAAACTGAAACCGACGCCTCAAGCACGGCAATGCTCGATGAACGCTTTGTCGGCAAGACATTCGTCCTCACCGGCAAACTAGAAAACTATACCCGCGACGAGGCCGTCAAACTTATCGAAGACCGCGGCGGCCGCGTATCGTCGTCCGTCAGCAAAAATACTGATTTTGTCGTCGCCGGGAGTGATGCCGGATCGAAATTGACTAAGGCGGAGAGTTTGGGCGTTGGGGTAATGGACGAAAATGAATTTGGAACGATGATTCAGTAGATGGAAACGGCTATTATTGTCTTAGATTAACCAAAACCGAGGAAACATGAGCGACTTTTTCACAGCAAACATATCAGACGCAGATCCGTTGATCAGCAATGCTATCGACGACGAAGTGCGGCGGCAGACGGATGGGCTTGAACTGATAGCGTCGGAGAATTTTGTGTCCGAAGCCGTTTTGCAGGCGATGGGGACGGTTTTTACAAACAAATACGCCGAGGGCTATCCGGGCAAGCGGTATTACGGCGGGTGTGAATTTGCCGATGTTGTCGAGAATCTGGCGATTGACCGGGCGAAAGAGCTGTTCGGAGCCGAGCACGCAAATGTACAGCCGCATTCCGGGGCACAGGCAAATATGGCGGTGCTGATGACTGCACTCGATCACGGCGATCAAATATTGGGGATGAATCTCTCACACGGCGGGCATCTGACTCACGGCCATCCGCTCAATTTTTCTGGCATAAATTACAAGGTTGCCGATTACGGCGTCAATCGCGAAACCGAGCAGATCGATTATGACGAATTACAGCGAATCGCTGAGGAATCACGTCCGAAACTACTTATCTGCGGTGCTTCGGCGTATCCGCGAACGATAGATTTTGCCCGCATTGGCGAGATTGCCCACAGTGTCGGGGCAAAGGTGATGGCTGACATGGCCCACATTGCCGGGTTGGTCGCCGTCGGGCTGCATCCGTCGCCGGTGCCGCACTGCGAATTTGTCACAACCACAACACATAAAACTTTGCGGGGCCCGCGTGGCGGTCTGATATTGTGCCGCGAGGAATTTGCGGTGGATGTTAACCGCAGCGTTTTTCCTGGTGTGCAGGGTGGGCCTCTGGTTCATATTATCGCCGCCAAAGCGGTGTCGTTTGCCGAGGCCCTGCGTGACGATTTTAAGACATATCAGCAGCAAATTATTGATAACGCAAAGGTTTTGGCCGAAACTTTGAGCGTTGCAGGTTTGCGGCTCGTTTCGGGTGGCACGGACAATCATTTGCTGCTTGTCGATGTGTTTATGGACGGCAAAGGCATCACCGGCAAGGTGGCGGAAAAAGCCCTTGGCAATGTAGAGATTACGGTCAATAAAAACACGATTCCATTCGATACGCAGAAGCCGTTTACGGCGTCTGGCATCCGTTTGGGAACGCCAGCTCTCACCACTCGCGGGATGAAAGAGGCCGAGATGAAACTGATCGGCGAAATGATCGCCTCGGTGATCTACGAACCGGAATCCGAAGACGTCAAGACGCGGGTCAGACGTGAGGTGTCCGAGATGACAGCGAGATTTCCAATGTATCCGACACGGTTGAAAGAAAAACAGTCGTCGATTGGTGGATAGGAATTTTTAACGCAGAGACGGCCGAGGTCGCGGAGAAAATACGCAAATCTCAAGAGAAAAAGGCACGAGATTCATTTAGTGCCTTTTCGTGTATTTCGTGATTTATTATCTATTCACCGACCATCTCGTTTTCCGATTCGAATTGTTCCAGAATGTCGCGGGCTTCTTCCGAATCGAATTCGAAAGCTTTTTGGTCGAGGGCGTTTGCCCCGATTGCGGCGTAGAGTTGGTCATCCAAAAGCGGCAAAATTGAGGAGATCGGCATCATCGCCAGGGTTTCAAAGGCGATGGCTCGAATCTGAGGCAGTTCTGATTGGCGGACAATCTCCGCCACCTCGCCGGCGGCAAAACGCTCGACCAGCAGATCAGCGAGTTTGTCCAGCTTGTTATAATCATTCTCTTTTATCGCTCTCTCGGCGAGTTGGATAAAAACCTCGGCCGACGCGGTTTGATTTTCGAGCACGCGGACACATGTCTCGGCAAGTTGTGCAATCTCGGACGATTTTGTCGCATTGGCCCTCACGTCTTTCGACCGCGACTGCTCGTCGAGGGCAGTTAGCAGACGGCTGACTTCCCAATCGGCGTTAGCGTCGTAGGAAATCTTTGGAGTTTTGTTTGTTGACGGGTTGGCGCCGCTGGTTCGCAATGCTCCAACGAGCATCTTTTTTGTCATGGGCCGCAGACCGTCCCAAACTGTTGCTATGTGGCCGCCAAAATCTTTTATCATCATTTCAATCTATTAAGTTTGCGATGTGCGGCGGTGGTTGTCAAGCTCGATTTTTTGCCGCGAGGGTTTCCAGCAGACGTTTCTCGACCGTTCGTATTGCACTCTCGAATCCCGCGTCCGTTTCATCTATATTTTCCAAAAGTGCGTATGGCGCGTTGCTCAAATGGCGGATTTCCCACGCAACCCCGCCTGAGCGCGGCGGACGGGAAACCCATATCGCGTCGATACCGGATTCAAATATCGGTGCATCGCCAAACAAGGCGCTGACCGTCTCTTTGAGTTGCTCTTGCAATCCCTCGCTCAGTAAAACACGGCGAAGCAGCCACCCGTGTTTTGCATAAACGCTCAGAATTTCACTGATCACAGCCGCATCGATCATTTTGCATTCGCCATTGGTTTTGGTTTGATAATGACAGGCGGCTTATTTGCTGTTGTATTCACATTTGAATTCGGCGGGGATCCCGTTACCAGTCCATGATTAGGATCGACCGCGTTTGCAGCTTCCTTTTCGATTATGTCGCGTCCTTTGCCGGGGGATTTGAATGAGTTGGCAAAGAGATCGCCGACCGCAAGTTTCCATGCTCCGTCTTCCTTAATGTAAGGCAGGTCCTCCCATTTGCTTTCCTTTGAATTCCAGACTTCGACGGCACCCTGATCGTCCTTGATCCTTTCATCCCGGATCGTTGGCAACGTGTCGGAAAATGTCGTAGCCGTAAAACCGTTCTCAAACTCTTTATTGATCGGTGTTTTATTGCGCTCGGCGGCCATACCTGCAAAGTCGATGGTTTTCCTGGTCAACTGCTTTTTGATGGCCTCGGTATCCTTGCTCTTGACGGCTGCAAAGAGCCGTTTGTATGCCTCGGTCGGTGAATCGGGACCGCTAAAAACGCCACCCTGACCGCCGCAGGCAAATGCTAAAGAAATGAAAGAAAATACAATAAATCCATATAATGCGTGTTTCATAAATACGAATGATGTGGGGCGCCCATCGATGTTGTTTGAAAGTATAAGATTTGACGGATGCAAATGTAAATTGTCCCCAACTATTTACTAATTGTCGCACCACGTTTATTATTAGCGAACAAGGCTCCGGAAGTAAACAGCTATGAAACGATGTCCGAGCTGCAATACCCAATACACTGACGATACGCTCAAGTTTTGCTTGCAGGATGGGACTCCCCTCGTCTCCGGCTCGGAGTCGGAGACGCCGACGGTCGTTTTGGGCGAGACGGAAACGGTGGCAGCACGAGTTGCAGCCGGGCAGCAATCCCAAGTGACGCAGATTGCGGCTGCAATGCCGCCGGCAAAAAGATCGAAGACATCCGTGTTTGTTATCGCGGCCGGTGTGCTTGTTTTTGCAGTGATGTCGGTTGGAGCGATCGTGGCTACCCTGCTCAGAAACTTTCCCGGCCCCGCCGCCGCAACTAACATTAACATTTCCACGCCGACGCCTGACCCGCGATTTAAGAACTTGCCATCAACCATGCCTACGCCGGGAACTTCGCCGGCCGGGTCGCCGACGGCCAACGACAATGTCTTTACTCAGCCGCCAGCCGATAAGCAGCAGGTGGAACATGAGATCGAGCAGACGGTCAACACTTGGAAATCACAACTCGAAGCACATGACATAAATGCTTATATGAGCCACTATGCCTATATGGTCGAGTATTATGGAGCGGGGACAGTTTCAGCTTTGCGTATTCGCACCGATAAGGAACGCGCGATGTCGCTTTACAGCTCGATACGCGTGACGGTATCGAATATGAGCTACACCGTCAATCCGGTGGGAGACGCCGCAACCGCCGTATTCGATAAGGAATGGGTTTTCGCCGGGAATAGTCGCAATGAGGGCAAAACCCGCGCTCAATTGGATTTTAAGAGGGCTGGTGGTAAATGGTTGATAACGACTGAGAAAGATCAGAAGGTCTATTATACGCGGTAGCCCGGCCATACTACATTTCTCATGAAAGCACTTCGTTTTAGCGGTGGCCAGCTTGCGTTGGCTGATGTTCCAAAGCCGTATGAATCGGGCGAAACTACAGTGCGCGTTCTCAAATCGGGCATCTGCAATACTGATCTCGAGATCGTTCGCGGCTATGCGGGTTTTGAAGGAACGCTGGGGCATGAGTTTGTCGGCGTCGTCGAAAAGGCGGACGACCGGCCTGAGATCGTAGGTTGTCGCGTTGTCGGCGAGATAAACGCGGGCTGCGGGACGTGCACTTTATGTTTAGCGGGCGATCCGCGACATTGCCCGACGCGAACGGTGCTTGGCATCGTCGGTCGTGACGGCGCTCACGCCGAATTTCTGCAATTGCCATCGCGAAACCTGATCATCGTGCCGGATAACGTGACCGACGAACAAGCCGTCTTTGCCGAGCCGCTCGCCGCTGCGTATGGCATCGCTGAACAGGTTGAGGTCACGCCCGAAACTCGCGTTGCGGTCATCGGCGATGGCAAACTCGGCCTGCTTTGCGCGATAACGCTTGTCTTACGGTCGCAAAATGTCACGCTATTCGGCAAACACAGCGCGAAAATGGCGATAGCCGAAAAACGAGGCGTCCGCGGCGTTTTGGCCGGGGATGTAACTCCATCAATGTCGAGCCGATTCGATGTCGTTGTCGAGGCGAGCGGCTCGGAAACGGGATTTGCGACCGCTCTCGATCTGGTCAGGCCACGCGGAAAGATCGTACTCAAATCCACTTTTCACGGACGCACAGCGTGGGATGCTTCGCGTATTGTCGTCGAGGAGATCACGATAGTCGGCTCACGCTGCGGCCGGATGGCACCGGCAATTGGGCTTTTGGCGGATGGCTCGGTCGTCGTCGAGGATCTGATCGACGACGAATTTTCACTCTCAAACGGCGTCGCAGCTATGGATCGCGCAGCTGAAAAAGGCGTCTTAAAAGTACTACTCTCGCCTGATTTTTAGCATCAAAGAAAAAGCTTGTTTGTTTTGATATAATCACGTAATCGGTATAGCCGTTGCGTTTGAGGAGAACTAGTTATGTTTATTAATGATTTCCGTTCGGCACAAAATCGCATGATATTTAGGATTTTGACATTCTCGATCATTTCAATCGGCATGGTGGCCGGGAATGTTGTCGCCCAGCCCGGCGCTGTAAATTCGTTTGCCGCGATCGCAAAACGCGTCGAACCGGCAGTCGTTAGTATCGATACCAAAGGCAAGGTACCGGAGGTCGTCGCCAAAGGCGCTCCCGGCGATTACGACGACGTAATGGACTTTTTCCGCCGTCAGATCCCACAGCGTCCGGTGTATGCCGTCGGGAGCGGTTTTATTGTCGATAAAAGCGGTTATATCGTTACAAATCAGCATGTTATCGAGGATGCGTCGAGGATCACAGTCAAGCTCGAATCGGGAGAGGAATTGACGGCATGGGTCGTCGGCGTCGACGAAGAAACCGATCTTGCCGTGCTCAAGATCGACGCCGGACACGACCTGCCATATCTGAAATTCGGCGACTCGGACAAGGCCGAGATAGGCGATTGGGTTTTGGCGGTTGGCTCACCCTTTGGCCTTGCGAAATCTGTCACGGCCGGCATAATTTCGCAAAAACTGCGTGACACGCCTTCAACTACTCTGTTTCAACATTTTATCCAAACGGACGCAGCGATAAACCGCGGCAATTCGGGCGGCCCACTCGTTAATATGGATGGCGACGTGATTGGTATCAATTCACAAATTGCGACGACCACGGGCGATTATAATGGCGTCGGGTTTGCGTTGCCGTCCGATGAGGCGGCGGCAGTTTACCGGCAGATCGTTCGCGACGGCAAGGTGAGACGTGGTTATCTCGGCGCTTTTTTGGAATCAGTAAAAATAGAATATGCCAAAATTTACGGCCTAAAGGAACCGAAAGGAGCGATCGTCACGGATGTGCTGGACAAGAAAAGCCCCGCCGCACTGTCGGGCTTGCAGACGGGTGACGTGATTGTCGAATTTGACGGCCGCCCGGTCGAGAATGCCCGTGATCTGATCGCCAAAGTCGCCGCGGCATCGCCGGACAAAGCCGTGTCCGTCACGCTCTACCGCGAGAATGGAGCAAATATTGAGCAAAAAACATTGTCTATCAAGTTGGGTGAGAGGCCCGGGCAGACTATTTCGACAATCGATGACGGCAACCGCCGAAAACTGCCGGTCGATGGAGCAAAACCCGAAACCAGGCCTTTTGGTCTGACGCTTGCCGAATTAACGCCGACGCTTGCCGCGAAATATATGTTCGAGGGGCAAAAAGGACTTGTCGTCAAGGATATAAATCCATCCAGCTTTATCGCCGATATTTTGAATGAGAGGGGCGCAAATGCCCTTGTTCCCGGTGACCTGATCCAGCGTATAAACCGCGTGAATGTAACCGATCAAAAAACTTTTGGAGAGATTGTGTCGAAATTGAAGGCTGGTGATCCGGTCGTATTGAATATAATGTCATACGACCTGCGAACCCGCGCGAGGCAGTCAAAGATCGTCCAGTTTACGGTGAAATAGAGCAGAGTCAAAAGTCAAAGATCCAAGGTCCAAAGTTGTGCATTTCTAAATGTCGACTTTGGACTTTGAACTTTAGACTTTAGACTTAAGGTTATGGCAAAAGCAAAAGAGGCAAGGATTAAGAAATCAGCGAAATCGGCGGTTAGGAAATATCACAATTACATCGACGGCGAGTGGGTCAGATCTTTGTCGGGCGAATGGTTTGACAATGTGAATCCGGCGGATACGACGGATATCATCGGGCGTTTTCCGGCGTCAAACGAGGATGATGTTAACGCGGCGGTAGCGGCGGCAAAGAACGCCGCGACACGCTGGCGTCGGACACCGGCACCGAAACGAGCCGAGATATTATTTACACTCGGCGAAATCTTGCGCAAAAACAAAGACGAATTTACGCACCAGATGACCCGCGAAATGGGCAAGGTGCTCAAGGAAGCAGGTGGCGATGTGCAGGAGGCAATTGACTGCACGTATTATACGGCGGGCGAGGGGCGGCGGCTGCACGGTTTTACGACGCCAGCCGAGATGCCGAATAAATTTGCAATGTGTGTCCGACAACCGGTCGGCATTTGCGGGTTGATAACGCCGTTCAATTTTCCGATGGCGATACCGTCATGGAAGCTGATCCCGGCGCTCGTCTGCGGCAATACGGTCGTTATCAAATCAGGCGAGGACGTGCCGCTTTCGACAATCAATCTGGTCAAATCATGCGAAGAAGCAGGAATTCCGAAAGGGGTTGTTAATCTCGTCAACGGCTTTGGCGAGACCGGTGAGGCACTCGTCAATCACAAAGATGTGCAGCTGATCTCGTTTACAGGCTCGACCTCGACTGGCCGCCTAATTGCCGAGGTCTGCGCACGCGAAAATAAAATCGTCTCGCTGGAAATGGGCGGCAAAAACGCAATTATCGTGATGGACGACGCGGATGTCGATAACGCTGTCGAAGGTTCGCTGTGGGGAGCGTTCGGGACAAGCGGACAGCGGTGCACGGCTTCATCGAGGCTAGTTGTTCACAAAAAAGTCTATAATAAATTCTGTGAAAAGTTGGTCGAAAAGGTCAAAAAACTCCGCGTCGGCAACGGCCTTGACAAGAAAACCGAGGTCGGCCCGGTGATTAACGAGCTGCAGATGGATAAGATACTTGGCTATATTGAAATCGGCAAAAAACACGACAAAGCGACGCTTGCATGCGGCGGCCATCGACTGACGAAAGATGCATACAAAAACGGCTATTTTATTGAGCCAACTGTTTTTACCGATGTAAAACCGGGAATGCGGATCGAGCAGGAAGAGATCTTTGGCCCGGTCACGAGCGTCATCCCATTTTCGACGCTCGATGAAGCTATCAACATCGTAAACGGCGTTGCCTACGGCCTGTCGTCGGCCATCTATACACAAGACGTCAACCACGCTTTCTATGCAATGCAGGAGCTTTACACAGGCATTTGCTATGTCAATTCGGCCACGATCGGTGCCGAGGTGCATCTGCCATTCGGCGGCACAAAAGGCACCGGCAACGGCCACCGCGAGGCGGGAACACAGGTTCTGGATATTTTTACGGAATGGAAATCCTTGTACGTCGACTACTCAGGGAAATTGCAGAAGGCTCAGATCGATGCGGTTGAGGTATAGTTTGTAAACCGGAAAGCCCCATGCACTAAGAATCACCTTTTGTATCGAGTTTAGAAATATATGTGTATATTTTTTCTATAATAGACTGAGTTTATGCCGAACATTTTAGAATTTTGGACTATTACCATTGATGAACTAAGCCGCGCAATTTTTCAGAACGGCAATCTCCGTGGAATGATCTTCGGTTACGTCGCGGAAATTAAGCTTCGGAACTTACTTGCAAGCAATTCCGATGTGACAAATCTTGTAAAAGATGATGACCACGACAGGAGCAGAAAAGGTGATTTGCGAATAGATTACAAAGGCCATGAGTTCATTGTGGAAAGTAAATCACTTCAGACTAACCGCAATAGAACTTTAGACGACGGAACGTTTGCGAGCGTCTCCCAAGTCGATGCCAGCGACAGACGAATGGTTACGCTACCCGACGGATCACAACTCCAGACAACGAATCTCTTGGTCGGCGAATTCCATGTGCTGTCGGTTAACTGCTTTACATTTGAAAATAAATGGCACTTCGCTTTCGCCAGAAACCACCATCTTCCGCGTTCAACCCATCGGGCATATTCCGAGTACCAGCAACAACATTTACTTGCTACGACGGTCCCAGTTACTTGGCCACCCACTGGAATCTTTACGGACGATATATTTTCGCTTCTTGACTCGATAGTTGAGGAAAGACTATCCAAAACCGAAGCTCCCGAAGTTATTGTCGTGGAAGAAGTAGGAAAAGAACCGGAGGTAATTATAGACTGACGACGCTTGAGGCTCGCGCCTTTATCTTTTGAAACACTAAAAAGTAAGAATGATTCTTTCGGGCGTGAACCTGGGTCTTTAATCTGCTTATTACAGGTCGATTGGTACGTACCACAACAAACAAATCTTTTGTGTACAGGCCCAATGATTCGTATGCCGTTATGATTTCAACGTGTGTCAGTCGCTGGGTGTTGGCACTCACTTCATCCTGACACTTAACTATAAAAATACCTTTCGGTTTAAGCACACGGTTAACTTCGCGCCCACTTTTGAGATACAAGTCTAAGACCGCCTCATGCCATTTAGGTTGCTGGGCGGTGTCTGGCGTGGCACTTCCATTCGAGTAATGGTGACGAAATGCGGAGTGCGTACCCGAACCGGCCAAATTTTGCGAGTCGGCGCGAAAGAGTCCCTCCATATATGGCGGATCGAATACAACACAATCCAACGATTCATCAGGGTATGGAAGATTTCTGCTATCTATTCCAGTGGTCACGGGCAAATCATGCACGGGGTCAGTCTCTACCTTCGCGTCAATATCCGAGAATAGTAGGTTATACTTTTCCAATGGAATCTGTTGCCAAAAAACGCCCTTTCCGTAGGTCAGGTCGGCAACTGTTGCTCTAGGCGGAATATGCAGGGCAGCGAGTTGGGTAAATACCTCAGCGTTGCCAGAGACGTGGGCAGAAAGAATTACATCCGAAGTGGAAACGCCGCCCTGCACCCGTCGTTCCGATTTGACGGTAACATCTGTCGTTGCGCTTAACTCAAATCGGTTGAAGAGAGCGGGTTGCTTCATGTTAAATAATCTACTGTGAGTAGAGTAAGTTGTCAAGGGAAAAACGCCAATGTTACCCAATATAAAAATTAAGGTAAAACTCAAATCGTATCTGGCATCAATAAATGTTACACCATATATGCTCGGTAAATGGGTTGACGGTGTTAGCTCGCAGACAATTTTTGCCGTAGCTAATGAATCCCGCCGTCCGAGTCTTGAGGTTCTGGAAGCAATCTTGAACGGTTTACGGTCTAACGGGCATTTAACTTCACTGGGCGATATTGTTCTAATGGAAGAAGAAGATGAATACTCAAAAAACCTGAAATGACGCAAGCTCGACTCCGCAGGCAGATTCTCGAATGACGATCGAAAAAGCTCGAAAAATCCTAAAGCACCGCTTCGGCTTCGATTCGTTTCGGATGAATCAAGAGGCGGCGATTGTAGCCATTTTAAACAAAAAAGATTGTGTTGTGCTGATGCCGACGGGCGGCGGTAAGTCGCTTTGCTATCAGATACCGGCGTTAATGCTCGACGGTTTGACGGTGGTCATTTCGCCGTTGATCGCACTCATGAAGGATCAGGTCGATGCATTAAGGAATAACGGAATCGAGGCCGCATTTCTCAATTCTACCCAAACTGGTCAACAGCAAGTCGATGTTTTTCGCGATGTGCGGAGCGGCAAGCTAAAGCTGCTTTACGTCGCTCCCGAACGCCTGTTGCAAAGCGGTGATCAGTTTCTTGACTTTCTTCGCGGCACCAATATTTCGCTGTTTGCAATTGACGAGGCACATTGTATTTCGAGTTGGGGGCATGATTTCCGCCCGGAATATTTACGGCTCGCAACGCTGAAAAAAGAGTTTCCTCAGATTCCTCTTATAGCTCTGACGGCAACGGCTGACAAACTCGTTCGCAAGGACATATTCGAGCGGCTGAATCTTCCTAAAGCGGAGCTTTTCGTCTCCAGCTTTAATCGCCCCAATATCAACTACGCAGTCGAACCAAAGCGAAAATCTTACGATCAACTGCTCGATTACCTCGAAAAACGCAAGGACGAGAGCGGAATCATCTATTGCCTAAGCCGCAGCTCGGTCGATTCGCTGGCCGCCGATCTGCGTGACGAGGGCTTTAGCGCGCTGTCTTATCATGCTGGTTTGGACAAGCAGACACGCGACAAACATCAAGACTCTTTCCTAAAAGACGAGACAAAGATCATCGTTGCGACGATTGCTTTCGGCATGGGCATCGACAAATCGAATGTACGATTTGTCGTCCATATGGATCTGCCAAAAAATGTAGAGAGCTATTATCAGGAGACGGGACGTGCAGGCCGCGATGGTTTGCAGAGCGACGCATTGCTGTTTTTTAGCTGGGCGGATGTTATTAAATTAAAAGGTTTTGCCGAGGTCGAGGACAATGCAAAGCAGTCCGAGATAATGCTCAGGAAATTGGATTTGATGGGTAAATTCGGCGATCTGAAAACGTGCCGCCGCCGATTTTTGCTTAATTATTTTTCAGAAAATTTGGATGCCGATTGCGGTAATTGCGATAATTGCAACACTGTTTTCGAGCGTTTTGACGGCACGATAATCGCTCAAAAAGCTTTGAGTGCGGTTTATCGCACAGGCCAGCGTTTCGGTCTGGCGTATCTGATAGATTTCCTGCGCGGTTCACATGCCCGAACGATCCGCGGTGAGCATAAAAATATTAAAACTTACGGCGTCGGGGCCGATATTTCCAAAGACAATTGGTTTGATTATTTTAAAGATCTGATAGCTCAAGGCTATCTGGCCCAAACCGAAGGACAATATCCGGTGATCGTTTTTACCGAAAAGAGCGAGGACGTTTTGAGAGGGAAAACACCGGTCGAGCTTATTAAAGTTAAGATCAAAGAAGAGAAAAAGACGAGACTCGTCGCGGATTTTGCTCATCCCTACATTAAAGCATTATTCGATGATTTGCGACGGTTGCGTTCGACATTCGCCAAACATGAAAACGTGCCGCCGTATGTTGTGTTTTCCGACGCGACTTTGGTCGAAATGGCTACTTATTTGCCGCAAAACGATGGGGAATTAAAAAAAATATCGGGGGTTGGCGATCTGAAATTCGACAAATACGGCGCGGATTTTATAGGGGAAATAAAAAATTACTGTTCAAAAAATAATCTGGAATCGCGCATCGATCTAAAATCACAAAAACGAGAGCGAAAAGCGCGCACAAAACGCGACGCTAACGGAAAAGATACCTATCAAGTCTCGCTCGACATGTTCCAAGCGGGCCATTCGGTTTCGGAAATTGCCAAAACCCGCGAATTAGGAATTTCGACGATCGAAAACCATCTCTGTCGGTTTATTCCGACCGGCGAAGTCAGCATCGAGGCACTCGTCCCATATCACAAAATCGAACCAATACTAAAAGCGGTTCTCCAGTTCAATGATAGTGGTGCACTCTCGCCGGTAAAGGAATTTTTGGGCGAAGATTACAGCTATGGAGAGATCAGGGCTGTGATGGCGGCGATGTAATTCGCTCTTGTTCACGGCAAAGACCCAAAATGGTTACTCACCCTTTAGAAACGCTTAGCCAGCTAGTATAATTAATATTTATTATTCAGTTAAATATTAGGAGTTATTAATGAAGATCGGATTACCGAAAGAGATAAAAGATAACGAATACCGCGTCGGCCTGACGCCGGCAGGTGTTCAGGCGTTGGCTCATGCGGGCCATACGGTTTATATGCAAAAGACGGCGGGCGAGGGCTCGGGTTTTACGGACGAGCAGTATGTAAAGGCTGGTGGTCAGCTTTTAGATACGGCGGATGAGATATGGCAGACGGGCGATATGATCGTCAAAGTCAAGGAACCGGTCGCGCCCGAATATCCGCGCATGCGCGAAGATCAGGTGCTGTTTACCTATCTGCACCTTGCCCCCGAACTTGAGCTGACCAAGCAGATGCTTGAAAGAAAGGTGACGGGCGTTGCGTACGAAACCATCACCAGCGGACGCCGCCTGCCGCTGCTGATCCCGATGTCAGAGGTTGCGGGCCGCATGTCGGTCCAGGTCGGTGCGACATACCTTGAGAAAATGAACGGCGGGCGAGGCATTCTGCTCGGCGGCGTTCCGGGCGTTCCGGCGGCAAATGTCGTCATCATCGGCGGCGGCATCGTCGGCACCGAAGCGGCAAAAATGGCTGTCGGCCTCGGCGCCAAGGTCACGATCATTGATCGCGATCTTGACCGTCTGCGTCAGCTTGATGATATTTTTCTGTCGAAAGTCCAGACGCTCGCTTCGTCGCGTTATGCAATTGAAGAAGCGATTTCGCACGCCGATCTCGTTATTGGTGCTGTTCTGGTTGTCGGCGCTGCGGCTCCTAAGCTCGTCACGCGCGATATGCTGCATCTCATTCCCCAGGGAGCGGTCCTCGTTGACGTTGCCGTCGATCAGGGCGGATGCTTTGAGACGACACATGCGACGACGCACTCAAATCCTACTTATTATGAGGAAGGCGTTCTGCATTATTGCGTCGCCAACATGCCCGGGGCGGTGCCGCGAACATCGACATTTGCATTGACAAACGCGACGCTGCCGTATGCTCTGGACCTCGCAAATAAGGGGTTTGAGCAGGCGATCAAGGATGATGCGGGGCTTCGCGAAGGCGTCAACACCTACGCCGGCAAGCTGACATACGAGGCGGTCGCGACATCGCAAAATCTCGAATACACGCCGCTCGATTCGTTGCTTGATCTCGCATCGGCCTCTGTTGGGTAGTTGAAGATAAGAATTTGCCCGCGAATTACGCAAACGGACCCGAATAGAAGAGTAAAAATCTTATTCGCGCCCATTTGCGTAATTCGCGGGCAAATTCTTTTGTAATTTAATACACTAAGTAGTTTCGATATGTACGAATTTGCCGTAGAACCAGCCATAACACAGCTTCGCCGTCCGGGCGTGATCATCACTGAGGTCAACGGGCTGGCGGTGGAGTTGGAACTGGAGCCGAATGACCGGATCATCCGCGTCAACGGACGGCCCGTGCGTGATTATCTGGATTTTCGCTTTCAAACGGCGGGCGAGACGGAGTTGACATTTCGTGTAAAAAAACAGAACGGCGAGACGCACGACATAGAATTTGACCGCGACGAAGGTGAAGACCTCGGGCTGATGTTCGAGCAGATCGTGCCGCGTCAATGTGCCAACGAGTGCATTTTTTGCTTTTGCAAGGGCAACCCAGACGACGCACGTCCCTCGCTTTTTGTCCGTGATGAGGATATTCGCCTTTCGTTTCTCTACGGCAATTACACGACGCTAAGTTCGATCACCGAGGACGAAATGGCTCGCATCATCGAGCAACGGCTCTCGCCGCAATATGTTTCGGTTCATGCAACCGATCTCAAAACGAGAGCATATTTGCTCGGCGTTGACGAATCACGAGCTGATATTTCAGTTAAATTAGACCGGCTCTTGGCGGCTGAGATTGAATTACATGCTCAAGTCGTTTTATGTCCTGAGATCAACGACGGGGCGATCCTCGAAAAGACTCTATGCGACCTCGCCGCTCATTATCCAAAGGTCGTCAGCACGGCGGTCGTGCCCGTTGCCCTGACGCGTTACAACACCGACGAGCGGTTGACCCGCGTTACTGCGGAATTTTGCCGACGGACGATCAAAGAGGTCGAGAAACTGCAAAAAGAATTTCGCCGAACGCTTGGTGTCACCTTTGCATTTCTCGGCGACGAAATATACATAAAAGCCGGTGTCGAAATACCGTCGCGGCGTCATTACGGAAATTACCCGCAGATCGAAGACGGCGTCGGGATGGTCCGGTCGTTTGAAAGTGCTTTTGAAAGAGTTTTTCAACGAAAAGACGAAAAGACGCAAAGGTTGGGAAATGTTAGAACTCATGCGGCTGCTATGATTCCAAAAGATCAAAGGTCAAAGATCGAAGATCAAAAGCCAACAACGCGGTTCGGCGCGCTTCTAACCGGCGAGATGTTTGCCCCGATCCTGCGTAAACAAATCGATAAATACAATGGACTGACGGGATCGCGGCTGACCGTTTTAGCCGTCCCAAACATATATTTTGGCGGCGATGTCGCGGTCGCCGGGTTGTTGACCGGGCAAGATCTTCTTGCCGTGCGCGATCAGATCGTCGGCGATTTTGTCGTGATTCCACGGTCCACGATCAAATCCGACGAACCAATCTTTCTCGACGGGATGACGTATGATTTTTTAAGAACACAGTTTGCGGTTCCTGTTTATGATCTCGATACAAAATCCCTCATCGATATGCTTGCAGGATAAAAAAAGCGGGTCGAAACCCGCCTGAATTAAGTCTGCAAATTCGGTTTTCACCCTACAAAACAAAATTGTAAGTTATTATACCCGTTACCTTTACCGGAACGTCGGATAAAAGTGTTGGTGAGAATCTGGCATTCTTTGCTGCTCTCTCAGCCTCTGGTCGCAACAGGATGTGTCCGTTCGTAGCATGCGCGGAAATTACGTTTCCGTGTTCGTCAATAGTTACTTGAACAGCAACCTGGCCTTGAGCACGGACGGCCTTTGCCGCCGCCGAATACAATGGCTTTGGCAGGCTTTTTGCTTCTCCATTCAAAACGCCCTTTGACACGGTTTTTTGGGGTTTTGTATCTTTCCTGATAACCGGCGGTGGGATCTGGTTTGTTTCTGTGTCGGCAACCGGCTCGGTTTGGGCAAGGCCGCCGCCTGACGGTGTGGTGCCTGGTGCATCACGGCCAGTCGTTGCGCCGCCGACTGGGTTCGTGTCAAATGGCGTAAAATTAAAATAACCCTGTGGTCGTGACAAATGAGAATTCGGCACGACGAAAGTCGTAGTCGGCACAGCGGGTGGGACTTCATCGATGCGAGCAATATTCGCCTGCCGCGTTGGCAGTTGGCTTTGTGATTGAGTATTTGTCTGAGGCTGCGGTTTTGGCGGTTCTGTCTCTGCCGAAACAATATCCGGGGGCAGAATCTCAGCCAGATCAAAGCCTCCGTTGCCGAGACCAAAATCCGCCGAATAAATACTAATGACCAGCGCGGTCACAAATAAGATGCTTACGAAGACGGACGACACCACAAAATAATTTCTACGATCCTTAAAATCCGAGCCTTCCGGTAAAGATACGATCAATTTGTCAAACATTTTCTTTTCCTCCTAAGCGGCGGTGCCTACCACTCGTTTACTTAGACACCCTGCGGAGGAAATTGTTCCCGAAGTTAACTTTGCCTAGGAATTTTTGACGGCGATGATCTCGGCGGCGATGCTGACGGCGATTTCTTCCGGTGTGCGGCTGTTTATCCGGATGCCGATAGGTGTGCGGATGCGGGCGAGACGTTCTCTTGAAAAATCTTCCTTTTCGAGCATCGTTAATAGCGTCTTCATCTTTGCTTTGCTTCCGAGGATGCCGAAATATTTGAACTCCTTGTCAAAAAGGGAACGGATCACCGTTTCGTCAGACTTATATCCGAGCGTCATAACAACGACATATGTATTTAAGCCTGAGTGGATCATCTCGCCGATCTGCTCATAGCTGTCGATAATCTTGATTTCATTCGCATACCGATTTTTTTCGATCGTATTCAGATCGGGCCGGTCGTCAAAGATCGAGATGTGAAAATCCATCCGTGACATCATCTCTGACAATGCCAACGCACAATGCCCGCCGCCGACAATGTATAGCTCGTTTTTAGGGCCGAGTTTTTCGGTGTAGGTGAATTCGGTTTCGCTCTGTTTATCGAAATTGGTGGCTGTTATGCCTCCGCCGTTCATTACGGCGAGGTCTCTTTGTGTGATCGTTAATAACGCATGAGTCTGAGTCTCTAATGCTTTGATGATCGCATCGACGATTGCTGTGTTCTCCGGGGTGAGAAGATGGAAAATAACCGTCTGTTTGCCTGAGCAGATCATGCCGCTCGAGTTGGGTGAATTTTTTTGATGGACCTGTTCGGTAATCGTCGGCCTTCGGAACCCAGTCGCTATCGCTCCCGGTTCTGACACAACGGCTCGGCTCTGCTCGACAAGATTTACTTCCATCACACCGCCGCCGATGCTTCCCGAAAGCTCACCATTAGCCGCGACTGCCATCTTGTAACCCGCACGGCCCGGACTGCTGCCAGAGCTTTCGGCGACAACAAGCAGCGTTACGGCCTCGCTATTTTTCAGTCGCGCGGCGATAAATTGCCAGAGTTCGAGTTCCTTACTCATCAACAAGAAGTTTACCGCAGAGTCGCTAAGACGCAGAGAAGAATTTAAACAGGATGGACATGATGAGCAGGATATTTATTCTTATATCTGCGTGTATCTGTGGCTAATTTCCTGCCATTTTCGCAGCAGAGTCGCTGTACAGATTCATCAAAACTTTCTCGGGTGTGAATGGCAGATCGAACGCGGGTGAGCAATCGGTAAATGCCATGACCGCATTTCTGATCGCAAAAAATGCACCGATACCATACATCAGCGGAGGTTCGCCGACGGCCTTGGAGTTAAAGATGGCGAGGTTTTCGCGGTTCGTTTCGAGCGGCAAAATGTCGATCTCTTTCGGCACCGAGTAGATGTCCGGCACTTTGTAGGTCGATAGTGCATTCGAACGCAACTTGCCTTCAGCATCATAAACGACCTCTTCCATCGTTACCCAGCCAAGGCCTTGGACGATGCCACCCTCGATCTGGCCGTGATCGACGGACGTGTTCATCGACGAGCCAAAATCATGACAGCATTTGACGTAATTGACTTCGTAACGGCCGCGGAGGCAATCGACCGTCACGCCGATGATAGCCGTACCGTAAACGTGATATGCGAACGGATGGCCCTTTGCCGTCGTCCAATCAAAGTTGATCCCGGCGGTTGCATAATGTGAGTGTTCGCTTAGGTTTACGCGTTGCAGGTGGGCCTCCATCACGAGGGTTTGCCATTCCAAACTTGTCTTTTCGCCATTGCGATAGACAAAGCCGTTTTCGAGCGAAAGATCCTCGATGGTGGCCACTTCGACCAGATCCTTTGCGATCTCGAACAGCCGGTTGCGGATCGTCTCGCACGCGAGTTGCGTTGCTTTGCCGTTGAGATCGGCGGCGGCGGAGGCGGCCGTCGGTGATGTGTTGGCAATGCGTAAGGTATTTGTGGTGTGGACTTTGACCTGCTCGATCGGCAGGCCGAACATTCTTGACGCAACCTGAGCCATCTTTGTGTTAACGCCCTGGCCCATTTCGACGGCTCCGGTCGAGACGGCGACGCTGCCATCAGTGTAAACATGGACGAGCGAACGGGCCTGATTCATCGGCGTCTTTGTAAACGAGATGCCAAAGCATACCGGCATCAGCGCGACGCCTTTTTTGTAATATCGCGATGAAGCATTGAATTCATCGGCGTCTTTTTGCAGATGCGCGAAATCATACTTCGTATCGGCCTGTGTCCACGAGTGAAGCGCATCGCTTTCGGCTTTCTGGCCGTAAGGGAATTCATCACCGTCTGCGAGCAGATTTTTTTTCTGAATTTCGGCAGCCGAAACCACGAGCTTCTCTGCTGCATGAGCGATGGCCGATTCGATCACAAACATTCCCTGCGGTCCGCCGAAGCCGCGAAATGCAGTATTCGGCGGCAGATTCGTCCGGCAGCAGTAGGCCGTCGCCGTGACGTTGGGCACGAAATACGAGTTTGTGCAGTGAAACAAAGTGCGTTCGAGTACCGGCGGCGAGAGGTCGCATGAGGCCCCGGCGTTTTGATAAAACGAAGCCTCATACGCGACGATCTTAAGATCCGCGCTCAAACCGATCTTGTAATCAGAGGAATACGGGTGTCGCTTGCCGGTCATCCTCATGTCTTCCATACGGTGAAGGGCGTATTTTACGGGTCGTTTGGTCAACTGCGTCGCGACGGCGCAGATTGCGGCCCATGCGTTTGCCTGATCTTCCTTGCCGCCAAAACCGCCGCCGAGCCGCTGGACATCGACCTCAACCTCATGCATTGCGAGGCTGGTCACGCGGCAAACCGCACGCTGCACGGCAGTCGGACCCTGCGTCGATGAATAAATTTTGAGTCCGCCGCCTTCTGTCGGAATAGCGTATGCGCCTTGCGTTTCTATGTAAAGATGCTCTTGCCCGTTCTGTTCGGTGCGGCCCTCGAAAATATGTGTGCAATTCTGAAAAGCGTCGTCAGTATCGCCCAGCACAAATTTCTTTGGCGGGACGATCAGATCGCCATTTGCCGCCGCGACACGCGGATCAGTGATCGGTTCAAGCTCGTCGATCTCGGTGGCGATCTTTTTGGCGGCTTTGCGGGCAAGTTCCTCTGATTCAGCAACAACGATCGCTATCGGCATTCCCTGAAAGTGGACTTCGCCGTCTGCCAGCAAAGGCTCATCCGGCACGATCCCGCCGATCTGGTTCTCGCCGATCAAGTCTTTTGCGGTGATGACTCTGAAAACGCCTTCCGACTTTTCCGCTTCCGTCGTATTTAGCGATCTGAGCTTTCCATGAGCGACCGGCGAATCAAAAACACACGCAAACAGCGTCCC
>JBBRQM010000044.1:0-28850 GCA_038226395.1 Pyrinomonadales bacterium | reverse complement strand
TTGGTTATTGTTCTTGTACACCTTTGATCAGAAGCCAAAGCATCGTCGCGGGTGGGCCGAAGGCATTGAGGAGCATGGTTATTTGCGTCATCAGCACGGGATAAAATTGCGGGATTAATATTTTGGTAAAAGTATTAACCGGAAAGGCGCACGCTCCGATAATCAACAGGATGCCTAAAATTCGCGGCAAATACCCTGACCTTATGATAAGCAGCCCAAAGGTAAACATATAGAGCGCTGTAAATAGCTCAACCAGTCCTATTCCAAAATTGTTGAGCCTAAGAAATATCATTGCCAGGGCATTAAGCTGCTCCGCCCCGAATGCTTTCAGGTAATCGTAATCGCCTAAAACTATCATTGCCCCGATATTGTTAAGTGAATTAATCACAGCGACGCCGACGCCAACCACCAGCGACGCCAAAAAAGCGGTCGCCAGTTTTCTGTAACCCTCCTTGAACAGGCGAAATATCTCCAGTCCGAAAAAGAGCGAGAAGATCGTCGAGAGAATGGTGGCGACTATTCCCAATCGGAATAATGAATCGAATGCAATAATATTACCGGCCGTCGCCGCGGCATCTCCGAATACGATCAGCTTGGGCCGAACATAGACCAGGCTGAAACTGGCCGTAGCTGCTGTCAATAACCAAAGCAAGCCTGCGATTCGGGCAGTTTTGCGTTGCGACTCGCCGATAGTGGTAAGGGTCATTTTAATTCCTCCTAAAAGTATGATGTGATTCGAATTATTTAGCCATACGGCGTTCCGGCGTCGAAAGTTCCTATAGCAGCCCATCGAGAGGCGCAAAAATGCAAAATGGAACCTTTAAGGAGTTTGAAACGTAGAAAGTTTTTGAGAATCGAATTTTTATTATGTTTTGTCCAAAATGCGGTTTACAAAATGCCGACGAGACCAAATTTTGCCGTGGCTGCGGTGCGAATCTGAGCAGCGTGCTAGCAGCTGTCGACAAAAAAAAACGCCCCAAGCTGACATTAGCCGAAAAACATATCGCGCTTTACAGCCGGGGAATAAGGGGCATTCTCACGGGCATCGGTTTTTTGATTATCTCAGCGGTGGTATATAACATTGCTCCGCAGATAATGTATTCGTTATGGTTCTCGCTGACGTTTGCATTCGTTTGGATCGCAGCCGGCATTTCACGGCTCATTCAAGCCAAGGGGATTAAGGAATTGAGCAAGAGAGTCGAGCCTGCGGCCCTTGCGTCCGGCCAAGCCGACTATATTAAACCTTCTCGATCAATCTATGAAACTGACGATCTGACCGGACGGCCTTTGAGCGTTACCGAGCGCACGACAACCCACCTCGAAATGTGCCCTGACGGCGAGACGATATTAAACAGAAAACAGAGTTAAAGAAGAATTTCGTTCAACCTGACCGATTCGGTCATTCACACTGACCGAATTATTACCCTACCCTCCACCCACTAATTCATATAACCATAATTATTGCTTCATTTAGCACTTTGGCACGCTCCTTGTATAAAGAATGCCGACGGCGATAGCGCCGAAATTTCTCATGCCCCAGAAAGGAGCCACTATTATGAAGATCCCATTTTTCGGTTTCACGACGACAAGACGATTCGCTGCAATTGCGATCCTTTCGTCGTTTGTTTTCTCAAATGCATTTGCCTTAAATGCATTTCGAGGCGACCAGGACAATGTCCTATCGAAGTCAGCGGCAACGGCGAAATACACCACCGATTTGACGCAACTGGGCCGTGAAGGCAGATTGCGTCAAAACCTAAATTTTGAAAATGAGACGATGCGTCTCATCAAAGTGTTAGCCGAAAGTGGTATTCGTCAGCCGGTGATTGTCGATGAGGACAGTGCCGTTCAGGAAACGATCGTTGAGCAGGCTGCCATGCGGATCGCAAAGGACGACGTGCCGGCAAATCTCAAGGGAAAATCGATCCTGAAGATCGAAACTCCAGTGCTGTTTTCTAACGCCCGTTCCGAGGCCGAAGTCGCTCAGATCGTCGATTCGATCGTTAATGATGCGATCGCGTCAAAAGGACAAATCATTCTTTTTGTCGATGAGCTGACAAACCTTGTTGGCTCGTCCGCGTCTAAAACAAAGCTTTTTAATGGCATAACTGAGGGGAAGCTCGTCATAATCGGCGGTAGCTCGGCCGCCGCTTATGATGAGCGGATCGAATCGCAGCCGGAGATCGCCGCTTTCTTTGCGGGAATCCTGGTTACCGACAACAAAGGTGCGGTAGTAACTACAGGGATCAATTCCAAGAATAACAACAGCGAATATCGCGGCGACAACGTTTCGCCTGATCTTCGCGAAATGATGTCTCAGGACCCTGGCGGCACGAAACGCGTTGACGTTATACTACAGGCAAAGGACGCCGATAATGCCGCGCTTCGCTCGCTGATGGCGAGCGGCCAGGCTCATACCACCGAACGCATCGGCAAAACCGACACGCTGGTTGTAAATCTGCCGCTTTCGGCTCTGAACACTCTGTCAACTAGCGGGCTTATCAATTACATTTCGCCGGATAGGTCGACTCAGTCAATGGGCCACGTTGAAGACACGACTGGTGCCACCCAAATGCGGTCCAATACCACAGGAGGCTGCATTTCGACCATAACGATCTGTGACGGCACAGGCGTCGGAGTGGCAATCGTCGATTCCGGTATATACTCAAGCCAAAACGGTTTTAAAGACGCCGCCGGCGTTTCGCGAATTGCTGCCAATGTGAATTTCACAACCGCTACGTCAACCAATGACGTCTACGGACACGGAACTCACGTTGCCGGCCTCGCAGCAGGAAACTCGGCTGTCAATAGCGGCGCCTACAGAGGTGTGGCAAAGGACTCTAAGATCATCAGCGTCAAAGTGCTAGACGATAACGGCAACGGCCAAACATCGTGGCTTCTCAACGGTTTGAACTGGATCCTGACAAATCGGACAACTTACAATATTCGCATCGTCAACTTGAGCCTCGGCACGAGGGCGATCGATTCGTGGACCAACGATCCCGTCTGCGTCAAGGTCAAAGAGCTGGTTAATGCTGGCATCGTCGTGGTGGCCGCCGCCGGTAATCTTGGCAAAAACACACTGGGCCAGAAAGTCTATGGCCAGATACATTCACCGGGCAACAGCCCCTATGCGATAACTGTCGGAGCAAGCAATTCGTTTGGCACCGCAACACATGCCGATGACAAAATGGCAACGTATAGCTCGCACGGCCCGACTCGCAGTTTCTATACAACGTCAACCGGAACCAAGGTCTATGACAATCTGATCAAGCCTGACCTTGTCGCACCCGGAAACAGGCTTATTTCGTATAAAGCTCCAAATAACAAGATCGCTGCCCTGGCCCCCTTGCTTTCGCTCGACTTGACCAACGGCCCCGACTCGATGATGTATATGAGCGGAACGTCGATGTCGGCTCCGTTAGTTTCAGGTGCCGCTGCAATGCTTCTTGAGATAAACCCAAATCTTACACCGGGAATGATCCGGATGCTCCTTCAGTATTCGGCACAGCCGATCAATGGTGCCAACATGTGGGAGCAAGGCGCAGGTGAACTCAACATCGACGGCGCGATGCGGCTCGCAAGAACGCTCCGAACGGATGTCGATTTTCAGACTTTGTCGAAGGGAAATACGACCGTCACTTCCGGCTGGGCCATGCCGACGACTTCGTCGACGATCGGCGGAAACACATTCCCTTGGGCTCAGCTTGTTACAGGAAAATTCACTTACCAGACCGGACAAAATCTGGTGTCTCAATTCCAGACGGTTTACAAGCGTGAGAATATTGTCGGCCAGGGCGTCAACTTTGGCAACGGCACATTTACTCTCAACACGACCACATACTTTACCTCCGGGTTGACGGTGAATCGAAACGTCAAAACCAGCAATGGAACGGCATTGGGAGCGGGTACCATTGTGCTTTCGTACGGTGTACTCGTCGGTGACGGTGTTCTCGTTGGCGACGGAGTGCTAGTCGGTGACGGAGTCCTTGTAGGCGACGGAGTTCTGGTCGGTGATGGAGTGCTGGTCGGTGACGGAGTGCTTGTTGGTGACGGAGTGCTGGTCGGCGACGGAGTTCTGGTCGGCGACGGCGTACTCGTTGGCGACAGCGTCCTTCTTGGCGATAATACGGCTTCAATGCAGTAGTTAAATAACAGCAAAAGGAGGATAAAAAAATGCTTACACAAACTATTGCAAACTTAAACGAAATGCCGCGATACGAAATCGCCCCGATCTTAACCCTAACGCCAGATCTGTCAAAAGTCAGTGAGTTGACGACAGAGGACACCAAAGAAGTACAGGCTTTCCTGGAAGTCAGGCCCGTGCATACGGTAGTGATGTCCAGCTTTATCAACGACAACGGTATCGTGAGCGATCTGAACAGAGGCAAATTCTACGGCTACCGGAATATATCCGGGACGCTCGAAGGAGTTGCACTAATAGGACATTCGACGCTGGTCGAAGCCCGCTCGGATAAGGCCCTCAAGGCACTTGCATTCACAGCCAGATCAGCGCAAACGCCGATCCACCTGATAATGTCGAGCCATGACGTGGCCGGAACATTCTGGAACCACCTCAGCGGAGGCTTAAGTGAGCCACGGCTGCGGTGTACGGAAGCTCTTTTTGAGATCGCATTTCCATTCGCCGTTCAGAAAACCGAATGGCAGATCGAGAATGCGACGATGGAGCATCTGCTGCCGGTTGCCGAGGCCCAGGCCGAGGTTGCCTTTATCGAATCCGGAGTCGATCCGATGGTTCGCGATCGCGAGGGGTTTCTCAAACGCGTCGCCCGCCGTATCGAACAGAAACGCGTTTTCGTCGTCTTAGACGGTGACAATCTCGTCTTCAAGGCTGACATAATCGCCGAAACTGACAATGTGATCTATCTTGAGGGTGTTTATGTTGGCCCTGAATATCGCGCCCGCAACATCGGTTCCGAGTGTCTCGCCGTGTTGTCTCTCGAACTGTTAAACCGTGTCGAGAATATCTGCCTGCTTAGCAATATCAACTTTGAAGGAGCACATAAGAGCTTTCTCAAGGCCGGCTACAAAAATAAGGACTTATGCACGACATTGTTTGTTTAGTCAAATAAAACAATAGACAAACATGTTGTATTAGAGGATAATATAGAAGGTTGAATCTCAGCCTTCTTTTTCATTTTGCGCAAATCGTCATAGAACGCTCACCACCCTCGCAATTAGTTTCAAAAGCTTTTTCACATATGTGACAGCGGCTCTTCCACAAATCCCGTCTGACGCAGCAACTTACTAAATGGACAGATCCAAAAGCTCCGATCGGTATATGGTGACAGTCATCGTCGCCGGGGCCGTGTGTCTCTGTATAGCGCTTTCGACTTTCGAGAGCGCGCATATAGATGCCTATTTGGTATTGCTCGGTATTTTCACTATAGCCGTAGGTTCGCGGGTTACAGTTCAAATTCCGAGGTTCAAATCTCACGTCGCCGTTTCAGACACTTTTATATTCCTGGCTTTGTTGCTCTATGGCGGAGAATTTGCAGTAATCCTTGCTGCGGTTGAGGCATTTGCTTCTTCGTGGCGGTTTTGCAATAAAAAATTAACCGTATTTTTTAACGCCGCGACGATGGCCGTTTCGACGAGCATTGTCGTGTTGATGCTAAAATCGTTTGGCCTGTACACGACAAGCCAACTACACGGTTACGCCGAGAATCGGCAAAATTTTGTTATAGCTCTTTCGGTGATCGTCCTGACGCAATTTCTGGTCAATACATCGCTTGCATCGATTTACGATTCTTTAAAAAGCTCGATTCCGCTTTGGGAAACCTGGAAGAGTAAATATATCTGGACTTTTTTTACATATTTTATCGGCGTCGGCGGAGCTGGCGTTCTCGTGCAGTTATCCGATGTCATCGGGCTGAATATAATTATCGCGACATTTCCGATCATCTTTTTTGTCTATTTGACATACCGGATGTATATGAAGAATGTCGAAATATCGATACAGCAGGCCGAGCAGGCCGAGCAGTATGCAAAGATACTGGAGACTCAATCTGACAAGTTGCGCGAATCGGAAGAGCGTTTCCGCAGCGCATTCGATTATGCACCTATCGGCATCGCGCTGGTTTCATCGACCGGGGCATGGCTAAAGGTAAATCAGGCACTTAGCGATATTTTAGGATATACGGAAGACGAGTTTCTGGCGATGGATTTTCAATCTGTCACCTTATCCGATGATCTGGGTCTGACACTTGTAAAAATTCACGAATTGCAATCCGGCAAGATCGCAAATTGTCAGATGGAGCAGCGTTATATCCACAAAACCGGGCGCACGGTTTGGGCGTCATGGAGCGTTTCGGCGGCCAGCGATTCCAAATCGGAGCATGCTAATCTAATTTTTCAGATCCAGGACATAACTGACAAAAAACGGGCTGAACAGCAACTTGAGCACGAGGCGCGGCACGACGCCCTGACGGAATTGCCGAATCGTCCGTTTTTTTTGGGCCGCTTGACTACTGCGCTCGCCAAAACACATGAGGTCGTGGGATACAAGGTAAGTGTGCTGTTTATCGATCTTGACCGGTTTAAGTATGTAAATGACAGTCTGGGCCATCTGATGGGCGACCAGCTTTTGATAGGAATTTCCGAGCGGCTTCGCGACTGCATGCGTCCATCTGATCTCGTTGCCCGTCTGGGTGGCGACGAGTTCACGATACTGGTTGAGGGTAAATTTGATGACGCTGAGGTTACGCGGATCGCCGACCGCATACAACAAAAATTTAGCTTTCCATTCGATCTGGACGGACACGAGGTTTACAGTTCGGCCAGCATCGGCATTTTGCATTCTTCTGACAAGCACCTCACCGCCGAGGACATGATGCGCGATGCGGATACGGCGATGTATCAGGCAAAGAGGGCAGGAAAGGCACGTCATGCCGTATTTGACGAAAATATGCATCGTGTCGCGAGAGAGACACTTCAACTCGAAACCGATTTGCGCCGGGCAGTCGAGCGCCAGGAGATCGACGTCTATTATCAGCCAATCTATTCGCTGGATTCGGGGCTTATCGAGGGCTTTGAATCCCTTGCACGTTGGCATCACCTTGAGATGGGCGACATATCGCCGGCTAAATTCATTCCGCTGGCCGAAGAGATCGGCTTGATCGATAAACTTTGCGAGCAGGTCCTACGAAAAACATGCCGCGAGATCGGAGCGTTAAAACTCGATCCGGAAAACGCATCACGATTATGGGTTAGCATAAATCTGTCTTGCCGTCAGTTTGCGCAAACCTCTCTCGTAAATCGGATTCTGGAGATCCTCGAAGAAACGGCTTTCTCTCCGCGAGATCTCAAATTGGAGATAACCGAATCCGTTTTTTTCGAGCACCCCGAAAGAGCTCTCGAAATGCTAAATCTGCTTCGCGATCAGGGGATCGACATCAACATTGACGATTTCGGCACGGGATACTCTAATCTTGGCTATCTGATGGAATTGCCGATCTCGACCCTTAAGATCGACCGTTCGTTCGTTTCGATGATCAACGAAGACGGGGGAAATGACGAGATCGTCCGCACCATCGTCACGCTCGCCCATAATTTGGGTTTAAAAGTAGTTGCCGAAGGCATCGAAACAAATGCCCAGCTTGCAAAATTAAAGCAGCTTAAGTGCGAGAGCGGACAGGGATTCCTCTTTGCCCAACCTATGGATTCGGCTGGCCTCTGCGATTTTCTGATGACCGACGCGAAATATTTAATGCCGCCGCGAAAGTTTGACGATGTGCCGTTAATATCGGTTATTCAATAGTGGCAACCGCCAGATTAAACAACATTACCGGTTGACGAAAGCGGGCGCGCAGGTCAAGAATTGACCTATGTACCGTCGACCCAAATTCCTTGAGATACTGCTCGAAATACGCCGCGAGATGGCCACCGAGGCCGACTACGACGTTGATCTGTTTGCCGAGCGTGTCCGTGCCGGGATGACTCAGGCGAATGGAATGAAACACGAATTGGTAACAAACGGCGATTCTCCAGATGCTCTTACCAGTCATTCCGCTCCGGTGCGCAGGAAACGTGGCAAGCCCGTAGTAAAATGAATTGGGTTATGCGAGGTATCGTCTTATGACTACCTACTGACTACTGACCAAATGATCCGGTACCTCATCTCGTGTTTGCTTATCCTCGCGGTCGTGTGCCTGTCTGCGGCCCTATTTTTCCCGACTTACTGGGAGCATCGCTATGACGACCTAATAGAGCGTCAGGCTCGCGTCTTTAGGCTCGATGAGCGTCTGGTATGGAGCCTTATTTACGAAGAGACGTATTTTCGGGCATGGAAAGTCGGAGCTGCCGACGAGGTTGGGCTGATGCAGGTAACGCCCGGTGTTGCTCGCGACTGGGCAAAGGAAACGGGCTTTCACGGATTTGAAAAGCAGGCATCTCAAAACGTGGTCGAGTTTCTCCGCGATCCCGAGCGCAACATACAGGCCGGATGCTGGTATCTCGAAAAACTGCGCGAGAATTATCGCGGACGTCCCGCCGAGACCGCCATGACGCTGGCCGCCTACAACGCCGGCCCGAGCCGTGTCGAGGAGTGGACAAAAACGACCGACACCAACACCTTATCCGAGCCCGATTTCATCGCCCGTATCGGCATCTCATCAACAAAAAACTACGTCACCTCAATCCTCACCCGCTACCGAGCCCAACCGCCCCGAAAAAGTGAATGAGAATACTGGCCGCCAAAAATGTTCTTGCCATGTTCGCCGGTTAATGCTAAATTCGTTGCATGTGTAAATTGATCAAAACATCAGCGTTGGCCGTAATATGTATTGCCTTTTTAGCCTTAGGAACGGCGGCACAGGAAACACAGTCGCAGCTCGCCTCAAAAACGGCAAAGTTCAGCACCATTGCCACGACCGACCCCGCTTTCCCGCCTTCGCTCGATGCGCATGACTTAAAAGCGGCTAAACAGCTTGTGGGCATGGACGAGTCGTTCATCGGGCTTGTGACCAAGGTATTTACGCCCAAAAGCGGAGCGATCGTGATCCTTAATTTTGACAAGGACTATAAGACCGCTCTTACCGCAGTTATCAAGCGTGCTGATTGGGCCAAATTTCCCGATCTCACCAAACTTCAAGCAAAGCGGATCCGTGTTTCCGGCAAGTTCGTCGACTTTCGCGGCGCGACCGAGATCGACCTGACCGACCCAGGCCAGATCAAGATCGTCGAGTGACAAAGAAAATTATTGGTCAAACGAGTTCGAGCGCTCTTGCTCAGGACCCGACTAATACATCGTCACCTGCTGGGTCAGGCCGCCGTCAATGTAATATGTACTCCCTGTGACATAATCGGCCTCGTCACTTGCGAGAAAGACGGCAACAGAGGCTACCTCTTCGGGGCGGCCAAAACGGCCCCAGGGGATCTCGCTCAGAGCGTTTTTCATTGCCGCGGGATCATCGAGCACCGTTTGATTGATCGGTGTCGCTATCGCTCCGGGTGCAATGTTATTAACGTTTATCTTATACTCGGCCAGCTCCATCGCCAGATTTCGCATCATCATCCGCACGCCGCCTTTTGAGGCGCAATAGGCCGTGTAACCCGGAAATGGAATGTCCTCGTGAACGGACGAAACATTGATGAGCTTCCCGCCCTGCCCTTGTTTGACCATCTGCTGTGCGGCAATTTGACTGACCAGATATGAGCCAAACAGATTAACCGCCAAAACCTTGTTCCATTCGTCATTAGTAGTTTCTAAAAAAGGCTTTTTGATCTCAATGCCGGCATTATTAATAGCAATATCAATGCGGCCAAATTTATCGACGATCTCAGACATCATCCTCTCGACATCCTCGCGTTTGCTTACATCAGCCATTACAGCTATCGACGACGGTCCAAACGATGCTGCCTCGCCCAACGCGGCGGCGCTGTCCGCCGGACTGCCGGGCCGGTAATTAACGGCGACATGCGCTCCCTCGGCGGCAAAGCGCGTGGCCATGGCTTTTCCGATCCCGCTGCTTGCTCCCGTGATCAATGCAACTTTGTCTTTCAAACGCATTTTGTTTATCTCCTCTTTTTAGAAAAACTTCTATTTTTCAAGTGTAAACTTATTTGGGGACAAAACAATCCAGTCCTTATTTTTTGGCAGATTGAATCGTTTTGATCAATTTGAGGGCGCGGTTGCGGGCCATTAGCGGCATGCGTTCGTCGGTCGAAAGCTCGTTGAGGAACGGGATCATTTGCGGCGGATCGGATATCTCGCCGCGGCCGACGTAGTCGATAATCTGATCCATAAGGCCAGGCGTCTCGAGCGGTTGATTTTGGCGGGCGATATTGAGGTCAAACTTCCATAAATATTCGTTTCCGATCCGGCGGTATTCATTCATCAAAGCCAGAGCGTCCTTATTCTCCGTCCAATTGTATTTAACGCTCCGCCCCTTTCCGTCCCGGTTCACCGTGATCGTCACGTTGCCCAAGTGAGAATAATCCTTTTCATACTGGTAAACGACGGTCGAATTGAGAAAGTCGAGCGCCGTCAGCAACCCTCGAAGCTTTGTCATTGTCGTGGGCGAGAGATCGACCGGGTCTGAGATCATGGCTTCATGACCCTCTTTCTGAAACGTTATTTTGCCGCGGCCTGCGTCGTCATGCTCGATCAGGATTCGCGGGATCGTAAATCCGGGGCGGTTGAATTCGTAAAAATATGCGGGGATGTAAGGTTTTGTCGCAGATGCATTCTTCGCGGGATCCGATGACGTGTCGATTGGCCGTTCGTTTTTTTTCGGGACGGTATCGACGGCAGGGGTGGGCGGCGGCGACGGGGCCGGAGTCGGCTGGGCCACAATTGCCGGCACTTTTTTGACAGGTTTAGGCCTGCGTGTCTGTGCATGTGCAGGCAATGCGGTCAACAGCATCAAAACAAGTAACCCAAATTGCCTGAAATGCATTGTCATTTGAAGATTATTCTAGCGAAGTTTGTGAAAAACAGAAAATTTTTCTGCGTGCAGGTTTGATGCCTATGACGACGGCGCAGTTGGCAGAAACAGGTAAATTAGCTGACGAGAACACAGAGAACACGGAGAAAAAAATTAGCAGACCGATTCCTTACCATTTTGCTCTCTGTGTGCTCTGCGGCAAAATCTTAGTCGAATTTGACCGAGACTATCTTTGAAACACCGGCCTCCTGCATCGTCACGCCGTAAAGTGCACGGGCCGCCTCCATCGTGCGTTTATTGTGTGTGATGACGATAAACTGTGTCCTCTCAGACATTTCGGCGATCTTGCCGGCAAAGCGCCCGACGTTTGCATCATCAAGTGGTGCATCGACCTCGTCAAGCAGGCAGAAAGGCGACGGCCGGTATTTGAATATTGCGAGGACAAGAGCGATCGCCGTCATCGCCTTTTCGCCGCCTGAGAGCAACAGGATATTTTGTAGACGTTTGCCCGGTGGCTGGGCGGTCACCTCGATACCGGCTTCAAGAATGTCTGGGGATTCGAGCAAAGTCATTTCGCCCCGGCCTCCGCCAAAGAGATCCTGGAAAAAGACTGTGAAATTCTCGTTGATAGCCTCAAACGCCGTGCGAAATTTGTCCCGCGAACGCTGCTTGATTTCCCGGAGTGCCTCTTCGGTGGCGGCGATGCTATCGATAATGTCCTGTCGCTGAGAGGTCAAAAATTCGAGACGTTCCTCGGTTTCAGCAAGCTCTTCGAGTGCAAGCATATTGATCGCCCCAAAGCTGTCGAGTCGCTGCCGCAGTTCGTCGGCCTCACGGCGGGCAAATTCGAGGTCAAAATCATCGGCGATCTGGGTCGTTGCAACGAGTTCTCTCAGAGGAGAGTTCAATTCTTGCTGACAATTCTCGCTGATATTCTTCAATTGCGTCGCGGCCTCGGCCTGACGGATCTCTATCGCGGCACGCTCGTTGCGGGCCTCGGCGGCACGACGGTTGAGGACGGCGAGATCGTCACTCAATCCATCGGACATCTCACGTGCTGTCGTCAACGCGGTGACAGCGTCGGTCAGATCGAGGGTTTCGCTCTCAATCTCACTGCCCGCCGAGGCTATCTTGTCGGTGATCTCGGTGATCGCGTCATGTAAGCTCTTGATCCTGGACTCGGCCTCGGACATTTCGAGATTTTGCAGTGCGAGTCGTGATTCTATTTCCCGGCCATCGTTCTCAACACGCCGCAGTGCCGACACGGCCGAACGCCGGCGTTCCTCTGACGTCGCCGCGATCATTCGTTTTTCGTTCAAAACAGTGCTCGCGGAATCAGTTTTTAGGCGGGCATCGGTCAGATGGACACTGATATTTTCGAGCGATGCGGTGGCCTCCAGCCTTGCAGCATCGGCAGTTTGTTTGCTGGTAATAGCCTCGGCTTGTTTATGTTTTAGCTCGTTTAACTCAGCGTTAATTTGACTTATTTCGTCGGCGACGACCTTGAGATGACGCTCGGCGCGAGCGATCTCCTCGCGAGCGGTGTGCAACTGTATACGAAGCCCGTGAATGCCTCGATCGACCTTAATGACAAGCGATTGCAGATCGACGGTTTTGCTCTCGTTCTCGATAAGTGAGGCACGTGCCGATTCGGCCTTTTCGACGGAGGTGTCGATAGCGGCGGCTAGCCGCGAGCAATCTATATCAAGCTGGTTGAGTTCGCGTTTGAAAGCTAAGAGCGATTCATTCTTGCCAGCCGCGGCACGCTTGCCGCCGACAAACATCCGGCCGCCGAGCAGCAGATCGCCGTCAAAATTTACGAGAATATTGCCGTCGGCAGCATCTTTTGCATCGAGATCTTTAACAAGACGTGCCGCCATCTCACGCGGAAATATCTGCCATAGGATATTTGCCAGTTCGCCTGATACGCCAAGCATATCGGCGATAGTGTCTGTTTTTTCGTTTGCCGCTTGTTTATCTGTAGCAGCCTCTTTAGGCAAAATGATCATTGCAGTGCGGCCGATGTTGTTCTTATCAAGCCAAATCGAAATGTGTTTTGCGTCCGTGAGCGACTCAACAACGACTGCCTCAAGAAAATTACCAAACAGCGTCTCGACAGCCATTTCGGCTTCTCTGATAACGTTTAGCCGGTCGGCCAAAACTCCCGCAAGACGCACACCGATTTTTTTCTCATCGGCAAATAATTTCTGCACTTGCGGCGTATATACGGCACGCTTTTCCTCAAGCTCGAGCAATGTAGCAAGTCGGTGCCGCTTGGCCGAATGCTCGGCCTGAAGCGTTTGAAGCTCACTTTCAGCGTCACGCAGAGCATTTCTGGCATCGGCGGTCGCGGCTAGCAGTTGTTCCTTTTCGACGTTGAGGCCGGCGAGTTTTGTTTCTTCCGAAGTTAGATTTGCAGCGAGTTCCTCGGCATGTCGTTGATTTGCCGCAAAGGTCTCGTCCGCACGCAGGCCTTCTTTTTCCAGAGCGTGAGAGCGCTGGATGAGCCTTTCAAGATTGTTTTCCAATTGCCGGGCGATTTCGTCAAATCGCTCTGCCGCACCGGTGTGCTGCACCAATTGGCTGCGAAAAGCCTCGATCGACGTCTCGATAGTTGCCAATGCCTCAGCCTCGCTGCGGTGAATGCCCTGTGATTCGTGAAGGGCCGATTCTGCCTGGGCATATTCAGCACTTTCGTGCCTTTCGTCTTTTTGCAGACGCTCAAGCTCGGTTACAAGCAGCTTGAGTCGCTGATCCGACGAGGTGATCTCACTTCGAAGCGTCTCGCAGCGATTATTTAGCCCGACGATCTGATCCGATTTGTAAATATGCTCGCGCTCGGCACGGTCGCGCTCAAGTGCATTGTTGGCGTGAATTTTGCGAAGCCCAGCGAGGCTCTCCTCGGCATCACGTGCCTTTTGAGTTGCATCGCGGGCGGCTTCCTCTTTGGCAGTGACTTGTGACTGTAAGTCCTCCTCCAAGTTGGCGGCGACGGCAAGCTGGATTTTCAGATCGGCGGAAAGATCTGACAGATACTTGCCCTCAGCGGCGAAAAGCTGACGCAGCAATACGCGAAATTCCTCTTGCAGTATTTTGAATCGCCGGGTCTTCCCTGCCTGTCTTCGTAGTGAATTAGCCTGTTTTTCGATCTCGAAAACGATATCGGAAATACGGCCAAGATTGCTTTTGGCGGATTCGAGCCGCGTTTCGGCGGCACGCTGACGAGTACGGAATTTTGAGATGCCGGCGGCTTCCTCGATCAGGTTGCGGCGATCTGCTGGCTTTGCCGAGAGTATCTGGCCGATTCGTCCCTGCTCGATGATCGCATAGTGGGCGCCCGACAATCCGGTGCCTGCAAAAAGATCGGTAATATCGCGCAGACGGCACGATTTGCCATTAAGCTGGTAATCGCTCTCGCCCGAAAGATAAAGCCGTCGTGTGACCGAAACCGCCTCACCGGGAGCAAATTCGAGTGCAAACGAACGCGGGCGCCAATGGCGCTTTGTCTTGACTTTAGTCTCTAGGGTTTGGGTTGAGCCAACGGCTGCGACCTTTACTGCCTCTATCTCTTCTTCATGAAAACCATTTTGTTCGATGGCGATTTCCGCAACAACTTCCAAAGGTTCCGAGTCATCTGCCTCGATCTCGTCCATATCGACCGCATTTTCGTCGATGCCGGTCAGAGCCTCGTCGATGTCGCCGAGCTCGTTCTGGTCGATATCAAAAACCGTATCGTCGCGAACCAGATGGAGCACAACCTCAGCCATCCCACCAGGCTTGCGGTTTTTTGTCCCGGCGAAAACGACGTCTTTCATTTCGCCGCCGCGCAAGGATTTTGCACGCTGCTCACCCAATACCCAGGCGATAGCATCAGAGACGTTTGACTTGCCGCAGCCGTTGGGGCCGACGACTGCCGTTATGCCGCTGCCGGTAAAAACGATTTCCGTATAGTCGGCAAACGACTTAAATCCTGTAATTTCGAGACGTTGAAGCTTAAACATCCTATAGTGCTTGAATCATGGGGAAGCACTATATTTTGTTGTATTTGAAAGTGTAAGTCAACTCAAATTATCTCGTCGCCGACATTTCTCAGGCCTTGTTTTTCGGCGCGTTCGTTATCGAGTTCGGTGAGGACATCAAGGAGAAAATTGGTATTGCTCGAAACAACGATTATGACGGGGAATTCGTGATCCGAGGTCGAAAACTCAAACGTCCCGCTGTTGATCTCGATAATGTCTCGAAACGCGACGTGGCCGTTGGTGCCGTTGCATTCGGCGTCAACGATCTTGCCCTCGTTAAAGGCGACATTGGCCAGATGCATATCAGCTTTTATGACCAGCAGACCGGTCATCTTCGAGCTCTCGATCACCTGAACGGCGTCAAAAACATTAACATATGCAAGGTTGCCGGCAAATGTAACGTCAGTGCGCACCATTTGCGGCGAGCGGTCGCGATTGGTTGCAAAATCAGGTCGTCGAGCCCGGCGAATGGCCTCAAGCCCCGGTGCGACAGATATCCGCGGATCAAGCAGCTTGGCCTCCTGCAAACGGTCGTATGCGAGGTCAAAATCCTCGCGGTGGATGTATAGGCTGACCAGAGCGAGGCATTGTTTGGCCGCCTCAGCAAGGTTCTTTTGTTTGACACAGATGTCGCGCATTTTTTCGCGAAGCGAGATCGAACGGGGCGAACGGTCGAGCGAATCACGGAGCAGCGCAAACGCCTTTTCCGGCGAACTGTACTTTACAAAAAGATCGGCGTCGAGCAAGACCGATTCGATCGTCGTCTCGCTGACCGGCACCGTTCCTGTTTCCAAAACCTGATTCATAATTCTGTACCTGAACAAAAATGTTCAACACGCTAATTTACCATACTTTACGCGGCGTAGTCACGATAATTCTGACGGAAAGATTCGCCACAGAGAACACAGAGGATATTTAATATTCTGTGTCTTTTTGAATTCCGGGTTTTCCTCAGTGTTCTCTGTGTCCTCTGTGGCAAACTTCCAGGAAGTGACATTTTGCTTCACGTTATTAGTTAAATAGTTGCAAGTATTTTATAATCAGTGGTTTTGGATAAGCTACTAGACTCGATCTAAGTTTATACACAACTTAATGAGATAATACATTAAGTTTGCTGCTTGCGATTGGCCGCAAATAAAGAATCAATATGAACAATTACGTAATTTATTTAGCTCCCGCTTTAGGGATTTTGGGACTCTTGGTAATGGCGTTTAAGTCGGCTTGGGTCAGCAAGCAGGATGCCGGCGATGCGAACATGCAGGAGCTTGCGGGCTATATCGCCGATGGCGCAATGGCGTTTTTGAAAGCGGAATGGAAGGTACTTAGCATATTCGTTTTATTTACTGCGGTATTATTGGCTTATTCGGGAACTATTCATACCGTAAATGGCAAAGAGATCCATTCGAGCTGGGTGATCGCCATCGCATTTATTATCGGGGCTGTGTTTTCCGCTACAGCCGGATATATCGGTATGAAAGTGGCGACCAAGGCCAACGTTCGCACGACGCAAGCGGCCCGCACGAGTTTGAAGCAGGCACTAAAAGTGTCCTTCACGGGCGGAACGGTTATGGGGCTTGGTGTAGCTGGTTTGGCGGTTTTAGGGTTGGGCGGGTTGTTTATTGTATTCCTTACTTTGTTCGCGGGCTTGGGAGTGAATCAAGTGAGAACAGCGGTTGAAGTATTGACCGGTTTCTCGTTAGGAGCTGAGTCGATCGCATTATTTGCACGCGTGGGTGGTGGTATCTATACAAAAGCGGCCGACGTTGGAGCCGATCTGGTTGGCAAAGTAGAAGCCGGAATTCCTGAAGATGATGTCCGCAATCCGGCTACTATCGCTGACAACGTCGGTGACAATGTAGGTGACGTCGCCGGTATGGGTGCTGATCTTTTCGGTTCATATGTAGCAACTATTTTAGCGACGATGGTATTGGGACAGGAGATCAAGTTGACCGACGCTTTTGGCGGAATGTCTCCTATCCTGCTGCCGATGGTGATCTGCGGTCTGGGAATTGTTTTCTCTATCGTCGGAACCTTGTTAGTCACAATTAAAGACGATAAATCAAGCGTACAAAAGGCATTGAACCTGGGAAATTGGACTTCCATGCTACTGACAGTTGTCGCTTCTTACTTTGTTGTAATGTGGTTACTTCCTGATGGTCCAATCACACTGCGAACAATTACCTTCAATAAAATGGGCGTCTTCTTAGCGATTGTTGTCGGAACAATCGTAGGAGCGATCATGAGTATCGTTACAGAATATTACACGGCTATGGGTAAAAAGCCGGTGCTGTCTATCGTTCGGCAATCATCAACCGGACATGCTACCAACATCATTGGTGGTTTAGCCGTCGGCATGAAATCGACCGTTATTCCGATTTTGACATTGGCCGGCGGTATCATGGCTTCCTATTACTTTGCTGGATTGTATGGTGTGGCGATTGCGGCTGCGGGCATGATGGCGACAACCGCGATGCAGTTAGCGATCGACGCATTCGGACCAATTGCCGATAATGCGGGCGGAATCGCCGAGATGAGCCAGTTGCCACCTGAAGTGCGTGAGCGCACGGATACTTTAGATGCGGTTGGTAATACCACCGCAGCGACAGGTAAAGGTTTTGCTATTGCATCTGCTGCATTAACATCACTCGCATTGTTTGCTGCGTTTGTTGGAATTGCCATGCCGAATGATCAACATATTGATATTTACAAAGCTCCGGTATTAGCTGGCCTTTTTGTAGGTGGAATGATCCCTTTCATTTTCTCGGCATTGTGTATCCAGGCCGTAGGCAAAGCGGCGATGGATATGGTGCAGGAAGTCAGACGCCAGTTCCGCGAAATTCCGGGCATCATGGACTACACGGCAAAACCCGAATACGACAAATGCGTCGCCATCTCCACCAAGGCATCCTTACGCGAAATGATGATGCCGGGAGCTATCGCTTTAATTACTCCGGTGATCGTTGGTTTTACATTTGGCCCCGAGGTGTTAGGCGGGTTATTGGCAGGTGTCACCGTATCCGGCGTGCTAATGGGAATTTTCCAGTCAAATGCCGGCGGCGCGTGGGACAATGCCAAAAAATCCTTTGAAAAAGGTATCGAGATCAACGGCGAAATGCATTACAAAAAATCAGAGCCACACAAAGCATCTGTCACAGGCGATACCGTAGGCGATCCGTTCAAAGACACCTCAGGCCCCTCGATGAATATCCTTATCAAATTAATGTCCATCGTTTCACTGGTGATCGCACCTTATATTGCCGGAATCGGCCGTTAGTGTAATTAGATCAACGCTGCTTAATGGACAGTTCTAACCGGGTAAACCATGAACGAGAAATTACAAAAAAAGGCGTTGCCCCCTTTTGCTTAACGTTAAATTAATTTTCTGTCTTGTCCCGGCAGCACGAATGGTATTTGCGCCGCAACCTGCTTTCAAGGATTGCGCCCTAATCTTCCTGCATAGCTTGACAATGGGGTCAGCTATTTGCTAAATTTGCTTGCTTTTTCTTCAACATTACGAAGTTTGTGATCTCGACGGCAGGACGAAATAAGAATCCGTGTCGATCCCGTATTCCTCAGGTTTTAAGCGGAACCATTCCCGCTCTGAGTGATGCACGACCGTATTTTCTGAAGGATCAGGCGGAGATTAATTATGAATATTCAAAGATTAGAACAGAAAATGCTGACTGTAAGAGCGTTCGCTATTATGAATGATCGAAAACTTGTGAAAATCAAATGTTTATTTCTTATCGTGCTTTTTATGGCATCTGCATCGATCGCCTTTGCCCAACGAAATAAGCCAAACCCTTTATCGGGAACGTTTGTATCGTCGAGGGTGGTGCATCGCGTAAAGATGGATGATAAGTGGTGGATGGTGGTATATGTCACTTTTAAAGTGAAAAACGCACTTAGTAATCCATGCAAAATGATCGCTTACTTCTACAACGATAGGGATGGAAAACCACTAAAAGGAGCAAAGGACTCAAGGTATCGGACCGTCAGCGGCTATGTTACCGCCAATACGGATTTTACTCCGGGTTACAATGATGCAAACTACGCTGATTTTAAAATTTACATACCTTATGAGGCATTAAACTTAGACTCGACACCAGGCAATCTTTATAACCTTAAATATTATTTGAGTATGCAGGATGTATCCGAAAACGCAGAGATCGTGAAATCAACCTGGTACAAATTCAGTCTTAAATATTGATTCACCGATCCCCGGTAATCGCATTTCGATGACTCTGTTATTGCAGAGAATTTGAACAGCTATAACGGAGTTTACAAGGAGAAAAAATGAAAAAACGACAACTTATGATCAGCATTATTACAGGTATGGCTTTCGCAGCCGCCATTGTTTTGAGTTCACCGCTTCGCGCGGCATCGCAGGATGACCGGTATATTGCGATCGATAAGGGCAAGGTCTCCGCCTCAGCCATGAAGGCGAGTGATTTTGCCCCCGCCGGCTGGAGTATCGAGAACCAGACCGAAGGTGATGTCAATGGGGACGGATCCTCGGACATTGTCATAACGCTCACGCAAGACAAGGCGGCAGAGGGCAAGAGCCGTGCACGGGCATTGGTCGTCGCTACCGCTCAAAAGGACAAGAGTTGGAAGAACGCCGCAGTCGCTCGTTACCTGCTCGATTGCGTGGATTGTGGAAATGCGATGGGCGAGCTCAGCGTCACGATCAAAAAGGGAGTGATCGTGGTTGACCAGGCCGAAGGAAATAGTGGGAGCAGCATGTCTCGAGAGACGTATCAGTTCAGGTTTGATCAGACTACGGGAAGGTTCCTGTTGATTGGGGCCGACTTTCTGAATGGTGGTGGTCCAGACAACATGACGAGTGAGAGCGATAACTATCTGACGGGCCAGAGAAAGACCACCGTAATGAAGAAAAAGGACCCCACGAGCTGGTCCAAATTTGACGTAACAAAGAACTACCTCGACACTTTTGACCGGGAAAAGATCGAAACCGCCGCCTTCATGCGGATTGGCAAATAGCTTTACATCGGGCAATAAGCTTTCGGCGACAACGGCCCCTCGTTGACATTAAGTTAGGAATCTTTACTTCTAAGGGCAATCGTAAAATCTTATGAAGATCAAAACACTATTTTTGCTCCTTTCGCTGAGCTTGGTGCTTGTGGCAAGTCTCTATTCACAGACTCCGCAAAAAGGTGAATCCAAATGGAAAACATTTGAAGATAAGAAACTCGGTGTCAGCTTTAGCTATCCGGGCGATTTTGAGGTTGCTGTGGGTGAGGGCGCGACCTCGGCTGATTTTTCGATAACGCTAACTCCGAAAAAAATCCCGGATAAATATAGGGATTCCTATGAGTTCCGAATATCAAAAGGTGCCACTCCGGGAGGTAGATGCGACTCATGGGAAAAAGCCACTGATGATAAGCCGCCTAAAAATTGGCCCAAAACAAAGATGATCGGCGGCTTCACGCTGAATCTCTATGCAACCGCTGAAGGCAACATGGGCGGCCATACTGACATTACATTTGGCTACTCGGGCACGTCGAAAAAGGGGTGTTTAGGCCTCGAAACGTCCTTGCGGACGGGGTCAGCCCAGATGTACGCCGAGAAAACTTATGCTCTGGACAGGAAGATAATCGAGGCGTCGTATCTCCGGCTCCTCAATTCATATAAGATCATCGGCGAAAAATAGCCCGGGACACAAAATCAGTATTAAAGCTTGAAGGAGAAAATAGAATGCTTACAAGTCGCAAATTCAATTTTTGTATCTGGACATTTGTCTCAATTCTGGCCTTAGGCAGCTTCTCGGCTGCCCAGAATGATTCAGTTCGTAAAGAACTGGAGGCCATCTATGCAAAACGCGATCAGGCTCTCAAAAACAGAGACGCCGACCTTCTCAAATCATTGCTGGCTAATGATTATACAGAGAAAGACAAGGACGGCAAGATCAGGAATCATACTGACGTCACCAATTCCTTCGATAAAGACGCTTCAGATAAGGATATTACGGAAGTCAACGCCGCGACGAAGGTTGTGAGCATAAAACAAGGAAAAGATGCGAACGAGGCTATCGTTGAAACATCTCTGACGCTTAATATGACCGCGATGATTGATGGGCAACCTCATAAACTCCAGGTAAACGGAAAATCTCACGACATATGGATGCGAAATGACGCGGGATGGAAAATGCAGTTCTCTGAAAGTGTCGATGCGACCATGGCCGAGGTGGAGACAGCTTGGATCAATTACACCTCACCTGAAGGACGCTATGCCGTTTCGCTTCCGAATAAACCGAAAGTGGACACACATGAAGACCCCGGCAAGCCAAAGTCACATCTGGCTATGAGCACGAGTTTGCCGGCAGTTTTTTGGGTCACATATTTTGATCTCGGCCCGGACGAAACGTTTGCCATTAATGATTGGCTCAAGGGTGAGATGAATGATGGCTCCACCATCATTGCCAGCAATTCAATAAACGTTGGCGGATTTCCCGGCAATCAATTGATTAGATTAGAGAAAGGTTCTTCCGGTGAAAACATCACGGACACACGAATCACAAAGGTCGGAGGACGAGTTTATCTCATCATTTTTGGTTACGCCAAAGAGATGGCGAGTGACGCAATTAAGGCGAAAGGCACAAAGTTTTTTGATTCGTTCAAGATCACCGGAAAGTAGCTGGTACGCAATCGAGGCTATCTGACCAGGATCACAGATCTTAGTCCTTCATCAGATCGATAAAACGCTCAAAAAGGTATTCCGAATCGTGAGGGCCAGGTGCAGATTCGGGATGGTATTGGACTGAGAAAACAGGCAGCGTTTTGTGCCGCAGGCCGGCGACCGTCTGATCGTTGAGATTAATATGCGTGACCTCGACATCGGCGGGCAAGCTCTCAGCCGCGACGGCGAAGCCGTGATTGTGTGCTGTGATCTCGATTTTGCCTGTGGTCAGGTCTTTGATCGGTTGATTGCCGCCCCGGTGGCCGAATTTTAGTTTATAGGTCGAGCCGCCAAATGCCTCACCCAGCAATTGATGGCCGAGACAGATGCCAAACATCGGCGTTTTGCTTGCGGCGAGATGTTTAATCTCGTTGACGACCGCCGTCATCGAAGCAGGGTCGCCGGGGCCGTTTGACAGGAAGATACCGTCGGGTTTAAGAGCAATTGTATCGGCGGCCGATGTTCCGGCAGGAACAACAGTTACGCGACAGCCGAATTTTGCGAATTCGCGCAAGGAATTGGTTTTTACGCCAAAATCGTAAGCGACGATATAAAATTTTTCGTCGCCCATTGCAGGATAATCATAATAGGTATCAACGGTGACGGTGCTCGCGAGTTCGCGATTCTGCATTTCAGGTGTCGAAAGAATTTTGTTTAACAGCGATTTTGGATCAAGGTCGACGGTCGAAATGCCTGAACGCATCGCACCTTTATCGCGAATGTGGCGAACGAGAGCACGTGTGTCAATATGCTCGATACCGACAATATTATTCGCTATTAAATAATCCTGTAGCGACATCGTAGAACGGAAATTCGAAGCGATGCGGCTAGCCTCACGGACAACAAAGCCCTCGACCCACGGGCGACGCGATTCGACGTCTTTATCATTTGTGCCGTAATTACCGATTAGCGGATACGTCATGCAGACGATCTGACCTGCATAGCTTGGGTCGGTCAATATCTCCTGATAGCCGGACATAGATGTGTTAAATACAATCTCGCCAAACGTCTCGCCCTCAGCGCCAAAAGACGCACCGTTAAAAGTGCGCCCGTCTTCGAGGACAAGCATGGCTTTTTTTGAAACACTCATTATTAATGAATTGCCACTAGCTTTAGCTAGTGGAAAACGTTCAAACACAACATCGGGCTTTAGCCCAACGATCAAATACATTCGGCTAAAGCCATTTTATGGCTGTACCGATGTCCACGAGCTAAAGCTCGTGGCAATTTATATCTTCATATTACTATCCTACCGTTCGTCGTCCGAGCGGAGGTCTTCCTTGTTAGTTGGCGGATGTGGTGCGTTTTGATATTCGCCGTGATCGAGAAAGCCTATGCCTGATGGTTTCCAATATCGAAAGAAAGCCTTTCCGTAAATATATTTTTCGGGGACGAGGCCCCAGTAACGCGAGTCGGAAGAATTATCTCGGTTGTCGCCCATCACAAAATAATGATGTTCCTCGACCTTTTTGGCCGGCCAGCTCGGCAGCGTCTGATTGTATTCGGTGTTGAGATAGTCCTCGTTCAATTCCTGACCGTTGATGAGGACTTTGCCGCTGCGTATCTCGACTGTCTCACCAGGCAGACCGATAACTCGCTTGACGTAGCTTTTGTCAGGGTCGTTCGGGAACCAAAAAACCACAATATCGCCGCGTTCGATATGCCCCCAACTGACACTTTGAAATTTGTAGTAAACCAGCTTGTTTACCAAAAGGCGTTCACCGTCATGCAGTTCGGGCAGCATCGACGTGCCCTCGACTACGACCGGTTGAACAAAGAATACGCCAAACAGGATAAAAACGACGACGATCAGAAAAATATCCCGAAGCAGACGCAAACCTTCGGCCCAAAGCCCTTGGCGCGATTCGCGTTTCATTCGCGTTATTTCGATATCGCGGTCGTCGGCAACGGCAACCGATCCAAAATCAAGATTGTTTTTCTTTCGCAATTCCAACATATTCGAGCAATTAGATGCACAATGACGGACAGGCGTCGGGGTCAAAATGAGCCTATCTAATAATCTGCCTTCGCCGTGCGTTTTGTCAAAAGAAATATTAAAGTGAAAATTGATGAACGAACAGATCCGCTCACTTTTTCCGATCACCGGTCAGCAAACTTATTTAAACAGCGCCGCTGTGTCGCCGATACTGACGACGGCTATCTCCGCCATTACTTCACAACTCGAGGATGTCGCTGCAAACGGTTCGGCGCATTATCAGGATTGGGTCGATACGAAAGATAGTGCTCGCTCACTTACCGCAGAAATGCTGGGAGTGCGGTCTGACCAGATAGCATTTTTGCGAAATACATCCGACGGATTTTCGGCGATTGCCGGTGGATTAAAGTGGCAAACGGGCGACAATATTGTCAGCTTTGAACGCGAATTTCCGGCAAATTTCTACCCGTGGCGGAGGATCCGTGATGAATTCGGCGTCGAGATCCGACTTTGCCCGGAACGATACGGCCGTATTGACATGGAAGAATTTATCGCGTTGATCGACTCAAATACACAGGTCGTTGCTATCAGCTCGGTGCAATACACATCTGGCTTTAAGGCCGACCTCGAGCGCATAGGCCGCGCGGCACGTGGGGTCGATGCTCTTTTTTGCGTCGATATCATTCAAGGTTTTGGAGCGCGGGGCTACGATCTGCCGGCTCAGTTCGTCGATGCGGCGTGTGGGGCAAGCCATAAATGGCTGTGCGCGCCAGAGGGCTGCGGGATGATGTATCTTTCGGACAGGGCTCGTGAGCGGATTAAACCTACATTTGTCGGATGGATAAGTGTGGAAACTCCATGGGATTTTGAGGATCGGGCACAACCTTTTAAATCGACGGCGCTGGCTTGGGAATCGGGAACGGGATGCTCGTCGCTGTTTTATGGCCTTGAACAAAGCCTGAAACTTCTTCACGACACTGGTCTCGATCGAATAGAAAGCTATCTCAGAGACCTCACCGATCATCTTTGCGACGGTATCGCCGGGAGCAATTACGAGATTGTAAGTTCACGCACAAAGGACGAAAAATCTGCGATCGTCTGCATAAAACATCTCGGCGGCCTTACATCAAACCAAATCGCCGCGCATCTCGAAAGCGAGAAAATCGTTGTCAGCCCACGCGGCGACCGGGTCCGCATAGCACCACATTTTTACAATAATATTGAGGAAATTGACCGGCTGATTGAATCACTGCCGTAAACCGCATCAGTCGTTCAACAGTCTTTCGGGAATGATGTCCGGCGTCAGGCCGTCGAGATTGAGACGCGTCATGCCGCCGGCGTCGCTGAAAGTCGGCTGTGAGGCACGTTTTCGCTCGCGAAAATTAAAAAATACATATCCGGTAATGACCCCGCCGAAGATCGCAATTCCGATACCGATCAGTATTATCAGAACGGTCGAGACAAAAAGGTCGGACGTAGTGATAATGAAATTCCGCTCAGCCTGTTTCTGCAAAAAAGGGTTTTCGCCAAGCCACTGAACAAATTTTTCGTATTTAACCTGATCGAGCAGAGCGTTCGCCGACACCTCATCGACAGCATCGAAAACGAACGCATTGTAATTACCAATCCGCCGATAAATGGTCTTGCCCGAATCGTTGCCCTCGGCAAGTTTGGCCATGAAAGCTTTGTCGGCCGCGACCGACGCTTGCGGGGACGAGTACTCAATAATAAGCAATCGGCCGACATCATATCGCGCAGTCACTGCCTCTGTTCCGCCTGTAAAATCTATTAGATCTAGTATTGGGCGAGTACCCAATACAGCTTTTATCGGTTCGGCGGTGTTTGCAATCACAGCCCGGTCGCGAACACTTTCCCAATTCGGCAAATGCTTGATCAATACAGGGATACCGTCTTTTTCAGATACTTCCTGGCTTCGGTATGGAAGCGAACTGACGGATTGCGCAAATACCTGTAAACTACAAAAACATGCAAGAACAAGTAAAAAAATAAATTGGAGCGAATACTTTCTGAGCATTATTGAATGAAAACGCCGAAAATCGGACATTTTTTTGCATGAAATTTAGATGTAGAATTTTAACATTTTTTGTTATTCGGCATCAGGATGGCAAATAAATTTTTGGCATACCAAATCGTGCAGCATTTGGAGCAAATGCCATACGCATTCTTTATGAATCCTTTATTAGATGTATAACGAATTAATAAATATGCCCGAAAAAACTAGAACTAAATGCAATTTTTCGCGTGGTTCACGTTATTAAGAAAGATATGAGTAGTTTGGCACGCTATTTGAAATAGATATAAACGGGGGGAATGACATGACAACTGAAACATTAAATTTTCCGGTATTTCATAGCAAACAAGGAGTCGTTGCCGACGAGGTATTGTTTTCGACTGAGAGCTATATTGGTGACATAAGCAAAGCGAAAGATTTCGATCTGACGCGTGCGGCCGCCAAGGGCGACATGGCCGCCTTTGAAGAGGTTTATACACGCCATCACCGTCGCGTTTATTCAATCTGTCTCAGGATGCTGCAAAATGCGTCTGAGGCCGAGGATTTGACGCAGGACGTTTTTATCCAGCTTTATCGCAAGATCGGCAGCTTTCGCGGCGATTCGGCTTTTACTACGTGGCTTCACCGCATGACGGTTAACCAGGTGCTGATGCATTTTCGCAAGCGAACGGTCAAGTTTGAAAAAACGACCGAGGAAGGCGAAACGCCCGTGCAAATTGTAGCGGGTACGTCAAATCCGGGACGTATGCGGATCGTTGATAAAATCGCTCTCGACAATGCGATCGAGCAGTTACCTGCGGGCTACAAAAACGTTTTTGTCCTGCACGACGTTGAGGGTTTTGAGCACGAAGAGGTCGCTCGCATTTTAGGATGCTCGGTGGGCACATCAAAATCACAGCTTCACAAAGCACGCCTCAAGCTGCAAAAGCTTTTGAAAAAGAAAGCCAATCCAAGACTCGTGGGCCTCAACGTATAAATAATTGGAATAATAATTACGAGGGCTTCTCCGAAGGGGGAGGCCCTTTCATTTCACCCTGTCGATTTTCATCTCAAAATTCTTTGCCCAAGTTTTGCCGTCGCGTGAAAATTCCCCGATCTCGAACCACGTTACGTCATCGACCTTGATCGTGTAACGAACCTGTCCGACATTCGGGATCGGAAACCCCCATTCAAAGTGGTCGCCTATAACTTGAAAATCCTGAACGCTTGAGATGCCATTCAGCAGATAGGTTGTAAAGACATAGCCATTGAGCTTGTCATTTGGCGACAAAACGGCGAGCGTCTGATGAATGATCTTGCCGGCCGGGTTGGCGAAAGTGCCCTCTACGAGCAATGCCAGGCCGTCGAGCTTGCTCTGAACTGTCTCGGTGCCTGTGAATGTTTCTCTCTGCGGGCCCCGCTGTATCCAGCCCGAGCCGCGCCATTGGCCGGCCAGTTTTTCGATTTTTTTCATCTGTGCCCGTTTCGCGTCTGCGGCAGCCGGGTCCTGTCCAAATCCTGCATTGACGAGCAGACAGAAGGCAAGCGTTGTTAGGATCAATGTTTTCACGTTTTCAATATCCTCCAAATAATATTATTGCTGTATCGTATGTTTGTCGCTCTTCTTCGGCTCGGGCGGCAACAGATTTATCTCGATCCAGGCGTTTGCTGTCGAGAAAAACTCTCGGAAATGATAATACCACTCACTGACATATTTTCGGCGATTTGCCGTAATGCCAATGCTGTCAATTCCAAGATTATTGCACAAATAAAGTGCGCGCGGCTGATGATAATCCTGCGTTACCAGTATTGCTTTTTTCACATCGAAAATTTCTTTGGCGCGGAAACAGGTATCGTAAGTTTTTTTGCCGTCGTTATCCAAAATAATATCGCTTTCGGGGACGCCGAGACTCACGGCCAGCTTTTTCATCGCTGCCGGTTCGTCATAATTTTCGCCTGTTTTATCGCCGCTCATCAGTAGCGATTTGACGCGATTCGCGCGATAAAGTTCAACGCCAGTTAACACCCTGTCATAAAGTGTATTTGACGGTGAGCCGTCGTCCCAGACTTTTGCCCCAAAAACGATCGCTACACGTTTTGGCTCCTCGGTTGGAATTTCGGTGATCGAAGTTTGCAGTATGTCAGCGGTAACAGAATTGAGTTGACGATTCATAAGATAAATTGCCGCCAAAGATAATAAAGCGATCGCCAGCAACATCAGTAAAATTCGCCAAACCCATTTCATAATTCACGTATATTGATATTGATGTTTCGCCGTTCCAACTCCATCACAAATTTATCGGGGTCGATGCCCTTTTCCTGCGGCGTTGCCCCACGTAACAAAACGTCACCTCGGGCCATCATCTGTGCAATGATCGACGCAGGGAAAGCCGTTGTCCGCATCATGGCGCTCATACCAGTTGCTTCGTCGTGCTTATCGACTATATCGTAGCGGAGATGGTTCAGGCCGTCGCCGGAGCACACACTCCCTACCGGTCGTGTTTCCGCCTTTAGCCGTCCTACAAAATCGAGCCGCACGAGCACATAATCAGGTCCGTCGGCCGGGAGATGTTTTTGGAGCAATTCGCCAAAGACCTTTCGCGGCTTCACTTTCTGAGAATCGACGACGATCTCGTCGCTTGAACATAGGCCGAGGTCAATCATCGTCTTAAATTTCTCGCAGTGCCCTGCATAGCGGATAGTTTTGTAATCAAGCTCGCGGATTTTGCCGAGAAACGTATCTGGCAGCGTCGAAGTTCCACCTGACGTTTGATACGCTTCGAGCAGTGGAAAGCCTTCAAATGAAAGGCTTTCGATCTCTGTCATCGATTCCACGGTTGTTAGTTTTCCGTTGCGAATCACGCGAGCGGTCTCGACGTATTCATTTATCAGCCCCTCAACCGAAAAGACGAGCTGGTAATTCAGCGGCGGCTGAGGATTCTGCGGCAGACCGCCGACACGAATATTTATCTCATCGACAGAATCGAATTTTGTCGCGCCGTGCATTGCCAAAATGGAGACCATACCTGGAGCCAGGCCGCAATCCGGAATGATATTAATACCTGCGGCTTTTGCTTCGGCGTCGAGTGAGAGCTGTTCGTCAACGATGTAATTGTTGCCGCCCAGATCGCAAAAACTTGCACCCGTTTCGATCGCGGCTCTCGACAAAGCGACGTTGTGCCAATAGTTGACACACGAGATCACCGAGTCGTGGCCGCGCATCAGAGCAACAACGTCAATGTAATTAGCCGCGTCGATCTGACGTGCATCAACAAGCG